>CAZBVC010000001.1:0-47450 GCA_964495255.1 uncultured Oscillospiraceae bacterium
CTTCATATAGCGATAGAAGAACGTCAATAGGATCGCGCGGATGTGCGCGCCGTCCTGATCCGCATCCGAGAGGATGATGACCTTGTCATAGCGCAGAAGCGACAGGTCGAAATCGTCCCCGATGCCCGTGCCGAGCGCGGTGATGACGGAGCGGAACTCCTCGTTTTGCAGCACCTGCTCCAAACGCTTTTTTTCAACGTTGAGCGGCTTGCCGCGCAGCGGGAGAATCGCCTGAAAGCGGCGGTCGCGTCCCTGCTTTGCCGAACCGCCCGCGCTGTCGCCCTCGACGATGAAAAGCTCGTTGCGGGAAAAATCGCGTCCCGTACAGCTTGACAGCTTGCCGACGAGAGGCGCGTTTTCCAGCTTGTTCTTTTCGCGCGCGGTCGCCTTCGCCTTGCGCGCCGTCTCGCGCACCTTTGCCGAGCGAATCGCCTTCTCCGCGATGGCGTTCGCGGTCGCGCCGTTTTTCAGATCCTCCAAGAACGGGGCGAGCTTCTCCGAAACCACGGTTTCGACGGCGGGGCGCGCCTCCGTGTTGCCGAGCTTGGTCTTCGTTTGCCCCTCAAATTGCACCGTGCGCATTTTGAGCGAAAGAACCGCCGTGATGCCCTCGCGGAAGTCCTCGCCCGAAAGCGACGCGTCCTTTTCTTTGAGCAGACCGACCTTGCGGCAGTAGTCGTTGAGCGCCTTGGTCAGCGCCGCCTTAAAGCCCGTTTCATGCGTGCCGCCTTCGGTGGTCGGAATATTGTTGACGTAGGAGAAAAGGTTGTCCGTATAGCCGTCGTCATGCTGGAAGGCGACCTCGACGATGATGTCGCCGCAGGAACCGATAAAATGGATCGGGTCGGGATAGAGCGGCGTCTTTTCGTCGTTCAGGTAGCGCACAAAGTCCGAAAGTCCGCCGTCAAACTTGAATTCCGCGCTGCGCTCCCTGCCCTTATGCTCGTCGGAAAGCGTCATTTTTACGCCGCGGTTCAGGTAGGCAAGCTCGCGCAGGCGTTTGGCGATGACGTCATAGCTCATTTCGACCGTTTCAAACACGCGCGCGTCGGGCATAAACGTGACCGTCGTGCCCTGCTTGCGCGTTCTGCCGATCTCCGCAAGCGGAGCTGTGGGCTTGCCCGAGGCGATCTTGCCCGTTTCGTCCGCCTCGCTGCGAAATTCCATGCGATACAGGCGGTTTTCCGACGCGACCTCGACGGATACCCATTCGGAAAGCGCGTTGACGACCGACGCGCCGACGCCGTGCAGACCGCCCGAATAGCCGTAGGACGCGTTGCCGAATTTGCCGCCCGCGTGCAGCTGCGTAAACACAAGCTCGACACCCGAAACGCCGTACTTTTCGTGAATCTGCACGGGAATGCCGCGCCCGTTGTCAACCACGGTAACGGAGTTGTCGCGGCGCAGAAACACGTTGATCTCGTTGGCGAAGCCGTTCGCCGCCTCGTCGATCGAGTTATCGATGATCTCCCAAAGAAGGTGATGCAGCCCGCGCTGTCCCGTGGAGCCGATATACATGCCCGGCCGCATGCGGACGGCGTCCAGCCCCTCCATTACCTTGATTTGATCTACCGTATAGTCTGCTGCCATACCCGTCTCCCCGCTGATCGTTCGTCGATTTCGCACCCAAATCTATATGTTGGGCACATTCGTCATGCTAGTATACCACGGTTTGCGGTTCCTGTGAATTCCTCAAAATCGCGCAAAAACGCCGACGCGCCGCATATGGCGTGAGTTTACGGAAAGTTCAAAAAAGTAGGGATGTTTTCCCATAAAAGTGGTGACAAATGGGGGGATGTGGTGTATACTTTTCGTACAAAGGGCGGGAAGCCTTGTTTTTCAATGATAATCTTTGGGGGGACGCGCGCGTGCTGATCGGATCTTTCGAGCATATGCTGGACGCCAAGGGGCGCGTGTTTATTCCCGCAAAATGGCGCGAGGATCTCGGCGACGCGCTGATCGTTACGCTCGGCTTGCTGGATGAAAGCGTATCCAAGTGCCTGTTCGGCATGTCGCTTTCCGCATGGCGGGCGTTTTCCGAAAAGCTCGCCGCGCTTCCGATGACGGACGTAGGCGGGCAGGCGGTGCGAAGGCGCCTGTATGCCGCGGCGTCCTGCTGCGAGCTTGACAAGCAGGGGCGCATTCTGATTCCCGCGAACCTGCGCGAGCAGGCGGAATTGAGCAAGGATGCGACGCTCATCGGCGTCGGCGATCGCATCGAGGTTTGGAACCCCGTTACGCTTCGGCGTTACGAGGAGACGAGCGAAACGCTTTGCGGCGACGCGCTGGCGCATATGGCGCAGCTTGGCATATGAGCGAGACGTTTCGACATATTCCAGTTTTGCCGAACGAGACGTTGGAGCTTCTCCGACCCGCGCGCGGCGGCGTATTCGTGGACGGAACGCTTGGCGGCGGCGGCCATGCGGAGGCGGTGTTGAAGCTGCTGCCCGAAACGGGGCGGCTGATCGGCATCGACCGCGACTTTGAGGCGCTGCATGCGGCAGAGGCGCGTTTAGCGCCGTTCGGGTCGCGCTTTGTGGCGCTGCACGGCAACTTTTTCGATATGGCGGCGCTGGTGAAAAGCGTCGGCGTTGACGCGGTGAACGGCATATTGCTCGATCTGGGCGTTTCCTCGCATCAGTTGGATACGGCGGAGCGCGGTTTTTCCTATCACGCGGACGCGCCGCTGGATATGCGCATGGATCGAACCGCTTCGCTTTCGGCATACGACGTTGTCAACGGATACGACAAGGACGCGCTTGTCCGCATCCTGCGCGACTATGGCGAGGAGCGGTTTGCGTACCGCATCGCCGAGCGCATCGTTTCCGCCCGCGCGCAAAAGCCGATTCAGACCACGCGCGAGCTTGCGGAGCTCGTCAAAAGCGGCATCCCCGCGAAATTCCGAAACGAACCGCAGCATCCCGCGCGCAGAACGTTTCAGGCGGTGCGCATCGAGGTCAACGACGAGCTTGACGGATTGGACGCCGCCGTGGAATCCGCCTGTGATTTGTTGCAATCGGGCGGCAGAATGTGTATAATTACGTTTCACTCCTTGGAGGATCGGATCGTCAAGCGCGCGTTTCGCCGCTTTGAGCATCCGTGTACCTGCCCGCCCGACGCGCCCATCTGCATCTGCGGAAAGCAGCCGAAGGCGACGGTGCTTACAAGGAAGCCTGTCACCGCGCTCGCTGCGGAGACGGAAGAAAACAGCCGCGCGAGCTGCGCAAAACTGCGATGCATCGAGAAGCTCTGACGCGTCTTGCCGAATACGGTATACGCATTTGGCGCGATGCATAGCTTGGGAGAGAAACGAAGTTGGACATCCGTTTCGAAGAAAAGGGGAAAAGGGGCGAGCCGCCCAAAACACGTTTGTATGCGCCCGTGACGGACACGGACGAAAGCACGGAGCCGCCGCGCCCGAAGAAGAAACGGAGCGCAGCGCGGCAGGACGACGGCTCGTTGAAGGTGAAAAAGCCGGAAACACGCGCCATGTCGCGCATCGGGCTGGTGTTCAGCGGCTTTTTGTTCGCGGGTATGATCCTGTTCGCGCTCACGGGATACGAGCGCATCGCGCGCGCCTACGCGGATATCAACGCCCTCAACACGGAGATTGACACGACGAATTTACGCATCATCGAGTTGGAAGCATCCATCGAGTGCGCGGTTACGATTCAGGACGCGCAGCAGGCGGCGGAGCAGTACGGCATGCGGTATCCGCAGCAGTCCCAATATGTCAAAATCGGGGACGCGCTGCCGTTTTCGGGGCAGGCGCCCGCGGCGACGACCGACGCGCCGACGCAGGAGCCGAGCGCGCCGACGAACGGCGGGGGAAACGGGACAAACGGCGACGACACGGGCGACGGGGGGGTCCAACCGCCCGACGGCGGCTGATCCGCAAGGAAAGGACGATCCGTACCATGGCAAAAACGACAAAGGGGCCCAATCTAAAACGCAAGCTCGTGCTCCTGATGGTGTTCGCGGGCATACTGATTCTCGTGCTGTCGCTGCGGCTCGCGCAGGTTATGCTCCTGCTCGGGCCCGACTATCAGCAAAAGGCGGAGGCGCAGTGGACGCGGCGCACGAACCTGACGGCGCAGCGCGGCAGGATACTGGATCGCAACGGCCTTGTGCTCGCGCAGACGGGCACGGCGTATCGCGTGCTTGCCAACCCGCCCTCCATCGCGGCGGACGACCGCGTGCGCATTGCGACGGAGGTTTCGGACATCCTCGGCTTGGACTACAACTATGTGCTGGAACGTATCTCGAATACGAAACGGCAGCAGGTGCAGCTCAAACGGCAGGTGGAAAGCTCGGTTATCGATCAGCTTGAAGCGCTGCAACTCGGCAGCGGCATCAGCTATACGACCGATAAAAAGCGATACTATCCGTTCGGGCAGCTGTTCACGCAAATCATCGGCTTTTCGGGCACGGACGGAGAAGGGCAAACGGGCATCGAGGCGGAATTCGATTCCTACTTGAAGGGCGAGGACGGACTGCTCGTTACCGAGGTCGATCGAAAGAACCAGCCGCTTTCCTACGGCTCGCAGCAGTATAACGCGCCGACGGACGGCTACGATTTGACGCTGACGGTCGATTCGGTCACGGAGTCGTATCTTGAAAAGTATGTGAAGCAGTGTTACGAGACCAACAACGCGCTTTCCGCGACGGGGCTCGTCATGGATCCCGCGACGAGCGAGATACTCGCCATGACGTCCTACCCCTCGTTCGATCTGAACAACCCGCCGCGCGACGACGTGACCAGCCTGATGGATATGTCGAGAAACCGCGCGGTGACGGACACGTTTGAGCCCGGCTCGATCTTCAAAATCGTAACGCTTGCGGCGGCGCTCGACAGCGGCGCGGCGGATCTGAGTTCCAGCTATAAATGCACAGGCTCGAAAACGTTCCGTTTGGAGAAGGTGCGCTGCTGGAAAACGTCGGGGCACGGCACGCAGACGCTGACCGAAGCGGTTGAAAACTCCTGCAACTGTGCGTTTATGGAGATGGCGGCGACGATGGGTGTCGATACGCTTTACGACTATATTTATGCGTTCGGCTTTGACGAGTCCACGGCGTGCGGCTTGCCGAGCGAGGACTCGGGCGAGGTGCGGCATCGCAAATACATCCGCGAAAGCGACCTGGCGCGCATTTCGTTCGGGCAGACGATTACCTGCACGGGCATTCAGATCGCGAACGCGGCGTGCGCGGCGGTGAACGGCGGTCTGCTTATGCAGCCGTATATCGTTTCGGGCATCACCGACGCCGACGGAACCGTGATCGAGTCAAAGGAGCCGACGATTCTCAGGCGCGTGATCAAGAGCTCGACGTCCGAAACCGTGCGTCAGATTTTGCAGTCCGTTGTGGACAACGGCAGCGGCTCCAACGGCGCGGTGCAGAATTATTCCGTCGGCGGCAAAACGGGCACGGCGCAAAAGTATGAAGAGGACGGAACGGCGTCCCGCACGCGGCTGATCGCCTCGTTTATCGGCTTTGTGCCGACAAAAGAACCGCAGCTTCTCTGCCTCGTTTATGTTGACGAGCCGCGCGTGCCCGTGGTTTACGGCAGCACGGTCGCCGCGCCTTGGGTCGGAAAAACGCTGTCCGATCTCGTGCAGTATTACGGCATTCTGCCCGATACGACGACCACCATGCGCACCGTGCCGAACGTGGTTGGCATGACGGGCAAGCAGGCGGCGGATGCGCTCGAGGGGGACGGGTTTACCGTCACGCTTACGCCCTCCGAGGAGGAGGCGGTCGTCACCATGCAGGTTCCCGCGGGCGAAACGGAGGCGGCGCGCCATTCCATCGTGATTTTATATACGAGCATGACCACCTATAACGACGAGGGCGTCTATAAAGAGATGGTCACCGTGCCGAATCTGATCGATCGCCGCAGGCAGGACGCATACGACGCGCTGACGAGGCTGGGGTTGAAGCTTGCGTTCGATCCCACGCAGTGTACGGGGCAGATCATCGAGCAATCGGTTCCGCCCAACGAGAAGGTCGAGCCGGGTACGACGATTTATGTGACGTTCCCGACGCCGACGCCGTCGCCCACGCCGTCGCCGACGCCGAAGCCGCAGGACACGCCCGCGCCGTAACGCGCGGCGAAAAGACAGATGATACCGCGCTTCCCATTGGCGGCGCGAGCAAATGATTCACAGAATGGACGGGAGGAATACGCATGTTGCTTTCAGAATTGGTCATGGCGACAGGTCTGCGCTTTACGGGCGAGGATACGGACATCGTTTCCGTTGAGTATGATTCGCGCAAGGTGAAGCCGGGGAGCCTGTTCTGCTGCGTCGTCGGCGCGCTGTTCGACGGGCACACCTTCGCCGAAAGCGCGATTCAAAACGGCGCATCGGCGCTTTTGGTCGAGCGCGAATTGCCGTATCCCGTGCCGCAGATTCTCGTCAAGAACGCCAGAAAGGCGATGGCGGAGATGTCGGCGGCGTTCTACGGGTATCCGCAGCGCGAGATGATGATGCTCGGCGTAACGGGCACGAACGGCAAGACGACGACAACCTATATGGTCAAAGCGATTGCGGAGCAGGCGGGCAAGAAGGTTGGCATCATCGGCACGATTCGCAATATGATCGGCTCGGAAAGCCTGCATACGGATCGCACGACGCCCGAATCCGTCGATCTGTTTCGGCTGCTGCGCACGATGGCGGACGCGCATGTGGACATGGTCGTGATGGAGGTCAGCTCCCACGCGCTCGAGCAATACCGCGTACACGGCATACGGTTTGACGTGGGTCTGTTTACGAATCTTACGCAGGATCATCTGGACTATCACAAGTCGTTTGACAATTATCTGCGCGCGAAAAAGACGCTGCTTCTCAACAGCAGGAAGGGCGTCGTTAACGTGGACGACCCTTACGCGGGGCGCATGATGGAAGGTCTGACGATACCGATTTTGACGTTCGGCGTGCGCGACCGCGCGGATATCACCGCCGCCAACATCGATATTACGACCGACGGCGTGCAGTTCGACCTGCATACGCCCGAGGGCGACGTGCTCATGAACCTGCCGATACCGGGACTGTTCTCGGTGTTCAACGCCATGGGCGCGGTCGGTATGGCGCAGTCGGTCGGTATCAAGCTCTCGCATATCAAGGCGGGGCTGGAATCCATGACCAGCGTCAGCGGGCGTCTTGAGGCGGTCAAGACCGATAAGGGCTTTTCCGTGTTTGTGGACTATGCGCATACGCCCGACGCGCTCGAAAACGTGCTGCGCACGGTGCGCGAGTTTGCCAAGGCGCGCGTGATCTGCGTGTTCGGCTGCGGCGGCGACCGCGACCGCGCGAAACGTCCCATCATGGGCGAAATCGCGGGCAGGTTTTCGGAATTCGCGGTGGTTACCAGCGACAACCCGCGAACGGAGGATCCGATGGCGATCATCGAGTCCATCGAGGAGGGCGTCAAGCGCAGCGGCGTCAAGTATACCGTCATCGAGAACCGCAAGGAGGCGATTCGCGCGGCGCTTTCCATGGCGCGCGAGCGCGACATCGTACTCATCGCGGGCAAGGGACACGAAAACTATCAAGAGATCATGGGCACGAAGTATCATTTTGACGACAAGGAGATCGTCGAAGAGCTGCTCGATCAAATTTAAGGAGAATTTGCCGCATTTTGACAAGAAAGTGATTGTCGGCTGCGGACGAAGCGAGTTATAATAGCAACATGTTTGAAATCGTATTGACCGCGTTGGTCGCGTTCGCAATCGTTTTGTTGATGGGCCCCGTGTTCATTCCGCTGCTGCACAAGCTCAAATTTGGGCAAATCGAGCGGGAGCTGGGGCCGCAGTCCCACAAAAAAAAGCAGGGCACGCCCACGATGGGCGGCATCATGACCATACTCGCCGTGGTCGCGGCCTCGCTTTTGTTCGGCGTGGAGGGCATGGAATTTCTTCTGCCGACGCTGCTTGTGTTCGCCGCGTTCGGCGTGGTCGGCTTTTTGGACGACTTTATCAAGATCCGCAACAAGCGAAACCTCGGGCTGCGCGCGTATCAAAAGATTATCGCGCAGTTTGGCATCGCCATCCTGATCGCGATTTGGGCGTATCGCTCTCCGCTCGTCGGCTCCTCGCTGTATCTGCCGATCTCGGGCGGCGAATGGGACGTCGGCGTTTATTACATCCCGCTTTGCGTGTTTGTCGTGGTTGCGGAGGTGAACGCCGTCAACCTCACCGACGGCTTGGACGGGCTTGCGACGAACGTCACGCTGTATTACACGCTGTTTATGGCGGTTATATTCGCGGTGATGACGGCGCGCGCGGGTCAAACGGGCGAAATGCTGCTGGCCGCGAACTTCCGCGGCATGGAGGTATTTTGCGCGGCGATTGTCGGCGCGTGCATCGGCTTTTTGCGGTTTAACACCTATCCCGCGCGCGTGTTTATGGGCGACACGGGTTCGCTCGCGCTCGGCGGCGCGGTCGCGATGATCGCCATTCTGAGCCGTTCGTTCCTGATCCTGCCGATCATGGGTTTTTGCTTTCTCGGCAGCGCGCTTTCGGTCGTTTTACAGGTTGCGAGCAATAAGCTTAATCACGGCAAGCGGATGTTTAAGATGGCGCCGATTCATCATCATTTTGAGTTGAAGGGCTATTCGGAGCCGTATATCGTTACGATGTACGCGATTGTGACGGTCGCGCTTTCCGCGATCTGCACGCTGCCCTACCTGCGATAAGCGATCACGCCGCATCCGCGCGATGCGGCTTTTTCATGCGGCGCTCGGCAGGATCGTATTCTTTCTGTTCGGATGAAAGAAGAAGGAGAACAACCATGGCAGAAAACAGAAAAACCGCGCTGATTGTCGGCATGGCGAAAAGCGGCGTCGGTTCGGCAAAGCTGCTTTGCCGCGTCGGCGGCTGGCGCGTGATCGTGAACGACAAAAAAAGCGAGATACCGGGATTGGCGGAGCAGCTTGCGGGCTTCCCCGTGGAATATCGGCTTGGCGAAGCGCCCGAATCGTTGTTTGACGGCGTTGATCTGATCGTTATCAGCCCGATTATACCCATGACGGCGCCGTTCGTATTGGCGGCGGAAAAGCGCGGCGTCGAGGTTATCGGCGAGATCGAGCTGGGCTACCGCTATTCGCACGCGGAATTCGTCTGCATCACGGGCACGAACGGCAAAACGACCTGCACGGCGCTGACGGGCGAAATGTTCAAGCTCGGCGGACGGCATACGTTCGTATTGGGCAACATCGGCGTGCCGATCACCGAATACGCGCTGGAAACGCGCGAAGGCGACGTGGTCGTTGCGGAAACGGCGGGCTTGCAGCTCGAAGGCGACAAGCTCTTTCACGCGCGCGCGGCGGGCGTATGCAACATCACCGAGGATCATCTCGATCATTTCGGCTCGATGGAGCGGTATATCGCCTGCAAATGCAAGATATTCGAGCATCAAACGGAAAACGACGTCGCCGCGCTGAATTACGACGATCCGATCGTTCGGGATATGGCGCGCTTAACGCCCGCGCGCGTGTATTACTTCTCGCGCAAATGCGAGGTTGTACGCGGCGTGTTTTTGAAGGACGGTATGCTGATCTTCCGCGACGACGGCATGGACGCGCCGCTTCTCAACAAGGACGAGATTCGCATTCCGGGCGGACACAATCTCGAAAACGCCATGCTCTGCGCCCTGCTCGCGCTCGGCATGGGCATATCGAAGGAAGCCGTGTGCGAGGCGATGCGGACGTTTGCGGGCGTGGAGCATCGCATCGAGTTCGTGCGCGAATACGAGGGCGTAGCGTATTATAACGACTCCAAGGGCACGAATCCGGATTCGACGATCAAGGCGGTTGAGGCGATGACGCGTCCGATCGTGCTGATTCTGGGCGGTTACGATAAGCACAGCGACTTTCATGCGCTCTTTTCGCATTTTGAGAACCGCGTCAAGGCGATCGTCGTATTGGGGCAGACCGCGCCGCAGATTTTGCAGACCGCACTCGACGCGGGCTTTGCGGGCGAGGTGCGCCATGCGGAAACGTTCGTCCAAACCGTCGATACGGCGCGCGCGCTTGCGAAAAGCGGCGACGTCGTGCTGCTTTCGCCCGCCTGCGCAAGCTGGGGCATGTTTGAAAACTACGAGCAGCGCGGGAAAATCTTTAAGGAACTGGTAAACGCGTTCTGATCTGCTTTCTTTCTCGGAAGATCGAAAAATTGGAAGAAAAGAAGCTCAATCTGATCGACAAACAAAAAAGGAGCGAAGCTATCAAACTTCACTCCTTTTTATGACCCATGGCAAATGCGGTTTTCTTGCTTCTTCCTTTTCAAAAGAAGAAGACGCTGTTCCCCTTACCTGCGCGCGAGGATCGCGTCGTGCATGAGCTGCGCGGTGCCTTCGCCGAACGCGTCCAGCGTTGCGGCAAAGCGCTCGTCGCCGACATACATTTCGGCAAGCGATTTGAGGATCTCGTCGGAGCAGGGGTAATGATGCTTGGTGATGTGCGCCTGCCAGCGGTCGACCAGCGCGTTGAGCGGTTCGGACGCAGGGTTTTCGCCCCGATGCGCGGCGAATGCGGCAAAGATCTCGTCCGCCTCCGCCCGAATCATCGCGTCGTCCGCCTCAGAGCGCTTTTGCTGCCGCTTTTCGCTTTCGGCATACGCCTCCGTGTTGCCCCAGCGCGCCTTTGCTTCCGCGGCGTACTTCGCCTTTTGCTCGTCGATCTTCGTTGTGTCAAATTTGTCGAATCCCATGTTGGTTTCTCCCTTCAATGCTTGTTCGGAGAGACGAATGAGCCCTTCGATCCGCTCCTTTTGCAGGATCAGCAGCGCGCGATGCTCGCTTAGCGCCTTTTCGCGGTCGAAGCGCGGGTCGGTCAGGATGCGCTTCACCTCCGCAAGCGGGAACCCAAGCTCGCGAAAGAACAGAATCTGTTGCAACGTTTCGAGATTCTGCGCGTCGTACTGCCGATAGCCGCCCTCGGTTATGCCGGCGGGCGTGACGAGCCCGATCTCGTCATACCAACGCAGCGCGCGCTGCGTCAAGCCCGTCAGCTTGCAGACCTCCCCGATGGACAAAAGCGTCTCTTCACGTTCGTTTTCGCTTCGCTTCTCGGTCATTCTTCTCACCTCGCAGACAGGATACGGCATGACGTAACGTTAGAGTCAAGCAAAAAATCAAGAAAAATCAAAAAAATATTACGGGAGATCATATCGGCCGAGCCGTTCCGCGTTTTCGGCGTAGAATGCGGTCAGCAGCGCGCGCATTTGCGCATTGCTGTCAAGAACGGTATCGGCGTTGACACGATACGCGCCGCTTGCAAAACAGTCCGTCAGCAAGTCGCTTACGTCCGCGCAGAAATGCGTACAATCGCAATAGAGCGAAAGATCGGCGGTTTCGGGCATACTGTCAAAATCGAATATGGTAACGTTCGGCATATCGTCCAAGCGCTTACAGAACCAAGCCTTGCTCTTTTGCGCGGCGTCGAGCACGGAGTCGCCCTTTTGATACCAATACAGCGCGGACATGGGCGGATAAAAGAACACATATTGCTTGTTTTCGTCGAACGATATGCTTTGCAGGAACGATTCCATGTTTTGAATATACGCCTGATAGAGACGCTCCGCCTTAGCTGCATCGAGCGGTGAGCGATCGGCCGCTTGCATGGCGCTCCACGCGGCGTCGGCGCCGACGGAACGATCAAGGCTCCAATCATCCAGCGCGTCGATGCTGCGCTGCCGGCGGATCTTCTCGCCCAATCGAATTCCCAGCGCGTCGCACAAAAGCAGCCCGACGTCCGCGGGCAGAAAGCGAAACCACGCTTCAAAGCCGAGCAGATAGCGATAATCGTTGAGCAGATTGTCGTCCATGAGATAGTCGGGATAGGTGTTTTCGCCGTGTTGAAATTCGGTAAAAAAGCTCTCGTGCGTGAGGCAGATATAGTAGGTTTGCGCCTTGCCCACGCGATCCATAAGCGCGATGGCGTCGGTCTGCTCGATGGGCGACATACCGCCGATCGTCGCTTTGATGGGGGAGACGCCGAGCGTATCGCGAAAGCGCTGCATATCGAAATTTTGCGTGAAGGAGGAGCCGACGACCGCCGCGTCGTAGTCCGCGGTTTTCATGATGCCGGGGCAGCAGAATCGCGAGGTCAGATAGCGCTTGTGATCAACCGCGCGGTATTGCAGGAACGGGTCGAACAAAAAGCAAATCGCGGCAAGCAGCAAAAGCAGCGCCAGCGAAAGCGCGATGAGCGACGTCAGCCACCGTTTTGCGGTCATACGCGCATCTCCTTAAAAGAAATAGTAGATGAACACGCTCTCGCGGTTCATATGCAGCACGGCAAGAACGAACGCTGCCAAAGCGATCAGCAGGTGTTTGCCGTCAAGCGAAAAGCCGTCCTCGATCTCGTCCGCATTTTTGAGCCGCAGCGAAAAAACAATCAGCGCGATCAGCAGGATGACGACATATGCGATGCGCACGGGCGCGGGATAGCCTACCGTGCTGTCCGACGAGAGCGTGACCAGCCAGGAAAGCGAAAGGTCGGATACGTTTATCAGGCTGCGCCACATATCGCGCGCGGCGGAAAGACTCTCCGCGCGAAACAGAACCCAAAGCGCGTTGACGGTCAGGAACGTGCCGATCTGCCGCAGAACGCGCGGGATGCGCTTCAAAATGCCGTCCATGAGCCGCTCAAACACCAGAATCAAGCCGTTGAGCGCGCCCCAAATCAGGAACGTTTGGTTTGCGCCGTGCCAGATTCCGCTCACGAGCATCGTGACAAACAGCGCGCAGCAGGTGCGTATTTTGCCGTGACGACTGCCGCCGAGCGGGCGGTATACGCAGACGGAGAGCGCGCGCCCGAGCGTGATATGCCACCTGCGCCAGAATTCCGTAACGCTTGCCGAGGCGTAGGGGCGGTCAAAGTTGATCGGCAGGCGAATGTTGAACATCCTGCCGACGCCGAGCGCCATCATCGCGTAGCCGCCAAAGTCGAAATAGATCTGCATGGTATAGCTGAGCGTTCCCGCCCATGCGCCAATCAGACCGAGCTCGCCGTAGTAAACCGCCATGTCCGAAAGAGAGGCGGCGGAATTCGCACACGCGAGCTTCATGAAAAGACCGATGCAGAACAGGTATGCGCCGACGGCGAGGTTTTTTGCGCAGGGATAGCGGCGGCTTTCCTCCGCGAACGCGGGCGCGATTTCGTCATACAGAACGATCGGCCCCGAGACGAGCTGCGGGAAGAACAGCACAAACGTCGCATAGTCCGCCAAGGAGCCGACCGCCGTTTTCTTTTGCCGCAGCAGGATGAGGTAAACAAGCTGCTGAAAGGTGAAAAAGCTGACGCCGGGCAGGCTTGTCGTTTGCTTCCAGTCGATGGGAACGGAAAAGAGCGCTTCGACGCCGGAGAGGATCAGGTTTGCGTATTTATAGTAGACCAGCGTGCCGACGTCAAGCAGAATGCCGAGCAGAAAGCAAAGGAGACCCAAGCGCCCGCCGCGGGAAACGCCGCGCGCAAGAAGGAAGTTGACAAGCAGCGAGACGAGGAGAAGGGGCAGACAGCTCGGGTAGCCCCAACCGTAAAACACGAGCGAGGCGGCAATCAAGAAAAGCCTTTGCCAAAGCGGGCTTTTCAGCTTGGACAGCAGGAAATACCCGGTGATGCACAAGGGCAAAAACACAAAAACGAATCCATAGGAGGAAAACAGCATATCATTCCGCCCGTATACCTACAAATTATGGTTATTATACAACACAATCGACAAACGTTGCAACCAATGCGCAACCCGTGCTAAAATGAGCGCATGGAAGCATCGACCGCACAAAAAACGAAAAGCGCATCGATTGACACGCGTCATATCGACACGCTGGACGGCGTTCGCGCGCTCGCGGTTTTGATCGTCGTATGGTTCCACGTTTGGCAGCAAAGCTGGCTGATGCCCTATTTCGAACTGCCGTTTCTGGCGCGGCTCGGCTTCAAAAGCACGAGTTTCAGCCTGGATTTTGTTCCGCGCACGGGGTACATTTTTGTTGACTGCTTGCTGTTCCTTTCGGCGTTTTGCCTGTTTCTGCCGTATGCCCGCGCCCGCCTTTGCTTCGAGAAGACGCCTTGCGCACGGGAATTTTACAAAAAGCGCGTCGCGCGCATCGTGCCGAGCTACTATTTCTGCGTGCTGCTCATCCTGTTTGCGTTTGCGATTCCGACGGGCAAATATGCGAATTTGGCCGAATGTCTCCGCGACCTGCTGCCTATGCTGACGTTTACGCAAACGTTCTTCCCGCGCGTTTATCTTGCCACACAGCTCAACGGCGTGTTGTGGACGGCGGCGATCGAGATGCAGTTTTACCTGATTTTTCCGCTGCTTGCGGCGTGCTTTCGCAAGCATCCGATGATGACGTATCTTTGCATGGTCGGCGTATCCATGCTGTATTTGCAGGGCGCCATGCGCTTTGATCCCGACAGCCTGCGCACGACGCTGAACCAGCTTCCCGCGTTTTTCGGCGTGTTTGCAAACGGCATGGCGGCGGCGTTTTTCTATGTGTGGCTCGCGGGAAAAACGAAGCGGAGCGTTTGGCTCTCGCTGCTTTCGCTTGCGGGTCTGGTGCTTTCCATATGGCTTTTGTACAGAATGCAGCACGACGCGTCGCGCGTCAGCCCCGCGCAGCTATGGCAGGCGGCGCATCGCTTCCGCCTCTCGATTGTGTTCGCGCTGTTTTCGCTTTCGTCCGCGTTGACGTTCACGCCGATCCGCGCGGTTTTCGCCAACCCGCTTTCGCGTTTTTTGGCGGCGATTTCCTACAACCTGTACATTTGGCATCAATGGCTTGCGGTTCGGTTGAAGGAATGGCGGATCCCGTTCTGGGCGGGCGATACCGCGCCGAATTTGACGGGCGATCGCGTTTGGCAATGGAAATACACGCTGATCGTGCTTTGCGCGTCGCTTCTTGCGGCGGCGCTTGCGACCTATTTGCTGGAACGACCCATGGCAAGGCGCATCCTGCGTCGGAAAAGAGCAATTCAAATAAACGGAGGCAATCATGAAGATCAACTATAAGCCGAAAAACGTCTGCTCCTCGCATATCTCGTTTGAGATCGAAGAGGGACGGATTCACAATCTTGTGTTTCAGGGCGGCTGCAACGGCAACCTGAAAGCTCTCGGCAAGCTCGTAGAGGGCATGGAGGCGACTTCCGTGGCAAGCCTGCTTGCCGGCAACACCTGCGGCCGCAACAGCACAAGCTGCGCGGATCAGCTTTCGCGCGCCATCGAGGAGGCGCTGCAACAGGAAACGTAACGGCTCATATCAAAACCGAATACACGAAAGGGAGAAAACAGCCATGGAGATACCGCTTCGAACAGAATGCCGGGCGCGCGCGAAACGCACGACGTCCACACGACACAACGACGCGCTGCGCATGAGCTTAACCGCATACATATGCGGGTTTCTCATCGGGCTGACCGGCGTCGGAACGATCTTCCTGCTTCCGCATATCGGCTTCGGCGAGGCGGAGACGGCGCTGCTTCTGTACCGCGGGGCGGATGTGAGCGGCGGAAACGTGTTTTCGCGCGGCACCGATCATTATTGGCGCAAGCTGGGGCTTTATTGGCTGCGCGCGCTCTGCCTCGCGCTCGGCTCGCTTTTGATCATTCCCGCGTTCATTTTGCCGTATTCCTACTGTCTCGCGCCGTATCTTATGATGGATCAGCCGACGCTGAAACCCGCCGAGGCGCTGCGTATGTCGCGCATGATGATGAAGGGCAGGAAGGCGGACAGATTCGTACTGGATCTGAGCTTTATCGGCTGGTTTATCCTGAGCGGACTGACATGCGGCATACTCGGGCTTGTGTACGTTTTTCCGTATTACGACATTGCCGACGCGGGCTTTTACGAGGAGGTCAAGCGCGCGCGCACGGGCGCAAGCGACGCGTTTGACGATCCGACGCTGACCTCGACGGAAGCTGCGGTAAAGCATGGCAGTCTGCTCGGAACGGCGGGCGCGTTTTCGGGCGCGAGGTTTCCGATTCCCGACGACAAGGACGTGCTGATCGGGCGCGACCCGTCCAAATGCCAGATCGTGCTTGGCGCGGAGGCGCAGAAGGTCAGCCGCGTACATTGTTCGGTGCGCTTCAACGCGCGCGAAGGCTGCTACTATGTAACGGATCTTTCGTCCAACGGAACCTATCGCACGAGCGGCGCGCGTCTGCCGCGCGGTCAGATGCAGATGCTGTCGCGCGGCGAGCGGATCCGCTTGGATCCGGCGGGCGGCGCGGCGTTTTTATTGGAGTAGGCGCCGCATGCATGGCAGACGGCGATCATCGCGCCAAAACCATGCGATATTCCGACGGAATTGCCAAAATAGCTTGTCATTTCGCCCTCGGGGTTGTAAACTTATTTATTATACGCCGCATAGGTTTGTTGCGGCAAACGCGCCATATTACAAAGCGAACAGAATCCAATTCCAAAAAACGTAATGCAAATGCAGCGAGGGGGACGCCATCATGAACATGCAGCAATGCCCGAACGGACACTTTTTTGACCAGTCCAAGTTTGCGCAATGCCCTTATTGCAATCCTGCGACGAACGCGGAAAACCGTACCATCCCGTTGGACGATTCGACGGCGGGCGGCGTTGGCGGCGGGCGGACAGAGCCTGTGAACAGCGGATGGGACGCGCACGGAGGCAACGACATCGGCAGCACGGTCGCCGTTGATTCGGGCAGCGGCGTAACGGTCGCCATCATCCCGGGCGGGAACGCGAAGGGCGGCGGCTTCGACCCCGTTATGGGGTGGTTTGTTTGCGCCGAGGGCAAGGATCGCGGGCAGGATTTCCGTATTTACGGCGGCAACAATTCCATCGGGCGCGGTTCGAGCATGCGTATCCGCATCCCGAGCGACACGTCCATTTCCAAAGAGAATATGGCGTATGTGGCCTGTGATTACGGCACGCGTCGGTTCTTCTTTGCCGCGGGCGACGGACGCAACCTCATCCATGTGAACGACGAGCTGCTTTTGCCGCATCAATCGCGCGAGCTGCATGCATACGACCGCATTCGCCTTGGCGAAACGACGCTTGTGTTCATTCCGTTTTGCGGGGAGGAATTTAGTTGGGAATAATGCTTGCGCATTCTGCACGGGCTTTTTGGGGGGAAAACGAAACGCCGGGCCCCGAAACGGGCGACGGCGTGACGGTTGAGACGCTTCCCGAGGAGACCGACACAATCGAAAGCGAACAAAACGAAGGGTCTGCGCCTTCGGACGTTGCCGAACCGACGCCCGAAGCGCTTTCGTCCGATCCGGCGGCGTTGGAGGCGGGAACGGCGGCTGCAACGCCCGCGCCCATGGACAACGGCGTTTCGGGCGGCATGAAGAGCGATTTTCTGCTTTGGTTGATCGGGCTCGCGGCGCTTGCGCTCATCGGGCTGCTGATCGGGATGCGCATCGGCGGAAAAAGCAGGAAGCGCCGCGAAGGAAGAACGGGCGCTGTGCGGTCGCCGGGCGCAATGCCGCGCACGGAGAGCCTGCCGCAGCAGCGGCGCAATCCGACGGGGCTTGCCGTCGGCAACGCGCATCATATCGGCAAGCGGGAAAATCAAGAGGACTGCTTCGCAATTTCCGATCTTTCCAACGCCATGCTTTGCCGCGAGAGCGGCGTGCTTGCGGTCGTTGCGGACGGCATGGGCGGCCTCAACAACGGCGAGGTTGTCAGCGCCGCGGTTACGTCAACGATGATGCGCGAGTTCGGCGGACTTTCGGACGCATGGAGCGCGCCGCAGAAGCTGCTGTATTTGGTCGAGCGCGCAAACGAGGCGGGAAACGCCGTAACGGGCGGCATCCCCGGTCAAAGCGGCTCGACGCTTGTTTCGGCGCTGATTCGGGACGGAAACCTGTGGTTCGCGTCCGTGGGCGACAGCCGCATCTATCTTGTGCGCGGCGGCAAGGCGATTCGCCTGACGCGCGAACATGTATACGAGACGGAGCTGAACCTTCGCGCGTCGCGGGGCAGGATGAATTTTGAAGACGTGTTCGCCGACAGGCAGCGGCACGCGCTGACGAGCTATATCGGCATGGGCGAATTGGCGTATGTCGATTGCCCGCTGAACGCCACAGCGCTGATTTCGGGCGATTGGGTGGCGCTCATGTCCGACGGCGTGTTCAACGCGCTTTCGGACGATGAGATCGGCGCGGCGCTTTGCGGCAGCGTTCACGAGGCCGCCGACAGACTTGAGCGAATGGTGCTGTCCAAGGGCGACCCGAAGCAGGATAATTTTACGGCGATACTGATCCAGATATTCTAGAATTGGGAAACACACGAAGGGCTTCGAAAATCGAGAAAGATTTGGGAGGGACGATTCATGAAACGGTTTCAACGGATACTGGCGCTTGTGCTGGCGCTTACATTGGCGTTCTGCTTTGCGCTGCAAAGCGCGCTTGCGTCTGCGGTGACGGACGCCCGCGGCGGCGTTGTGCGCATCATGTTTGTTTACACGCTGGACGGCGTGCCGACGTATCAGTCCGGCACGGGCTTCTGCGTCGGCAAGGAGGGCGAGGCGGTCGAATACATCGCGACCAACTCGCATGTCATTACCGTAACGGATGACAACGGCAATGTGCTGGGCGTTGCGGACGAGGTATCCGTCGTGTTCGAGGACTACGATTCGGATTCCACCATGTCGGCAAAGGTCATCAAATCCTTCGGCGACCCCGATCTGGCGATTCTGCGGCTTGTTGCGCCGACGACCTTGCGCAAGGCGCTGCCGCTGATGCGTTCGGGCAGCGTGGAAATCACGGATACGGTCTATGCGCTGGGCTTCCCCGGCGTGTCGGATGATTCCAGCGGCATGATTCGATCGACCACCGAGGATGTGACCATCACGACGGGCAGCATCACGAAGGTGCAGTATCTCGAAGGCTCGACCAGCTATCTGCAAATGGATACCGCCATCAACCACGGCAATTCGGGCGGGCCGCTCGTAAATGCGGCGGGCAGCGTCATCGGCATCAACACGATGGGCTGGGACGCGAGCGTCGCCTCGGGCACGAACTACGCGCTCTACATTGATTACTTGATCGACTATTTCGACACGATGGGCTATCCGTACACGATGGGCGGGGCGACGGAATCAAACGAGCCTGCCGAACCGAGCGAGCCTGCCGTAACGGTTGCGGCGGAGCCGCAAAAGGCGGAGGGCATGCCTTGGTACTATATCGCGGGCATCGCGGCGGCGGCGCTTATCATTGCGGCGCTGGTGGTCGTGCTCGTCCTCAATAAGAAAAAGGCGAAAGCGGCGGTAAACGCGGCTGCGGCGGCAAGCCCTGCGCAAACGCCGGTATCCGCGCCGCGGCGCAGCACGGCGGCGGCGGGCGGCAGACAGATCGCGGTGGTCGGGCAGGGCAGCGCGCTGAGCGGAAAAACGTTCTCTGTGCGCGGCAAGGCGACGATCGGGCGCGACCCGCAAAAATGCCAAGTCGTGTTCCCGCCCAAGACGCCGGGCGTTTCGGGGCTGCATTGCAGCGTGCAGGAGATCGCGGAGGGCGTCGTGGTGACGGATCTCGGCTCGTCCTACGGCACGTTCCTCGCAAACGGCACCAAGCTCGAACCGAACAAGCCCTATACGATTCCGCTCGGCGAATCGTTCTTCCTTGCCAGCAAGGAGATCGGCTTCATCGTCAAATAAGCTGAAAAGCGCGGGACGGGCATGCGTTTCGTCGTGCCCGCCCGTTTTTTTGAATCGACCGTCGGCGAGGGATATGAATACAGAGAATTTGTGCCTCGGATGTATGCAAAGCGGCGTAACGGACGGCGTTTGTTCGTTGTGCGGCGCGCATAAAAACGATGCGCAGGCTGTGGCATACGCTTTGCCGCGCGGCACGGTTTTGCACGGGCGCTATCTCGTCGGCGCGACGCTCGGCGCGGGCGGATTCGGCGTGACCTATATCGCGCTGGATCTGGTCACGGGAAAACGGCTTGCCATCAAGGAGTTTCTGCCTGTTGACATTGCCGTGCGAAAGGATGGGGATACCTGCGTTTATGGGCGCACGCGGGACGACGAGCTGTTCTGCAAGGGGCGCGAGCGTTTTCTGAACGAGGCGCAAACGATCTATCGCCTGCGCGGCTATGCGGGCGTGGTCGGCGTCGAAAAGCTCTTTGAGGAGAACAACACCGCGTATTACTGCATGGAATACCTCGAGGGCTGCGACCTGAAAAAGTATGTGCAGCAGCGCGGCGGCAAATTGCATGAATACGAGGCGCTGCAACTGATGCGGCCCGTGCTGGACGCCCTGAGCTACATCCATGCAAGCGGGGTCATCCATCGGGACGTGAGCCCGGACAACATTTTTATCTGCAAGGACGGAACGGTCAAGCTCATCGACTTTGGCGCGGCATACGCCGCTTTGCGCGACCGTGCGGAGAAGATACCGCTCGTCGTGAAGCCCGGCTATGCGCCAATCGAGCAATACACGCAAAACGGCGAGCTTGGCCCATGGTCCGATCTGTACGCGTTTGCCTGCACGCTGTATTTTTGCCTGACGGGGCAGGTGCCGCCCGACGCGCTGCAACGAAGCGCGCAGGACACGCTGGTTTCGCCGTCTGCGATCGACCCGTTTCTTTCGGCGGAGACGACGTGCGTGCTCGTGAAGGGCATGGCGGTCGAGGCAAAGGATCGTTTTCAGAACGCGGAGGCGTTTTGGGGCGCGCTGTATCCCGGTGAGACGCGCGCTTTGCATCAGAGCGGCGTGCAGACGGGAACGAGCTTCGCTTCGCGGGCGGCAGAGGGATGCGGGAAGGCTTTTGCGTGGATCCGACAGGGTCTGAAACGATGGCTCGGATTCGTCCGTGCGGCGTTCGCGCAAAAGAAGCGCACGAGCGGGTCTGCGCTCATCTGCATATCCGGCGTATACGCGGGCAGCGTATTCCCCTTAACGCAGACGCCGATCCGCATGGGACGCGACGCGAGCCGCTGCGGTATTGTGTTTCCGCCGAGCACGAGCGAGGTCAGCCGCGCGCATTGCGAGGTGCTTTACGACGCGTCGGAGGCTTGCGTGATCGTCCGCGATCTCGGCTCGACCTTTGGCACGGTGCTGATGGGCGGCGAGACGCTGTTTGCCGACAGCGAAGCGGCGCTGAAAAACGGCGCGCGCTTCTCGCTCGGGCAGGAAACGTTCGAGGTCAGGCTATCGTGAAGGTGTTTTTTGGAAGAGGAGAGAACCGTATGCGATTGGATGCGTATTATGATTCGGATATCGGCGGAAGGAGCGTCAACGAGGACTCCGCCGCGTATCTGCGCAAAGCCGGGCTGTGCGCGCTTGCGGTGGCGGACGGACTGGGCGGTCACGGCGGCGGGGACGTCGCTTCGCAGACCGCGCTCGCGCTTTTGGAGGAACGGTTCGATACGCTGATTCCGCCGTCGGAGGAGAGCGTTCGCGCGCTGATCGCCGAAATGAACGACGCCGTGGTTGCAAAGCAGACGGGGCCCGTCAAGATGAAGACCACGCTTGCGCTCGCGCTGGTGTACGGCGATTCGTTCTGCGCGGCGCATGTGGGCGACAGCCGCGTTTACCATTTTCGCGGCAAAGAGATTCTCTATCAATCCGCCGATCACAGCGTTTCGCAGCTTGCGGTGCTCGCGGGCGAAATTACGCCGGCTCAGATTCGCTTCCATGAGGATCGCAACCGTGTTTTGCGCGCGCTCGGCAACGAGGACGGCGCGCGCCCCGATATTCGCTTTTTCCCGCACGCGCTTCAAAGCGGCGACGCGCTTTTGACCTGTACGGACGGGTTTTGGGAGTATGTGACGGAGGACGATATGCTCTTTGCGCTCAAACATACCAAAACCGCGCAGGATTGGCTCGAGCGCATGAAAAAACTGGTGAAGAAACGCGCGAAAAGCGGCAACGACAACCATTCCGCCGTCGCCGTGCGCATTTTCTAGAAGCAAGGTTACGCGACCGACTCGGAATACGGAGGGACGAAATATGACGAAAAGAAACAGTTTGCCGAAACGTTTGATCGCGGGTTTGACCGCGCTCATCGCGGCGCTTTTCTGCATGACGTTTGCAATGGCGGATGGCGAGACCGCGCTGTATCTCGACGGCACGCAGGTCAGCGGCGACGTTTTGCAGGGCGTATTTTTCTGCGACGCGGAGGAGGCGCCCAAGGCGGAGGAGCTCACGGTATCGCTCGACGGGCAGGACGTTGCGCTCAAAAGCGTGAGCCCGCTCTCCTATGCGGACCCGGGCACAACCTATGTGATCCTTGCGGATACGGATACGGCGGTTACGGAGCGCGCGCTGAAAGACATGCAGATCATTTGCCGCGCGGTCGTCAACGCGATGGGCGCAAGCGACAACGCCGCGATCGTCGGCATCGACGCGCAGCTCTCCAAGGAGGATATCAGCGACCAAAAGGACGTATTGAACGGGCGAATCGACGCGCTGAAAAAAACGGGCGGAACGCGCGATTTGTACGCGTCCATGTCGCAGGCGCTCAAGCTTTTGCAAAACGGCGGCGAGGTGCGCGCGCGCAAATGCCTGATCGTTATGGCGGACGGGCTGGATCGTGATCTGTCGGGCATATCGGCAATGGAGCTTTCCGCGCAGGTCGTGGCGGCGGGCATTCCCGTCAACGTGATCGCTTTGACCTATAACACCACCACGGCGGAGCGCGTCGAGGCGGCAAAGACGATTACGGGCTTTGCGCGGCAGTCGGCGGGCGGCGTGGACGTCATGCTGAAAACCGGCGGCGTAACGGCCGAGGACGCGGCGGCGAAGATTCTCGCGCGAAACGAAAAAACCTATGTGCTCGTGATCGACAAGGAGGACGTGCGCGCGGTTACGGAAGCGGACAAGGCGGTTTTGCGCATAACGTTTACGCGCGGGGAAGCGACCGCGTCGGATGAGCGGGAGATCTCGCTTGCGGGCCTGCCCGCGCGGGATGCGACGCCGATTCCCGAGGCGACGGCGGAACCGATTCCTACGCCGGAACCCGAGAGCGAAGCGCCTGACGCGCCGGCTTTTTTGAAAGAATTACCGAGCTGGACGATCTATGCCGCAATCGGCGTACTCGCGCTGATCGTTGCGCTTGTCGTCGCGCTGATCTGCGTTTCCGCAAAGAAGAGAAAGCATGCGAAAACCGCCGCAACGCGCGGCGAGGACGACGTGATGCTGCGATTTGACGAGAGCACCGCGGGCGGGATCGAGCTTTGCATCGTGCGAATCGGAGAGAAAGAGGAGATTTGCTGCCGCATGCGCATGACGCGCAGCCTGATTATCGGCAGCGACATGAGCCGCGCGCAGCTTCGCCTTGCCGACGACGAGCTGCTCATGCCCGTGCAGTGCCGCTTCGATTGGAAGACGGACGGGCTTTGGGCAAGCGATTTGAGCCCGAACGGAGATACGCTTTTGGGCGGCGTGCCCATCAAGGACGGCATGTTTGTTCGCTCGGGCGACGTGATGCGCATCGGCTCGATGGATTACCGCGTTTTCTGGGAGAAGTGCTGACGCGGCAGACATTCGCAATCAGTAAGGATAACGAAAAATGATCGACAACGAACGGCTCTGTATGCGCTGCATGGGGCAGCTTCCCCCAAATGGCGACGTCTGCCCGCATTGCGGCTGCAACAACGCGCAGGTCACAAACGCCGTGCATCAGCTCGAATGCGGCAGCATATTGGCGGGCACATATCTCGTCGGCTGCGCGCTCGGGCAGGGCGGCTTCGGCATCACCTATATCGGTTGGGATCTCAACCTCGATTTGAAGGTCGCCATCAAGGAGTATTACCCGCAGGGCGTGGTCACCCGCGATTCCGTGACGCATGTCACCGTGATGACCGTGGCAAGCGACAAGGCGCTGGCGTTCCAAAAGGGCAAGGAACGGTTCGTCAACGAGGCGCGCATTCTGGCACGGTTCACGGGCGATCGCTCCATCGTGGGCGTAAGGGGCTTTTTCCATGAGAACGGAACGGCGTATCTCGTCATGGATTACATCGAGGGCGAAACGCTCAAAGCGTATGCGCTGCGGCGCGGCGGCAAGCTGCCCGCCCAGGAGACGCTGACGCTGTTACGGCCGCTGCTGGCGTCGCTTTCCCGCGTGCACGCGGAGGGACTGCTGCATCGCGACATCAGCCCCGACAACATCATGCTGCGCGCGGACGGTTTGGTCACGCTGCTGGATTTCGGCGCGGCGCGACAGGTTTCCGCGGAAGGCGAGCATAGCAACACGATCAACGTCAAGCACGGCTTTGCGCCCGAGGAGCAATACCGAACGCATGGCGAGCAGGGCCCATGGACGGATGTTTACGCCTTGTGCGCAACGATCTACCGCCTGACAACGGGCGTTACGCCGCCGCAGGCGCTGGATCGCCAGTCCGGCACGGACGAGCTTGTTCCCCCGAACGAGCTGGGCGCAGGCTTTTCGCAAGCGGAGCAGAACGCGATTTTGAACGGTCTTACCGTGCGCGCGAATAACCGCACGCAGGATATGCATCAGCTCGCGCTGGAGCTTTACGGCAGCGCGGACGGCGTGAGCCCTTCAAACCAAACCATACGTCGGAATACGACGACGGATGAGCAGCGGCAGAATACGGGCGACAACGCGGCGCAGGCGCAAACGGAAGCGGAGAAGCGCGCGGAAAAGGCGGAGCATTCGCTCAAACGATGGGTTACAATCTGCCTCGCGGCGGGCGGCGTGGTCGTTTGCCTCGCCATAGCGCTGATTCTCTCGTTTGGCTTGACAAGGAAGAAAAACGACGCAAACGCGGTCGTTCAAACGCAGACCGAGTCGGAAACGCAGGATAAACAAACGGCAGAAGCGCCGGTTCCGTCGTTCGAGACGGGGGCTGCGGGCAGTTTTTTCCCGCTTCCGACGCCGCAGCGAATCAAGGCGTCCGATCAGGAAGCGTTGTTTCAAAAGGCGCTCGCCTATCTGGAAAAGGGCGACCGCGTGCGCGCCATGCAGACCTACGATTTTTCGCAGCGGCTGTCGGGCATATGTATTTCGTCCGCCGCGCTGCCAAGCTCGGGCGTTCCGATTTTGACGTATCAAGACAACAGTATTCGAGAAAGATTTCAAGCGTCGCTCGGCACGCATTTGATCGCGGTTGCCGCGGGCGGTGAGATGGGGCTTCACGCGGACGGGACGGTTTCGACTTGGTCCATGGGAAACGAGTGGGAAAACGTTGTCTCCATTTCGGCGGGCGCCGCACACTATGTTGCGCTGAAAGAGGACGGGACGGCATACGCGCTGGACGAATACAACAACACGAGCGCCCCGCAGGTCGTCGAAACATGGAGCGACCTTGTCGCGCTCGAAGCGGGTAAGGACGGCTATTTCACGCTCGGACTGCGGGCGGACGGGACGGCTTTGCTCGCGGGCAAAGCGGGCGATGGAAACGACGTGAGCGGCTGGACGGATTTGGTCGCCGTGTCCGGCGGTGCATTCTACTCGATCGGTCTTCGCTCCGACGGAACGCTGCTTATTACGGATTACTATCTGAACGACGAGGACGAGCTGAAAGGCTGGGACGACATCGTTGCGATTTCGGCGGGCAGTTGGCATTTTGTCGCGTTGCGAGCGGACGGAACGGTGCTTGCCATGGGCAATAACACGCATGGGGAGAACGACGTCGGCGATTGGACGGATATCATCGCCGTGTGCGCCGGCAGCAACTATACGCTTGGGCTGCGAGCGGACGGAACGGTGCTCGCCACGGGCACGAACGACTATAACGAATGCGCCTTAAACGGCGTAAAGCTCTGGTAGAGCCAAGCGAAACAACGATCAGGATATGCCCGGGAGGGCAGGGGGGAGAAACCGTATGATAAACCCGGAATTGGTCTGTATGCAATGTATGTCCGCGCTGAACGAGCCGGGCGGCGTTTGCCCGCATTGCGGCTTTGACAACGCGTTTGCGCAAAACGAACCGCATCAGCTGGAATGCGGCAGCATACTAGCCGGCGCATACCTCGTCGGGCGTGCGCTGGGGCAGGGCGGCTTTGGCATCACCTATGTCGGCTGGGACATCAACCTCGATTTGAAGGTCGCAATCAAGGAATATTATCCCGAGGGATGCGTCACGCGCGACGCGCATACGCATTTGACCGTGGCAACGCTTTCGGGCGACCGCGCGGCGATTTTCCATAACGGGAAAGCGCGCTTTGTCAGCGAGGCAAAGACGCTTGCAAAGTTTTCGGGCGACAGCGGCGTCGTCGGCGTGCGCAACTATTTCGCGGAGAACGGAACGGCGTATATCGTGATGGACTTTGTCGAGGGCGAAACGCTCAAAGCATACGCTCAGCGGCGCGGCGGCAAGATTCCGACCGACGAGGTGCTCGCGATGATGCGCCCGTTGATCGAATCGTTGAAACGCGTACACGCGGAGGGTCTGCTGCATCGCGATATCAGCCCCGACAACATCATGCTGCAACCAAACGGCGTGCTTAAACTGCTGGATTTCGGCGCGGCGCGGCAGTTTTCCACGGAGGGCGAGCATTCCAACACGATCAACGTCAAGCATGGCTTTGCGCCCGAGGAGCAATACAGAACCCGCGGCGAGCAGGGTCCATGGACGGATGTTTACGCGCTCTGCGCAACGATCTATCGCCTGACGACGGGCGTGACCCCCATGCAGGCGCTGGATCGTATGTATGGCGACGAGCGGATTCCTTCGCCCAATTCATACGGCGCGCAGTTTTCAAAGGCGGAGGAGGCGGCGTTGGAGCACGGGCTCGCCGTTCACGCCGCATCGCGCACGCAGAATATGCAGCAGCTGGCGCAGGAGCTTTACGGCGATGCTTCGGGCAAGGGGGACGCGCATGAGCCCGTAATCGTTCAGACGCCGCCCGTTGCCCGACAAAAGCCGCAGGACGCGCCGCATGACGCAAAACAGGCGACCGGTGCAACAACCTCCGTGCTTGGCTCGGTTACGGCGTTTGGCGGCGTGGTGAAGGAACGCGTGGAGGGCGCTGCGGAAAAGCTCGCGGGCGGGGATGAGAAGCGCGGTATGCGCAAACTGATCGCAATCGCCGCCGCCGCGCTCGTCGTGGTCGCGCTGGTCGTATCGCTGATCGCCGGCAAA
Source organism: uncultured Oscillospiraceae bacterium (assembly GCA_964495255.1). GTDB lineage: Bacteria > Bacillota > Clostridia > Christensenellales > CAG-138 > UBA7703. The sequence continues at coordinate 27,028 of CAZBVC010000001.1, forward strand.
GCCAACTACAACCGCGCCATGCGCGAGATGGAGGACTTCAATTTCAACGAGGCGAACATCGCGTTTTGCAGAATTCCGCTTTGCTGGGTATTCTTCCCGAAGGAAAACGAGTATTTTACCGCGGCGGAGCATGTCGCGATGGGGCGTTACGACGAGGGGATCAGCGCGTTTGAACAGCTCGGCGACTATCGAAACAGCGCGGAGGCGGCAAAGCAAGCGCGCTATTTGCAGGCGGGCGACCTGACGGAGAGCGGCAAGTTTGAGCAGGCGCAAAAGGCATACGATTCGCTTGGCAGCTATCGCGATGCGAAGGAGAAATCGCTCGACGCGCGTTACGAGCAAGCGTGCGCGCTGCTCGAACAGGATCTCTTCTCGGATGCGATCAGCGAGCTGGAGAGCCTGTCGAAGCAGGGCTATGCGCCCGCGACGAAGAAGCTGAAAGCGGCGTATTACGACAAGGCGAAGAGCGATGCTGCGCGCGGCGACTACGCGCTTGCGTACAGCGAAATGAAGAATGCGGGCGATTATTCGGACGCAAAGAGCCTCGCGAAAACGTATCACGACGCCGCGCTGGATAAGGCGATCGACCTCTATCGAAGCGGGAGCTATTCCGCCGCACAAACGGCGTTGGAGCGGCTCGATCAGGACGACACCGGCGTGTTGGTGTATCAGTTTTTGAGCATCGTGCATCAGGACTGGTCTTCCTACGGCACGGCGAGCGAGGTCGTAGACATTTTGATCGATTTAATCGACTTTGAGGACGCAAACGATTTGCTGCTGCTGGACGACAAGATTGCGGGCGCGTTTATTCAAAGCAAATGGTACGGCGGCAGTTATTATATCTTTATCAATACCGACGGCTATATGCGCTATAACATTCCGACGATCGATTACGGCTCGTATTATGTCGTCCAGGAGGGATATGTTCTCTTCTATAACGACGGCGATTTTGCAAACGCGAAGAAAGCGTTCAAAATGACCGTGATTGACAAGAACAACATCGAGGTCTATTCCTACAAGACCAAGCAGATCTACAAGCTGCATCGCCCCGATTAACGGGGAAAACGATAAGGCGGACTGACGGGGCGGACGTGATCCGCTCCGTTTTTTGTTGCAAAAAAGAACGCGCGGCAGATTTTTCCGCCGCTGTCGGACGCTTCCAATATTGTGGATAAGGCGTAAAAACGAAGCAGTTTTTGCTTGCTTTGCCGCAAAACCATGTTAGCTTGAATGGGCAAAGGAGGTGCAATCAAATGCACAAAACGATTTTATTCACAAAGCGCATCCTGCTTCCGTTGATCCTGACGCTTGCGCTGCTGCTGCCGACGGGCGCGCTTGCTGCGGGCGAAGCGACGGCAGAATCGGTTCAAGCATTGCGGGTTTCGTCGCCGCTCATGCGGCTGTACAGCCGCGGGGACGACGTCAAACAGCTGCAAGGCAACCTGATTATGCTTGGCTATCTGAACGATCGCGCGGACGGCATATTCGGCGCGAAGACGCTCGCGGCGGTGAAAAAGTATCAATCGCGAAACGGCTTGACAGCTGACGGCGTGGTTGGCGCAAAGACCAATGCGGCGATTCAAAGCGAGGTTTTACGCTGCCTGAACGTTGTCGCAACGGCAAAGAAATACCTCGGCACGGCGTATGTCTACGGCGGCAACAGCCCGACCACGGGCTTTGACTGCTCGGGACTCACGCAATACGCGTTCGGGCAGGCGGGTATGTCCATTCCGCGCGTGAGCTGCGATCAGGCGAAGGCGGGCGTCGCAATCAACAAAAGCGAGCTTCGAACGGGCGATTTGGTCGCGTTCAACACGCCCGTTTCGCACGTTGGTATCTATATTGGCGGCGGAAAGTTCATCCATGCGCCAAAGACGGGCGACGTGGTCAAGATCACGAGCCTTTCCGCCATGAAGTTGACGGCGGTTCGTCGATTTACGGGCGTTTCGGTAAATTAGCGCGGATATGCGGGCAAACTTGCGTTATAATAGACGATAGTATGGAACGCAAAAAAAAGGTTCGCAGACGGCTGCTTGCGGCGCTTCTGATTCTGACGATGGGGTATGCGATGCTCAACGCTTGGGGCAAAAGCGCGTTTGTTACGCGCACATATACGATTTCGGATCCGCGTATCGGCGGAAAGATGCGCATTTGCCTCATAACGGATCTGCACGCCGATTCGTATGGCGAGGGGCAGAGCAAGCTGCTTGACGCCATCGCGGAGGCGAAGCCGGATCTCGTCCTGCTTTGCGGCGATATCGTGCATGCGCGCGGCTCGATCGAGCATGCTTTGACGCTTTTGCGCGCGTTGAGCGGCTCATACGAATGCCGCTACATCCTCGGCAACCATGAGTTTCGCAACGGGAAAGACGATGTGCTCGAACAGATCGCCGCTTGCGGCATTCCGATTTGCGAAGGAACGAGCGAGGTTTTCTCCGTCGGGACGGCGAAGGTCAAACTGTTTTGCGTGAGCGATATCCATTTCGGCAAGGCGGCTTTTTCCGAACAGGTGCGCGAGGCGTCCCGCCTGATAACGGACGACGTTTTCTCGATTCTCGCGGTGCATCGCCCGAACGAGATCGCGTCCTATCGCGCGCTCGGGTTCGACCTTGTGCTATCGGGGCATACGCATGGCGGGCAGGTGCGCATCCCCGGTTTTTTGAACGGGCTGTATGCGCCGGAGCAGGGGCTTTTCCCCAAATACGCGGGCGGAAGATACGATTTTGACGACGGAACGACGATGATTGTCAGCCGCGGTCTTTCCAAAAAGCCGTACTGGGCGGCGCGCGTCTCAAATCCGCCCGAGCTGGTGCTGATCGACTTGAACGGAGCGGAATAAGCGCCCCAAACGCAAGCAAAAAGCGCCGCGAGGATGCGGCGCGAGACAATTCGAAAGACGCGAAAGCTATTCGTAAAAACGGCTCATCTGCTCGATGGGCTTGCGCTTTTTCGTCCGCAGCGCGTCGGCTGCGGCGTAGCCGACGGCAAGCACGAGGCGCACGCGGCGACCGCCCGAAACATCGAGCAGCTTTTTGAGCCGCGCTTCGTCCTGCCAGCCGAGGATGCAGGTTGACAAGCCCTGTTCCGTCGCGGCATAGCAAAACTGCGATACGGAAAGCCCGATGTCGATGGACGCAAGATCCTGGCTTTTGAAGCGTTTGAGTACGCGCTCGGAAAGCATGGCGGGCTCCTCGATGACGATGGCGAACGCGTTTACCCCGTCCGTAAAGCCGTTCATACCCATGCCCTGCACGGCCTTTCGCACCTCGGTTACGAGCGCGGGATCGGTTACAACGAGGTAGCTCCAAGGCTGCGAATTGCATGCCGAGGGCGACAGGCGCGCCGCTTCCACGCAGCGCACGAGCTTTTCGCGCTCTACGGGCGTATCCGCGTAATCGCGGCAGCTTTCGCGGCGGGAGATCAGGTCAAAATAGTCGCTCATGTTATCAATCCTCCTTTTTTGCGTCGGCAATCTTTTTTAGCGTGTCCTCGAGCATCATCGCGCGCAGCTCCTTTAAGTAGGGAAACTCCGCGGCGTTCTCGATGGCGTAGGTTTGATTCAGCTCGTATTCGCGCGGGATCCAGGTCGAAATATCGCTTTCGTTGTGCTGAATGACCGCTTCGAGCTTGTCCAGCGCCTTGTAAAGCCGCGCCTCGGGCGTTTCCATGGCGTCCATTTCGGCAAACAGGGCGGTAAGCTCGCTCCTTTGGGGATCGTGCAGGGTGGAAAGCATATCCTGAATGGCGGTATCCTCGGTCGCCACATCCGCCGCGGTCTTGCGGAAGCTGGGGATGTCGCCCGTAATCGCTTCGCCAAAGTCATGGATGAGGCACATACGGATGAGCTTATCCTTGTCGATATGCGGGATCTCGTCCGCAACGAGCATACCCAAAACGGCAAGCCGCCAGGAATGCGCCGCGACCGTCTCGCGTATGCCGCCCTTCGTAACGCTGTGGCGCGGTGTCGATTTCAGGCGTTCAAGCGTGGAAAGGAAGTTTAATAGATCTCTCTGTTTCATGGATAGACCCTCTCTTTGAAAACGGCGTGCGTTCGGTTGATGGCATATATTCTATCACGCCGCAGGGGAATCCGCAAACAATTCGTATGCGGTCAGGCTCACGATGCGGTTGCGATGCGGCGGGATGCGTTTTATAATAAGCATGGCAAAACCCCGATGAAACCCCGATAAAACGCGAAAGGATACTTCTGCATGGAAAAGAACGGAAAAGCCGCGTATTCGAGCGACGGCTATATCATCAATCAGCCGCGGATGACGGACGTTCCCTACGGCTGCTTGACAAGCGATCAAAACGGCTGCGGCTGGATCTCCTGCTGGAACATCCTCCGTGCGATGGGGCGCGAACGCGACGCGTCGGAGCTTCGCGCGTTTCTTTCAAAGCGCTCGCTGTTTCGCGGACGGCTCGGCACAAGCCCGTTTCGCCTGCGGCGCTGCCTCAAACGATACGGCGTAAAAACGCGTTTGTACATCTTGCCGAAGCGGGCAATCGCTCATGCCGACGAGATTCGGCGCGGAATCGTATTGTATCGGCATAAGCAGGGGTGGCACTATGTCGCCTTTGAGCGCGCAAACGGGACGCCGCCGCAGTTTCGCTATTGGAACGCCGTTGCGGGGCGCGAAAATCATATTGCGCCGCTGGATACGTTCTTATCCGAGGAAATCGCCTTTCCGCTTGTTTGGCTGCTTGCCGTTGCGTAAAGGCGCAAAAAAAGACTGCCGAACGCGATGCGCCGCGGCAGCTGTTTTTATTTCATGCGCGTTTGCGCCTCAGATCGAAATCTCCTGCGCGACGCGATACATGGATTCGTCCAAATCCTTTTTCATCAGCAGCGCTTCCTCGATCGGCGTTGCGCAAAGCTGCGAATCGCGATAGCATACGACGATGTTGGACGAGCCGGCGAGGAGCTCCTCAACCGCGCGATGCCCCATGCGGGTCGCCATGACGCGGTCGCGCGCGGACGGACTTCCGCCGCGCTGGATATGCCCGATGATCGTGATGCGCGTGTCAAGCCCCATCTCGTTGCGAATGCGGTCGGCGATTTCCGGCGTGTTGCCGACGCCCTCCGCCACGATGATGAGATGATGCCGCTTGTTGCGATATTGCCCCTCGCGGATATGCTCCAACACGTCATGCTCAAAGTCGAACGGACGCTCGGGAATCAGAATCGCCGTCGCGCCGACCGACATGCCGACGTACACGGCAAGGTGCCCCGCGTTATGCCCCATGACCTCGACGACGGACGTGCGCTGATGCGACTGCATCGTGTCGGCGAGCTTGTCGATCGCTTCGATTGCGGTGTTCGCCGCCGTGTCGAACCCGATGGAATAATTTGAACAGCCGATGTCGTTGTCGATCGTGGCGGGAATGCAAACGGTGTTGACGCCGCGCTCGGACAGCGCGTGCGCGCCGCGAAACGTGCCGTCGCCGCCGATGGCGATGATGCCGTCGATGCCGAGATAGCGGCAGTTTGCAGCCGCCATGTTCAAGCCCTCCTCGGTTTTGAACTCCTCGCTGCGTGCGGTATACAGAATCGTGCCGCCGCGGGACGTGATGCCGTTGACGGAGCGCGCGTCCAGCTCGATCACGTCCGAATGCACCAAGCCGTTATAGCCGCGATGCACGCCGATGGGCGTAACGCCATGCAGCACGCAGGTGCGAACTGCGGCGCGAATGGCGGCGTTCATACCGGGCGCGTCGCCGCCGCTGGTCAGGATGCCGATTCTGCGAAGCTTATCTGCCATAAAGACATCCACCTTTCGAAATTCAAAAATCTCACATATACAGTATAATCCTAATTCGACCATATGCAAAGCGAAACAACAAAAAATAAAAATTGCGGAAATTGTGCTTTACAAAACGGAACGCTCGTGTTAAGATAACGCCAATAAGTGCTTTAACTCGGTACGGAGATGCCGGAAAGGACTGCTCAATACGCGTATGCCGTATGACGCCGCCTTTCCGCAAAAAGCAGGAAAGGTTTTTTTATGCCCGAGATCGACGCGCGTACAACCGAATTGCTGAACGAACGCGACCTGTCGCGCGCGTTGACGCGCATTGCGCACGAGATCATCGAAGGAAACGCGCATGAAGAACCGCTCGTGCTCGTTGGCATTCGCCGCCGCGGCGTTCCGCTTGCGAGGCGGCTCGGCGCCTTGATCGAGCAGTTTACGGGGCGCGAGATCCCTGTGGGCGAGCTGGACATTACGCTGTATCGCGACGATCTGAGCCAAATTTCCGTGCAGCCTACGCTGAACGCAACGCACATCGCTTTTCCGGTTGACGGAACGCATCTTGCGCTGGTGGACGACGTGATCTATACGGGGCGTACCGCGCGCGCGGCGATGGATGCGGTGGTCGATTTGGGTCGCCCCGCCTGCGTAAAGCTGATTACGCTGATCGATCGCGGACATCGCGAATTGCCCATTCGTCCCGATTATGTGGGGCGCAATGTGCCGACGGCGAAAACGGAGCGAATCCGTGTTTGCGTCAAGGAGATCGACGGCGAGGACGCCGTGTGGCTGGTGCGTTAGCGCATCGGCTTTTTTATAAGCGTGAGCAAACGGCAAAAACGCCGTTCGTCTTAGATCAATAACAGGAGGGTATGGAGAGATGGACACGAAAGACGGAATCCGCAACGGATTCAAAGAACTCGGAACGGGCAAGATGCTCGTGCTTGGCTTGCAGCATGTATTCGCGATGTTTGGCGCGACGGTATTGGTGCCGATCATCACGGGGCTGGACATTTCGGTCACGCTGTTCTGCGCCGGCATCGCAACAATTTGGTTCTTCCTCATCACGAAGCGCAGGATACCGATCTTCCTCGGCAGCTCGTTTGCGTTTCTCGCGGCATTTGCGGCCATCGCGCCCAAGCTGGCGGACGGCTCACCCAATCTCGAAATGCTGCCCTACGCGACGCTCGGCGTGGTTTGCTCGGGTATCATGTACGCCATACTTGCGGCGCTGATCGCCATCTTCGGCGCGAAGAAGGTCATGCGCCTTTTCCCGCCCGTCGTCACGGGCCCGATCATCATCCTGATCGGCTTAACGCTCTCCTCCAGCGCGATTGCGAACGCCTCGACAAACTGGATCCTCGCGATCATCGCCATTGCGATCATCATCTGCGTCAATCTGTTCGCCAAGGGCATGGTCAAGATTCTGCCCATCCTGATCGGTATCTTCGGGGCATACGCGGTCGGCGTAATCGTCGGGCTCATTTCTCCGAACGCGCTGAATCTGCCCTGGGTTGACTTCTCCTCCTTGAAGGGCGCTGCGATCGTGGCCGTCCCGCCGTTTATGGATTATTCGCCGCTTCGCTTCGTGTTCGGGCAGCAGACGTTCGACCCCGCCATCGGTTGGCCCGCGATCGTCACCTTCTGCGCGGTGGCAATCGCCGCTATGGTTGAGCACATCGGCGACATTTGCGCCATCGGCGCCACCACGGGCGAGAATTACATCGCCAACCCCGGCTTGACGCGCACGCTGCTCGGCGACGGCATCGGCACGACGCTTGCGGGTCTCTTCGGCGGCCCCGCCAACACGACGTATTCGGAGAACACGGGCGTTGTCGCGCTGACCAAGGTGTATGACCCGAAGGTCATGCTGCTCGCGGCGATCATGGCGATCCTGCTTTCCTTCCTCAACATCTTCGACGCGTTTATCGGCACGATTCCGACCGCGATCATCGGCGGCATCTCGATCGTTCTGTACGGCATGATCTCCGCAACGGGTATTCGCACCATCGTGGAGAACAAGGTGGACTTCAAGAACATGCGCAACGTGATTGTTGCGGCGCTGATTCTCGTCTGCGGGCTTGGGTTTAACACCTACCCGATCACGATCGGCAAGCTGCAATTCGGCGGACTGTTTATGGCGGCGTTTGTCGGCATCATCGTCAACGCGATCCTGCCCGGCAAGGACTACGAGTTCAAGGGCACGGACTATTCCAACGCTAAGGATGGTCTGCTTGCGGACGCGCAGAATAAGTAATCGCATAAAAGATCACCCATCAACGGTTCACGAAGGAGGGAGACGCCATGGCGTCACTCTCCTTTTAGCTTGTCAAAAAGTCTTGGGGGGATTCGGGGGTCAAAACCCCCGGAGATTTTCTTCCGGCTCCGGCGGCGTGTACGCCGGAACGGATCGCCCATTTATGGGCGGTTTCCCTGTGCTTCCTGCCGCCCGGAAACCCACAGGGTTTTAGGCGGGAAGCGGTTATACTGTCGAAAAACAGCGTTTTTCGACAGTCTCAGAGGGGACGCCATGCGTTCCCTCTTTTGACAACTGTTCACACAACGCTTGCTATTTCTCTCTTTTCTTTTTACAAACACGGTGTATAATCAATGCGCAAAATGAATCAAAGAAACGGAAGCGAGATTTTATGAAACGTCTTTTGCCCTTATTGCTTACGCTGTGTTTGCTTTTCTGCGCCTGCGCAGCGCCAAAGACCGAGCCCGTCGCCCCTGCGGAGGAGAGCCCAACCGTTATAGACACGCCCGCAGAAACGCCAAAAGCGCCCGTCAACGCGCAAAACGCCGTGGCGGACGTCGCCCTGGCGGACGGCGAATATTGGAAGGAAGCGCCCATCAACACGCCGTTTACCGTCGATTTTGACGGCGACGGCGCGCTCGATACGCTGTTGATTACGATCAAGGAGATGGATGCGAACTATTCCGCCGTGGATATCGATTGCGGACACGACGCGTATCATAGCGAGATGGAATACTCGCTTTCGTTCGCCTCGTGTCACATCGGCGACGCGAAGGCGAACGACGGGCAGATCGAGCTGTATTTGAACGGCGATTTCGGCTCGGACGACTATCTGACCTATCTCTACGCCGTGCGAAACGGCTCCCTGTGTGAGACGGAGCTCGACGGCAGCGTGCTTTCGGCGGACGGGAGCGGCTCTGTCGTCGTGGAGGGCGTGGTCGATATGCTGGGCAGCTATGGCGCGACCGTTTCCTTTGCGCTGAACGACGATTTTACGACTTCGGTTTCTTCGCCGTATACGATCCTGCATTGGGACGGCGACGCGGAATATACGACTCTGACGATCAAGAAGGCGGGGCTGGTCGCCGCGTCGGTTGCGGACGGATCCACGGTCGAAATGGAGATCGGCTCGAAATGGACGGTCGAGGAAACAGACTGCGAAAGCTACGTCGTTCTGCAAAGAAGCGGGAGCGACGAGCGCGTGAAGCTCGGCGCCATGCGGTTTGAGGACGATTGGCGGCTGTTTCTCGCGGGCGAGCCCGAGGAGGAATGGTTTGAATCCCTGCCTTACGCGGGCTGATCGGAAATCGACGAATCAACGAATTATCGAATCGACGAACAAACAAAGAAAGCAAGACCGTCCAAGCGAAAGCTCCGACGGTCTTTTTTGCGGGGAAGGATCGATCGTTACGCCGCGGGAATCGTATCAAGCGGCAGCGTGAACGTTTCGATGCTCTCGTCCTCATAATAGTTATAGTCGTCCAAATACGGCGAATAGCTCGTCATGCGGATGACCCGCGCCGCGGGGTCGAACGTCATCAGCGTGAGGTAGCCGAAGCCGCCCGCCTGCGTGCCCTGATAGTCCGTCAAAACGGCGTAAACGGTGCGGTCGATCGTTCCGTCGCCGTCGTCGTCAAAGGTCTGCTCCACGCGCCTCAGCCCATGTCGATGCCCGCAAAGCACATAGCGCACGTTTGGATTCTTTGCGACGACTTCCGTATAGAGACGCTTGCTGTCGCTTGTCAACGCGTCGCTTTTCAGATCCAAATACCAATGCGCAACCAAAATCGCCGTGCGGTCGGGATAACGCGAAAGCGCCTCGTTCATCCAGTCGGTGTCGGCTTTTGTGAGGCAATAGCCCGCGCCGATCAGAATAAAGTCGTCATGTCCGACGGTTACAAGGTCGTATCTGCGCCGCCAGGAAGCCTCCATCGCGCCGAATGTCGGCAGCTCCGCGCAGCCGAGCTTGTCCATAAGCGCGCCAAAGAAGGTATAGTTGTGATCCATGCCCTTGTTGTCGTGGTTCCCCGCAACGGCGAACACGGGTAAAACGTCCTTGAACGTCAGCATGGCGTTTTCCGCGTTCGTTCGCTCGCTGTTTCGCAGCACGTCGTTCACGATGTCGCCCGTATGAATGACATAGCGGATGTTCAGCGCCTCGCGTTCGGAAACGATCCAGTCGGTCATTTGCGTAAACACCTCGGGATACGCGGCGGAATAGCCCTGCGTATCGCTGAGCCATGCGAAGGTGACGCTTTGCATGGCGGGGTCGGGCGATGGGGTGGGCGAGGGCGTGGGTTCGGCGGTAGGCGAAGGCGTGGGGGACGCTGCGAATACGGGCGTGGCGGGCGCCGAAGCGGCGGGGCTCGCCGCGGAAAGTGTCGGCGCGGCAGACGGCGCGCACCCAAAACACATCGCGCCGAAAAGGCACAGCGCGCACGCAAGGGCGATTCGGATTGAACGCGTTCCATGATGCGGCATCAGTATCACAGCCTTGCGTCGATCTCGGCGAACAGCTCCGCTTTGAGCGCAAGAACCTCCTTAACCGCGTCTGCGATCAAAACCTGCTTCTTGACGCGTTTATCGCGCGTGGAAAGCTCGATTACGCCTTCCTTTTGGTTTCTCGGGCTGACCGTTACGCGAATTGGCGCGCCGAGCAGATCGGCGTCCGAAAACAGCACGCCGGCGCTGACCGGACGATCGTCGATCAGAGTGTCTACGCCCGCTTTTTGCAGCGCGGCATAGATGCTTTCGCCCGTTTCACGAACGTCCGCCTGATCCGCGCGCAGGATGCAAACCTCGACCTCCCATGGCGCGATGGAGATCGGCCAAACGGGGCCGTATTCGTCGTGGCTCTCCTCACAGACGGAGGCGCAAAGCCTGCCGACGCCAATGCCGTAGCAGCCCATGATGGGCGTTTGCAGCTCTCCGTTTTCGTCGAGATACTGCATATGCATGGATTCGGTGTATTTTTTTCCGAGCTGAAAGATGTTTCCGACCTCGATGCCGTTGGAAACATACAGCGCGGGCTTGCCGCAAACGGGGCAAATACCGCCCGCAACCGCCTTCGTCACGTCGACATATTCGACCTTGCCGAAGTCGCGCGCAACGTTGAAGCCCGAAAAGTGGTAATTCGCTTCGTTCGCGCCGCAAACAAGCGAGCCGATCCCTTCGAGCGAGCGATCGAACACGAGGGTTACGCGCGTTTGATCCAGCCCCATGGGTCCGATGAAGCCCGCGACGATGCCGCAATCCTCCGTGATGACGGCGGGATGGATCTCGGCGCGCAGATGGTTCCTCAGCTTGATCTCGTTGATCTCCTTGTCGCCGCGAACGAACGCCACAACGTAGGAATCGTCCGCGTTGCGCTGGTAAACGACCGCTTTGCACGAATGCTCGACGGCGGCGTGCAAAAAGTTCGTTACGTCCTCGATCGTTGCCATGTGCGGCGTAAGCACCTTGGTTAAGGGCTCGATTTCGGAAAGCGCGCTGTTGTCCGTAACGGCGGGCGCAGCTTCGAGGTTTGCCTTAAAGTCGCATGCGCCGCAGAGCACAAGCGTATCCTCGCCGACGTCGGTGAGCAGCATGAACTCATGCGAAATCTTGCCGCCCATCATGCCCGAATCGGACAATACGCCGATCACGTTCTTGCAGCCCGCGCGCTTGAAGATGCGCTCATATGTCGCATAGCAGCGGTCGTAATAGATTTCGAGATCCGCCTGCGAGGTATGGAAGGAATATGCGTCCTTCATTGTGAACTCACGCACGCGAATCAAACCGCCGCGGGCGCGCGGCTCGTCGCGAAACTTGGTTTGAATCTGATAGATCATGAACGGATACTTCGTATAGGTTTTTGCCACGTCGCGCGCAAGGTGAACGGCGGCTTCCTCATGCGTCATGCCGAGCACCATGTCCGCGCCCATCCGGTCGGAAAGGCGCACAAGCTCTTTGCCGACGCTCGTATAGCGCCCCGATTCCTTCCAAAGCTCGGCGGGCAGCACGACGGGGAAGAGCACCTCCTGCCCGTCGATTCGATCCATCTCCTCGCGGATAATCTGCTCAATTTTGCGCGTGATGCGCTTTGCGGGCGGAAGCAGCGTGTATACGCCCGTGTTGATCTGCTTGATGTAGCCGCCGCGCACCATCAGCGCGTGACTCTCGATGGTACAGTCGGCAGGGCGCTCTTTATAGCGTTCGCCGACGAGTTCGCTTATTCTCATAACCGCGTCTCCTTGATGAAATCAATAACAATTCATTATTGCGCAAAACGCCGCGTTTGACAAGCAAAACACGTTTGTTTTTGCCTCGTTTGTGATTGTATTCCGCAAAAAAGCCCCCGCGCAAACGGCAAACGGGGGATCTTCTGTATATGACCTGCCTTTATTCAGCCTCGGCGTCGGAGAGAATGCGCGCGGCGACGTTTTCCGCGGCAAGCGGCAGGGCGTATTGCTTCTGCGCTTCCAGCATACGCAAACGTGCCTTTTCGTCCGTTGCAAGGCGAATGGCGTTGTCTGCGGCGGAGCCTTCGTTCGGCGCGAGCACGGACATACCGCGCTCGGCGAAAAACTGCGCGTTGAACGTTTCGCAGCCGGGTATGGGCGACGTGTGGATCATCGGGACGTTCTTAACCGCCGCTTCCGTTGAGGAAATGCCGCCCGGCTTGGTCAGAAGCACGTCGCACGCGTCCAAATACGCGGCAACCTGCTCGGTAAACGGTACGACGCGCACGCGGACGTCGCTTCCGCAGCGGGCGCGAATGCTGTCCCCGAGCGCCGTGTTTCTGCCAACCAAAATGACGACGCGGCAATCGGCGTTCTTTTGCCGTTCAAGCAGCTTGCGCGTGAGCGTGAGCGCGTCTCCACAGCCTTCGCCGCCCGTCATGACAAGGAAAACGGGCAGATCGTTCGGCAAGTCGGTCAAGGCGCGCGCGTCGGACTTGGGCATGGAAGCAGCGTATTTTTCAAGCACGGGAATGCCGACGGGCGAAAGCAGCGCGGCGGGAATGCCACGCGAAACGAAGCAGGGGGCGAGGTCTGCGCTCGGCGTAAAGATACAGTCCGGGTCGGTTTCCTCCAAAAACGGGATGCAGGTATAGTCCGTGGAGACAAAATAGGTTTTCAGTTTCAGGCGCTGCTTGCGCTTCAAAAACGTAAGCGCCTCGGCGGGGAAAAGATGCGGGCAAATCGCCGCGTCAAAGTCGTTTTCCAGCAGATAGCGATGCAGATTCTCGGCGTATAACGCGTTTGCAAAGTACACGGGCGACTTGCGCTTTTCCGAGCTGACGAATTCGCCCGCCGCATACATAAAGCCGAACGCGCGGGGCGTCTTGACGGCGATGTTGACGAACGCGCTCTCGATCACGCTTGAAACGCCTTCGCCGAGGAACGTCAGCGCATCGACGATTTCGCAGGTCGCGCCGCGACGCATGAGCGCCTCGCGCACCGCAGCGGCGGCGGAGTTATGACCCTGTCCCATGCTGCAAGTCAGCAAAACGGCTTTCACGCAAGTTTCCTCCGATTCATGTCAGATTGGTTCAGCCGCATTTTGAGAAGCCGCAGGCGCGGCAGATGACGCAGCCGCCTTCATGGGCGAGCTCGCCTCCGCATTCGGGGCAGCGATGCAGACCGAATGCGTTCTGCTTGGGCGCGGTTGCTTCCGTAGCGATCGCTCCCGCAGCGGGGCGCTCCGCTTTGCGCGGCAGGCTCGGCGCGGGCACGTCAAACGCGTTATGCTCGCCGCTCTCGATAAACGAAGCGACCTTTATCAAGACGCGCGCAATCGCGTCGGGGCAAGAGGTGCAGCTCATGTCCTTTTGGCGAATGGTTGACGGGCAGCGAATGCCTTTGAGCTGGTCGTAAACCTCGCTGATGGATACGCCGCTGCGCAGCGCAACGGACGCAAGCCGCGCGGTCGCTTCGCTTTGACTTGGGCAGCCGCCCGCTTTGCCCGTGCTGGTGAACACCTCGCATACGCCGTTTTCGTCGTAATTCACGGTTACATACAGCGTGCCGCAGCCGATGCGCATCTTCTCGGTGAACCCGCGCGTGATGAGCGGGCGTGGGCGCGGCTCGATCTTTCCGTAGTTTTCGGGCAGAAGCGTTTCCTCTTTGGGCGCGTCCTTTGCGGGCGTATCGCTTTTGCCGATGTTTAGCACCTGACCCGAGCGGCTCCCGTCGCGGTAGATCGTTACGCCCTTCAAGCCCTCGCGGAAGGCAAGCAGGTACACCTCGCGCACGTCGTCACGCGTTGCGTCGTGCGGGAAATTGACGGTCTTCGATACCGCGTTATCCGTATGGCGCTGGAACGCGGCCTGCATACGAATATGCGCTTCGGGCGAGATGTCATGCGCCGAAACGAACACGCGGCGCAGGGATTCGGGCAGCTCGGTTATCTGCGCAAGCGTACCCGCTTCCGCGATGCGGCGCAGCGTATCCGCGTCGTCCAGCCCCAGCTCGGCGAGCTTGTTGAGCAGGATGGGGTTGATCTCCGTGAGGTGCGTGTTGTCCATAACGTTTCGCATATATGCGTAGGCAAAGATCGGCTCAACGCCCGAGGAGCAGCCCGCGATGATCGAAAGCGTGCCCGTCGGCGCGATGGTCGTTACCGTCGCGTTGCGCATCTTTTCGCCGCCGTTCAGCGTGCTTTCGGCAAAGAGCGGGAACGCGCCGCGCGTCTTGGCAAGCCGTGCGCTTTCGCTGCGACCCGTTTCGCCGATAAACGCCATGACCTGTTCGGCAAACGCGACGCCCTCGTCCGAGTCGTAAGGGATGTTCAGCATGAGCAGAGCGTCCGCAAAGCCCATCACGCCAAGCCCGATCTTGCGTGTGGCGCGCGTAGTCTCAGCGATCTTTTGGAGCGGATAGTTGTTTACGTCGATGACGTTGTCCAAAAAATGAATCGCGGAGCGCACCGTTTGATCCAGCAGGTCAAAGTTGAAGCGCGCGCCGTTCTCATCCGAAACGAGCATTTGGCAAAGGTCGATCGAGCCAAGGTTGCAGCTTTCAAACGGGAGCAACGGCTGCTCACCGCAGGGATTCGTGCTTTCGATCTCGCCAAAAGACGGAACGACGTTGTCGCGGTTGATGCGATCCAAAAATACGATGCCCGGCTCGCCCGTTTGCCAAGCCGCGTCAACAATCTCGTCAAACACCGCTTTTGCCGACAGCGTGCCGACCGTCGCCTTCGTCTTCGGATCAATCAAGGCATAGTCCTCGCCCGCCTCGACCGCGTGCATAAACGCCTCGGTTAAGCCGACGGAGATGTTAAAGTTCGTGATGTCCGCCGTGTTCGATTTGCAGCGGATAAATTCGAGAATGTCGGGATGATCCACGCGCAGGATGCCCATGTTCGCGCCGCGCCGCGTGCCGCCCTGCTTGACGGCCTCGGTCGCAACGTTGAACACACGCATAAAGCTGACGGGGCCGCTTGCAACGCCGCCCGTGGAGCGGACGGTAGCGCCCTTTTGGCGCAGGCGCGAAAACGAAAAGCCCGTGCCGCCGCCCGACTTATGGATGAGCGCGGCGTTTTTCACCGCGTCAAAGATTGCCTCCATGCTGTCCTCAACGGGCAGTACGAAGCAGGCGGAAAGCTGGCCCAGCGGTCGCCCCGCGTTCATCAGCGTTGGGGAGTTCGGCAGGAAGCGGAAGCTCGTCATGAGCGCGTAAAACTCCGCCTCCGTCTTTTTCGTGTCCGCGTTCGGGTCGTAGAGCCGATCCGCCGCGGCAATCGCGCGCGCAACACGCGCAAAAAGTTCCTCGACGTTCTCCGTGACGACGCCGTTTTCATCCCGACCCAAATACCGCTTTTGCAGCACCTGCATCGCGTTTTCCGTAATTGATTCGATTCCCATCCCAAATATCCTCAGCTATTTCATGATCCTGACGGTTGAAGCGGAGCCCCAAATATCAAGATAAGCATACATCTATATCTTGTGGCAGGCAAGCCCCAATTTTCACAATATCTTGAAATTTACAGTTCGTTTACGAGAAACAGAGCTTGTTGGTAAGCAAAGTCCCGCACCGAGACGATGCGGGACTTTGCCAATGCTGCGTTCGACGAATTATGCTTTTTGGTTCTTTTTCTTCTTGGTCAGCGCAACGATCACGAGGATGACGACCGCAGCGGCAGCCACGCCGCCCAGGATGTAATACAGCGTGCCGTTGTTCGCCGCTTGTTCCGTTTGAGCGGGTTCGTCAGACGCGGGGGCGGGCTCTGCGGCGGGCGCGTGCTGCCTTGACAGGCTTTCTGTCAGCGTGAGCGAATCGATCGCGTCGTAGGCTTCAAAGGTCGATTTCTTGCCGACGTCGCCCTGCTCCGCCAACCGATATGCCGTTACGGTCACGCCGTTTTGATCGATCACGACATGCGTAAAGTATTGCCGCTCGTCCGCCGACCCGCCCGTTTGGAATTGCAGCAGGTCGTCGATAACGCCCGTGGTGAAGTCGTCAAACTTGCATCCCATCGGGCTGGTTGTGATAAACGTCGTACCCGCGCCGACGTCGGCGGCTTTTTCGTCCCGCACGGTCGCGCGATAATAATTATGGATGTGTCCGTTGAAGTAGAGATCGACGTCCAGCTCGTCGCACATCTGTTCGAGGAACGCCGTTGCCACCTCGTCGTCCTGAATCAGACCCGCGTGCGCGCAGACGATGCGCCATTCGCACGATGACGCTTCAAATACGGACTTTGCCCACGCCTTTTGGGCTTCATAGTAAGCCGTGCGGTCGGCGGCGACGTCCGCGCCGTCGATTCCGGAATACGGTTCCGTGTTCAGCACGACGAAGCAGGCGTTGCCAACGGTAAAGCTCGCGGTCGTTTCGCCGATGCGCTCGTCGTCCATGCTGCCCGGCTGGTTGGTCACGCCCTTGAAGATCGAGTAGTTCAAGTCGCCCTTGCTTTCGTGGTTGCCCGCCGTGAAGACGTTCAAATGGGAGGCAAAGTAGCCGCCAAGCGTGTTGAACATGTATTTCCATTGCGGGATGGACGAGCCGTCCTCGGTCAAATCGCCCAGATTCACGACGAAATCCACGCCGCCGAGCGTTTCGTCCACGAAGCCGTCCATCGTATAGGCAAACGGCAGATAGCCCTCCTCGGTCGTCGCTTGCAGGTCGGATATGACGATAAAGGAGAAGCTGCCTTGCTCGGGCAGGGTCGTAAACGTTGCGATCTCCGTCGCGTACTCGTTCGCCCCGTCGCTCGTTGCAACTTGGTATTCATACGCCGCGTTGGCGTTCAGGTTGGCAAGATCGATCGAGTAGGCGGTAAACGTTCCGTGTCCGCCCGCGACCTCCGCGTCATAGATATCGGTTACGGCGACCTCCGTCCATTCGGAAGCGCCCGCCTCGCGATAACGCAGCACCGCGCTCAATCCGCCCTCGTCCGTGATCCACGCAAGCCCGATTCGGTCAAACGTTTCGCCCGGGCTGACGGTCACCTGCTTGGGCGTGAGCTTCGCGGCGGCGGATTTCAGCTCCAACCGCACGCATTGCGACAGCTCGTTCGGGAAGGTAACGGTCTGCCCGTCCGCGTCGGCGGCGAAATAGTAATACCAAACGCCCTCCGCCGTCTCGGGAAACTGAACCGAATAGGAACCGTCGCCCGCGTCCTGCATGGCAACGGAGCTTGTAAACGCCGTTCCGTCCTTATCCGCGCCGTAAAACAGCGTGACGCCGTTTGCCGTTTTGCCGTTCGGGAGGGTCAGCGTACAGGCGATGTTCTGCGCTTCATCGGCATAGCCCTCGTTTGTCATCGGCTCGGAGGGACGCAGAACGACCGAATCAATCGTCAGGTCGGATGCGATGCGCGCCGTCAAATCGGGAAGCGCCGCGCCTGCTTCGAGAAACGTCTTCGGCATGGGGTAGCCGCTTTCGTCCTCGCCGACCCATGCCCAAACCGCGTCAAAATCCCAGCCGAGCGTATCCGTATAGAACGCCTTGCTTTGGATCGTTTCCGCGTCGGCGCTTACATAAGCCGCACCCTCGGGATGGTCGTTGGTCACAAGACCCGTCAAATGCGTGCCGTCCCAAACATAATTGTTGACGAGGTGAGAGCCGGTTTCTCCGCTGTAATCGCCGCAGAGCAGACCGACGCTCGTGCCGTCCTCGACCAGTATGGATTTAAGCAGCATCACGGTGTTTTCGAGCGCCTGCCCAGATTTGAGGTTGCCCGACACGCCGCCGACGTTCGACGCTTTGCGACCGACGACGTTGATCGAGCCGCCGACGTAGCAGTTGTAGACGCGTCCGCCGTCGGACTGTGCGCTTGTGATTCCGCCGACCGCGCCGTTCTCGCTGCCCTCGCCGAGGACGCTGATATCCGCGTATACGAAGCAGTTTTTCACCATGCCGAGGTAGCCGTTTTCGTTCTTTTTTATCTTGCCGGCGATGCCGCCCGCAGTTTTTTCGACGCATTCGATCTTGCCGATGGCGACGCAGTTTTCAATGTCGCCATACAGCCCGCCGGCGATCATTCCGCAGGACGCGAGGCAGCGGATCTCCATGTCGATCAGGGCAAGATTTCTGACATAGCCTTCGCCGCGATCATGCCCGACGTTGCCGAACAAACCCGCGTATTTGTCGCTCATGCGTTCGATGCGCAGGTTCGTGATGCTATGCCCGCAGCCGTCGAACGTGCCGAAGAACGCGCAGGAAATGCCCTCCTCTTTCAGCCTGTCCGCAGAGCAGGCGATGGGGGGTATATAGCCTTGGGTGTTCTTGCCGTTCAGCGCGGTCAGCGTTTTGCCGATCGAAGCCATGAGCGCGGACATATCCAAATCGTTTGTCAGCACATAGGTTCCGTCGCAGGGCGCGTCGGCGGCGCCGTCCCCGTTTGTATCGTCCGGCTTCCAAAGACCGCTCAGATAAAGCAGCTGTTCCGGCGCGGAAATTTCGTATTGTTGCGTTGCGGCGTTGTATTGGGGCGGCTGTGCGCCGAGCTCGACGAGATGCGCGACGTCCCAAAAATCACCCGTCCACCAATCGCCTTCGTCCTCTGCAAGCGCACCGCAGGGGAAAATCGAGAGAAGAAGCGCAAACGCGCAGATCAACGCGAGAAGCCGATTCCGTTTCATTGGATGTGCCGTTCCTTTCCGAAGTTGTGACAGCGTGTCGGGGCGAACATGTCCGCCCGCGTGTTGTTTATATGTGGTTCTGCCGTAGATGATCGGTACAGATCGTTTTGAGCTAAAAAACCAAGGGGTCACAGCCGTGACCGTGACCCCCCGGGTGGTTCTATGTGGTTTGCAGCTTAGTAAACGGGATACCAGAAGTCTACCGGGATGCCCTCCGCGAGAGCCGCCGCGATGAACGGCAGGGCGTCTTCCGCACCGTCGTCATAGGAGACTACTGTCTTGTCGGGATCGACCGCGTCCTTCATGGAGATTTCGTTGCTCTTGAAGCCGTCTCCGTTCGGGGTGGTCAGGTCGATGCCGGTGACCGTCATGGTCTCGCCGTCGGCATAAACGACATACACCTCGTACTTCTCCGCGATGGGACGGATGAAGAAGTCATACACATACAGACCGCCCTTGCCGGGCGCCCAGGACGTGATGGCGTTGCCGTCCGCGTCGATCAGGCAGGGAACCATGTTGGGGTACTTCGAGTAGTCGCCGCCCTCTTCGTAGAAGTAGAATTCCACGATGTCCTTTCCGGTCTTGTTCTTGATTTCCAGACCGTAGAGCCCGTAGCCGGGGTAGCAGTTATCGGCGGTCTTGCCTGCCGCGATGGCGGCGTCGGCCTTGGCGATATCCTCTGCGTCGTCAAGCGCTTCGAGTTCCCACGCTGCGGGGTCTGCGCCGTCCTTCATGGAGATCT
The DNA here is from genome assembly GCA_964495255.1 of uncultured Oscillospiraceae bacterium. Classification (GTDB taxonomy): domain Bacteria; phylum Bacillota; class Clostridia; order Christensenellales; family CAG-138; genus UBA7703. Next base: position 46,845 of record CAZBVC010000001.1, read on the forward strand.
TGTCATGGTTGGCAATGGTCAAGCCGGGCATGGTGGCGTTGGTGCCGTCCGCAAACTCAACGTAAAGGTCGAGCGCGACCGCGGGACGAACGATATATACGAAGATCTCGTAATTCGCTTCGTCTGCGTCCTTGTCTTTCCATTCTGCGGGGCAGATGCTGCCGCCCTTGTCCTCGGCGCCTGCGGGATAGAGGTACAGACCCGTGATGGTTGCGCCGGTCTTGTTTTTGAAGCTCAGACCGAGCGGCGCGTAGACTTCTTCTGCGGGCTCTTCGGCTTTCGGCTCCTCAGCGGCGGGTTCTTCGACCTTCGGCTCCGCAGCCTGCGGTTCCTCTGCGACGGGCTGTTCCACAACCGGCTCCTCGACAGCGGCGGGGGCTTCGGTTTTCGCCGAGCAGGCAACCGCGGCAAATACCATTGCCAGAGTCAACAGGATTGCGAGCAGTTTCTTCATGTTCTTTCCTCCATTTGTGTGTTATATTATCCCGCGCGATGCGGGATTGGGTTCAAGAGGGGGCGCGTCCGCAGGAGCGGACGGGCGAGGGTGGTTTTCCCGCGCGATGCGGGATTGGGTTCAAGAGGGGGCGCGTCCGCAGGAGCGGACGG
>CAZBVC010000001.1:47550-50072 GCA_964495255.1 uncultured Oscillospiraceae bacterium
CGATGCGGGATTGGGTTCAAGAGGGGGCGCGTCCGCAGGAGCGGACGGGCGAGGGGGGCTTTCCCGCGCGATGCGGGGGAAAGTTATTCCGCAATGACGCGGATCGTACCGTCGTCGCCGATCAGGAACGAAATCGCATCCTGCGTCGTTGGCGCAAGGTTCGGCATCGGGCGGTTCTCCGTGCAAAGGATGTGCGGAACCTGCCCTTGAAGCAGCATGGCGACGGTCGTTTGAGCAGGGCGCTCCTTCTTCGCGTTGGGGTCGTTTTGGCACGACACGACCGCATAGGTGGGGTTCAGCCTTGCCAGCAGCTTCTCCGTGAGAGATTTGTCGTCGCCGTGGTGCGGCAGTTTGAGGATGTCGCAGGGCGCTTCGGGTTCGTCTTCCCAGTAAGCCGCGTAGGAATCGCCGCCGAGCAGCGCACTTCTGCCCGCATAGGTCGCACGCAGCCGCAGGCTGGAACAGTTGCGATCCTTGGAAACGCGGTGAATTTCGCTTTCGAGGAATGTTTCTCCGTGATACAGCCCGTCAAACAGCGCTTTTTGCCGAAGGAGCAGCTCATCGTCCGCAACACGCACGGAAAGGGAGAGCCGATCGGTCAAGCGGAGCGTCTCCGCCTTTGCCTGAACGCAGGTTGCGCCCGCTTGCTCCAAAGCCACGACCGCGTCGCGATAGAAGTTCAGCGCGTCGCATAGCCCGACGACGGATTTCTGTTCGCTCGCGGGGGCGAAGATCCAGCGCGCGTCCTTGGGCGGAAGATAGCCGACAAGCGCCTTTTTCACGGGTATATGCCGCAGGATCGCCTGCACGCCGCCAATGTGGTCGAAATGCAGATGCGTGAGTACGATGAGGTCGATATGCCCGATTCCCATACGCATGAGATGGTTGATCACATGCGCGCGCTTTGAGCCGGCGACAAACTCGATATGCGGGCGTCCGCAGTCGCAGAGCAGAACGTAATCCGTTTCGATTTCGCGAATCAGAATCGCGTCGCCGTCGCCGACGTTGAGAAAATCAATGCGCAGCATGCGCAAACCTCTCTTGCTCCGCCGCCTGACGCTTCCGAATGCGCCGCAGCAAAAAATGCGTAAAGCTCGCGCCCGTCAGCAGCGGGACGGTGACGAGCTTCAAAAAGATGCTGATGAAGATCGAAAACGACTCCTTATCCGTCAGAAACGCCATGCAGACGACGATCGCAATCGCCAAAAGCGTCATCCAAATATACGCGCTTGCAACGACGCCGCGTTTGTTGGGCTTCGGCAGGAAGAAGGTCGCGCAGCAGACGACGCTGCCGGCAAGCCCGGGCAAAACGATCTGTAAGACGTCCTGCATGCCTGCGGGGAACGCGGCTTGGATCAGGTCGATCAAAAACCAGTACGAAACGCCGTATATGACGGTGAAAACAAGCGCGAGGCAGAAGGAATACAGCAGCGCCGCGCTCTTGGGTCTGCCCTCCTCCGTGAGAAACAGGACGGACCAAAAGCGATCCAGCTTCTGCCTGAGCGTACTTGGCTCGCTTTGTGTTTTCGTTGTCGCCATACGGCGCCTCCTCATAGCGGCTCACCGCAGACCGCCGTTTGAGGCGATCCGCGGCAAGCGCATCGTAACGTAATCGGGTTATGGGATCAGGTGCTCGGCGCCATGTCTCTCCAGAATTTCCAGTACGCCTGCACGTTGGGATAGAAGAAGTAGATCTTCTCGAAATCGGGGCTCTTCAGGTTGACGTCCAAATCGGTATACGGCGTTTTGGTAAACTCGAAGTCGTCGCGAACGGACCACCTGCCGAGCTGATCGAACGAGCCGTAGCAGCCGCTTTGCCCATCCTCGCCGCCGAGAGCGAACAGCGTGAGCAGCCTTGCGCCCGCGGGATTGTCGCAGCCGTTGACCGTGTAAAGATATTCGCATGCCTTAAACGCGGTGTAGGGCTCCAAACCCGTGACCCAGTTGATCGTCAGCCCGTTGTTGCGGTTGTCGAGCTTGCTGCCCGAGCAAAGCCCGAGGGTCGGACCGTTCAGGGATTCGTCTACCGCCGCGACAACCTGATCGCCGTCGTCCAGTTCGGTGATCTTCATCTGCGTGAAGCGCCAGAAGAGCTCGACGCTGCCGTTGTTTTCGGGGAATTCCATCATGCCCGGGGTGTTTTGCAGCGCTTCCATATAGGTGTATTCGAGCGGCTTGCCGTACTGGGTTTCATATTGCGCGGCAAGCGCGTCGCCGTCAACGATGAGCTGCGCCCACAAGGCGGCGTAGGAAGCGGAGGTAATATCCTTCGTGTAGATCGTCCAATATTGGTGATCCTTGCCGGATTTGTCGATAAACGAACGGGTCTCCGCATCGTAACCCTGAACGATGTCCCACCAGCTGTCGATCGGGCAGCCGTCGGGGAATTCCTCATCGTTGTAGTACCACGGGCTGTATGAGGCGTAAACCGGCATGCCGTAGTGCAGCAGCTGGGGATCGATATGCGCGCAGACAGCCGTGGGCTGGAAGATGTTCAGATAGTCGTACTGTACGAGCTCATA
>CAZBVC010000001.1:50172-66104 GCA_964495255.1 uncultured Oscillospiraceae bacterium
GGGCCTTCCGGTTCCTTTGCGGGGGCGGGTTCGTTCGCGCCGCTTGCGGACGTGTCCGACGAACCGCTCGGCGTGGTTCCCGTTTCCTTTTTGCCGCAGCCGACGAACGCGGAGACAAGCAGAAGGGCAACGAGCAGACAGGAAAGAATCTTCTTGGCTTTCATGGTCGATAACCTCCTTCATAGTTTGAGGTAGGGCAGACGCTTTATTGTTTACGCCGTGTGAGATGCGAGGGCGTACTTAATGAGGCGACCCGTCGCCTTGCAGTATACGTTCATGCGCTCGGGATGAAGCACCGTGTATACGGTTTGGTTCATCTCATACTCGACAAGACCCAAGCAGATGGCGAGAAACTCCGCTTTGCCAACCGTCAGGGAAACGAGCGTTTCGCTGCCGGCGGGCTGGCTTGCGTAAATGTTTGCCTTGACCGAATGCGGATGGCCGCTGTCTGCGGTTTCGATCTCGACCATTTCGGGGCGGATGCCGAGCACGCAGTCAAACGGCTCGTTCGTCGGGAATTCTTCGCCTTGCTTCACGTCCGCCTTGGGGAAGTCGTATTTGCCGAGCTCGCAGGTAACGCGCAGCGTCTCGCCGTCGTAGATCGCCGTTCCGTCCACAAAGTTGATGCGGGGGTTGCCGATAAAGTCTGCGGCGGTCAAATCGATGGGGTTCGTATACAGCCCGAGCGGCGTGTCAACCTGCGCAATCTCGCCCTCCTTAAAGAGCGCGATCTTCGTGGACATGGTCAGCGCTTCAACCTGATCGTGGGTGACATAGATGATCGTCGTGCCCGTTTCCTTATGCAGACGCTTCAATTCGGCGCGCATGTCGATGCGCAATCTTGCGTCCAGGTTGGAGAGCGGCTCGTCCAAAAGTAACAGCTTCGGGCTTGTGGCGATGGCGCGGGCGATGGCGACGCGCTGCTGCTGCCCGCCGGAAAGCTCGTTCGGGTAGCGGTCGCGATACTCCTCGATGCGCATGGTTTTGAGCGCGCTCATAACCTTTTCTTCGATCTCGTGCTTGGGCAGGTGCTTGATTTTCAGCCCGAACGCAACGTTTTCAAACGTGGTCATGTGCGGCCAAAGCGCGTAGCTTTGGAACACGAGGTTCAAGCCGCGCTTGCTGGGCGCTTCGTAGAACGCCTCCGCCGCGTCGATAATCGTGCGCCCGTCCATGAGCATGACGCCCGCTTGCAACTTTTCGAGGCCCGAGATGACGCGCAGCGTGGTGGTCTTTCCGCAGCCGGAAGGCCCGAGCAGCGTCATGAAGTCTCCGTCCTCGATGACGAGGTTGATGTCGCGCAGAACATGGTTGTCGCCATAAAATTTGTCGATATGCTGTAATTCGATCTTACTCATAATGAACGTACCCTTTCCTTATCAATATGGATGCGCGTTTCTCAACCCCAGCTCTTGCCGATATCGGCGCCGAACAGGTTTGCGACACGGTAGCAAATCAAAATGAACAACAGGATGCAAATCGCGATGGCGTCGGCGCATTGCGGCATCAGGCTCTTGGAGTATTCAAACGCCAGGAACGAGAGCGTGTAGTTGGCGGGCGTCATCAATATGGCGATCAGATCCAGCTCCTTGGCGATGCTGATGAACACCAGCATGAAGCCCGAGATAAAGCCGTTCTTGGCGAGCGGAATGACGATGCTGCCGATGCGCCGCCAGAAGCTCGCGCCCGCGATATCCGCCGCCTCCTCCAGCTCCACGCTGATCTGCATCATGTTTGCCGAACCCGAACGACTTGCGAACGGGAAATGCTTCACGATGGAAACGAGAACGATCAACGTAAACGTGCCGTATAGCGACGGGATGAGTCCGCCTAAGCGCGGCTGGCTGAACATGGCGAAATAGATCGCCGAAAACGCTACGCCCGGCATCAGGTAGGGGATAAACACGAGCTGCTCGGTCAGCTTACCGTACCATTTGCCGCGGCCGCGCGTTGAGATATAGCCGAGGAACTGCCCGCAGAACGCCGTCGCGATGGACGCTATGATCGAAAGCTTCACCGTGTTTTTCAGCGCGCGCAGGAATTCGCTGTTGCGGAAGATCCCGTTATAGGCGTAGGATTCGAGCGGCGCGTTTTCGAGCGTTCCGATCCATGCGTAGAGCGAGAGATTATCCAGCCCGTAGCCGCCTCCCGTGTAGATTTGGAAGCTCTCCATAACGAGCACGAACGTCGGCATGACCATCGCCGCGAACAGGAAGATAACGATGAGTACGAGCAGCAGGTACTTTGCCTTGCCGATGCGCATGAGGTTTTTGCGCGTTCCCTTGCCGCCGATGGTCGCGTAGGATTTGCGAACGCCGACCATCTTTTGGTTGGCAAAGATCGTGCCGCAGGCAAGCAGTATCATGAGGATGCTCATCGCGTAGCCGACGCCCTTGGGGCTGTCGTTGATGAATTCCTTCATGCGCGTTGCGAGGACATAATAGCTGATGCGGTTGCCGAGGTTTGCGGCGACGCCGTAGGAGCCGAGCGATTTGGAAATGGTCATGATCGCGGCGGAAAGCACGGCGGGCAGCACGAGCGGAAGCGTGATGCTTCTGAGAATCTGCACCTTGTTGGCGCCCTGAATTTCGCCCATCTCCTCCAATTCGGAGTTGACCGAGCGCAGGGAGCCCGAAACCATGATGTATGCAAACGCGTAATAGTGCATACTCATGACGCAGATGATCGCAAACGGCCCGTACGCCATCCAGTCGGGCACCATGATGCCGAGCCCCGTCAACAAACCGAGGCTGCCCGATGTGCTGTTTCGAAACACCGCGAGCCAAGAGAGCGCCTTGCACCAGGATGGGATCATGTAAGGGATGATGATGAGCATGCTGAGGAGCTTTTTGCCGGGAATGTCCGTTCGAACCATCAGCCATGCCAGCACGGAGCCGAGCGGTATGGAGATGATCGTGACGAAAAAGCCGATTGTGAGCGAGTGTAAAAGCGGCGTCCAAAGAATCGTTTTGGTGAGCGGGCTGGCGAGCAGATATTTCCAATAGAAAAGCGTAAAGTCGCCGATCTTTGCGCCCGGCAGGCTGCGCAGCTCCGACTTTGCAACCTGGAACGTGTTGCCGACCATGGTCAAAAGCGGAATCACGATCAGGCAAAACAGCATAATGAGGCAGAAGAACACGATCATATTGAACGGGTTTCCGATGACGTTCAGAATCTGGTTCTTCAACCGCTTTCTCGTGAGCGGATATTTTCTTCGAGCCTTTGTTTCCTTTGACATCGTATCACTCCAATCCGAATTGTTCGACGTTGTTGTGAAGAAAGACGTTTTCATATGTGCTGCGGCAATCGGTCTTGCCAGAATCTGACCGCGCGGTTTTGTTTGGATGCGTGTCTCAAACCGCCTTGCGTCGGAAAACGGCGGGAATGGTCTTGCGAGGAGGAACGCGGATGCTTCCGATAAACTGCGGGATGCGCCTTTGCGCGCCGTCAATAACGATGGGGGAAACGCTTTGCGCGAATTCTTATTCCGAAAATCGCAAACGTTTACGAAAACAGTATAGCAATCCCCGCGGGTTCTGTCAAGGCGGTATTTCGGTTGTCGAGCTTCCTTGTTCCTAATTATACAAGCGATTGTAACACGAATGCCATTTCGGTGCAAGCGCGCTCTTTTGCGGACGCCGCGCAAGCTGTGGGGACGCAAACGTGTGCGCCCCCTCGAAAGCGAGGCTCAACCCTCGCGTTCCGCTTTCAGGATTTTGTAAACGTCGTAAATATCCGTAATTTCGTAATCGGGCGCGAAGCCGTCATAGCTGCCGATATCCTTGATGGGGGTCAAGAACGAGGAAATCTTGAACACACGCCCATAGCCCATTTTGCGCGGGCCGACCACGTCGCGCGATACCGTGTCGCCGACAAACGCGCATTCCTCCGCTTTGAGCCTGCCTTGACACAGCGCGATTTGGAAGATATATGGATGCGGCTTGCGGTAGCCGACGATGCTGGAAAGCGTGATATCGTCAAAGTATTGCCGCACGCCGTAGTCCTCCAGCGTGGAAAACACCTGAAACACGCTCGCGGTGTTGCTCACGGCGGCAACGTACAGCCCCATTTCTTTCAGCCCCGCAAGCATTTCGGCGGCGTTTTTGCGCAGCTTGCGGTCAAAATAGGTGACCTCCCACATATGCGCGATTTCCTCGCTGCACGCGATGAGCTTTTCACGGTCAACGGGAATGTCCTTAAAGCCGTAGTCCGCCCAAATCTGATGCGGTTTCAGTTCCAGCAGGGTGACCTCCGCTTCCGCCTTGTAGCGCAGCACCTCGGGATAGACCCTTGCCCAAAGCTCGGTCTCGTCGTAGGGAACCTCGATGCCGTGTTCGCAAAGAATGCGATAGAGCTCATGCGCCGTGCGGCGCTCGTTCGATTCATCGGAATAGAGATCCTCGAGCGTTCCGCCCATATCGAACATTACGGCCTTAATCATGGGATCACCTGTCCTTTCCTAATCATCCGTGACGGTTCAAAGAACCGCCTGCGATTCTTTTCGGTTGTATGTGCAGCGCGTCAAACGCAAACGATTGCGTCCTTTTGTTCATCATAGCGTATTGCGGGCGGCATTGTCAATCGTCGGACGCAAAAATGCCGTAAACGTTTGCGAACATGAGGGAAGAAAAGCCGCGGTTTCGGTCCCGCAGCTTTCGCAATCAGTCCTGAATCTCCTCGGAGAACACGACGCCGCTGCAACCGTTGACAAGCTGGAACACCTCGGGCAGGTTACATGCGGAGGGAAACGAGAGCAGGCAGAAGATCGCAACGCCCGAGCGCGTGTCGGACTTGCTGGTTTCGACGTCGCTCACGCCGATGTGCAATTCTTCCATCCTGTCGCGAAACGCCTTAAAATCCGTAATTTCGTCGAATATGATGAACAGATGCACGCGATGCAGGCGGCGCGTATAGTAGGTTTCGAACTTATCGGCGAACGTCATAACGAATATGAGGATGACGCAGGTGACGATGGCGCCGAAGTAAAACCCGATGCCGATCGCAAGCCCCATGCACGCCGCAACCCAAAGCCCCGCCGCGGTGGTAAGCCCCTTGACGCGGTAATAGCGCGTGACCATGATCGTGCCGGCGCCGAGGAAGCCGATGCCGCAAATGACCTGCGCGGGCATACGCCCGAGGTCGGCTTCGGGATAAAAGCGCGAAGCAAACTGCGCCGTTATCATGACGATCGCTGCGCCGATGCACACGAGCATATAGGTGCGCAGCCCCGCGGGGCGACGTTTGCGCGTGCGTTCCAATCCGAGCACGCCGCCGCACAGCACCGCGAGCAGCAGCCGCACGACGACCGTAACCTCGGTCAGTTCCATGAGTCCGAGTCGTTCAAAGAAAGCATCCATAGAATCGATCTCCTTTCGTGTTTCGGTAAAAAAGGGTACTCCGCCCGAAAGGACGGAGGGCTTGGACAAATCCTATGCGCGCGATGCGGGGAAAAATGCGTCATAATCGCGGGAAGGACAAGATTGCTTCTTATATGCAGCGGATGGACGGATTATTCAACCCTGCTCTCGAATCGCCTCTCCCGCGCGGATGATTGCCTCTTGCGAGGGGCAAACGAGGCGATAACGGTCGGATTCGATGGCGCGCTTCAAGTCGTAGGAATCCGCGATGCGGTCTTCAAACAGCACGGCGGAGGAACCCTCGTCGCCGTCGCGATGCGTGTCCGAACCGCAGAGGCGGTGCAGCTGCGGATGTTGTTGCGCCAAAGCAAGCGCAAGCTCGTTGCGGTTTTTGTGACGCGGGTTGCCGTTTACGATCTCCAAGCCATGCACGCTGTCGTAAAACACCTCGTCGCAGTTGCGGAAGGGATGCGCATGGATGATGAGCAGCTTGCCGCCGAATTCGCGGAAGAACGACGCGTGATCCGTGCGATACAAATAGGGATGCGCGCGCAAAAACGCTTCGTCCACGCCGTAAAGCAGATAATCGCTGTCGTTTTCGGGGAAGCGAAGCTCCACTCCGAGCACGACGGTCAGCCCAAGCGCGTCGCCCGCGCGCTTCGCCTCCCGATAGCCGAAAAGATAGCGCGTGATGCATTCCTGCCAGTCGTCGCGGCAGTTTTGCAGGGAGATGTATGTTTCGTGCAGATGATCCGTAATCGCAATGCCGTCGTAACCGAGGTCGCGATAGCGGCGCACGATCGTTGCGGCGGGAATGTTGCCGCATTTGCTGGTTTCCGCCGTATGCACATGCGTATCGAACTTATAGTAGGTTTTCCCGTCTGATTCTATCATTTGTCTCCTCGAATATCGCGGCAGGACGAGCGCTCGATGAGCGTCGGCGTCAGGATCCGATGGGAGTAGCCCGAGGATTCGTCCGCGATTTTTTCCAATAAAACATCCACGGCGACGCTCGCCATGGTTTTCTTCGGCTGCTCGATGGTCGTTAAGTGAATCTTCGGCAGATCGGCGTAAAGGATATTGTCAAAGCCGATCAGAGACAGATCCTCGGGGATGCGGACGCCCGCTTCCTCCGCCGCGTCAAACACACCCAGCGCGAGCGAATCCGTCGCCGCGAAGATCGCCGTGTAGGGAAGGGGCTTGGCAAAGACGTGTTTCGCCATTTGGTAGCCCGCTTGCACGCTGCTCATGGGGAACGCACTGTTGAATACGGCGGGCTCGATGCCGAGGTCGCGGCAGGCGTCCAGATAGCCCTCTGCGCGAAGCTGGTGCGTCATGCTGCCCTTGCGCCGCCCGAAGTAGAGGATGCTGCGGTGCCCGTGGGCATACAGATACTCCGTGCCGATGCGCGTGCCGCGATAATTGTCCACGGAGACGTAGCTTTCGGGCAGGTCGCGCAGGTTCTCGCTGACGAACACGGTCGGAACCCTGGAAATCAGCGGTTTGAGGTTCGCATAGGAGTCCGAGCTGGACGGAACGAGTATGATGCCGTCAACCTGCCGGCCGGCAAGCAGCTCGAACACCTGCTTTTCAAGCGCGAGATCGTGCGACGAGTTGCAGAGCATGAGGTTATAGCCTTGCTCACGCGCGCGCATCTCGATATGCAGCGCAAGCTCGCTCATGAACGGATTGTCGATGTTGGCGACGATCAAGCCCAGCAGTTTGGTCTTTTTCATGACCATGGAACGCGCGACATAGTTGGTCGTATAGCCCATTTCACGGCAAATTTTCAGCACGCGTTCGCGTGTTTCTTCGCCGATTTCCGTGCTGCCGGACAGCGCGCGCGAAACCGTCGCATACGAAACGCCCGCGACCTTCGCAATGTCCTTGATGGTAACGCTCTTCATAATCGGTCAACCGCCTTTGACAGAATCGTTCAAATAAAAAAGACGAAAAGGTGCAAACGTTTCCGCTGTGTCAATCATAATACTACACGCCGATTCGTTTGTCAACGAAAATTCTTTTCGCCGCGAGCTTTTGAAAACAGGAGAAATGTGTTGAAACAGCGGGCGAAGTTTGGCTTGACAAAGCTGCGAATGTGCATTAGAATCAAACCGACAGCGAATCGCAAACGTTTACGGCAAATGCAGGCAAATCAGAGCGCACCGCGCGCGGAAAGGCGGTTTTCGGCATGATCGACGTAGTTCTGTTCGACATCGGCGGAACGATCCTCACGGCGGAGAATACGCCTGCGCGGCGAACGGCGTTTGCAAAGCGACTGCGCGAGCGCTTGCAGGAATACGGCATATCGCTTTATGGCACGGATGAGGAGATCGCGCTTCGCCTGCATGAAAACGCGGAGGCATATAAGCACGAAACCGAGCAAACGAACCTCGAGCTGCCGCAGGCGCGCATTTGGAACGAGTTTTACTTAAAGGAATACGACGTCGGCGAAGCGCGCCTTGCCCCCATCGCGGAGGAGTTGAGCTTCCTATATGACTATGAGCGCGTATGCAATATGCGCCGCGCGCATCTGACGGAAACGCTTGCCGCGCTGCGCGGGATGGGCGTTCGCATGGGGATCATTTCCAATATCATATCAACGTCGTTTGCGCCGCACATTTTGAAGGAGTACGGCGTCGAATCCTACATGGAGTGCGTGGTGATGTCCTCGGAAACGCGCGTGCGCAAGCCGAACCCCGAGATATTCGAGATCGCGATGGGCAAGATGGGAACGGACGGTGCGCATACGGCGTACATCGGCGACACGATCTCGCGGGACGTGCGCGGCGCGAAAAACGCGGCGCTCGCCATGATGATTCTGATCGAAAACCCTGCCATCGCCATACGCGACGCGGCGTTTGTAAACAGCGGCATCGAGCCGGACGCGCGCATCAGGGACTTGATCGAGATTCCGAAGCTCATCGCGGCATACAACGAAACGCACCCGTAAACCGAACCCCAACAGATTGACATCCATATCAAAAGGAGGCTAAACACATGATCGACACCATCTTTTTTGACATCGGCAACACCCTGCGCGTCGTGGTGAAGGACAAGGCTTTTTCGGATGCGGCTGAGGCGGAGCTCATGCGCTTGGTCGGCGCGACGGAGCCGCGCGACGCGTTTTTTGAGAAGCTGGAAGAGCGTTGGAAGAAATACCGCAAGGAGGCGAAGGGCGGCGCCTTGGACGCGTCCGAGATGGAGCTTTGGTCGCAATATCTTTTGCCCGACTATCCGATTGATACCGTATGCGCCGTTGCGGGCAGGCTCACGCGGCTTTGGCGCGACCATGACGGCAGGCGCGTCGCCCGCCCCGACGTAAAGGACACGCTGATCGAGCTGGACAAGCGCGGCTACACCATGGGTATCATCGCCAACACGATCACCGAAACCGAGATTCCCGATTGGATGATCGAGGACGGTGTGGCGCGCTACTTCAAGGCGGTCATACTCTCCTCAAAGGTGCGCATTCGCAAGCCCGACCCCGAGATCTATCTCCTTGCGGCGCGCGCGATCAAGAAGCCCGTCGCGCAATGCGCCTACGTCGGCGACAATCCGATTCGCGACGTGCAGGGAACCAGGGAATCGGGCTTTGGCATGATGATTCGCATCGACGAGCCCGACACGATCAAGAACGAGCCGCAGGAGATCAACTGCACGCCCGATCACACGATCACGGCGATTTCGCAGCTGCTCGATATTTTCCCGCCGTTGAAGGCGTAACGACTCGGAAGGAGCAAGCATGGGACGCGAATTTGACGCGATCTTTTACGATCTCGGCGGTACGCTTCGTCTGGTGGAGCGGGACGCGGCGTTTGAAGCGCAGGCGCGCAGGCGCATCGCCGAGCTTTGCGGCGAGAAGGGCGACCCCGACGCATTCTGCAAGTTTTTGGATTACCGCTACGAGGGCTATCGCAAATGGTGCTTCGAGACCATGCGCGAGGCGCCCGAGGTCGAGCTTTGGGAAAAATGGCTTACGCCCGAATATCCGCATGAACTGATCGAAAAAAACGCGATCGAGCTGACGATCGAGTTCCGCAATAAGGACGGTCGCCGCGTGGTCGCGAAAAACGGCGCGCGCTCCATTCGCGAGCTGCACGGCAACGGCTATAAGCTCGGCATCATATCAAACCTCGTTACCTCAAAGGAGATTCCGGATTGGCTGGAACACGATCATTTGACGCCGTATTTCGACGTGGTGCTGCTTTCCTGCGTGGAGGGCATCCGAAAGCCGGATCCGCGTCTTTCCCTCATGGCATGCGAGCGGCTCGGCGTCGCGCCGTCGCGCTGCGTTTATATCGGCGATAACTTAAAGCGGGACGTCGAGGGAACGCGTATGGCGGGCTACGGTATGTTCGTTTTGTATACGACGCCCGAAAAGCTCGCCAAGGAGAAGATCACGGATGAGAACCGCCCCGACGCGATTATTTTCGATTTTGCGGAGCTCAAAGAAATCTTCCCGTGCAGCCCGCGGGTGGCATGGGATAAGGTAAGGACGGTTTAAGCGCATGGAACAGAAAATTCGCGCGATTTTTCTTGATTTGGGCGGCACGTTTCGCATCGTGATGGACAACGTTCCCTATAAAACCGCTGCGCGCAAACGCATCGCGGAACTGGTCGGAACGGACATGGAGGCGGAGCAATTCCATACCCTTATCAACGAGCGGTACGATACCTACCGCGATTGGGCGCTGACCTATATGTGCGAGGCGCCCGAGGAAATGCTTTGGACGCGCTGGCTTGCGCCCGAATACGACCATGCGCGGCTGGAACGAAACGCCGTGGAGCTCACCTATGAGCTGCGCAAGGCAAAGGGCGAGCGCGTCGTTGTGGACAAGGGGATCGAAACCGTGCGGGAGCTGGTCGCACGCGGCTACAAGGTTGGCGTAATCAGCGACCTCATCGGCACGAAGGAGATCGACGAGTGGCTCGAACGCGACGACCTGCAAAACGTGTTTTGCACGGTGCAGCAATCGTCCGTGACCATGCTCAGAAAGCCGCATCCCGCGATCTATTTCCTCGCTTTGAAGGAAGCGGGCGTGCGCCCCGAGGAGAGCGCGTTCGTCGGCGATAATTTGAAGCGGGACATCGTCGGCGCGAAGGCTTCGGGGTTCGGCGCGACGATCGCGGTCGAATACGCGGACGCGGCAAAGCTGAAAATCAACGAACAGAACGTGCCGACGGGCGTCATCACGCGGTTTGATCAACTTTTGGACGTGTTCCCGTGCGCGCCGCGGTTTTGCGCCGACGGTATGGAGAAAAGGAGCGTTTGAACTTGAATACTTTGAATATGAAAAACCAATCTTTTTTCGGCGGTGAGGCGCTTGCCAAGGCGGTTGAGCGCGCATATGAAGCGGGGCAGACGGATTATTCGCTCGAACCGCTCAATCTGGAAAACGAGTCGGGCGAGGCGATCGGAACCGTGCAGGCGGGCGATTCGGTGATCTTCTGCTGCCGCAGAGGCGAGCGCGAAATTGAGCTGACCGACGCGTTTACAGACCCGGCGTTTGCGGGCTTCGAGCGCGATAAGCTCGACGATTTGACGTTCGTGATCCTTACGATGTACAACGAAAAATACACCTATCTGCCCGTTGCGTTCGCGCCGAGCCGCGTGTCCGACACGCTTGCCGAAACCGTCGCCAAGGCGGGCAAAACGCAGCTTCACTGCGCGGAAAGCGAGAAGTATGCGCATGTGACGTTCTTCCTCAACGGCGGCAACGGCAAGCCGTTCGACAAGGAGGACGACTTTTGCGTGCCTTCGCCAAAGGGCGTTCCGTTTGATACCGTGCCCGCGTTGAGCCTGCCCGCCGTCGCGGAGCGCGTGATCGAGGGCGTTCGGCAAGGCTATGACTTGATCGTGACCAACTTCGCCAACGGCGATGTGATTGGGCATACGGCAAGCGAAAGCGCCAAGCTCGAGGCTTCGCGCATCGTCAGCGAAAAGCTGGAAAGCGTGATCGCCGCGGCAAAGCAAAGCGGCTATACAACGCTCGTAACCGCCGACCATGGCAATTTGGAGCGTATGCGGACGGCGGAGGGCAAGCCGGACGTTGCGCATACGGATAACCTCGTTCCGTTTGTGATCGTTCCCCCCGCGGGAAAAGAGACGGCGGTTATGAATCATCCGTGCGACCCCGCCGCGCAGGACGGCGCGCTGTGCGACGTTTCACCGACCGTATTGGCGTATCTCGGCGTGCATCAACCCGCAGGCATGACGGGTAAGCCGCTTGTTTCCCCGTCGGAAACGGGCAAGGTGCTGCTCGTCATACTGGATGGCTGGGGCATGGGGACAAAGGACGAGACCGACCCGATCTATTTGGCGGACACGCCGTATTGGGACGGGCTCATGCGCGAAAACCGCGTGTTTTACCTGCGCGCTTCGGGCCCGTTCGTCGGGCTTGAGGACGGCAAGGCGGGCAACTCCGAAGCGGGGCATCTCAACATCGGCGCGGGGCGCGTGGTGCCGCAGGACGACGTGCGCTTGGAGGCGGCGATGCAGGACGGCTCGTTTGCGAACAACCCCATATTCGTCTATGCCGTTCAAAAGGCGAAGGACGCGGGTAAGGCGGTGCATCTGTTCGCCCTGCTCACGAAAAAATCTTCCCATGGCTGCATTGATTACCCGCTCGCGCTGCTCGACCTATGCAAACGGCTCGGGCAGGAGACGGTTTATGTGCACATCATATTCGACGGACGCTCCACAACGCCGGGCAGCGCGCCCTCGCTTTTGCGCGCGCTGGAGGAGACGATGACAAACAAGGGCGTCGGCTGCATCGTATCGGGCGTGGGTCGCGGAATCGCGCTGGATCGCGACAAGAACTGGCAAAAGGTGCGCCGCGCATACGAATCCCTTACGAATGGCGTCGGCGCGCGCTATCGGGCTTAATCGGTTCGGCGATTTGCGCGCGTTCCATTTTGTCTGTGCGCGTGCAAAAACTGTAACCTCCCAAACGAGCCGCCGCGCGTCTGAGAGAAAACGCGTTGACAGCGGTAAGCGCTGTGCATATAATAATGTTGGCGTATATATCGGAAACGTTTGCGCCGATACGCTGCGCGTCATAATTGATCCAATAGGCGACCCAAACGAATCCATACGCAATCGAATCAAACAAATGAATCGAACAAAGTAAAGGAAGCAGAAAACATGAATGGATATACCGATTACGCGAAGGCTTATTTACGGGGCGAACGTCCCGATCCCGCCAAATTCGGCGTGTATGCGGGCAGCGTGAGAGCCGTATGCGACGGCGTCGTGTTCCTTGCGGACGCGGCGAACGCGGATGTGATCGTCGCCTGCCCGAGCGATTTCGGGTTCGTCGGCGAGCGCATGGCAAACGACTGCGTCGCCGCGCCGCTGACGCATGAGAACGCGAACGTTTTGCGCAGGCTTTTCCCGTATACCGCGCCTTCACGCGTGCTGGGGCGCAAGGCGACCTGCGGCGTTGGCGACCGGCTGGGCGTCGCGGGGGACGGGCATTTGCGCGTGTTCGCCGCGTGCGAGGTTTCGCCCGTGCTGGCGCAGCAATCCATGCGCGAGCTGAACATGACGCATCGCACCTATGAAGACGTTATCGACGCGGCGACGTTTGCGGTATTCCGCGCGGGCTATGTGCCGGGGTGGGGCGCGGACGGCGACCATCTAAAAAACGCGAAGGATATTCAAGACGCTTTGAACGTCGGCTGCACGATGATTACGCTGGATTGCAGCGACCATATCGACGCGGCGGCGGCGGAAATGACGGACGAGGAGATTCTTTCTTCCTGCGAGCAGGACGCCGCGCTTCGCGCACGTTACCCCGAGAAGCTGACGCTGGATGGCGGCGAGACGCTGCATTTTTCCGACGCGGCGCTGCTGCGCGCAAAGCGCATCTACGGCGAAGCGATCGACTTTGCGGCCTCCATCTACGAAACGTTCTTTGCGCGCGAGGATCGAACGGCGGACTTCGAGCTTTCCATCGACGAAACGACGACGCCGACCTCGCCCGAGCAGCACTATTTTGTCGCAAACGAGCTGTATACGCGCGGCGTGTGCTTGGAGACCATGGCGCCGCGGTTTGTCGGCGAATTTCAAAAGGGCGTGGACTATATCGGCGATATCGCGCAGTTTGAACGCGAGCTGAAAGCGCATTGCGCCATCGCGGACTATTTCGGCTATAAGCTCTCCGTGCATTCCGGCTCGGACAAGTTCTCCGTGTTTCCGCTTATCGGCAAGTATACGGAGGGACGCTTTCATCTGAAAACGGCGGGCACGAGCTGGCTCGAAGCGATGCGCATCGTCGCGGAAAAGGATCCCGCGCTGTATCGCGAGGCGCATGCGCTCGCGCTTGCCTCGTTTGACAAGGCGACAAAGTTTTACCACGTTACCACGGATCTAACCAAAATTCCGCCGCTCGACACGCTGACGGACGGCGAGCTTCCGCGTTTATTCGATCAAAACGACGCGCGGCAGCTCATCCATATTACCTACGGCTATCTTCTTTCCGACGAGGTGCTCAAAGCGCGCCTGTTCGCGCTCTGGCGCCGTGAGCGCAAGGCGTATGCGGACGCGCTGTATCGCCACATCGGGCGGCATATCGAACAGGTCACGGGCAAGGCGCTGTGCAAGGAGCGCGAAACGAAGTGAACGTGATTTCGCAAACCGTTCCCGTACAGTTTGACACTGCGGTCTCGCCCTATGCGGCGCGGGAATGGAAGCAGGCGTTTGCCGACCTGCATCAAAAGGGGTTTACGGGCGTTGAAATCGCCGTTGCGTATCCCGACGAGCAGGATGCGGACGAGGTGCTTTCCGAAGCGGAGAAAAACGGGCTGCAAATCACGACGATTTCGACGGGTCAGGTGTTCGGGCGCGACGGACTGTATTTGGCGAGCGAGGATGCGGATATTCGCGTGCGCGCCATGGAGATCGTGCGCGGGCATATTCGGCTTTCGCAGCGGTTGCAGACCAAGCCGAACGTTACGATCGGGCTTTTGCGCGGCAAACCCGACCTTCCGAAGGAAACGTGCGAGGCGCTTTTGCGAAAAGCGCTGCTGCCGCTTGTAAGCGACGCAGAGAAAGCGGGCGTCACGTTGCAGCTTGAACCGATCAACCGCGCGGAGACGACGTTTCTGAACGGAACGGAGGACACGCTCGCATTTCTGCATACGCTTGGCGACCCCGAAAACGTGGGGCTGCTGTTCGACGCGTATCATGCAAATATCGAGGACGGGGATATCTGCGCCGCCGTGCGTTCGGCGGGGAAACGAATCACAAACGTTCATATTGCGGATTCGCATCGCGGTCTGCCGGGCGAGGGAACGATTGATTTTCCCGCCGTGATCGCGGCGATTCTGAGAACGGGCTATACGGGCGCATTCGCGCTCGAAACGCTGTGTGTGCCGTCGCGCGAGCATGTGCTGAAAAATGAGGGCGAGGCGATTCTTGCCGTCATGCGCGCAGCGGAAACCAAAATATAACGCAACGGAGGGAAAACAGGGTATGATTCAGGTTGGTATCATCGGCGCGGGACGCATCGGTCAGGTGCACGCGCGCAGCATTCTGTCCGGCGTGCCGAACGCGAACATCCGCGCCATCGCGGATCCGTACATGAGCGAGCAGGCGGAAATTTGGGCGAAGGGCGTCGGCATCGAGCATGTGTATCACGATCATCGGCGCATCCTCGACGATAAAAAGATCGACGCGGTGCTCATTTGCTCCTCGACGGATACGCATTCGCCGCTTTCCATCGAGGCGATCGAGGCGGGCAAGCATGTGTTTTGCGAAAAGCCGATCGACCATGATTTGAGCAAGATCGACGCGGTCGAGCAGGCGCTCAAAGCCGCGAAGAAGCCGCTGAAATACCAGGTGGGCTTCAATCGTCGCTTCGATCATAACTTCCGCGCCTTGAAGCGCGCGGTGGACGAGGGCAAGGTCGGCGACGTGCAGTTTATCCGCGTCAGCTCGCGCGACCCCGAGCCGCCGCCGGCGGGCTATGTCAAGTCGTCGGGCGGCATCTTCCTCGACATGATGATTCACGACCTCGACATGATCCGTTTCCTTTCCGGCGCGGAGGTCGAGGAGGTCTATGCGCTCGGCGCGGTGCTGATCGATCCCGCAATCGGCGAGGCGGGCGACGTGGATACCGCGACGGTGTCCGCGCGTATGTCCGACGGTTCGCTCGCGCTCATCGACAACTCCCGCAAGGCGGTATACGGCTACGATCAGCGCGCGGAGGTGTTCGGTTCCAAGGGTTGCGTGCAAAACGGCAACGACCTGCCCTCCACGGCGGTTCTTTCGACGGTTGACGGCGTGACGGCGGAGAAACCGCTTTGGTTCTTCCTCGAACGGTATATGTCGTCCTATCAGGCGGAGGTGCGTTCGTTTATCGACTGCATCGAGAAGGACGCCGAACCGGAGGTGGGCGTTGTGGACGGCAGAATGACCATTCGCATCGGGCTGGCATGCAAGAAGTCTATGGCAGAGCACCGACCCGTTCGCATTGACGAAATCTGAGCGGAGTGTCTTTCCGTACCGACTTGCAGCAAGAAGTCTATGGCAGAGCACCGACCCGTTCGCATTGACGAAATCTGAGCGGA
>CAZBVC010000001.1:66204-91109 GCA_964495255.1 uncultured Oscillospiraceae bacterium
GCAAGAAGTCTATGGCAGAGCACCGACCCGTTCGCATTGACGAAATCTGAGCGGATATTACCCCAAAGCAAAGGAGTTAGGCAAAAAGCTTAACTCCTTTATTGATACGCAAAAGAGTGTTCTCTTTGTTTCTTTCTCGTTCAAGAGAAAGAAAGCGTCCTCAGCAAAACAATGCGGTTCTCGCCGAGCGTGTCGGGCGAGAGCGTCAGCGTCGAGACGTCGAGCCGTTCCACCGTGCGATGATCGTTTGCGTTTAGCAGCACGTCGAGACTCTCCAGCTTGAATTGCAGCTCGGGCGTCTCGTAATGCATCGGGATCAGCACGCGCGCTTTGAGCTGATCCGCAATGCGGAGCGCCTCCGCGGCGTTGATCGTATATACGGCGCCGACGGGCGCGAGCAGCACGTCCGCCTGCCCGATAAGCGCGCAAGTCGCCTCGCCGAGCGGATGCCCGAGATCGCCCAAATGCACGACGCGCATGCCGTCAACCGTGTAGCAAAATATGATGTTTGCGCCGCGTTTCGCGCCCATTTGATCGTCGTGCCAGGTCGGATAGCCGGAAAACAGGATGGAATTGATCCCGAAGCTGCCGCATTCGTCAAACACGACGGGCGGTTGTTTCTTGCCGATCGCGGCGGCGGCGTAGTTATGATCGTGGTGATGATGGCTCATCGTGACCGCGTCGCATACGACGTCGTGCAGCGTATAGCCCGTTTGGGGGTCGCAGGGGTCGGTCAGGATGCGCGTGCCGTTGTTGTCCTCGATCAGGAAGCAGGAATGAGCGTACCATGTGATGTTCATAAGGATACCTCCGTTTTTGCTTGATGGATGAGCCGCGCCATCGCGTCGCCATACGCGCCGCATTGTGCGGATAGGCTCGGGCGTTTTCGCGGCGGAATGCTCCAAAACAGCGCTTCGGCGTCGCGGCAGGCACGGGAGAAGGCGGCGGGTGAATTTTTTGCGCAAAGCCCGCGCAAAAGCGCATATTGAAACGCGTCCTCGCGCGGACAGCCGTCCCCGTCATGGCGGGAAAGCGCGCGCATACGGTTGATCGCGTGTTCGCCCAAATCGTCCGCTGCGGGGGGGAGCGTCATGCGAATATGGCTTACGAGCGCGTCGAAAAACGCGTCGGAAAAGTAGAACAGCAGCCAATCGTTCTCGATCGCAAGCGAATCGACAAGCGGGGCGTCATAGAGCGGAGGAAAATCGTCCGCCGTAAGATGCTCTGCGCTGCATCCGCGCGGAATATGCAGGCTTGCGTGCGCGCGAAAAGCGGGCAGGCGCACCCGTTCGGGCGGAAGCTCCGCTTGAAAAACGGCGGAAAGGGGTTTGCTAAGCGCCCTGGCAATTTGCTGCGTCATGGATACAGTCTATCGTTTGCACGCGCCGCCTGTCAACGTTTCGGCGCGCCTTTTTCGGAAAAAACGGTCACATTTGTGCGCGCGGTATGCTATACTGTAAAAAACACGCTCGCAATTCGAGCGGGGAAGGAAGCGCTTGATGGCGGAAAACGAGCTGCACAGCGCCGTGATTGTGCGCGTTTACGGCGCGGAAAAGTGCTTCGGGCCGGGCGTTGCGGAGCTGCTCGAACGCGTGGACAAGGTCAAGTCCCTGCGCAAAGCGACGATGGAGATGGGCATGGCGTACTCCAAGGCATGGCGCATTCTGAAAACCGCGGAGGAGAACCTCGGGTTTCCGTTGCTTGCGTCGGTAACGGGCGGCAAGGGCGGCGGCGGCGCGGAGCTGACCGAGCGCGGCAGGGTGTTCCTCGGCTGCTATCGAAGCTATGAGCGCGCGGTGCGGGATTATGCGGATGAGGCGTTCGTCGAGTTTTTCGGCTGAACGCGGCGTGCCGATGCGAAATCAAACGCGATAAGGAGAAAGCGATATGCATTTTACCAAGGTACACGGGTTGGGAAACGATTTTATTCTGTTCGATGGACGGAATCTGCCGCAAACGGATTGGAACGCGCTTGCGCCGCGGCTTTGCCAAAGGCAGACGGGGATCGGCGCGGACGGGCTTTTGATCGTATTGAACAGCGATACGGCGGATATTCGTATGCGCATCATCAATTCCGACGGAAGTGAGGCGGAGATGTGCGGCAACGGGATTCGCGCGTTCTCCAAATATGTGTTCGAGAGCGGGATCGTACCAAAGCAAACCTTCGCGGTTGAGACACTTGCGGGCGTCATGCGTCCGCGGCTGAACCTGCGGGACGGGCGCGTGGAAACCGTCACGGTGGACATGGGCGAGCCGTTTCTTTCCTGCGCGGATATCCCCGTGCTGGGCGAGGGGCAATGCGTCGATCGCGAACTGACGATACGCGGCGAAACGCTGCGCTATACGAGCGTTTTGGTGGGCGTGCCGCATACGATCATCTATGTGGACGATCCTACGGATAAAAAATGGATGGCGCTGGGCGGCGAAATCGAGCGTGCGAACGTGTTCCCCAAGCGCACGAACGTCAACTTCGTGCATGTGGAAAACGACCATACCGTTTCGATGCGCACGTTTGAACGCGGCTGCGGCCCGACGCTTGCCTGCGGCACGGGCGCGTGCGCAACCTGCGTTGCGTGCGTGCTCAACGGCAAAACGGGGCGGAGCGTGGACGTTCAAATCGCGCTCGGCACGCTGCATATCGACTGGTCGGAGCAGGACAACCGCGTTTATATGACGGGGCCCGCCGCGATCTCCTTTACGGGCGAAGTCGCGATTTAGCGCTTTTTGACAGAACAAAGCCGCTCCGTTTGGGGCGGCTTTTTGCGTGTCGAACGATACCTTTTTTGTTTACAGCGAACGCAAAAGGCGCAGATAAAACTGCACGGTGCGAACGATCTTTTCCGTCGGGATGCGCTCGTTGTTGCCGTGAATATAGCCGCGCTCCTCTTTTGAGAGCGCCATGGCGGAAAACCGATACACGTTGTCGCTGATGGCGCAGTAGTGGCGGGAATCCGAGCAGGCGACCATGAGATAGGGCGAAACCAATGCCTCGGGCCACGTTGCGCGAACGGCGGCTTTCAGCTTATCCCAACCGTAGCCCTCCGTCTCGCTGAACTTGCTCGGCGCCATTCCGTATACCTTGGCAAACGAGATGCGCTCGCAAGCGGCGACCTCTTTCATATAGGCAAGTGCGCTTTCGGGCGTTTCGCCGCCGATGATGCGCAAATTCGCGCCGACCGTCGCTTTGGGCGGCAGCACGTTGTTCGCCGCGCTGCCCTCCATCTGCGTAAAGGCGCAGGTGGTTCGCATCATGGCGTTCAATTCGCCGCCGGACTTCCTGCAAAGCGCGTCCAGCACGGGCATGAAGCACCACAGGTTCGCAAAGATCAGCCGATATACGAAGGTCGAGCGCCTGCCGAGCGTGTCGAACATCTCCGCTACGGGCTTGGTCAGCCTGTTCGGGAACGGATGATCCTCGATTTTCGTTACGGCGCGGGCAAGCAGACCGACGCCCGTGTGCGGCGGCGGCGCACTGGCGTGACCGCCCGCTCCGTCGATGGTCATGGTTGCGTTCATCATGCCCTTTTCGCCGATGCCGATGAGCGCACAGGGCTCCTTGACGCCGGGGAATACGTTGTCCACGACAGCGCCGCCCTCGTCCACCACGATGGCGGGCGTAATGCCGCGTGCGCGCAGCGTTTCAACGATCGTGGGCTGCGTGTCGCCCGCAATCTCCTCGTCGCCCGCAAACGCGAAATACATATCGTTTTCGGGTACGAATTTGCTTTCGAGCAGCGTTTCCGCCGCCTCCATAACGCCGCAAAGCGTGCCTTTCGTATCCAGCGTGCCGCGTCCCCACAGCACGTCGTTTTCGATAATCCCTTCAAACGCGGGCTTGTCCCAGCCCGCCTCGTTGACGGGAACGACGTCGTAATGCGCCATGAGTACGGACGGCTTCTCGCTTGATTTGCCTTTGAGGGAAAACAGCAGACCCGTCCTGCCGATGCGCTCAAACGTGCAAGCCGCATAAACATGCGGAAACCGCTCGGAAAGCAGCGCGCGGAAGCGGTCGAACTCCGCCTCGTCAATCTTTTTCAGATCTTCGTAGGATACGGTTTTACATTGGATCATGCGGCGCAGGGACTCGATGGCGCGCGCGCCGTCAACGTTTGCCTCCGCTTCCTCCAAGGGCTTATCCGCCTTGGGCTTGAAGCGCAGCGCCCGCACGATGATGATCGCAAGAAACGCGACGATTGCGGCGGGAATGAGCCAAAGCAGTTTCATTATTCGAATACCTCCCTTTTACAGCCAGCCTTTTTTATACAGGATGCGCGCAACGCCGATGGCAATCAGCGCGCCGACGGGCACCAATACGCCAACGGAGCTTGCCAACGACGGCACGAGGATAAACAGCACGATCATGAACACGAGCGGCGCAAGCGCAATCTTCCAGTTTTTGGAGACGTAAACAACCGCGAGCGCGCCAAAGAGCGCGGGCAGAATGTTGTCGAAAGCGGGCTGCATCAGCTCGCTTTCCAGAAACGGACGAATCTGTGCGAGGAGCAGCACGCCCAGCGCGATGATGAGCGTATTGACAAGCGCACTTGTCGCGATGGCGATGGTGGAAATGACCTCGCCCTCCTCCGTGCCCTGTTGAACGCCCGCACGCTCCATGGAGTTGAGCGCGCAAGGCACCTTCAAGTTGCTCAGGTTGCCGGTGACGAAGCCCAAATACGAGCCGCCCGTGCCGAGCATGGGCACATAGGTAATGACTTCGATCGTGCCGACCGTCCAAAAGATCGGCGCAACGCTGACGAAGCCCTTCAGAACGCCCGTAATCGGCGGCCATGCGTCATAGTAAACGCAGATGGCGGCGGGAATGGATAAAAGCATGACAAGCGCGCAAAACGACCAAATACGGCCGGAGAAATGTACGCTGTCGCGATAGGTTCTTTCCTGTTTCATCAAAATGCAGCCTCCCTTCTCAAGCCAGCGCCGTAATCAGCGACGTGATGGGGATAGAGAGCGCCATGCCGCCCAGCATGCTGATGGGCAGGGCGTAATCCTCGATCCATTTTGCGTGGGTGAGCTTGCGTATCAAACCGCAGCAAAGCATGAGAATCGCGGACGCAACCATGACGAACACGGGAATCCAGCCCGTGAGCCCCTCGTTGACATGCGCAAATACCACGCCCAAAAACGCGCTGATCATGCCGAGGAACAGACCCGTCAAAAAGATGTCGCCCCACTTTTGATCCTTGTTTTTCAGCTTGACCATACCGTTTTCGATGCGTTTGCCGAGCAAGGGCACCAGCACAAGCCCGGGGATAATGCCCAGAGACATGACCCAAACAATGGTGGAAAACACCGTGGGATCGGTAATCTTCTCGGAAAGCGTCGCCCCGACTGCTGCGGCGGCGCTTGCGGCGGCGGTGGTTTCGTATGTCAGCGCGCCGATGACCGAGAGCCTGAGCCAGGGAATGGGGAAGCCGAGCGACTTGCTCAGCGCGATAACGCCGAGCAGAATCGCTACCGCGGGCGCAATCGTGAAGATCGCGCTCGTCACAACCGTGCGTTTGAGCACGGAAACGTCCATGCCGATCGCCTTGCCGCGCTTCCATGCCTTAATCATGAAAACAACGGATTGGACGATGACGAACGCGATGACGAACGCGACAATCCAATAAAGGAAGCTGTCGTTTACATCAAATTTCATACATCCCATCCTTGTATATAATATATTTGCGCATTATAACACAGGAAAGAGAAAAAACATAGCTTTTTCGCCCAAGGATGAGATATAGAAAGAAAAATGAATAAAAATGCGATATATAGCATATTCATGCATACGGCGAATGAGCCGATCGAATGATCTCAATCAGTTTCCTTCGATCAGCGCGGCGGGAAAACCGTCCGACCGGGCGCGCGTGCCGTCGGTTTTCAGCCAGTATGCCTCAACGTTGTCGAGGGAGGCGATCAGCTTTTGCCCCGCGTCAAGCGGCAGGATAAACAGCGCCGTGGAGAGCGCGTCCGCCAGCGCGGAGTCCGCCGCCAGCACGGAAACGGACGAGAAGTTTTGCGCGGGAAAGAGCGTGTCCGGGTCGATGATGTGGTGATATTGCTTTCCGTCCACCGTGTAATAGCGTTGATACGAGCCGCTTGTGACGAGGCTTTGGTTCTCCGCGGCAACGACGGCGAGCGGACTGCCGCCGTCAGGGGACTCGATCGCGATGCGCCACGGGCTGCCGTCAAGCCGCTTCCCGATGGCGGCGACGTTTCCGCCGACGCTGACGAGCGCGCTGACCACGCCGCTTTGCCGCAGCGTTTCGACGACGCGCTGCACGGCATAGCCCTTTGCGATCGCGCCGACGTCGAGCCGCATGCTTTCGTCGGCAAGATAGATCGTTCCCGCCGTTTCGTCCACGAGTACGTCGTTTATATCGGCATGCTTCGCCGCTTCCGTCAGCGCGTCGAGGGACGGCAAGGCGGCGGAGGTCGGGTCGTTGACGCCTGCTTCGCGCGCGTCGTGCCAAATGGAAAGCACGCTGCCCATGGCGATGTTCGCCGTGCCGTCGGTCAGGGCATACATCTGCTTGGCATACAGAACGAGTCCGATCAGCTTTTGATCGACCGCGACGGGCGCTTTGCCGGCGCTGTCGTTGACGGTTTTGAGATTGTTGACGCCGTCGTAATCGTGATAGCCGTCAAACAGGCGATGATACGCCGTAAGCTCTGCGTGGATCGCTTCGGCTTTCTCGCGCGCGTCCGCCTCGCTGTTTGCGTAAAGAACGAGCTGCGTGACGGTATCGAACACGTCGAGAAAGCTCGCCTCATAACGCTTTTGCGTTTGCATGCCGCCGCAGCCGAGCAAAAGGGCGAAGGAAAGCAGCAGCCCGCACAGGGCAACCGCAAGGATCCGTTTCGTCATGGGTCTGTCGCCTGCCTTCGCCGTCAAATTCGGGATATGGTGGTCGGATATCGCCCCGAAGCAAATCAGCGCGCGGCCTTGCGGATCGCTTCCGTGAAATCGAAAATCGAAATCGTTGCAAATGCGCGCAGATCTTCATCCGTTGCATGACCGCTGTCGTCCAGCGCGACGCCAACGACCTCGGCGGGCGTTTTGCCGACGCAGTATGCCGCAAACGACGCGGCCTGTTCATACCATTCTCTGCCGATGGAGGACGCGCCCTTCATGCCGTAGGCGTCGCCCTGCTCGCCCTTTGTGGGGAGATCGGCGGAAACGTCGCTTGTGAGCTTGCCGCTTTGATCGAATCCGACGCGCGCCTGACTTGCGTCAACGACGCAGCTCGTGATGCGTCCGTCCGCGCCCAGCGTCAGAGCGGCATAGGTCGAAGCCGCTTCGACGCGCCCTTCCGCATCGGCGACCGCGTCCATGCTGCCGGAAATGCTCGTCGTCGTACCGAGACGCAGCGTGTCTTGATCGGTTGCTTCCGATTCCGCCGCGCTCCGAATCGCCTTGGTCACAACCTCGGTAAAGTCGGAAAGGCTGATCGTTGCGGAGGAAAGCAGATCCGCCTCGGTGGCGTGCCCGCCCTCGTCCAAAGCGATGTTCTCGATCTCGCTCGCGGTCTTGCCGACGCAGTAAGCGGCGAAGGCGTCCGCCTGCTCATACCATTCCTTGCCGATGGAGGAAACCTTTTTCATGCCGTATCGATCCGCGAGCTCCTGCTTTGTGTAGAGCGGCGCGGAAAGATCGGCGTTGAGCTTGCCCTCCCCGGTAAACTGCGCGGTGACGTTCATGCCGTCGATCACGCAGGAAACAACCCTGTCCTCCGCGTCGCAAAGAATCGCCGCCATGACGGACTCGACCTGCGCCTTGCCGTCCGTTTCACCTGCGGATGCGGAGTCCGCCGCGCGCGTGATTACGGCAAGACCCGTGCGCAGCTTGCCCGCGTTGCCGCCTTCGGACGAAGGCGAAGCGGACGCGTTCTGCGCGGGGGAAGCGGTGGGGCTGGGGGACGTTTGCTTTTTTTTGCAGCCGAAGCCGCAAAGCATGAGAAAAAGCGTAAGGCAAAGCGCGAGCGCTTGGGAAAAGCGGCGTCCGCTTTGACGGGTTGTCGTATTCGGTACCATTTTTATACGTTCCTCCGATTCACTTGTCATGTTCTGCGGCGCAAGCCTCGTTTCGCCGCGCGTCGGTTTGAACGCGGAGAATTATGCTTGCGCGCGATGATGACAGTTTGCGCGGCGCAGGGCGAATCGATACGCGGCGCGTCGGATGCGGGAAAACGCGATCAGGAACCGTCGCCGGGCGTTCGTTTGAGCGCCCGAAACGCGTATTTCGCCGCAACGCCCGTGAGCGTCCCCGTGACCGCCGCAGCGACGAGCAGCACGGGCAGATAGGAGAGAATCGCGCGGCTTTCGACGACGAAGCAGGCGACGGCGCATTGCCCGACGTTGTGCAAAAGCGCGCCGATGACGCTGACGCCGACGACGCTCACGCCGCGCACGCGCTTCATCAGCGCCATGGCGCAAAGGCTCAACACGCCGCCCACAAGGCTGTACAGCATGGCGGAAACGCCGCCGAACAGCAGACCCGAAAGCCCGACTTTGAGCAGCATCAAAAGCGCGGCGCTGCCGAAATCCATCAAATACAGCGCGTAAAGCAAAACCGTGTTGGAAAGCCCGAGCTTTACGCCGGGGATCGGCGCGGCGGGAAGCAGATATTCGAGATAGCCCAACGCGAGCGCAACTGCGGTCAGCACGCCAAGCTCGGCGATTCGTTTTGCGGAATAGCGGTTTTTTTTCATGCGCCGTCCTTCCCCGAAAGCGACACGGAAACGCCGTTTGGCAGGCATACGATCCAGTCGGAAAGCGGAATCTCGCCAGCGTGCGCGGGATCAAGCGTCCCCTTATGCACGCAGAGCTGGTTTTTGCAGGTGGAGGATTCCATGCGCACGCCGCTTTTGTCGATGACGATGACGTTCACCTTGCCGTCGCCCTGATCGATCGTAATCGTTTGATAATCGTCCGCGGATACGCGCGCGTATAGCTCGTCATGCACATAGACGCTGACATAGCCCGTCCGGGCGGCGGAGAGACGAAGGAAAAGGAACAACGCCGCAGCCAAAAGCAGCACGCCGCCGATGAGCAAAGCATCCTTTTTCTTCATCCGCAAACCCTCTCGAATCAACATGCGCGCATATCAACAGAGGCGGGGAACGAAGCGCGCGCGCCAAGCTCCCCGACGCCTCGAAACGCGCTATTCGACCAACTCGAAATCGTCCGCGCCGTGCTTGCAGAGGGGGCAAACAAAGTCGGCGGGCAGCGTGTCGCCCTCGTATTCATAGCCGCAGATCTTGCAGACATAGCGTTTCTTCTTCGGAGCGGGCGGCTCGATGCGCTCAAAATCCGCCGCGCCATGCTTGCAGACGGGGCAGACGAAGTCGGCGGGCAGCGTATCGCCCTCGTAGACATAGCCGCAGATCTTGCAGCGCCAGCCGCCGCCCGATGCGGGCGAAACGGGCTTCTTCGGCTTGATGTGCGCAAAGTAATATGCGTATGTGACGGACGGCGTTTGAGAAAGGCGCTTTGCCTCGACCAATTCGCCGATAAAGAGCGTGTGGGAGCCGTAGTCCGCCGCTGCGACCACGCGGCAGGACAAAAGCGCGTTTGTATAGCGCGTCAGATACAGGATTCCGTTCGCGCCGCGCGCCGTGTCGGCAAAGCCGTCAAACTTATTTGCCGTGCGTCCGCTTTGGAAGCCGAAGCGCTCGAACACGGACATGGGCGCATCCTCGCTCAGCACGGAGGCGGAAAACGCGCCTGTTTTTTTAACCATGTCGTGCGTAAGGTTGCGCTTGTTGATCGACACAGCGACGCGCTTGGGCGAATCGGCGATTTGCCAAACGGTGTTGACGATGCAGGCGTTGTCCTTTTCGCCGTCGCGCGCGCTCAATACGAACAGCCCGTAGGTCAGGCTGTGCAGCGCGCTCTCGTCCATCTCGGCGGCGATGTGCGGGATTGCCGCGTCCTGCGGGTTCGACGCGTCGGACGGCATACTTGCCTTGATCGCCAAGGCGAGCGTTTCAAGCTGCGCCCGTTCCGCTTCCTTCGGCGCGGAGGGAATGGTGACGATCGGCTCGATCAGCGTGATATTCTTCAACGGCTCGAAGATTTGCCGCATGAGTTTGCCGCTCGTCGGCGCCCAGGATCCGTTTTCCAAAAACGCGACGGTACGGTTGCGGACGCCATGCGCGGCGAGGTCGTGCAAGACCGCCTCCATGGAGACGAATATGCCCGCGTTGTAGGTCGGCGCGGCAAATACGAGATGGCTGTAACGGAACGCGGCGGAAACGACGTCCGACGCGGGCGAAACCGATACGTCCAGCATCGTCGTTTGAACGCCGAGGTCGTTCAGGCGGCAGCAAAGCGCGGCGCAGGCGTTTTCGGTGTTGCCGTAAATCGAGGCGTATGCGACCATGACGCCCGTCGTTTCGGGAACATATGCGCTCCATCTATCATATTTTTCCACATAGTCGCCGAGGTTTTTGCGATGTACAAACCCGTGCAGCGGGCAGATGCGCTCGATTTTCAGCGTCGCCGCTTTTTTGAGCAGCGCCTGCACCTGCGAGCCGTATTTTCCGACGATGTTCGCATAATAGCGCCTTGCCTCGCCGAGATAGTCGCCGAAGAAATCCACCTCGTCGGCAAACAACGCGCCGTTCAGCGCGCCGAACGTGCCGAACGCGTCGGCGGAAAACAGCGTTTTGCCGAATGCGTCATAGGTGACCATGACCTCGGGCCAATGCACCATGGGCGCCATGTAAAAGGTCAGCTCGTGCCGCCCCGTTTTGAGCGTGTCGCCCTCCTTGACGAGCATGGCGCGGTCTTTGACGTCAACGCCGAAGAAGCGCTCGATCATATCCGCCGCGCGCGCGGTGCAAACGACTTTGGCGTTCGGATACAGGGCGAGAATCTGCATGAGCGCGGCGCTGTGGTCGGGCTCCATGTGCTGAACGATCAGGTAATCGAGCGTGCGTCCGCCCAACGCATGCCGCACGTTTTCGAGAAACACGCGCACGACGGTCTTGTCCACCGTGTCGAACAACACGGTCTTTTCTTCATCCGAGAGGAGATAGCTATTGTAGGAAACGCCGTTCGGCACGGCATAAACGCCTTCGAACATCGCAAGTCGGCGGTCGTCCGCGCCGACCCAAACCAAGTCGGGATCCAGATTTCTTACGCAATACATATGGTCACGCTCCTTCCGTAATCATCAGTATAGCAGATTATGGGGAAGCGCATCCATACAAAGAAAAACATTTTATTTTGCCGCGGGGTTTGACCGCGCGCCGCCCGCGACGTACAATAAGAAGCAAGAAATCGCAAACAGGGGAACAGAAATGGACGCGCAAACGTTTTTCTCGCAGAACGACATACGGTTTTCCGCGGTGCGCGTCAAGGATATGCGCTTTGACGCTTCCTTCGCCGCCCTGTGCAAAGCGAACGCCTGCGGGTTTTACGGCAGGTGTTACTGCTGCCCGCCCGACGCAGGAAAGATCGACGGGCTGATCGCGCGCGCGCGTGCGTTTTCGGATGCGCTCGTGTTTGAAACGGAGCATACGCTTGCCGACGCATTCGATATCGACGGTATGCGTCGCGCTTCGAGAGCCCATAACGCGGTTTGCCGCCGTGTGCGCGACCTGTTCCTTGCAAAAGGAACGCCGTGCCTTGCGCTCGGCGCGGGCGCGTGCGGTTTTTGCGAAGTCTGTGCGAAAACGTTGGACGAACCCTGCGTTTATCCGAACAGCGCGATTCTGTCGCTTGAGGTCTGCGGCGTGGATGCGGCGCACCTGACGCGCCTTGCGGGTTTTTCGCTGAAAAAACAAGAAAACACCGTCCGCTATATCGGCGCGGTGCTGTATTAAACATTTTTATCGCGCTTGCGCGCACGGGCGGCAATCCCGAAGAAAGGACAGAACCATCGTGTATACATTGCGCGTCCGAACGGGCGAAACCGAAACGATTCTATCCGTCAACGCGGGCGAAGTGATTGCAGACGCGCTGAAACGCGGCGGGTTTTCGGTTGACGCGCCGTGCGGGGGACGGGGGACGTGCGGAAAATGCCGCGTGCTTGCATCGGGCAGGCTGTCGTCTCGAACCGAGCGTGAAAACGCGCTTTTGCCCGACGGCGGCGCAAACGAAGCGCGGCTTGCGTGCCAAGCGCGAATTGCCGGCGACTGCGAGGTATGGCTGCACACGGAAACAAACTCGCTTGCGGCGGATTGCGCGCGGGATGCGCTTTTGCCGAAAAAGCCGCCTTTTCAAACCTGCGGCGCGGCGATCGACGTAGGCACCACGACGTTGGACATACAAATTTACGACGCAAACGGTTTCCTTTGCGGCGCTATGGCGCGTTCCGTGCAGCGCGCGTTTGGCGCGGACGTGATCAGCCGCATCGACGCGGCGATGAACGGCGACGGCAAGGCGCTTTCCGAGGCGATCATCAAACAGCTTGACGCCATGCTCGCCGCGCTGATGCAGCAAGCGGGCAGGAAGAAATCCGATTTGAACGCGCTCGTGATTACGGGGAACACGAGTATGCTGTATCTGCTGACGGGAAGGGAGCCCTCCTCGCTTTCCCGCGCGCCGTTTGCCGCCGACCTTCTGTTCGGCGAGACGATTTCCGCCCGCGCGCTCGGGTTTGGTTTTGACGCGGACGTCTATTTGCCGCGCTGCATATCCGCGTTTGTCGGCGCGGATATCACCTGCGCCGCGCAATACGCGAAGCTGTGGGAAACGACGCCGCAGCGTTCGCATACGGCGGACACGGCGCTTTTGGTCGACGTCGGCACGAACAGCGAAATGGTGCTTTGGAAGAACGGCACGGCTTACGTTTGCTCCGCGGCGGCGGGACCCGCGTTCGAAGGGGCGCTGCTCTCCTGCGGCAGCCTCGGAATCGACGGCGCGATCGACCATGTGCGCGCGGAAAACGGCTCTCTTGTTTGCAGCGTGATTGGCGGCGGCAGGGCAAAGAGCGTTTGCGGCAGCGGCGTTGTGGATGCGCTTTCCGCGCTTTTGATGCTTGGATGGGTCGATGAAACGGGGCGGATCGTTGCGTCCCACGCAAACGAAGCGGGCGCGCTGCTTTTACAAGACGACGTTGTTTTAACGCAAGCGGATATTCGCGCGTTGCAGCTTGCAAAGGCGGCGATTCGCGCGGGAATCGAAACCCTGCTTGCCGAAACGGGAACCGCCGAGGCGGACGTTTCGCGCTTTTATATCGCGGGCGGGTTCGGCGCGCATCTGTCGCTTTCCGCCGCAGTGGGCGTCGGGCTTTTTCCCAAAGAGCTTACATTGCGCGCGGAGACGCTCGGCAACGCGGCGCTGCTCGGCGCAAGCGAGCTGCTGCTCGACGCAGACCGCATCGCCGCCTCGGAAGCGTTTGCAAAGCGCGCGATGCACATCCCCCTCGCGGGCAACAACGGGTTCATGGAGCGGTACGTCGATCATATGGGGTTTGAAACGGGAAACC
This sequence comes from uncultured Oscillospiraceae bacterium, assembly GCA_964495255.1. Taxonomy (GTDB): domain Bacteria; phylum Bacillota; class Clostridia; order Christensenellales; family CAG-138; genus UBA7703. Next base: position 79,643 of record CAZBVC010000001.1, read on the forward strand.
GTTGACCGAGCGCGATCCGAGGCAAACGCGGCTTCGGAAACAAACAGATAACGCGATCGGCGGAAACGAATATCACATCGAAAGGGCTTTCGGCGCGGCAAACAAGAATACGCAAACAAACAAAGCGCCAAAGCGCAGCGAAAATTTGCGCGTCAGTTTTTGGGCGACAGCGCGGTTGCGATATACGCCTCGATTTCGTCTTCGTACAGCGATGGGAAAAGCGCGTTTTCCTTTGTCAAATATGTCAGATACATTCTTGCTTCGGCTGCGTCGGCGGCTTCGATTCGCTCATAAATCGAAAAGATGCTGCCGTTTCCCATGTCTATGGTTTCAACGAGGCGGAAGCGCCGAATATAACCGCCTTCCAGAAACGCCTGTTGATAATGGAATTCCGCGCCGACGCGCGTCGGGGGAGAGAGCGTGATGACGTATGTCGCCGTAAACAGCTCGACGGGGAAGGCGTGCGTACCGATGATCGCCGAGCCGTAGCTCAAAACCGCACCGAGATCTTGATCGGGCAAAACCGCCGTGGAGAACAGGCTGGGGTTATACTCCGCGCTGTGCGGTATCATATAGGCGGTTTTTCCGTCCACGCAATGAGACAGCAGCCAGGAATCCAACGCGAAAATCTGCGCTTTATCCTCGCGCCTTGCTGCATACAGCGCGACGGAAGAAAACGCATCGAGCGAGCGGATGCGATGACTCGGAAGAACGCTTCCAACGGCGTTTACGATGAGCATTCCGCCAAGAAGCGATCCGAAAACACCGCGCAGCGACCGATTCTCCATTGAGCAGACGCACGCAAACAGGATATTGAGCAGCATCAGGTAGGACGGCACGAGAATGAGCGACTGGTGCAGCCCCATATTTTGAATGCGCGTGAACAGCAGAAGCGGAACAAAGAAGCAGAACAGAGCGGAAAAGGAAGCGCCTCGCGTATCGCGGCGGATCAAGCCCCAAACCGCGCCGAGCAGAAGGAACCCCGTGGTCGCCCAACCGAGCCTTTGCCGCTGCGCGGATAGCTCCGATCGAAAGCCGCCGCCCAAATACGAGACGTAATGCGTCGCGTAATCATAGGAGAGCATACGCCGAAACATCGGGTAAAGCAACAACGCGAAAGCGAGCGCACAGCAAAACGCATACCCGAATATGCGCAAGAGCGTAGCTTTCCGCTTTGCCGCATTCGGTTCGCGCAGCGCCGAAAGCAAAACGTATGCGCCATAAAGGAGGAAGTATGCGACGAGCCAAAAGAGATACCAACGCCGCGATATCGTGAGCGCAAACGCGGCAATGGCAAGCAGCAACAGCCGTTCGGGATCGTTTTGGGTAAACCGATAGCGAACGGTCAACAACACGATCATGAAAACAAAGATCAAGCCGAAAAGATCGGGCTGACCATCCCAAAACGCGGCGTGCAGCAGCGGAAAGCCGACAAATGCACCCAGCCCAAGCGAAAAGAAGAGCTTGCCTCGCTTTATCGCAAACCGGTCCGCCATTTTGACAAGCAACGCGCCATACAGAACGAGCAGCCAGGGGAACAGAGCGATTGCATAACAGATTACATATGCGTCGGCGGTGCGGCTCGTGAAAACGAACGGAACCTCCGTAAACAAGTTGATGAATGCGGAATAGTCGCTTTTCCAAACGGTGTTCAAAAATTGAATCAGCCCGCTCCGCATCGCGGCGGCAAAGCGCTTCTCCAAATAAAGCTGCTGCCGATAGTAGTAAGCATTGTCCCAATAATACAAGCGGCCGCTCTTGGATACGCGATACGCATAAAACGCCGCCAGCAGTACGAACGCAAAGACCAGCAGGATGATATGCGCTTTGCCAAAGCGCACGTTCGTTGTTTGCAGGGTTGCAATCACGATGCGCAACAGGAAAAGCTGCGAAAAGAAACCCACAACGGCGCTGTTTGAGCGGTTCAGGAACAGCAGCGCGCCGCTTTGGCAGGTCAGCCACTTTTCCGCAAGCGACCAAGCCGTCAAGGAAACGATCCAAACGGCAAGAAGAAGCAATGCGATGTCCAGCGCGCGCAAAGGCTTCGGTAATGCGGCAAAGCGTGCTTTGATTCTGTGCGCGAGATGCGCCGAAGGCTTGTTGGGCGTCATTCGATTCTTCCTCGATTCGGTATGATTATCTCACAATCGCATATACGCGGCAAGGATGCATTTCGCGTTTGTCGGAAGCGGCGGTCTGCCGAAAGGAATGTTTCATAGGGGCATAAGTCGGCGCGGAATCTGCGAGTGTTACGAACCATTCATGCTCCATGAAACGATATGCAGAAATTAGCAGAATTATAAACAAGTACTCGTATAAATATACGGAACACCGGCTACACAATCCGAAAGCGGAATACGCAGGGCGCGCCCTTGCCGTCCGCTCGAAAAAACATGCGCGCGTCAATCCATCATCCGTTTCAGCGCGGCGACGTCCTTTTCGATGAGCGGGCGCATACTGTCCTTGAAATGCAAGAGCTCCATGCCGTTCAGCGCAGACAGAATCGCCTCGTCCAGCTCGGGACGGTAGAGCAGCACGTTGCTTAGCGCGGCCAAGGCTTGGCGCACCGAGGTCGGCTTTTCGTCGTTCAGCAGACGCAACAGCTCTGAAAGATGTGCTTGCAGCTTGCCGCGCGTATCCCATTTTGCCTGCGCGCAGCAAAGCCGAAACCCGCGCACGCGAACGAAAGACCGCTCGTTGTCAAGAAGCGATAAAAACGCGTCGAAGTCGGCGTACAGCTCGTCCGACGCCGCCGAGCTTGCTTCGAGCGACAAGAGCAGCTTGTAGGATTCCGTATCGTCCTTGCCCCGCAAGCGTTCGACAACGTCCGTCATATCGCTCTCCCAATCCGCTTCGGTTTCGGCGGAACGCGCGTTCACGCCTTTTGGCAGTATAGCGCGAAATCGCGTATGTGTATAGTCTTTCGGGGGAAAAACGGATTACGAAAAAGGCATACGGGTGGAGAAGCGAGGGAAAGCCGATTCGCGATCAAAAGCGTATGATACAAAAATAAGACCCCCAAAACGACGCAGCGCGCGGCACAAGAGACCGAATCGTACCGTGCGTTGCATATCGGTCGGGGGGAAAGCGTCAGTCGTGCGCGTCCAAAATAACCTCGCCGCGACAGACGACATATTGCATATCGATGTTTTCGTCAAAGATGCAGACGTCCGCGTCCATGCCCGCTTTCAGCATGCCCTTGCGCGAGGAAACAGACATACGCTCCGCGGGCGACTGCGTCATCATGCGCACCGCGTCGGAAAGCGAAACGCCCGCAAGCTGCGTCATGGTTCGCACGCAGCGATCCGTTGTGCAGACACTGCCGGCAAAGCAGCTTCGATCGGGCATTTTTGCTACGCCATCCTCAACCACAACGGGCTGGCCATGCGCTCTGCTGCCGATGAGAAGCTCGCTTTCGTCGGTTACGCCCGCGCAGCGAATACAGTCGGTGATCAGCGAGATCTGCCCGATGGGCTTGCATTTCACGATGAGCCGCAGCAATTCGGGCGGAAGGTGCTTTCCGTCCGCGATCATCTCAACGGTGAGTTCGTCCATGAGAAACGCGCTTTCCACAACGCCGAGGCGGCGGTACGCGTTCACGCGACGCAGGGACGACATACCCGAATACAGGTGCGTAACGTGCGAAAAGCCGTGCCTTTCGGCAGCGACAACGTCCTCATAAAACGCGTCCGAATGCCCGATGGCGGGAAGTATCCCGCGGCGCGTCAGCTCGTCCCCGAACGCGAGCGCGCCGTCAAGCTCGGGCGCGGCAGACCAGCGCAGAATGTCTTGATAGCGATCCAAAATGGGCAGATAGTGCGCGCTCGTCGGGTTTTTGATGTAAGCGGGATCCTGCGCGCCGCGTTGCTCCATGGCAAAGTAGGGGCCCTCCAAATGCAGACCGAGCAGCTCCGCGCCATGCGCGTTTTGTCTTTTTGCTTCGACGAACGCGTCAAGCGACATGGTAAGCTCGCCGTCCTCGCCCGAGAGCGTGGTGGGTACGAGCGAGGTGGTGCCGTGCCGCGCATGGAACGCCGCAGCGCCGAGGTAAGCCGCCGCCGTACCATCCATGAAGTCGAACCCGCCGCCGCCGTGCAGATGAATATCCACAAAACCGGGCGAAACGAACAGCCCGGTCGCGTCGATCACGCGATCCACGCTTTTTGCGGCGGTTTCGAGCGCCTCGCCCGCGCAGACGCCCTCTATGCGTCCGTGATCCAGCACAAGTCCGAAGCCGCGCGGCAACGGTTCGGGCGCAAGGAGCGCGCCGTTTTTGACGACGAGTTTCAAGAGAGCGCCTCCTTTGCCGAAAGGATTTGTTCAACGAGATTCATTTCGCTGTCCTTGCGATGCACGGAGGTTTCACATTCGTATCCGCCCGCTTCGTGCGCCTTTTGCGTGGGCAGATATCCGTAATACCCGTTGGAATAGCCAAGGATGACCACGCGGCAGTCCGGCAGGCACGCCTGCTTGATGCGCATGCCGATCTCACAAAACAGCTCCAGCGGAACCGTGAGAAACAGCACGTCCCCGATGCGCAAAAGCGCCGTTTCCGCAGTGATGCAGTTTTTCCCTTCGATATGGTACTCGACAAGATTATTCAGTATACATTCATCGTAAATGCGTTTAATCGAAAGCGTCTGCTTTTCCTCTGCGGACGCGCCCGCTTCCTCTTTCTCGATTTGCGCGATACGCGTCTCAAAACAGCGGCGCGTGGGCAGATCGGGCTTTAAGGGAAGTTCCAGCGGGAATGCGCGAAAGATGAGCGTGGGCGGAAGCGCTTCGGCGTGCGCAAAGATTTCTTTTACGCCGCGAACGAGCGTCTCTGCCATCCGTTCGGCGTTTGCAAACGAGCGGACGTCGCCCATATCCGCGCCCAGCGCGGAAGCGTCTGCCGAATAGCCGATGTTGATGTTTCCGCAGGCGGCGTTTGTAAAGAGCACGTCCGCGCCGTCAAACGCGGCGGCGAGTTCCTGATACAGAAACGCCGGGTAGTCCGCCGTGATAAGATAATTATTCGCGTCCAAAACGGTGCAATGGCAGGCGTAGTTGACGAATACGCCGCACGTAAGCCCGCTTTCGTCCACGAAACGCATGGCGAAGAGCTCGTCGTCCACGGCGGGTTCGCCGCGCCGGTTGCGCGCAACCTCGGGCGCGCGCAGAAAGCCCGCGTATGCCGTTACGGGCGAAAGCGCGTTGACCGCGTCTGCTGCGGTAGAAATCGCTTCCTCGACCATCCGATCGCACCATGCGCCGTTGATCCGTCGCATACGCATCCGCGTGTCGGGCGCGGAATGATCGTGCGTTGCGGCAACGATTACGTTTTCGATGCCGAGCCGGGACGTGATGCGGGCGCGGATGAGCATAAACTGCTCGGCCATGACGCCCACGCAGTCCACCGTGACCAAAACGGCGCGCGTTATGCCGTCGGAAAGACACATGGCGTGAACAAACAGATCGTCATGCACGCCCTCGGCGTTGTGCGTGCGCGCCGCATACCCGCCGAGAAAAACGGATTCGGGCGGCTGCGGCGTGATCGCGCGCGTTGCAAAACCTGCATGCAGCATAGAACAGAGACCTCCGTTCAGTCCGTAATGGGAAGGGAAATGATCTTACCCGTCGCAAGCGAACGATGGATTCCCTCAACGATCTCGGAGACCTGCCGCGATTCGCGGCCCGATGTGATCGGCTCCTCGCCCGTGCGGATGCAATGCAGAAAATGGTTTGCCGCCATGCGGAACGCGCCCTGAATATCGTCCCCGTAATGCACGGAGATACCGAGCTTGGGCAGCGTGTACGCCTGATCGGTTGCAAGCTCGAAGCCCTCGCTCAAACGCGGCATTTGGATCACGCCGTGCTCGAAGGTAAGTTGAATATAGGAATCCGTATAGGTTGGGAATTTATCGGGGTAAATAAAGCAGGATTCAAACGTGGCGATCGCGCCGTTTTCAAACTCTACGGACGCCTGCACACAATCCCATGTGTCAAAGCCGAGTTCCTTTTGCAGCACGCGTTTGTAGCCGCGCGCGAATACGGACTTGGCCTCGCAGCCGACATACCAGCGCACAAGGTCGATGTCGTGGCTCGAAAGGAACGCGGAGGGAGAGGAGTCCTTTAACCACGGCCAACGCTCTACAACGTTTTTGGGGTCGTTCTTTTTGGCGTACACCATGGCGACCTGTCCGAGTTCGCCCGTTTGCGCGACCTCCTTTGCGCGATAGTAGGCGGGCACCCAGCGATGCGTGAAATTGACCATCAGGATGCGCTTTTGCGCCTTGGCAAAGCGGATCATATCGTCCGCATCCGCAAGCGAGGTGGCGAGCGGCTTTTCGATGAGCACATGCGCGCCTGCGGCAAGCGCCGCCTTTACGGGCGGAACGTGCGCCGCATCCGGCACGGCAATGGCGACCGCATCGGGCTTGACCGCGGCGAACATTTCGTCATAGGAGGCAAAGTAGGGGATGTTGCCATACTGCTCGGACATGGCTTTGGCGTGGCAAAGGTTCACGTCCGCGATGCCCACAACCCGCACGTCCGGCATACTCGCGTAGACCGCGAGATGCTGCCGACCCATTGCGCCGAGACCGACAATTGCCAAATTGATCGTTTGTTTCATGATGAAACCTCCTTATCATTGCGCTTGTGTTTTGCGCTTGTGTTTTGCGCTTGTGCTTTGCGCTTGTGCTTTGCGCTTGTGTTTGGATGCTCAGCCCTTGACCGCGCCCTCCACGAGACCGCGCAGCAGGTACTTTTGGAATACGAGAACGATGATGATGACCGGCAGCGTGGAGATGACGGAAACCGCCGCCGCACCGCCGAAGTTTGTGGTGTAAACGCCGGAAAAGCTGGAAGCGTATACCGTGAGCGGCGTCGCCTTGGAAAGCGTGAGCGGCAGGGCGATCAGCATCTCGCCCCAAACCGATATGAACGTGACGATACACGCGGAGATCATGCCCGGCTTTGCAAGCGGCAGTATGATGCGGATAAACGCCTGAAAGCGCGTGCAGCCGTCGATAAACGCGGATTCCTCGATTTCACGCGGGATGCCCTTGAAAAACCCGAGCATGATCCACATCGAAACGGGGATGGTGAAGGTTGTGATGGCGAGTATCATCGCCCAGATGTTGTCGATCAAATGCACGGCGCGGAAGATGAAAAACAGCGGGATCAGGAACGCCACAGCCGGCCCCATTTGGATGGAATACACGGCAAACATGGATAGGTTCTTGCCCTTGAAGTTGAAGCGCGAGAACGCGTATGCCGCAAAGCTCGCGAACAGGATGGTAAACAGCGTGGAAAACACCGTGATGAGACAGGTGTTTTTGAGTGACAGCAGGAATTTATCCGTGCGGAACAGCACGCGGTAATTCACAAAAATATCGTCGAACGTGAAACGGTATGTTTCGCGCATCAGGTTCTCCTGCGGCTGCAAGCTGCTCAGAATCATCCAAAGAATCGGAGCGAGGAAAAAGAGAAGAAACAGCACGAGCAGCAAACGCACCGCAAGCGACGAGAAGAATCGTTTTGTCATTTCATGCGCCCCCTTACTTCGTGTTGTCCTTGCCGAGGAGCCGTACATAGAGGAATATAAACACGGCGATGAGCAGCGCGAACAGCCAGCCGAGCGCCGAGGAATAGCTGATGTTCTGATAGCTGAACGCCTGTTGATAGACATACAGATAGGTGATGGTGGTGTCCGTACCCGGGCCGCCGTTGGTCATAACGGAGATCGTATCAAAGGTTTTCAGCGCCCATGTCGTGACCAGTATCATGGAGGTCATGAGAACGCTTTGCAAGCCCGGCAGCGTGATGTGCAGAAAAGACTGCACGGTGTTCGCGCCGTCGATTTCCGCCGCCTCATAGTGCGAACGGGGGATGCTCTGCATACCCGCAAAAAACATAAGCGCGACAAACGGCGCAAGCCGCCAAACGGAAACCGTCGCGCAAAGCGCAAGAGACGTATACGGCCCCTTTGTAAACCACCATTGGTAATTCTCGATCAGACCGAGCTGTTTGCATATATAATTCAGAATGCCGTAGTTGCCGTCGAAGATCCAGTTGAACATAAGACCGCTGACGACCTTCGGAATCGCCCAGGGCAGAAGCCCCAACAGAATCCACCACGGTTTTGCTTTGATGTATTTGGAGTTGACCACAAGGGCAAAACACATACCAAGCACGATGCTGCCAATGATGAGCATCGCAACAAAGAACGCTGTTTTGGGAAAGCTCTCCAAAAAGACCTTGTCCGAAAATGCGTCCAAATAGTTCTTCAAACCGACGAAAGCGACGTCCCGCTTGACGTTGAGCTTCCAGTTGAGAACGCTCAAATAGAGCGAATACAGGATGGGGAACAGCCCGAAGCAGATAAACATGACGCACATCGGCGCAATCATGCCGTATGCGAACGCGTGATCTCTTCGTTGCTGCCGATTTGGCTTATGCGGCGTTTTCTTCATGTTTTTTCCTGCCTTGACGGGTTTTTTACGCATGGACGGACGGGGGAAAGCCGCCCGCCCATGCTTACGTTTGAATGGGATATGCGTTCGGAACTTACTTGTAGGAGGCGATGATGGAGGTTACCTCGGCAGCGGCCGCGTCCAACGCGTCCTTCGGGGCTTCCTTCTCATCCAGTGCGGCGAACAGATGCGTGCCCAGCACGGTGATCGCTTCGCTGTAATACGGCGCCGCCCAACGGAAGGTGGGGTACTCGGTCTGCGCCTTTGCCGCCTTCATCGCGGAGGAGACGCCCAGCACTTCGGGGTCTTCAAATACGGCGGTCTTGACGGGGAACCAGCCGGAGGTCTTGGCGTAGCGGCTCTGCACGTCGTTGCTCGTGATGTATTTGAGCAGATCGACCGCCCAATACTTGTTCGCGGAGAATTCCGAAACCGCGAGCCCCTCCGAACCCGTCAGGGCGGCGCTGGTCTCGATCGCGGGCGTGAGGCAGAGCTGACCTTCAAACGTGCCCTGCTCCTCGATCATCGGCATGAGGGAAGCCCATTCCCAAGCCATGGCGACCTTGCCGGTGAGGAAGCGCGCGCGGCGCTCATTGCCGGACGCAACGCCGTAGGAGGCGGGATCCAGCGCGCCGGAGGTCTTCAACGATACGAACTTTTCAAGCGCGGCAACGCCCTTGTCGTTGTTGAAGAGAATCTCGTCCTCGCCGGAGACCAGCGTTTGCCCATACAGCGCGCAGATGTCCTGGAAGGAGAGGCAGCAGTTGTCGTTCGTGGCAAGACCCATCAGCACGCCGTACTGATCCTTGGAGGCGTCGGTGCAGGCCTGCGCCATCTCGAAGAACTCGTCCCAGGTCTTCGGCGGTTCGTTGTAGCCCGCGGCTTTCAGCAGATCCATGTTGCAGTAGAACATGCGGATCGAGTAGAAGTACGGCAAGCCGTAGACGTCGCCATGGAAGCGCACGCAGTTCAGCGCGCCGTCGGAGAACTCCGCCCATTCGTCGGCAGTGAGATAATCGTTGATGTTGCACAGGTAGCCGGCGTTCGCCCATTCGGCGGTAAGCGCGACATAGGTGTAAACGAGGTCTACATCCGTGCTGCCTGCGGCGAAATAGGTGGTAGCCTGCGTTTGGAGCGAGCCGAGATCCATTTCGGAGATCTCAACCTTGATGCCGGTTTTTTCTTCCCATTCCTTGACGTAGTCCCAAAGCCCCGTTGCGTTGTTGACGGAAAGAATGACGAGCTTTTCCGGCTTTTCGGGCTCGGTGGGTTCGGCCGCGGGTTGTTCCTCAACCTTCGCCGGATCTTCCTGCTTGGCGGGTTCTTCCGTCACGGCAGGCGTTTCGGGTGTTTTCGCCGCTTTGCACGCCAGCGCGGAGAACGCGAGCGCAACGCAGAGAAGCAGGCACAAAAGCTTTGTTTTGGTCATGGATGTTCCTCCTCTTATCGTTCTATTTTATCGCTCCGTTCCGCGGAGCGAAAACAGATGCATCGGATAGAAATACCTTTGCAAACGGTATTTCGATTCGTTTAGCGCAGATGCTTGACGCGCGGGATATATTTCTGTTCCAGCGCATAGTTGGCTTCGTCTCCGCCGACGGCGTTGCCGCTCATCCAAACGGGCGGTTTGATTCCGCGCGAAACCAGCGTGCGGCAGGTTTCGATCAGCAGCAGGTTCCATACGAACGAGTTGCACAGCACGCTTGTGCCGCCGACCGCCTGATCGAACCCGTCGATGTATACGTTCGCGTCCGCATACGGCACATGGCAATCCAGAAACGCGTCCACGATCTCGTAGAGATTCAAGCCGCTCGGATGCCTCGCCTGATGCCCCGCGGGAACGTTTTGGCAAAACGCGGTGGAGGTAATGGCGGCGGTTTTCATGCCGCGCTTTTTTGCTTCCAGCGCCACGTCGATCGTCATGGAATTGAAGCCGTAAGCGTTGCAGATGATGATGAGCTCGCCCGCCTTGCAGCCGTACATATCGAACACACGCGTGCCGTAGCCGGGGGTGCGCTCCACGATGTTGGAACGCTTTGCGCCCATCATCAGGTTGGTGCCGCAATCCAGCATGGCGTTCATCGGCGCAAGCCCGCCCGCGCGCCAAAGCGTCTCCTCCGCCATCAGGTTGGAATGTCCGCCCGTTCCGATGACGTGAATCAGCTCGTCGCGCTCGATGGCGTCCGCCATCCAGCCGGCAACCTTTGTGATCGACGACAGATCGCCCTCGATCTGACGGAACAGCTCCGCGATGCTGTCGCGGAAAAACAAGGTCTCCTTGCTCATGAAAAAAACACTCCTTCTCTTTTCGACATTCTTGTTTGTAAAACGCGCGTCAGCGCATCAGCGAATAGCACGCTTCATCCACATACATCATGGCGCCCGGTTTGCGCCTGAGCGCCGTGGCGGGGCATTGTTCCGAGATCGGCCCGACCAGCGTATCGCGAAGCGCGCGCGCTTTCAGAGCGGACGGGACGATGCAGAAATGCTTGTTTGCCGAGAGAAGCGTCGGGACGGTGAGCGTGAACGCCTGCTTGGGAACCTCGTCCAGCGTGGCAAAGCACGCGTCATGCACCTGCTGCTTACGGCAGACAAGATCCAGATCGACCACCTTGACGGTATGCGGATCGTTAAAGTTCGCAACGCTGGGGTCGTTGAAGGCGATGTGACCGTTTTCCCCGATGCCCATAAACACCACGTCGATCGGAGCGGCGAGAAGCAGCTTTGCATAGCGCACGCATTCCGCTTCGGGATCGTTCGTTCCATCCAAATAGTGGACGCTTTTAAGGCGAACGCTGTCAAAAAACGGTTTCAAATAGGAATGGAAGCTGCGCGGATCGCCCGACGGAAGTCCGACGTATTCATCCATGTGATACGCCTCCACACGCGTAAAATCCACGCGCTGGTCGGCAAAAAGCGCGCTCAGAAACTCGTTTTGCGACGGAGCCGCGGCAAACACGCAGCGCACGGTCTGCTTTTGCCCAAGCAGCTCGTGAAGGCAGCTTGCG
>CAZBVC010000001.1:91209-119939 GCA_964495255.1 uncultured Oscillospiraceae bacterium
GCAGCTTGCGCAGTGCTCCATCGCCACCGCTTCGCGCGTACTCAGCGGAAGCAGCTACCCCGTCAGCGAAGCAAAACGCGTGGGCATCATGCGTGCCGCGCAGACGCTTGGCTATTCGCCCAATCTGCTTGGCAGGATGCTCAAAACCAACACGAATCCGTCCATCGGCATCGTGATACCGACGTTCCAAAATCCGTTTTACAGCCAAATCATCATGGGCATCGAGCAGGAGGCGAGCCGCCGCGGTTACGCGCCGCTCGTGCTGACCAGCCAGCGCAGCGCGGAGGTTGAACGACAGCGCATTCAAAGTATGATCCAAAAGCGAATCGGCTGCCTGATGCTGACCTCTGTGGACGATTCGCCCAAGACGCTGAAAAAGTTCCTTGCCGCAGGCGGGAAAGCGTGTGTGTTTGAGGCGAATTTCCCCGATCAGGAGAACGTAATCAACGCCAAGGCGGATATGTTTGAGGCGGGACGCATCGCCATGAACCATTTGCTCGAACAGGGACACGCGCGCATCGCTTTTCTCACCGCGCCGCTGTCCAAGCTTTCGCGCAAGCTGACGCTGGACGGCTGCCGATTTGCGATGAACGACGCGGGGCTGAAATTGAAGGACGAGGACGTGATCGTCGGCTCCTACGAGCGCGAATCGGACGACGGACTGTATGAATACGAGCTTGGCGTTTCGCTTGTGAAGCAGATGCTGGAAAGCGGCAACGGCTATACCGCAGTGGTTGCGCTCAATGATTTGCTTGCCTGCGGCGTAATATCCGGCTTGAAGCTAAACGGCCTGCGCGTGCCGGAGGACATTTCCGTAATCGGCTTTGACGATATCCCGTATGCGGCGATGATGTCGCCCCGCTTGACGACGATTCACCTTTCCTCACATCTGCTCGGCATGCGCGCGGCGCAACTCATGCTGAACGCCCTGGAAGCAAACGAAGACAGCGATCGCGTGATTCTGTCCGTGCGGCCCGAGCTGGTCGTTCGCGATTCGGTATGCATGGCGCCGACATAATTCTTGAACGAGGGCGTTTTTCCGATCTGCGTCACGGCGCCGAAGCGATGACGGAATGAAGCAATGGCAAAGCGAGAGACTCTTTTCGGGAGTCTCTCTCAGGCTGTCGAAAAACGCTGTTTTTCGACAGAATAACCGCTTCCCGCCTAAAACCCTTCGGGTTTCCGAGCGGCAGGAAGCACAGGGAAACCGCCCGTTTTCGGTCGATCCGTTCCGGCGTACATGCCGCCGGAGCCGGAATAAAACTTCCGGGGGTTTCAACCCCCGAATCCCCCAAGGACTTTTTTGACAAGCTGAGACTCTTTTCGGGAGTCTATCTTCACGATGCGGGGATCATTTGTTTAAGATGCGCCAGATCGTCGAGCGGCTGATGCCAAGGCGCTTTGCCGCGCGGCTTTGGTTCATGCCTTCCCTTTCCAGAACGAACGATACGATATCGTGCTCGATGTCTTTGAGCGGTTTGCCGAGGTCAACCGCAGGCGCCCCTGCGCTTTCCGCAGAGAAGCTCGGCTCCTGATTCATCACGGCGGAGATCTCCTCGCCGGAAATGTAGGATTTGTCGGTAAGCAGCATCGCCTGCATCAATGTTTTGCGAAGCTGCGCGTCGTTTTGGGGCCATGTGTACGCTTGCAGCAGCGCGCCGGCTTCCGGTGTGAGACCGATGACGTGCCTGCCGTATTCCAGGCTCAATTCGTTGATGTAGAAGTTGGACAGTTCCCAAATATCTTCCGGGTGTTCCCGCAAGGACGGCAGACGCAGCGTGATGAATCGCGTCAAAAGCGATGGGTAGCGCTCATACAGATCGTCCGTGCGTAAACGGTTCGTCAAGTTGCAGGAAAGTATGACGCGCACGCGATTGACTGATTTGGTGCTTTCCAAACAGAGAAAAAGCTGCGCGCCCTGTTCGCGGGTCAGGCAATCGAACCCCTTGATGTGGATGGTGACGTTGTGACCGTATATGGGCGAATTGCTGCTTTCCAAAAAGTAGTCCCAGTTTTTTGCCGAGCAGACGGAAGCATCCAGCAGCACGAACGAACCGTTGCGCCATTGCCCGTTGCGGTATAGGTGCGCGGCGATGCCGTCGATGTTGGCGCCCGTCTCCCCAATCAGCAGGAACGGCCGCGCCGCCTGCGCGTATTGGTTGACCAGCTCTTGAAAACGCAGGCTTTCCGCGCTGCGGCTGCCAAAGAAGTAAGGCGGCGTGTCTAAGCTGTCGTAGCTGTAATAGGCGACCGCGCGCGAGACGTCGAACGCGCTTTTTTCGGATGTTTCGGTTTGAAAGACACAGTATCGCGTTTCCTGCTCGTGCAAAACGCGCCCCGCGACGCGATATAGCTTTTGATCGCCGTTTACGCTGAATTGCAGAGCTTCTTCCTCGAACAGGCGCGGCATGACCGCCCGAAAACGCGGCAGGAGGACGGACATATCATCCGCCGAAAGAGACGAAAATACGCTTTCTCCTTCATCGTTGAATAAAACGGTTTTCACGGGAAGGGATTCCAGCGCATGCCGATAAAGCGCGAGCCTGCTCTCGGCGGTTCGGTTTAGCGCGATTACATGCTTTGCTCGATCGATGGCGTCCTCGATGCTTTCGATGCCGGAAACGATCAGGATGCCGCGCAGAGCGATCCGCTGCGCGCGCGACACGGTATACAGGTCGCCCACGATGAGTGCATATCCTTCTTTTTTCAACCGCAGCAGCGCCGCGTCCGTCTCATCCTGCGCGTGAATGGTGACGATATTAATGTAGCCGTATCGGAGCGTGTCGCATAAAAGCCGCGCGCAGTCCGCAACCTCGGGCAAACCGATGATGGCAAAATGATCGTCCAGCGTTTGCGCCGTTTTGATCGCGCGAAGAATATCATAAATAGAAAAAACGATGCGCGAAATGGGGATGGACGAAGACGCGGCGATCAAATCCGCCGTGATACCGCGCGAGATAACCGCGTCCACATCGCGCTCCGTGCTTTCCCGTAAAATGCGCACGCCCTCTTCTCGGTCGCCCAAATAGATGGACATTGCGATATCCGATCGCCGCGAAGCGATGTTCAGCATGATCTCTTTCATGCCCTCGTATGGCGCGATGCAAAGGATATGGGGCTTTCTGCTCATATGCGATCCTTTCGTTTGACAAACCGTTTGATGGGTATAGCATGCCAAAAAGAAACACAAAAAGCAAGCATAAAGTCGAATTTGATCGTATAAATGCAAAGCATAATCAAATTTGATTCGTTTTGAAACAATATGAGCAGAAAATCGTTTAAAAATAGAACAAATTTTGGGATGGAAGGAATGGCAATTCCGACGACCTGTTTGTAGAATATGACTATACTCGATAAAAAACATCACGATCAGACATTTTTATTGCAGCGCCGCCTCGGAAGAAGCATCGGCGCCCGCGAACATGTAACGCACAGGAAAGGAACGCAAAATGAAAGAGCTTTATCCCATGCATGGCATCATCACGACCGTGTTGACACCCTTCGATCCCGATACGAAGGCGATCGACGTTCGTTCGTTTCGCCGCGAGATCGAAACCGCGCTGCATGCGGGCGTGGCAGGGTATCTTGTGCCCTGCAACGCAAGCGAAATGAAGGAACTCTCTTGGGAGGAGCGCAAGCTGCTTGCGCGGGAAACCGTCGCCATCGCGCACGGCAAGGCTTTGGTCATTCCGAGCGTCAGCGCGGATGCGCTCTCCGACTGCATCCGTCAATGCAAGGAGTATTTGGATCTGGGTGTGGACGGCGTCAACATCAATATTACCTATAAGGACGATGAATCATACGTCGAGGTCGTTCGCCAGCTCGACATGCTCAATCCACCGTTCATCTGCCTGCAAGATTTCTCCATGGAGGGCGACGGTCTGCCGGATGAGCTGCTCGTTCGCTGCTTTGAGGAGTTTCCGTCCGTGCGCTGCGCCAAAATCGAGGTGCAGAACAGCGGCCCGAAATACACGCGCATCTTGGAAAAGACGCAGGGGCGCATGAACGTTTCCGGCGCATGGGGCAGCAGCCAGTCTATCGAGGCCTATGATCGCGGCATTCATGCCATGATGCCTTCGGGACTATACGAACTGTTCGTAAACGTGTATAAGCTCTATCACGAGAAGGATCGTGCCAATGCGCGGAAGCTGTTCTTTGCTATGCTGCCGATCATTTCCTTTACGCGGCAGAATCAGAGCCTCAATTTATATTTCCATAAGCTGTATTTGAACAGGATCGGCGTTTTTGCGTCAACGACCATGCGTCAGGATTATTTGTTCGATGAATATCACAGGGCGTATGCCGAAAAGCTGATCGATTACGCGCTGAAACTGCGAGACGACATTCCCTCCTATTGGGAATGAGCCGAAACGAAGGAACCGTCCGAGGAGGTATAAAGATGAAAGAACTCTATCCCATGCATGGCATCATCACGACCGTGCTGACTCCCTTTGAAGAGAATACCAAAAAGGTGGACGTTCCCTCCTTCCGCAGGGGGATCGAGGCGGCTTTGAACGCGGGCGTAAGCGGCTTCCTGGTACCCTGCAACGCAAGCGAAATGTCCGAACTGACGTGGGAAGAACGGAAATTGATCGTATCCGAGACCGTCAAGCTCGCCCATGGCAAGGCGTTGGTGATCCCGAGCGTCAGCGCGGGGCTGAATGCGGATTTCGGCGAACAATGCCGCGCCTATCTGGATCTGGGCGTGGACGGCATGAACATCAATATCCCCTACACCACGGATGACGAATACTACGCCGCGGTGCAAAAGGTCGATGCGTTGAAGCCGCCGTTTATCTGCTTGCAGGACGCGACGCGCGTCAGCGGCGGATTGCCGGACGACCTGATCGTGAAGCTGTTTGACGAGATCGAGACCGTGCGCTGCATCAAGATCGAGGTGCAGAACAGCGGCCCTAAGTATACGCGCATTTTGAAGCGGACCGACGGTCGCATGAACGTATCCGGCGCGCGAGAGAGCGACCAGATGATCGAAGGGTTCGATCGCGGCATGCATGCGCTGATGCCGTCCGGTCTGTTCGAGCTGTTTGTAAACGCTTACAGGCTCTATCACGAGAAGGATCGTGAAAGCGCTATGAAGCTGTTTTTCGACATGCTGCCCGTCATCGTTTGGACGCGTCAGGAAATGCCGCTGAATCTTTATTTCCATAAGCATTATCTCCAACGCATCGGCGTGTTCGATTCCGCCGTGATGCGCCTGCCGGCCAATATCGACATGTATCGCATTCGTTATGCGGAAGAAATGATCGACTATGCGCTCGCGCTGAAAGAACGTCTGCCCGAATACTGGAAATAACAAGCGACAGCTTCGCTTGACGTTGGCGTTCGGCAGGAATGACTGTCGAACGGGGGGAGCGGAAAACGAATGAAAGCATTTAGCGGAAGAATTACAAAACTTCTCATATTGGCGGACGATTTTACGGGTGCGCTGGATGCGGGCGTTCAATTCGTCGGTTCGGGCGCGCGCATCAAGGTGTTTAGCGACACCGAGCTTTCGCATGCGTTTGAGCAGTTGGACGATGCGGACGTTCTCGTTTTGCAGACCAACTCGCGTCACTCGGATCCGGCGCAGGCATATGACGCCATTTACCGTATTTGCAGGGAAGTTTGCGCGCAAGAGAGCATCCCGCTGTTGATCTACAAAAAAACGGATTCCGCTCTCAGAGGCAGGATCGGCGCAGAGCTGGACGCCGTGCTGAGCGGCGGAAAGTATGACGTGCTGTTCTTTGTGCCCGCTTACCCGAAGCTCAATCGTATCACGCGCGGCGGCACGCATTATGTGGACGGCGTACCCGTGAGCGAATCGGCGTTCGCATCCGACCCGCTCAACCCCGTAAGCATGTCCTATCTGCCGGACGTGATCCATCAGTATACGAACTGCCCCGTTCGGGTCGTTTCGGAAGAGCAGGATCTGTCTGCGATGGACATTGTACAACGCGGCATCTATGTGTTTGACGCAACCTCGGACGAGCGTCTGCGCGACGTTGCGGAATGGATGCGCGATTTGGAGATTCCGTTCGCCGCGGCGGGTTGTGCGGGCTTTGCAACCTATGTTTCCAATCTGTTCTCTTTTCCCAAGCGCCCGCGCAAAATCGCAATATCGGACGCGACACCTCTTGTGGTGCTTGGCAGTCTGCATTCGCTCACGCTGCAACAGATGCGCAACGGACAAAAGAACGGTTACGAGGTCATTTCCGTGACGGACTACCCCGGATTCAAGAGCGACAAAGATTTCTCCATGCCGCAAGGCGAGCTGGAAAGGATCATCGGTCTGTATCGGCAGGGGAAGAAGCTCATTTTGATGACCAATGAAACGAGCGTGCCCTGGCAGCATGGAGACGAGGACGGCTGGGAAGCGGAGGCCTCGCTTATCGCGACCAATTTCGGCAAGCTCATCGGAGAATTGATGGGAGCGGGCTTTTCGGGCGTGCTTGCCATATCGGGCGGGGATACGCTTTACGGCGTGCTGACAAGCCTCGGCTGCACCAGCGTGGAGCCGTTGGAGGAGATTGAATACGGCGTCGTGCTTGCAAAGGTGAGCACGCGCTACGGAGAACGCTATATCGTTACAAAATCGGGCGGCATGGGTTCCGAGGATGTGTTCTGTAAGATCGCGGATTACCTCAATCGAAAAGCCGTACCCGGGGAGGAAATTTTATGAACTGTTATACGCTGAAAATGCCGAAGATGATCTGCGGCGGCGCAGACGCGATGAGCGCCTTGGAGAGCATTCTTGATGCAAACGTGCATAAGATCGCGCTGTTTACGGACGCATCCATCCGTCGCTTGGGACTTTTGGATCGACTGCTGGACGTGATCGAAAGAAAAGGGATCGAGCTGGCGATTCTGGACGAGCTTGTGCCGGAACCGACGGTATATCAGGCCGACGAAGCCGTGCGCCGTTTTCGAGCGGAACATGCGGACTTTATCATTGCGGTCGGCGGCGGCAGCGTGATGGACATCGCCAAGCTCTGCTCCATATTGGATACGGACGAATACACGATCTTCGACCTGCTGGAAAACCCATCCATGGGCAAAAAGCAAACGCGCACGCTGATGATTCCCACAACCGCCGGCACGGGCGCGGAAGCGACGCCGAACAGCATCGTGACCGTCCCGGAAAAGGCGCTCAAAGTTGGCATCGTCAACGCGGAAACGATCGCGGACTATGTCGTGCTGGATGCGGAAATGATCAGAAAGCTGCCCGCTCCGATTGCGGCGTCTACGGGCGTTGATGCGCTGGCGCACGCCATCGAGTGCTATACGTCCAACAAGGCGACGCCGTTTTCCGATCTGTTTGCGATGGAGGCCATGCGACTGATCTTCCCGAACATTTTGCCCGCTTGCCTGGAAAAGGAAAATATGGAAGCAAAGCGCGCGATGCTGCTCGCCTCGTTTTATGCGGGCGTGGCAATCGCGGCGGCGGGAACGACCGCCGTACACGCGCTTTCGTATCCGCTTGGCGGCAAGTATCATATTGCCCACGGCGTGTCCAACGCCATGCTGCTTGCGCCCGTTATGCGTTATAACGCGTCCGCGTGCATGCCTGAGCTGGGTGCGGTTTACGATTCGATAATGCCGGGTAAAGCGCGCACAGCCGAGGAAAAAGCGGAGTGTGTCGTGCAGGCGCTCGAGCATATCGTCAAGTCGCTCGAGATTCCGACGGATCTGACAAAGTTCGGCGTTTCCAAGGACGACTTGGAAGATCTTGTGGATGCCGGCATGCAGGTGACCCGTTTGTTGAACAACAATCGCCGCACCGTGACGCGCGAGGATGCGCGCGCGCTGTATGTGCAGATTTTGCCGCAGGACTAAGGGTTTGGGAGAGAGAAGATGAAACCGATTCTTGCAATTACCATGGGCGACGCGGCGGGCGTCGGAGCGGAAATCACGGTCAAAGCGCTTGGCGACGAATCGTTTTACGAGCGCTGCGTGCCCGTTGTGCTGGGCGATCGCGCCGCCATGGAGGACGCCATCCGCTTTACCGGTTCCGCGTTGAAGCTGAACGTGATAGACGACCCCGCTGAGGCAAAGGGCGAATACGGTTGGATCGATCTGATGGACGAGGGCTACCTCGCACCCGGATCATGGAAATACAAGACCGTCAGCGCGGAAACGGGCGAAGCGGCCTTTCGCTACATCGTTAAGGCGATCGACCTGACGATGGCGGGCAAGTTCAAGGGCATCGTTACAGGCCCGATCAATAAGGAGTCCATCAACCTCGCGGGGCATCACTATTCGGGTCATACGGAGATTCTCGCGCATTATTCCGGAACGAAAAAGTACGCCATGCTGCTCATCGGCGGCAATCTGCGCGTGATTCATGTTACGACGCACGTTTCCATGGAGGAAGCATGCAAGAGGATCACGATCGAGCGCGTGTACGACGTGATCCGCCTTGCGCAGCTCTCCGGCAGACTGCTCGGGTTTGAAACGCCGAAGATCGGCGTAGCGGGCTTTAACGCACATTGCTCGGAAAACGGACTTTTTGGCACGCAGGAAGCGGACGCAATTATTCCCGCCATCGCGCGCGCGCAAAGCGAGGGGCTGTGCGTGGAGGGCCCCGTTCCGCCCGATACGGTTTTCGTTAAAGCTGCGTCGGGCAAATACGACATCGTCGTTGCCATGTATCATGATCAGGGGCATATCCCCATCAAGCTCAGCGGGTTCAAAATGGATGCGAAAACGGGGCTGTTTACCGCGATGAGCGGCGTGAATTGCACGATCGGATTGCCGTTTATCCGCAGCTCGGTCGATCACGGAACGGCGTTCGGTCGCGCGGGCGACAACCGCGCCAATCCGTCCAGTATGATTGAGGCGATCGACACGGCGATTACGATGAGCGCCAATCTCGAAAAGCTGCAAAAAGAAGAAAAAAAGAGCGCACGCTCCTGAAACGATATTGAAAAAGAGTGGTAGGAGGTTTTAGAACATGAACAGCATTACATGTGAAAAGACTTATAAACTGTATACGCCCGGACCGGGCAACGTGCCGGCAAGGATCGAAGCGGCTTCCAGCTTCGTGAATTACCATCATCGCACCAAAGAATTCGGCGCGATCCTGTGCGACGGGCTCGATAAGCTCAAACCCGTGTTCGGCACACAGGAACAGATCATCACCGTGCATACCACGGGCCGCGGCGCGATCGAAGGCGCGTTCAACAACTGCCTTCGCTTGGATCGGGATAAGGTTTTGTGCGTTTGCAACGGTCGCTTTGGCGAGATGGGCAAGGAGATCGTGCAGGCGATCGGTCTGCCCTGCGTTCCCTGCTACGAAACGTGGACGGACATTGTGGATCCCGAACATATCCGCGAGCTCGCCATCGAAAACAAGGTGACCGCCATCTTTATGGTACACAGCGATACTTCAACGGGCGTGATGAACCCCGTCGCCGAGGTCGGCAGGGTCGCGCGGGATTTGAACCTGCTGTTCTTCGTGGACGCCATCAGCTCCCTCGGCTGCGTTCCCTTCAAGTTTGACGAGTGGGGCGTGGATATTGCGGTTGCCGGGATTCAAAAAGGACTTATGTGCCCCGCGGGCATGAGCGTGATGGCGGTGAGCAAGCGCGCCGTGGCGGCGCATGAGCAGGTGCCGCAGCGCGATTATTACATCAACATCGGCGTGATTCGCAACTTCCTCATTACCAAGCGGGAGGCGCCGCTGACCGCGCCCGTCAGCCTCAGCCTCGCCATGAACGAGGCGGCAAACATGATTGCCGAAGAGGGCGTGGAAAACGTCTTCCGTCGCCACAAGATGCTTTCCGCGGCGACCAAAGCGGCGGTTCAGGCGCTGGGCTTCGCGTTGTTCCCGAAGGGCAACGGATATGTGCGCACGGACGCACTCACCGTTTGCACGCTGCCCGACGAGATCGACCGTCAAACGCTGATGAGCCATATGCAGAACAAGTATGGTATGATGCTTTCCGCAGGCATCGGCGCGGCGCATAAGAAAGAGATCCGTATCGCGCACATGGGCTATTGCTATCTTTCCGATATGATTTCCTGCATCGCCGCGCTGGAATGCTCTCTGCGGGATTTGGGGTATCGAGACAGCATCGGCGCAGGCCTGAAAGCCTTTCTGGATACCTATAACAGATTGGCGGAAGAGAAATGAAACCGCCGAGCTACTTTGACGGCTCCATGGAATATACGTCGAGCTTTGAAATCAACCTTGACGGCGTCAAGCGCAACGTGGAACGCATCCAAGCCTTTATCGGCAAGGAACACGCTTTGATCGGCGTGGTGAAAGGGAACGCTTACGGCTTTGGGTTGGAACGCATGGCGCAGCTGCTGGTCGACGAATGCGGGCTTACGATACTTGCCGTTTCGCACATATGCGAGGGCGCGCGTTTGAGAAGGGCGGGGATCGACTGCGACATTCTCGTGATGTCCGCCATTCCGGAACGACTGATCGGGCTTGCTTATGAGTATGACCTGCAAATACCCGTGTTCGACGCGCGTATTGCAAAAGCGCTGAACGCGGAGGGCGAAAAGAGGAACAAGTCCCTGCGCGTGCATGTGAAGATTGAAACGGGCATGAACCGCATGGGCGCGAAGCCGGGCGCAGAGCTTGCCGAAACGCTTGAAGCGCTCAAAGCGGCAAAGCGTTTGGAGGTCGTCGGAACTTACACGCATTTTGCGACCGCGCGCATCTATGACAACGCGTTTACCAAGCAGCAGCTTGCGCGGTTCAACACGGGCTACAAACAGCTGTTCGACGCGGGTTTCCGCCCCAAATACGTCCATGCTGCCAACAGCGGCGCAATCATGTGGCTGAAAGAATCCTACTTCACGCATGTGAGAAGCGCCAGTTTGATGATCGGCTATGCGCGTCTGAAAGAATGCGAAAACACGAATCCGCTGCATGTCGAGGAAGCCGCTGCGTGGCGCACGACCGTTTCCAATATCTACGAGGTGCAACCGGGCGAAACGGTTGGATACGCGCGTTTCTTCGCCCCCACGAAGCCTACGCGTATTGCGCTTGCCGCCGTGGGAAGCAACGACGGCGTGATACGCGGCGTGGCGCTCGGCAACGGTCCCGTGATCGTGAACGGACAAAAGACGCACTATGTGGGCGCGTGCATGGATCAATGCTTTATCGACGTAACGAATGTGGACTGTGAGATTGGCGACCTTGTAACGATTTTCGGCGCGGATGGGGAAGCATCCGTTTCCCCGCTGGAACTGATTACGTTCGATCCCAACATGAATTGCTCGCAGTGCTTTACCAACATCGGCCCCCGGGTGATGCGCAGATATATCCGGGATGAAGGAGGGGATGCTTGAACGATTCGCCGGCGCGCCCGTGAAAGACGGGCGGAGCGGGTCTGCCGCACGATTCTGAACGGCAGAAAATAACAGTATCTCGACCGAACCGAAAAGTATATCATTTTGACTTGTATCAAACAGGTCAAATCAAAAAACGGAGGAGACAGTAATGAACAAAATCGCAAAGATCCTGAGTTTTGCTCTGGCATTGGTGTTCGTTCTGAGCGTTGTGGGCTGCAAGGCCACGCCTGCGGCGACCAGCGAGCCCGCAGCAAGCGGAACCGAAGCAAAGCCTGCCGACGACGTCGCAGCGGCGCCCGCGCAGGCGGAGAACGTGGAATGGCACAGGGATGCCAACGGCGGCATCGAAGTTGTTGCCGCAAACACGCAGTCCCTCACCAGCCTGGACTTTATGGATGGCGCCGACGGCGGCATGGTTCAGTGCATGTGGGACATGATCTATGGCAAGCTCGTTGACGACGCGGATCACAACGGCGACTATCAGCCCGGACTGGCGACCTCCTGGGAGTACAATGAGGACTACACCGACTGGACGTTCAAGCTCCGCGAGGGCGTAACGTTCCACAGCGGCAACCCCTTCACCTCCACCGACGTTGCCGCCACGATGCAGCGCATCATCGACAATAAGGGCAAGCTCAAACGCATCACGGGTCTGTGGTCCTTCTTGGATTCCTACGAAGTTGTGGATGATTACACGATCAAGCTGCACTTCTCGAAGACCTATGGCACGCCGTTTAAGGATCTCTCCACCATGCCGATCCTGGATGGCAAAGCGTATGCCGAACTGGGCGACAAGTACTTCACCGATGGTCACCTCTACGGCACGGGCCGCTGGGTGTTCAAAGAATTCGTTGACGGTCAGTACATCCGCGTAACCCGCAACGACAACTTCTGGGATCCGTCTTGGACGACCAACGTGGATACCTTCACGCTCCGCTTTATTACCGAAGCGTCCTCCATCACGTCCGGTCTGCTTTCCGGCGAGATCGACGCGGTTGCCCGTGTTGACCGCGATCAGGCAGGGCTGCTGGAAGCGGACAAAGCATTGACCGTCGGCACGACGAAGTCCACCTCGTTTATCTTCCTCGGCTTCCAATGCGGCGAGAACACCAAGTCCCCGTTCAAAGAAGCGAACGTTCGCAAGGCGTTCTCCTATGCGATCGATCGTCAGGCGCTGTGCGATTCCATTCTTGGCGGCGGCACCGCGATGATGTGGTGGTTCCCGGAGGGAATCTCCGGCTACCGTGACGAGGAGATCATCTACGACGTGGAGAAGGCGAAGGCATTGCTCGCCGACAGCAGCTATAACGGCGAAGAGATCCTCATCTACGTCAACACCGTTGCAACGGGCGGCGAGTCCATCATGCTGGCGGTTTGCGACATGGCGCGTCAGGTTGGCTTCAACTGCAAGATCCAGATGGGCGACCAGGCGTTCATGAGCGCGCTCAGAACAAACGACGAATACATCGCATATTGCGTGACGGGTACGGCGTTTGTGGATTACGGCAACGACACCTATCAGAAGTGGGTCAACAAGGACGACAACAAGGGCTATTGGAACTGCTATGACAACCCCGAGTTCGCTGCGCTGCTCGAAGAAATGCAGACCACCGCAGATTTGGAAAAGCGCGACGAAGTACAGGCAAAGATTGCGCAAATCATGTATGATGAGCAGGCGCCCGGCGTACCGCTCCTCCGTTACGACTTCTTCACCTGCGTCCGCAACGGTTTGCAGAACGTGGAGTTCCCGCCGAGCGGCTATTACTACTACGACGAAATCTATATCGGCTAGTTTCGAATCAAACCGTAAACGGTGAATCGAACCTGGTTCCGGAGCGGGCCATTCCGCTCCGGAACATGACGGTTTTCACACATGAAGGAGTAGAGTCATGGGTAACTATATTTTACGGCGCTTGGGCGCAACGGTGGTCGTAATGATCTGTGTATCATTCATCGCCTTCACGCTTCTCCGGCTCGCTCCGGGTGACCCTGCGAGACTGTACCTGCCGGACGGCGCAACGCCGGAGGAGGTTGAAGCGCTGCGGGTCACTATGGGGATTGACAAGCCTTTTTGGGTACAGTACTTTAACTATATCGTCGGCGTATTCAAAGGTGATTTGGGCACATCCATGCAATACGGGCTGCCATGCTCGGAGATTATCTTCGGCCGACTGGGAACAACGCTGGAGCTGGCGCTTGCTGGCGGTATCGTTTCGATCGTCCTTTGTATTCCGCTCGGCATCATCGCGGGCGTGAAACAGGGATCGGCGGTGGATCTCGGCGCCATGTTCTTTGCGTTGATCTTTCAGTCGATGTCCAATGTCTGGTTGGGCGTGTTTCTGATTCTGGTATTCAGCGTGAACAACAACTGGCTGCCTGCATTGGGCTACGGCGGCATCAAGCACTTAATCATGCCTGCGCTGACCATCGGTCTGCCGATGGCGGCACAAACCACGCGCATGGCGCGCTCCGGCATGATCGATACCTTGCGCGAGGATTACATTACCGCGACGTATGCGCGCGGCATGTCCAACTTTAAGATTTACACCAAGTACGCGTTCAAAAACGCGGTGATTCCCGTTATTACGCTCATTGGCATCAACGTGGCGGGTTATTTGGGCGGCGCGATCGTTTCCGAGCAGATTTTCAGTTGGCCGGGACTGGGCGCGCTGACAAACCAAGCCATCAGTAACCGCGACTATCCGCTGGTACAATCGATTCTGATGGTGGTTTCGTCCATGATTGCGCTCACGATGCTCTTCATCGATATCATCAACTCTCTGATTGACCGCAGGGTCACTCTGAATTAGGAGAGAAGTTTATGGATAAAAAGATAATTCTTCGGCGAATGCTGAAAAGCAAGTTCTTCATGATCGGCGCGATCGGCGTCCTGCTGATCGTTACCGTGTCTCTCTTGGCGCCGAGCATCATCGTTCACGACCCGTACAGCACGAATCTGATTGATCGTCTGCGCGCGCCCGAGTGGTTTTCTAAGGGGCTGAACGGTTATATCTTCGGCACGGATCAGGTCGGACGCGATATTCTGACCCGCCTGCTCATTGGCAGCCGCTATTCCCTCATGGTCGCGTGCATCGCGGCGTTTTGCACGGGCATCATCGGCTTGCTGCTGGGCGTGCTTGCGGGCTATTACGGGAAAACCGTGGAGATGGTCATCATGCGTCTGTGCGATGTGATGAGCGCCATACCGACCTTGCTGCTTGCCATAGCGGTTTTGGCGGTGCTCGGCATCAGCACGCCGAACCTGATCGGCGTTATGATCGCCACGCGCTGGGTCGGTTACACCCGGTTGATGCGCAACGAGGTAAAGTCCATCCGCAACCGCGAATTCGTGCTCGCTTCCAAGGCGCTGGGCGCAAAGGACTGGCATATCATGTGGCAGCAGATCTTCCCGAACATCACGACGCCGCTGCTCATACAGTTCAGCCAGTCGTTCGGTCAGATTATTATGCTGGAAGCGTCGCTGAGCTTTTTGAACATGGGCATTCAGCCGCCTACGCCCTCCTGGGGCAGCATGATCTCTGCGGGTCGCAGCTTTGTCGCCATTGCGCCGTGGGTGGTTGTTGCGCCGGGCTGCTGTCTGATGATCACCGTGTTGTCCTTCAACTTCTTGGGCGACGGTCTGCGCGACGTACTCGACCCGAAGCGCATCTGACGCAGGGAAAGGGAGAATAACGTATGGAAACATTATTGGAAATAAAAGACCTGCACGTTGTGTTTAAAACGGAGCGCGCGGTCTGCAACGCGCTTAACGGCGTGAACCTGACCATCGGCGTGGGCGAATCGCTCGGTCTGGTCGGCGAATCGGGCGCGGGCAAGACCACGACCGCCCTCTCGATACTCAACCTGCTTGCCAGAGCGGGCAAGATTACAAGCGGCGAGATCCTGTTTGACGGCGCGTCCATATTGACCATGGAGCGCAAGCGGCTGGAGGATCTGCGCGGCGACCGCATTGCCATGATTTTTCAAAACCCGCTCACATCGCTCAACCCTGTGTTCACCGTCGGCGAGCAGATTGCCATGGTGCTGCGCAAGCACCGCGGCATGAAGGATAAGGAAGCCAAGGAGGAAGCGGCAAAGCTCCTCGAAATGGTTGGCATCGCGGGCTATCGCATCAACGATTATCCGCATCAGTTTTCCGGCGGCATGCGTCAGCGCGTCGGCATTGCGGCAGGGCTTGCCTGCAATCCCGCATTGCTGATTGCCGACGAACCGACCACCGCGCTGGACGTCACCATTCAGGCGCAGATTCTGGAATTGATGAAGGATCTGCAAAACAAGTACTCTACCTCGCTTCTGATGATCACGCACAACCTCGGCATCATCGCAGAGCTGTGCCATAAGGTTGCGGTCATGTATGCGGGACGGATCATCGAGTACGGCACGGTGCAAGAGGTATTCAGCCATCCATGCCATCCGTACACCGTGGGTCTGCTCGGCGCCTTGCCGAATTTGGACGAGAAGACGGAGCGCCTGACCGCCATCCCCGGGAACATAGCCAATTCGCAGCATCTGCCCGAGGGCTGCCATTTTCATCCGAGATGCGCGCATTGCATGGAAATTTGCAAAAACAAGCTGCCGGAAATGGTGCAGGTCGGTCCCGACCACTATTTCGCGTGCCACAGGGAGGTCTGACGTATGGAAGCGGTAAAGACGAACCAAACGCCCGCGGTCGATGCGCGCGGCAACACGCCGGTCATCGAGGCACGGCATCTGAAAAAGTATTTCCCTGTCGGCCGTAAGGGACAGCTTCACGCAGTGGACGACGTATCCTTCGCCATCTATCCCGGCGAAACGCTGGGTCTCGTCGGAGAGAGCGGCTGCGGCAAGAGCACGGTAGGCAACGTTGTGATGCGGCTGCTGCCCAAAACGGACGGCGAGCTTCTTTTCAAGGGCGAGGATGTATTCCGAGCGGATCCGGAGCGCAGCTTTGAACTGCGCAAGCGGATGCAGATCATCTTTCAGGATCCATACTCCTCGCTGAACCCGCGACATACCATCAAGCACACCTTGGAGGAGAGCTTTCGCATTCATAAGATTGCAAGCGGAAAAGCGCTGGACGCCAAAGTCGAGGAGCTGTGCGACATCACGGGTATCAACATCGACCTGCTGGATCACTATCCGCATGAGCTGGACGGCGGCAACCGGCAAATCGTCGGCATTGCGCGCGCGCTTTCGCTCAACCCGGAGTTTATCGTGTGCGACGAACCCGTTTCCTCTCTCGACGTTTCCGTGCAGGCGAAGATCATCAACCGCCTCATGGATCTGCAAAAGGATCGCGGGCTGTCCTACCTGTTCGTTTCGCATGATCTGAGCGTTGTGCGGCATATCTCTCATCGCATCGCCGTTATGTATCTTGGGCAGATCGTTGAGGTAGCAACGTCGGATCAGATGTTTGAAAACACCACGCATCCGTATTCCATCGCGCTGCTTTCGGCGGTGCCGCGCGTCAACCTCGAAAATAAGGTTTCGCGCATCGTGCTCAAAGGCGACGTGCCAAGCCCCATGAATCCGAAGCCTGGCTGCCGTTTCGCACCGCGCTGCTGGATGGCGCAGGAATATTGCAAAACGCATGACCCCGTGTTGACCGAGATCGAACCGGGCCATTGCGTTGCGTGTCATTTTGCCGCCGAATCGCGTCGGCTTGCCTCCGGTGCGGAGCATAAGACGCTGGAAGCGGGCAACGAAGCGCCGCAGGGACAGAACGCGTAAAGGAGAGCCGAACGTGCCGAAAATTGCAATTACGAAACCGCTTTCCGAAGCGGGAATGGCTTACGCAGCGGCGCATGCCGAAATAATCGTTCTGGACACGCGCGATCCCGCCGAGGTGCTGGAAAAGCTCGCAGCGGATCCCGTTGACGCGCTCATCGCCCGCTGGCTGCCCATGGACGCGGCGTTCATGCGCGGATTTGCGAACACGGGCTGCAAGGCGCTCGCCAAGTTTGCCACCGGTCTTGACGCATGCGATCTGGAAGCAGCAACGGAATGCCGCATTCCCGTGGTATATGCGTTTGGCGCGAACGCGCGCTCCGTTGCGGAGTATACGGTCGCCATGATGCTTTCCATGTATCGCGATATACCCAAGTGTGACCGCCGTTCCCACGCGGGCAGCAACGCTTACGGAAAGGGCGGATATCTTTCTCACGAATTTTTCAGCAAGAAGCTCTACATCGTGGGCTTTGGAAACATCGGTCGCCAAGTGGGGAAGATGTGCGCCGCGCTGGGCATGCGCATTGCCGCGTTTGATAAATTCCTTCCGCGCGAGCGCGTCGAGGCGGAGGGCGCCGAATACTGCGCGCGCATGGAGGACGGGCTCCCCGACGCGGACATCGTGAGCATCCATATGCCGCTCACGGAGGAAACAAGGGGAATCGTCAATGCGGCGTTTCTCGACCGCATGAAGCCGGGCGCATACCTGGTCAACACCGCGCGCGGCGGCGTGATCGACGAAAACGAGATCGTCCGCCGCCTGAACGACGGACGGCTGGGCGGGGCGGCGTTCGACGCAAGCTCCATCGACGACGGCGAGGTTAACGAGGCGCTTTGCAAATGCGAAAACCTCGTGCTTTCGGCGCATGTCGCCGCCATGACGGAGGAATCGCTGGAAGGCATGGCAAAGCTCTGCGTGGACGGTATTTTGAGCGTGCTCAACCGCGAGCGCTGGCGCATCACGGCAAATCCGCAGGTCTACGATCGGCTGGGCTTTTGACGCGTGCGCGTTTGAGAAACGATTGCATTATAAGAAAGGATCATTTATTATCATGTTTAAACCGAATGGTATCATCGCCGCAATGGTCACGTCGCTCAATGCGGACGAAACCTTGAACGAGAGCGAGATTCGTAATCAGGTCAACCGCCAGATCGCCGCGGGTGTGGACGCCGTGTTCTGCCTTGGCACCAACGGCGAGTTCTACATCCTCCGCGAGGAGGAAAAGCTCGAAGTCATTCGCATCGTCGTGGACGAGGTCAAGGGACGCGTTCCCGTATATGCGGGAACAGGCTGCCCGGGCACAAAGGAAACCATCGCGCTTTCCCTGAAAGCCAAGGCGCTGGGCGCGGACGTGCTTTCCATCATCAGCCCGTACTTCGCCGCCATTTCGCAAAAGGAGATCGCCGAGCATTACAGAGCAATCGCCGCGGCGGTGGATCTTCCCATCGTGATGTACAATATGCCCGCGCGCACGGGCAACAATATCGCGCCCGAAACCGTGAAGGAGCTTGCCGCTGTTCGAAACATCATGGGCGTCAAGGATTCCTCCGGCAACTGGGACAACCTCAAAGCCTATATCGAAGCCACGCGCGGCATGGATTTCTCCGTGCTTTCCGGCAACGATTCGCTCATCCTGCCTACGCTGCGCGAGGGCGGCCACGGCGGCATCACGGCGGTTGCGAACATCTATCCCGAAACGATGGTGTCGATTTACCGCAAGTTTGTCGCGGGCGACGAGGCGGACGCGGAGGAAGCCCAGCAGAGCATCGCTCCCATTCGCGCATGCTTCAAGTTCGGCAACCCGAACACCGTTACGAAGAAAGCGACGAACCTGCGCGGCTATCCCGTTGGCCCGTGCCGCGCGCCGTTCAATTATTTAAGCGACGAAGCCGTAGAAGCCATCGCCAAGGTGATCGAGGACGACCGCATCAAGGGCATGGCGTAACGCCGAAAAAGAGGAAGGAGTCAATCCATATGAAGCTGTTTACCTGCCAATATCAAGGTCAAGAACTGGTCTGCGTGCTTTCCGCGGACGGCAAAAACGCGCTGCCCGTCAAAAACATGGGGCTTTTGTATGCGGACATGACGCAGCTCATCGAGTATGCAACGGACGAGATCCTCGATCTGCTGCGCGGCCATGTCGAAAGCGGATGCGAAGGCGCCATCCCGCTTGCTGAGGTGAAGATGCTCGCGCCCATCCCGTATCCGAGGCAGGATGTGATCTGCATGGGCCTCAACTATATGGAGCATACGAAGGAAGTTGCTGAGATGCATCATCTGGACAAGCCCGAGGAGCGCGTATATCCCATCTATTTTGCCAAGCATGTGGATCGCGCGCGCGGCGACGGGGAAAGCATTCCGAACCACGCGGGGTTTATTACAACGCTCGATTACGAATGCGAGCTTGGCGTGATCATCCGCAAGGACGCTTATCGCATCAGCCGCGAGCAGGTGAAGGATTACATCTTCGGCTATACGATCATCGACGATATATCGGGCCGCGAGTTGAATCGCCATAAGCAGAATTTCTTCCAAAAGAGCCTTGACGGTTCCTGCCCGATGGGACCGTGGATCGTAACGGCGGACGAGTTTGATTCGTTCGGTTTTCCGCCCACGGTGCGCATCCAAACCTGGGTGAACGGCGAGCAGCGGCAGGACGGTTCCTCGAAGAACATGATCTTTCCGATCGATGAGCTGGTCAGCGAGATCTCGCAGGGCATCACCATTAAGGCGGGCAGTATTTTTGCGACGGGTTCGCCCAAGGGCATCGGCGCGAGCATGAATCCCCCGCAGTTTTTGAAAACGGGCGACCACATCCGCCACGAGATAGAGGGCGTAGGCGTTCTGAACACGTTTGTGGAATAGCCTGCAAAGCGGTAAAAGGACGGTATCGGCATGAAAACCATTCGCATCCCTTACGATACGGAACACATGGAGCTGCACGTTTCCGAGGAAAACCTGAAAGCGGTGCTCTATGCGAAAACCGACGAATATGCGCCGCGCACGGACGCGCGAAAGCAGGTTCTTTCCGCACTGGAAAACCCAATCGGCACGCCTCGGCTCAGCGAGCTTGCAAGGGGCAAGACGCGGGTTACGATCATTACGAGCGATCATACCCGCGCGGTTCCGAGCAGGATCACGCTTCCGCTGTTGCTTAGGGAGATTCGTTCCGGCAATCCGGCGGCGGATATTACCATCCTGATCGCAACGGGTCTGCATCGCGCGCCCACGCAGGAGGAGCAGAGGCGTATGTTCGGGGACGCTGTCGCGGAATGCGAGCATATCGTCGCGCACAACGCGTTCGACGGAGAATTTGTCGATTTGGGCAAGCTCCCATCGGGCGCGGACTGCCGCGTAAACAAGCTGGTGATGGAGAGCGACCTGCTCGTTGCGGAAGGCTTTATCGAGCCCCACTTTTTTGCGGGGTTCTCGGGCGGACGCAAAAGCATTTTGCCCGGCGTATGCGCGGCGGATACCGTCAACCAAAATCACGCATATTCGGCTATCGCAAGCCCATACGCCAAAGCGGGCGTGCTTCAACAGAACCCCATCCATGCGGACATGGTATGCGCCGCACGAAGCGCGAAGCTGGCGTTCATTCTAAACGTTGCGCTCAACGGCCGCAAGGAAGTGATCGGCGCGTTTGCGGGCGATATGGAGGCGGCGCATGAGGCGGGCGTTTCGTTTGTTCGCAAGCTCGCGCAAAGCCCCGCCGTTACGGGCGACATCGTGATCACATCCAACGGGGGTTACCCGCTTGACCAAAATCTGTATCAAGCGCCGAAAGCGGCCGCAACCGCCGAAGCGTGCGCGGGCGAGGACGGCGTGATCATTCTTTGCGCCGCCTGCAAGGATGGTATGGGCGGCACACATTTTGAAAAGCTCATCACGAGCGGAACGCCCGAGGAGATCGACAAGGCACTTGCCGCCATTCCGCCGCGGGAAACGATACCCGAGCAGTGGTGCGCGCAGATCTTTTCGCGCATCCTGCATAAGCATGCTCTGATTCTGGTAAGCAACTATCTTGCGCCCGAAACGGTACGCAAAGCGAACATGATCCCCGCGTCGAGCCTGGATGAAGCGCTGGCGCGGGCATACGAAATAAAGGGCGCGGACGCATCCGTCGTGGTGATACCGGACGGCGTGGCGGTGCTTGCGTCGGAGGGAGAAAAATGATGTATCTTGCGCTGCGCGTGCAGGAAACGGATAATGTTGCAACCGTGTTTGCAAACGGGGTATCGGAGGGGACGATCGTTACCGTGCGGGATAAGCGAGGCGACGAGAAGGAGATTGCAGCGCGCGCGCCGATCCCGTATGGGCATAAGCTGGCTTGCGCGCCCATTCGCGCGGGCGAGCATGTGATCAAGTATGGCGAGAGCTTGGGCGTTGCAAGCAAGGATATCGCCGTGGGCGAGCATGTTCATGTTCAGAATCTGGACAGCGAGCGCGGCCGCGGTGACAAGCAGAGGGGATAAAAGATGGAGTTTTACGGATATGTGCGGCCGGACGGCTCGGTCGGTTCGAGAAACCATGTGGCGATTCTGCCGAGCGTCATCTGCGCAAACGACGCGGCGATCGCCATTTCGCGTCAGGTTCAGGGCACGGTGCCGCTTTGTCATCATCAAGGCTGCTGCCAGCTTCCGCCCGATCTGGATCGCGTAACGGAGACGCT
Source organism: uncultured Oscillospiraceae bacterium (assembly GCA_964495255.1). Taxonomy (GTDB): domain Bacteria; phylum Bacillota; class Clostridia; order Christensenellales; family CAG-138; genus UBA7703. The sequence goes on from CAZBVC010000001.1 coordinate 112,917, forward strand.
GATCTCCCTCGGGTGCAGCCCGAACATCGGCGCGGTGCTCATCGTCAGCTTGGGCTGCGAGGGAACGGATCACGCGCGCATGGCGGAGGAAATCGCAAAAACGGGTAAGCCCGTGGAGATCATCCATATTCAGGAGCTTGGCGGCGTATCCAAGGCCGTGCAAAAGGGAACGGATTTGGCGCGCGAGCTGGTCATCCGCCTTTCGGGGCAGCAGCGGCAGGCGGTTGACGTCTCCCAAGCGGTTATGTCCATCAAGTGCGGCGCGTCGGACGCGACAAGCGGCATGGCGTCCAACTGCGTGGTGGGCTATGTGGCGGACAAGCTCGTGGATCTGGGCGGAACGGTCATATTCGGCGAAACGACCGAGTTTTTGGGCGCGGAGCATATCCTCGCAAAGCGCGCGGTCAACGAATCGGTTGCAAAGGAGATCTACCGCATCGTGAACGAGATGGAGACGCGCGCCAAGTCGCTCGGCTGCGATATGCGAAAGGGTCAGCCGACGCCGGGCAACATCGCGGGCGGATTGACCACCATCGAGGAAAAGTCGATCGGCGCAATCGCCAAATCCGGCTCGCGCGCGATACAGGGCGTTTTGCGCTATCCCGAGCGGATCGGCGGGCGAAAGGGACTTTGGATAAAGGATACGCCGGGCAGAGAACCTGAGATATTGACGGGAATGGCCGCCACGGGCGCTCAGTTCATGCTGTTTTCCACGGGACGCGGCGCGCCGCAGGGTTTTCCGACGATGCCCGTCGTCAAGATCTGCGGAAACGTAAACACGTTCGAACGCATGCGCGAGGATATGGACGTGAACGCGGGCTTGGTGATTGCGGGCGAGCGCTCCATCGAGGAGGTGGGCGAGGAGGTCTTTGCAAAGGCGATGCGCGTACTCGGCGGCGAATATACGAAGAACGAAGCGATCTCGTATTTCAGCGCGATCGATATTCATACGCTCGGGCCTGTGATATAATGACTGACCGAGGTGAGAAACAATGAATTTTGACGAGAAGATCGACCGCACGCGGGGATGCGGCGCAAGCAGCTCAAAATGGCAGGGGTTTGAAGCAAAATATCCCGGCATGGACGCGAAGGGCGCGCTTCCCATGTGGGTTGCGGATATGGACTTTCGCGTGCCCGAAGAAGTCACAAGCGCGATTCAAAAGCGGCTGGATCACGGCATATTCGGCTATGTGTCCGCAGAGGAGCCGCTCGCGTTTGCGGAATGCCTCGCATCCTGGCTGCAACGCAGGCACGGGCTGCGCGCCGATCCGAAGCATATGGTGTTTACGCCGGGCGTGCTGTGCGGTTTGAACGCCGCCATACAGGAGTTTACGAACCCGGGCGAGGGCGTGATCATCCATTCGCCCGTATACTATCCGTTCGCCAATGGCATCACGGAAAACGGACGCGTCGTGCGTCGCAACAGGCTGCTGGAACGCGACGGCAGGTATGAGATCGACTTTGAAAATCTGGAAACGCTCGCGCGCGATCCCGCCAACACCATGTTCGTGCTTTCCAGCCCGCATAACCCCGGCGGACGCGTTTGGACGGCGGAGGAGCTGGGCAGGATGGCGGAAATCTGTATGGAAAACGGCGTATTGCTGTTTTCGGATGAGATTCATTCGGATCTGATTCTGCCCGGCTATACGCATACGCCCATTACGTCGCTCGGGACGGAGGTTTCCGAGCATGTGGTCGTATCCTATGCGCCCAGCAAAACGTTCAATCTGGCGGGGCTTTGCGCGTCCTTGCAGCTCGTGCCGAACGCGGAGCTGCGCGCGCGCCTGCAAAAGCGGCTGTCCATGAACCATGTGCCGCGCGCCAACGTGTTTGGCTTGGTGGCGGGCGAGGCGGCGTATACCCACGGCGATCAGTTTGTGGACGAGGTTGTAGCGTATATCGCCGAAAACATCCGTTGCTTTACGGATGCGGTCGAACGTGTGCCCGGCGTGACGGTGATGCGTCCCGAAGGCACCTATCTGCTCTGGGTCGATTTTCGCAAAACGGGCAGAAGCGAGGACGATATCTACCGCACAGCCGTGGAGCGCGCCAAGGTCGCGGGTGATCTGGGCGCGTGGTTCGGCGAAGGCGGAGAGGGCTTTATCCGCCTGAATCTGGCATGTCCGCGCAGTTTGGTTATGGACGCGGCGACGCGCCTTGTGCGCGCGTTCACGGCGTAAAGAGAACGGCGGCTGAGAGCGAAAAAGTCGGCGGAGAGCGTTTTGCTCCCCGCCGTGTGTTTTTCTCTGCTTTTGTCATGGTTGGGCGTTTCCGTTTTCGCCTGCAAGGCTTTTACGCGCGCATCCCGCTATTTTGGTTTAGCGAGCGTAACGGCGCGTTATACCAATGCGAAAATCAGCGCGGCAAGCGTGCCGAAGAGCATGATGCCCGCGATCACAAGGCAAAGAACACGAACGCTCTTTTTCACGGCAAGCCTCTTCCTTACGCCGCGCCGACGACGGAGATGTTCGCCTCATAGCGCGTAACCAGCGACGCGTCGGCAAGCCATGCGTCCATGACCTCCGTGTAATGCTCGGAGGCGAGCTGATTCTGCCAATATGCGTCAAACGTTTCCTGTATGTCCGCGTATGCGGTCGCGCCCGCAGGCTCATTCTTCATGCGCTTGATGATATGGAAGCCGTTGGTGGATTCCGTGATCTCGGATACGTCGCCCTCTTTTTCGAGCGCAAGCGCCGCGTTCAAGAACGACTCGACAAAGCTCGCGCCCGTGCCGACCAGATAACCGCTCGCATATTGCTCATAGCCCATGCCCGGATCGGTGTTGTACTGCGTAAGCAGCTTTTCGAATTCCTCGCCGCCGTTCAGCTTGTCGAGCACCTCTTTTGCGGTGACCTCGTCCGCAACGAGGATATGCCGCACGCGGAAGAGCCCCTCCGGCGTGTAGACGACAGGTTCGCCGCTCGACGCCGCGGTAAAGTACGCCGTCGTGTCCGCGTCAAACGATTCCTGCTGCGTTTTCAGAACCTCCTCATACTTGGCGGCAAGCTCGTCCGCCGTGTAGGAGACCTCGGCGCGGATCTGTTCGCTCATCTTGCTCGCGAGCAGATCGTCCTTCGCGTTTTCGAGCAGATCCTTCTTCATGCCGCTGAGGGTCATGCCGTTCTGCGCCAAAGCGTCGGTTAAAAGCTTCGTGGCATACGCGCTGACGTCGCTTGCGCCCGCTTGCTCCGCGCTGGAACGGAAGCTCTCGTAGGTGGAGTCAAACGATTCCTGGGCGGTCTGCTTCGCCTGCGCGATTTCCTCGTCGGTCAGGGAAAGCCCCGCCTTTTTCGCTTGGTAAACAAGCATGGCGCTCGAAAGCAGCGTGGAAAGCAGATCCTCGCGGAACGCGGCGATGTTTTCCTCGGAATCCAGCGTATAGCCGTAATACACCGCGTAGGCGGAGTAGTTGTCATACATGGATTGCAGTTGGGTTAACGTGACTTTTTCGTCGCCGACCTTCGCGACGAGCTTGGACGACGATGCGCAGCCGGAAAGCAGCATGCATGCGGAAAGCGCGAGCGCGAGCACGGCGGACAGCAGTTGTTTGCGTTTCATGGTTTTCTCTCCCTTATCAATGGTGCCAAACATACGAATTATACTCGCGCGGCGGCGTCTTGTCAATCAAACGGACGTGCCTCTCGCTTCTTTCTTTGCTGACCGATATCTGTTCAAAACATGAAGTTTCATTTGAAGTTTCTTTTGTTTCTTTTCTTTATGAAGGAAAGCCGTCTTCAAAGGGAAGAAAGCCGTCGCCGCACCCGCGCTTTGAGAAGGAGCGCGTTGGTCACGACCGTTACGGAGGAAACACTCATGGCGAGCGCGGCGAGCATGGGCGAAAGCAGCGGACCGCCGAACGCGTGCAAAAGCCCCGCGGCGACGGGAATACCGACGCAGTTGTAGAAGAACGCCCAAAACAGGTTTTGGCGGATGGTGCGCATGGTCAGCCTGCCGATGGTAAGCGCGTCGGGCACGGCGGAAAGACGGTCGGTCAGCAGCACGACGTCCGCGCTCTCGATGGCGACGTCCGTTCCCGCGCCGATGGCGACGCCGACCGAAGCGGCTGCAAGCGCGGGCGCGTCGTTGACGCCGTCCCCAACCATGGCGGCGGAGGAATAGCGCTCGATCAAGGAACGCACCGCGTCGGATTTTTCTTCGGGCTTCACCTCGGAGCGCACGTCGTCCACATCGAGCGTTTCGGCGGCGAGCGCGGCGACCTCGGCGCGATCCCCGCTGATCATGCAGGTATGCATCCCGTCGCGACGCAGGCGGGCAAGCGCGGCGTTCGCCTCGGGCTTGACCTCGTCCATGAGGGCGACGCAGCCAAGAAACGTTCCGCCGAACGCAAGATAGATCAGCGTCTTGCCGCGCGCCGAAGCAAGAATCGACGCGTCGTTCGGTGTGATGTTGTGGGAAAGCAGCAGGGCGCGGTTGCCGAGCAAAAGCGTTTTTCCGTCCGATTCGGCGGTCAAGCCCGCGCCCGCGAGCGTCTGCACGGAGAACACGCTTTTTGGTGCAATACCGCGCGCCCTTGCGGCGTCAACCACGGCGTGCGCAAGCGGATGCACGCTGTATGCTTCCGCTCCGGCGGCAAGCGAGAGAAGGGCTTCCTCGGTAAGATCGACGGGGAACAGGTCGGTCACCGTCGGCGTGCCGCGCGTGAGCGTACCCGTCTTATCGAACGCGATGGCTTTTACGCCCGCAAGCGTTTCGAGCGCCTCGCCGCTCTTGATGAGGATGCCGCGCGCGGCTGCTTCGCCCGTTCCGACCATGACGGCGGTGGGCGTGGCGAGCCCGAGGGCGCAGGGGCAGGCGATGACGAGCACGGAAACGAACACGGTCAGGGCAAACCCCGCCGATTCGCCGACAACAAGCCAAATCACGGCGGAAACGAGCGCGATGGCGAACACAATGGGAACGAACACGGCGGAGATGCGGTCGGCAAGGCGCTGGACGGGCGCTTTCTGCGCCTGCGCGTCCTCAACCAAACGAATCATGCGCGAAAGCGTGCTCTCCGTGCCGACGCGCGAAACGGACATGACGAACGACGCGTCGAGGCAGATGCTTCCGCCCGTCACGTCGTCGCCCTCCGCTTTGTCGATCGGCATGCTCTCGCCCGTCAGCATGGATTCGTCCACGGCGGCAAACCCGCTTTGTATGACGCCGTCCGCCGGGATGTGTTCCCCCGCGCGCACGAGAACGAGATCGCCGATCATGAGCTGCTCGGTCGGAATTTGCTCGGGTTCGTTGTTTCTGAGAATCGTCGCTTCATTGGGCCGCAGGGAGCGCATGCGTTCCACGGCGCGGAAGGTGCGGCGTTTGCTGCGCGCCTCCATCCATTTGCCGAGCAGCACAAGCGCGACGATTACGCCCGCGGACTCCCAATACATCTCGTGTACGGCGGAGACTTCCCCGCGCAGAATCCGAAGAAACGCGTACAGGCTGAACGCCATGGATGCGGCGGTTCCGACCGCGACGAGCGAATCCATGCTCGGACGCAGGGAAAGCAGCGCGCGCACGCCGCGTATGTAGAACCCGCGCCCGCAGATCAGAATCGGAATGAGACAGATCATCTGCAAAACGGCGTACAGGACGGGGGAATCGTGCATCGAAACGGGCGCGGGCAGGTTGACCATCGGCGCCATGGAGAGGTAGAACAGCGGCGCGGCGAAACACAGCGCGATGATTGCGCGGCGCTTCTCCGCGGTCAGCTCGGAGAGCCGCTCCAAGCGTTCTTTTTCCGCTTCCGCCGCGGTTTGATGCGCTTCCTCGGCGACAAAGCCCGCTTTCTTGACCGCACGGATGATCTCGGCGGTCATGTTTTTTTCGCTGCGCACGCGCATATGCTCGGTCGCGAGGTTGACGTTTACCGCGTCTACCGACGGCAGCTTTTTGACCGCCCGCTCAATGGACGCCGCACACGCCGCGCAATGCATCCCCTTGATGCGAAAATCCGTAATCTGCGCCATTTTGCTCTCACCCTCCCGCTTGTTTCGGTTAGTATATCACATTTCACATTTTCGTTGCATTTTTCAAGTTGACTTGATCGCGCACCGTGGTATAATAAGCACCGTGGTTAGCACTCAACAGATATGAGTGCTAACAAAATACAGATTCACATAAATCATATGAGGAGGCGTATCCATATGAAACTGAAACCGTTGGCCGATCGCGTCGTTGTAATCGGCATCGAGAGCGAGGAGGTCACCAAGGGCGGCATCGTGCTGCCGGGCGCGGCGAAGGAGAAGCCGCAGATGGCAGAGGTCGTGGAAGTGGGTCCGGGCGGCGTAGTGGACGGCAAAGAGATCGTCATGCAGGTCAAAGCGGGCGATAAGGTCATTTGCTCGAAGTACGCGGGCACGGAGGTCAAGCTGGACGGCAAGGAATACACCATCGTCCGCCAGAGCGACATTCTCGCAGTCGTAGAATAAGGATCGGAGGAACGAAGAATTATGGCAAAGCAGATTAAGTACGGCGAAGAAGCCCGCCGCGCAATGGAATCCGGGCTCAACCAGCTCGCCAATACCGTAAAAATTACGCTCGGGCCCAAGGGGCGCAACGTGGTTTTGGATAAGAAATACGGCGCGCCGCTGATCACGAACGACGGCGTGATGATCGCCAAGGAAATCGAGCTGGACGACCCGTTTGAGAACATGGGCGCGCAGCTCGTCAAGGAAGTCGCAACCAAGACCAACGACGTTGCGGGCGACGGCACGACCACGGCGACGCTGCTTGCGCAGGCGATTGTCCGCGAGGGCATGAAGAACGTTGCGGCGGGCGCGAACCCGATGGTATTGCGCCGCGGCATCGAAGCGGCTGTGAACGAGGCGGTCGAGGCGCTCAAAGCGCTGAGCAAGCCCGTTGGCAGCAAGCAGGCGATCGCGCAGGTTGCGGCGATTTCTGCGGGCGACGAGAAGGTCGGCGTGCTGATCTCCGACGCGATGGAGAAGGTCGGAAACGACGGCGTCATCACCGTTGAGGAAAGCAAGACCATGCGCACCGAGCTGACCATTGTGGAAGGCA
>CAZBVC010000002.1:0-17560 GCA_964495255.1 uncultured Oscillospiraceae bacterium
GCTATATCCCCGAGGATCGCATCCATACGGGCTCCTGCCAGACCGCGCCCGTTTTCGAAAACATATTGGTGGATCGGCGCGGGAAAAAGCCGTATTGCAGACGCGGCTTTTTGAACGAGAACGCGATTCGGCAGGAGGCGCGACAGCTCATCGACCGCTATCAGATTAAGGCGTCGGACGAACGGCATGCCGTGGGCGCGCTCTCGGGCGGACACATCCAGCGCACGATTCTGGCGCGGGAGCTTTCGGCAAACCCGCGCGTTCTGCTTGGCAGCGAGGTCACGATGGGGCTGGACGTGCTGAGCACGCGCTATATCCATGACGAGATGCTGCGGCTGCGCGAAAAAGGGCTTGCCATCCTGCTCGTTTCAAGCAATATCAACGAAATTCTCGCGCTTGCCGACCGCATCCTCGTCATTCACGACGGCGAGCTGACCGCGTGTCTGACGAACAACGATATGATCTCGCGCGAGGAGATCGGCGAATACATGCTGGGCATTAAGTTCATGGAGGGGTTTTTGCCCATGCAAAGGGGGCGGCAGGCATGACGAAGGGAAAACAGACGCTTTTTCAGCTGATCGTGCTGCTTTCGGGGCTTGTGATGGCGTGCGTGGTGATCCTCGTTTGCTCGTCCGAGCCGGGAACGGCGCTGAAATACTTTTTTACGGGCCCGTTTTCAAGTGCGTTCTTCTTTGGCGACATGGTTGCCGCCGCGGTGCCGCTGATGATCTGCGGGCTTGCCGCGAGCGTGAGCTTTACGGCTTCGGTCTGGAACCTGGGGCTGGAGGGCATGGTGTATTTCGGCATGCTCACGGGCACGATGACGGGCGTTTTGCTCGACGGCGCGCCTGCGGTGATCGGCATACCCGCCATGTTCCTTGCGGCGTTTGCGGGCGGAGCGGCGCTGGCTGTCCTATGTAACTTTCTCAAAAACCGCTTCAACGTGGACATAATGATGTCCTCCCTCATGATCTCCAACGTGATTTTTTACCTTGTGATGATGCTCGTGGAGGGGCCGCTGCGCGATATGGGCTCGGGACAGGGCGTGACCACCTACGCCGTGCCGGCAAACTTTGCGTTTGCGAAGCTGCTGTCGGCGTCGGATCTGAACGCGTCGCTGTTTTTTGCGCTTGTGCTGACTGCGGTTTGCTATTTCGGGCTGCGCCGCACGAAGCTCGGATATGAGATTCGCATTACGGGCGAAAATCCGACGTTTGCGCGCTACGGCGGCGTCAACACGATGCTGGTGGCAAGCCTTGCCATGGTGCTCTCGGGCGGGATTGCGGGCATGGGCGGCATGACGTATGTTTTATCAACGTCCATGCGCGTGCGCAATCAGCTTTGCGGCATCGGGTGGAGCGGGCTATCCATTGCGATGATCGCGCGAAACAACCCGATATTGGTCGTTCCCGTCGCGCTGTTTTTCGCGTTTTTGACCAAGGGCGCGGAATGCGCGGCGCTGTTTGCGGATATTACGCCCGACGTGGCGCAGATCATTCAGGGGGCGATCCTGCTGCTGGTCACGAGCGAAACGCTGATGGGGATCTTCGTCAAAAGACGCGCGGAAAAGCACGGCGCGCAGACGAAAAAGAAGGAGGCGGCAAAGGCATGAACGAGTTCGTTTCAGGCTTTCTTTACACGATCATCGCATACGGAACGCCGCTCATTCTCTGCTCGCTGGGCGGCATGCTGACGGGGCTGACAGGGCGCTTCAACCTTGGCATGGAGGGCATGATGCTGTTTTCGGCGTTCTTTTCGCTCTATTTTGCCAACCTGTGGAACAGTCTCGTTCTCGGCGTTCTCATGGGCGTTGCGATTGTGACGCTGATCGGCCTATGCATGGCATTTTTGTCGATCCGGCTCAAAGTGGATATTTTCATCGTCGGCATGGCGATCAACACGCTCGGCACGGGGCTGACCACGTTCCTGATTTACGCGCTGACCGGCTCGCAGGGATCGATCATCTGCCCGAGCGCGCCGCGCCTCGTCAAGCTCGCGACGCCGCTGATTCAAAACGTGCCGTATCTCAACCAGGTTTTGAGCAACCATACATGGCTGGACTATCTGGCCATATTCCTTGTCGCGCTTTTATACGTCGTTCTCTACAAAACGGCGTTCGGGCGGCGGTTTCGCGCCGTTGGGCTGTCGGAATGGGTGGCGTCGTCGCGCGGCATATCGATCAACAAAATGATCTATATTTCCTACGCGCTCTGCGGCGTGCTCTGCGCGCTGGCGGGCGCGTCGCTCTCCTTGAGCCAAGGCATCTTCGTCGGCGGATTGATCGGCATGACGAACGGGCGCGGCTGGCTCGCCATGGCGATCGTCATTCTCGCCTCCGGCAATCCGTTTACGGTGCTGTTTTCGGCGTGGGCGCTGGGCGCGCTCTCCGCGTTCGGCGATATTTTGCAGACCACGGGCAATTTTTCCGCGCGCGTGGTGCAGATGCTGCCGTTTATCGGCGCGCTCGTCGCGGCAAGCGTGTATTCGCTGCGCAAAGCCAAACGAAGCGAGCGCTCGCTGTAACGGCAAACGCGAAAAGAAAGGGAAAAACGCAATGCTTTTTGCGGAACACATCGCGGCGCTGGTCATCGACGCCGACACGGTCGTAAAGGACGCGTCCTTGCTCGTCGGCGACGACGGAACGATTCGTTACGCGGGCGAGCGGATCGACGCGCCCGCGGGCTGCGAACGGCTGGACGCGGCTTTTTGCGCGGTGCTGCCGGGCTTTGTCAACGCGCATACGCATCTTTGGCAGCAGACGATCATGGGGCAAAGGGATGATCTTGCGCTTTTGCCGTGGTGCGATCTCGTGCTTTCCCCCGCGATACAAGCGCTTTATGCAGAGAAAGACCCCCTTCGCCGCGCAAGGCTTGCGTATCTGTTTGCCGCAATCGGCGCGTGCGAAATGCTGCATGGCGGCGTGACGGCGTTTCTGGACATGGATCTGAACTATGCGCAGGAGAATATGTTTTTTGCCGCGCGGGACGTCGGCGTGCGCGGCTATTTCGGCGTCGAGCTGGCCGATCGCTTCCTGCCCGATGAAAACGGGCTTCGGCGCGACCTTGCGGAGATCGAGCGGCTGCTTTCCCGATTCGGCGAAACCTGCGTTCTGACCCCGTCGGAGGCGAATCTTTGCTCGGACGAGGCGCTGGGAAAAATCGCGCTGCTTGCGCAAGAATCGGGCGCGCTCGTGCAGATGCATGTAAACGAGACGGCGCGCGAAAGAGAACAGGCAATTTCCGAGCGCAAGGCGGAGGAGCTGTTTTTATTGGAAAGCTTCGGGCTGCTTTCATCGCGGTTTTCCGCCGTACACGGCGTTCATCTTTCGGAAGCGGAGATTGCGCTCTGCAAAAAATACGGCGTAACCATCGTGTATAACCCGAAGAGCAACATGAAGCTCGCAAGCGGCGTTTGCCCGATTCAAAGGCTGCGCGCAGCAGGCGTAAACATCGCGCTTGCGACGGACGGCCCCGCCTCGAACGACCGCCTCGATCTGTTCGAGGAAATGCGCGCGGGCGCGCTTTTGCAGAAGCTGTCTGCGGGCGACCCCTCCGCCATGTGCGCAAGGGACGTGTTTTCCATGGCGACAAAGGGCGGCGCGGAGCTGCTGCATCTGAACGCGGGGACGCTGTCTGTGGGGAAGCGTGCGGATTTTCTCGTTTTGCCGCTTGACAAGCCGCATTTGGCGGGCGCGAAGCGGGATATTGTCAGCGCGATCGTGCATTGCGCGGGCAAGGGCGACGTGCGGGACGCGTTTGTTGACGGAAAGCCCGCCTTGCGCGATTACGGCGTGACGGGCGTTGACGAAAGCGCGCTTTCCGCCGAGCTTTTGCAAATCATGGACGAACGAACGGAGGAAACATGAGATGTATAGTTTGAGCGAGAGCACCTGCAATTTGATCGAATCGCAAATTTTGTCGCGTTTGTACGAGCTGAACTGCGAAGCGCATACGCTGAAAAACGGCGCGACGGTCGTCGATATGGGCGTGCATGCGCCGGGAGGATGGGAAGCGGCGCGGCTGTTTACGCTCGTCACGCTGTCGGGCTTGGGCGAGGTCGGCTTTTCGCGTATGCGCATCGGCGGCGTCGAGGCGCCCGCCGTGGATGTTACGCTGAGCCGCCCGCAGGAGGCGAGTCTGTCCAGCCAATTTTCCGCGTGGAAAATCGCGCCCTGCGGCAAGTACCGGCTGGCGGGCTTCGGCTCGGGCCCCGCGCGCGCCATCGCATATGACGACGGGATCGCGAAAATGTGGCATTATCGGGACAGCTATCATAAAACCGCGCTTGCCATACAGTCCGCCGAGCTGCCGAGCGAGGCGCTTGCCGAGGAGATTTCCGCGCGGTGCGGCGTGGAGACGAAAAACGTGTATATTCTCGCCGCGACGACGGGCAGCTTAGTCGGCTGCGTGCAAATCTCCGCGCGCATGCCCGAGGTCTCGCTTTGGGGGCTGGGCTTTCGGGGCTTTCCGCTGGACGCCGTCAAGAGCTTTTCGGGCAGCGCGCCCGTTCCGCCCGTGACAAGCGACGAGCTGATCGCCATGGATCGCGTCAACAGCGCGACGCTCTACGGCTCCGTTGCGCGATACGTCGTGGACTGCGCGGATGAGGAGATCGCGCGCGTGATGCCCCACATGGCGTTTTCAAACACGCGGCATTTCGGGCGGCGGTTTGCGGAGATCTACGACGAGGCGGAGCGCGATATCTTCAAGATGGACGTAGACGTGCATAAGGTTGCGGTGATCGAGATCACGAACCTGCGCTCGGGCAAAACGTTCCGTGCGGGGCGCGTCGGCGAAGAGATGCTGCAAAAGAGCTTTTTTGAAAACACCTTGTGAGGCAAAGACGAATGGAAGAAAAAAAACATCTGCAATTCGACGTTGCCGTGGTCGGCGGCGGCGTGGTCGGCGCGGCGGCGGCATGGAAGCTGTCCAAAGCGGGCGCGCGCGTGGCGCTGATCGAAAAGGGCGATCTCTGCGCGGGCGCATCGGCGACGAACCCGGGCTTTTGCGTGTTGAGCTATCGCGAAAACGCGCTGGTGATGGAGCTTGCGCTGCGGCAGCAGGGGGAATGGGACGCGCTGCAAAGCGAAATCGGCGACGTGGAGTATGCGCAAACGGGCGGAATCATCCCGCTGACGGACGAAAAGCAGGTCGAGGCGCTCTCATCGCTTTGCCGCCATGCGAACAAGCTGGGGCTTTCGGATATCGCAATCGTCACGCCGCACGAGGCGAAGGCGTTTGAGCCCGCGCTGGACGAAGCAAGGCTGGTCGGCGCGTGCGTCTGCCCGGGCGAAGGGCGGGTTAATCCGTTCAAGCTGAATTTGAATATGGCGTATCGCGCGAAAGCGCTCGGCGCGACGCTTTTGCCGCATACCGCTGTAACGGGCGTCGTCGTGCAAAACCAAAATGTGCGCGCGCTGGAAACGGAGAGCGAGCGCACGGGCGCGCTGCGAATCGAGGCGGAGCTGTTCGTTTTTTGCGGCGGCGCATGGACGGCGGAGCTTTGCCGCATGGCGGGGCGGGAAATACCCGTGTATTACGAGCGCGGCGAGGCGATGGTCAGCATGCAGACCTTCCCGCGCATCAGCCGCATCGTTACCGACGGCGCGCTGTTCACGCAGCCCGCGAGCGAGAACCCCATGGTCGTGGGCGCGTGCCTTGCGCAGACGCGCTCGGGAAATATCGTTATGGCGCAGGCGACATCGCGCCCGGGCAATTACGATAAATCCAACACGTTTGCGGGGCCGCGCGGCGTGGCAAAGCGCGTGCTGACGCTTTTTCCGTCGCTGTCGGATCTCGATATTATCCGCATGTGGGCGGGGCTGGTTTCCTACGCGGTTGATAAAAAGCCCGTGTTCGGCGCGTTTGAAACGCCAAAGAACCTGTTCGTCGCCAATTCGTTTCACAGCGCCATCGCGCTTTCGCCCGCCATTGGGGATATGGTCGCAACCTATTGGCAAACGGGCGAAGTCTGCGAGGCGGCGAAGGGCTGCACGCCCGAGCGCTTCTAGGCTTTTTCTGCCGATTTAAGGAAGAAAGCAAGACGTTTTTGCCTGCCGAACCGTCTGATGCAAGACGCAACGTGCAGGCAAACGCGCATTATGCTTCTATTTTGCCGCACCCCAAGGCTTGACGCCGCGCGGAAAGAGAAAAAAGAGAAGAAAAAGAAGAGCGCAGGTGTTATACTGATGCAAAGGACAGCTTTGGAGGAGACGCATGTTTTTTTCGGACGCGTGGCAGGATTTTGCGGTATTGGACGCGGGCGGCGGGCAAAAGCTCGAGCGCTGGAAGGACGTTACGCTTCTTCGCCCCGACCCGACGGCGGTCTGGCCGATGCAGGCGCACGAAGCCGACGGCGTATATATCCGCTCCGACACGGGCGGCGGGCATTGGTCGTTTGGGCGCGCGCTGCCCGAGCAATGGGCGATTTCCTATCGCGACCTGTCGTTTTTGGTGCGCCCCACGGGGTTTAAGCATACGGGTCTGTTTCCCGAGCAGGCGGTGAATTGGGACTGGATGCGCGAAACGCTTGCCGCGTGGCAAACAAGCCAATCCCGTGCGCCGCGGATCTTGAACCTGTTTGCCTATACGGGCGGCGCAACGATCGCCTGCGCGAAATCGGGCGCGGAGGTCGTTCATGTGGACGCGGCAAAGGGCATCGTCGCCTGGGCAAAGGACAACGCCAAGGCGAATGGGCTTTCCAACGCGCCTATTCGCTATATCGTGGACGACTGCGCAAAGTTCGTCAAGCGCGAGCTGCGGCGCGGCAACCGTTATGACGGAATCGTAATGGATCCGCCGAGCTACGGCAGAGGCCCGACGGGCGAGCTTTGGAAGATCGAAGCCGATCTGTATCCGCTGGTTGCCGACTGCGCGGCGCTTTTGAGCGAAACGCCCGCGTTCTTCCTCATCAATTCGTATACGACGGGGCTTGCCGCAAGCGTGCTGAAAAACGTGCTGTCCGCGGCGCTGCCGAAGGGCGAGATCGCGGCGGACGAGATCGGTCTGCCGATCGGGCGCGGCGGCATGGCTTTGCCCTGCGGCGCAACGGGGCGCTGGACGCCCAAACGGGCCTGAGGAGCGGCGGCGAAAAGCATGGAGCAAAACCGCATCAAAACCGAACACGGCGTGCCGATTCTATACGAGGATAACCACCTGCTCGTTGTGGAAAAGCCCGTCAATATGCCCGTTCAGGCGGATATGTCGGGCGATCTCGACCTGCTGACCGAGCTGAAAGCATATGTCAAACAAAGGTACGGCAAGCCGGGCGAGGCGTATCTCGGGCTTTGCCATCGGCTGGATCGTCCCGTCGGCGGCGTGATGGTGTTTGCGCGAACGAGCAAGGCGGCTTCTCGGCTGACGGAGCAGTTTGCCTCGCACACGGCAAAAAAGCGCTACCTCGCAATCGTTTCGGGCGAAGCGAAGGCGAGCGATACGCTGACCGATTATTTGGTTAAGGATGAAGCGACGTTTTCCTCGCGCGTCGCGGCAAAAGGCGAAGCGGGGGCAAAGGAAGCGCGGCTTTTCTACGACAGGCTTGCGCGCGACAATGACAGCGGCGAATCGCTTTTGGACGTGCGGCTGTATACGGGTCGCCCGCATCAGATCCGCGTTCAGCTTACGCACGCGGGGTTGCCGATCAAGGGCGATCAGCGTTACGCAAAAAACGCGCAGGTCGGAACGCAGATCTGCCTGTTTGCCTACGCTTTGACCATTTGTCACCCAACGCTCAAAGAGGAGATGACCTTCTGCCTGCGCCCGAAAGACGCGAGCTTTGCGCGCTTTGACGCGCAGATGGCGCTTCTTCCCGCGTTTCGCGTCTGCCGCGGCATATTTGTGGATGCGGAGCGCATCGTCGTGGATAAGAACGCGGGCACGGAGGTTGAGCCCGAGCTGACGGCGGAGCTTGCCTCGCTCTTTGGCGCGGCGTATCCCGTTCACCGCTTGGACGCCAATACCGAGGGCGTCGTGCTGTTTGCCCGCACCGAGGCGGCGCAAAAACGCTATGTCGAGATGTTCCGTAAGCACGAGCTGCGAAAGATCTACCATTGCGTGGTGTGCGGCGCGCCCCCGAAAAACGCGGACAGGCTCGTGCATTGGCTGAAAAAGGACGCCGACGCGGCGCGCGTTTCGCTCTGTTCGGAATCGGACGCGGGCGCGCAGAGATGCGAGCTTTCCTATCGCGTGCTGACCTCGAACGCGGAAAGCAGCCTGCTCGAAATCGAGCTGTATACGGGCAGAACGCATCAAATTCGCGTGCAGATGGCGGCGATAGGCTGTCCCGTGCTCGGCGACGACGCTTACGGCGACCGCGCGTTGAATAAGGAACAACGCGTCAAAACCCAGCGCCTGCTTGCCAAACGCTTGGAGATCGACGGACAAATTTTTGAAAGCGAACGGGAGCTGTCGCTATGAGCGCGGATAACGGCGCATATTCGGAGCGCACGATACGTCTGCTCGGCGCGGACGCGGTGATGCGGCTGCAAAAAAGCCGCGTGATCGTCGTCGGGCTTGGGGGCGTCGGCGGGCATTGCGCCGAGGCGCTCGCGCGCGCGGGCGTGGGCAGCCTGCATCTTGTGGATTGCGACGTCGTAACCCCGTCCAATTTGAACCGCCAACTGATCGCGACCAAGCGCAGCATCGGGCAAAAAAAGGTCGATTGTATGCGCGAGCGGCTGAACGACGTTTCCGACTGCGTGGTTACCGTGAGCGACGCGCGCATCGATTCCGAAACGATCGAAGCCGCGCTGCCGCAAACCGCAGATTTTCTCGTTGACGCGATTGATACCATGTATGGCAAGCTCGCGCTCGTTTCCTGCTGCCGCGCGCGGGGGATTCCCATGATATCGAGCATGGGCGCGGGCAATCGGCTCGACCCGACGCGCTTTGCCGTTACGGACGTATACGAGACGCAGAATTGCCCGCTGGCGCGCAGGATGCGGCACGAGCTGCGCAAAATGGGCGTACGGTCGCTGCCCGTCGTTGCGTCAACGGAGGTCGCGCGCGCGAACGGCGCAGAGGGCGTCGGCTCGCTTGCGCCCGTGACCGCCGCCGCAGGGCTTTGTCTCGCCGCGTTCGCAATCGATTCCCTGATTAAAACGGGGGTATACAAAGGCGCGCTATCCTGAACGGGACAGGCATATGCGTATGCAAAAGAAGAAGCTTCCCGCCGTCTGACAAACGTGCTATACTGTTTTGACAATCCGCGCGAAAGTGCGCACATGAAAACGAGGAGTTATGTTACCGTTTCAATCCATTACGCTTGAAAACGCGCCGTCCCTGCGCCCCTATCTGGCAGAGCAGCCGTTTCGAACCTGCGATTATACGCTCGGCGCAATCTTCCAATGGCGCGCCTACCTGAAATCTGCCTTTGCCGTCGTATCCGATATGCTCATCCAGCGCGCGGACTATCCCGCGGAGGGGCCTTGCTACGCCTACCCCGTCGGGAACGGAAACCTGTACGACGCGTTGACCGCCGTCGAAGCGGACGCGGCGGAGCGGAACCGGCCGCTCGTGTATTGCGCCGTCCCCGAGGAGGGGATCACGGTGCTTTCCGCGCGTTACGGCGAACGGGCGCAGATTTCGTCTCATCGCGACTGGGCGGACTATCTCTACGAGGCGAGCGACCTGATCGATTTTCCGGGCAAGAAATATCACACGCAGCGGAACCATCTGAGCCGCTTCCTGCGCGATTATCCCGAGCAGCGCTTCGTCGCCGTTACGGCGGAAACGCTCGAACCCGCAAAGCGCTTTCTGGACGAATACGAGCAATACGCGCCGCAGGACAAGGTTATCGAGGTTGAGGAGATGCTGCGCGCGCGCGAGCTGCTGTGCGACGCGTTGGCGCTTGGGCAAAAGGCGGGCTATATCGACGTCGGCGGAACGATCGTTGCGCTTGCCGTGGGCGAGGTCGTTTCGGACACGCTGTATGTGCATGTGGAAAAGGCGCGCGTGGATTACGCTGGCGCGTATCAGGCGATTGTGTCGGAGTTTGCGAAGTATGCCGTCGAGCCGGACACGCGCTATATCAACCGCGAGGATGATTCGGGCGAAGATGGGCTGCGCTATTCCAAGCTCGCCTACCGTCCCGTTCGTCTTGTGGATAAATACTGGGTCACGGTTCGATAAAACGGTCACAACCGTCTTTCAATCGGCAGAAAGCACTTGATTTCTATTATATGGGAGGTAATCACAATGCGGCTTTCGAAGGACTATCGCAAGCTCGGCTGGAACGCGCTGCTCAATCGCTATTGGTGGTGCGTTTTGGCGGCTCTGATCGCGGGCGCGCTGGGCGCGTTTGCCTGGGGCAACGCCGGCGTCAACTTTGACACGGCCGACGTTACGTTCAAATATGGCGGCGACCTTTCAAGCTATGTTGAGGAGACGCAGCAGTATCTGCGGGGGCTGCATCAAACGCTTTCCGCAAACGGGCTGCTGCGGCCGCTCATCGCGATCGGCTCGGCGATTTTGAGCGCGACGGCGACGCTGGGAATCGTTTACTTTCTGGTGGGCGCGCCCATGCAGATCGGTTATATCCGCTTCACGTTGAAGCTGTATGAAAGCGCGGGTCGCCCGAGTCTGGAAACGCTCTTTTCCGCGTTTTCGATCTTTTGGCGCGCCGTATGGCTGCGGCTTTTGACGGCGCTCAAAGTTTTCGCGTGGTCGCTTCTGCTCGTTGTGCCGGGCGTCATCGCCGCGTATCGGTATGCGCTCGCGCCGTATATCCTTGCCGAGCATCCCGAGTTGACCGCCTTTGAGGCGATTGAGCGCTCCAAAGCGCTTATGAGCGGGCATAAGTGGCGGCTGTTTTGCCTGGAAATCAGCTTTATCGGCTGGTATATTCTGGCGTCTTTGGCGTTTGGCGCGGGCTGGGTGTTTTTGACTCCTTACGTTTCCGCCGCGCACGCCGCGTTCTATCTCGACCGAACGGAGCGCCTGCCGTTACAAACGCAAACTGCGCCTGTGGACAGCGGTAATTCGCCCGAGCTGATCTGACGGGGGAACCCCCTTTCCTTTTCTTGTAAGAAAAGGAAGCAAAAGAACTTCACTTGCCACACGCTTTTTTGCTTCACGCTTGTTTTAGCACGAATGTGAAACATTGCGGCATATGGCAAATGAAGTTTTCTTGTTTCTTCTTTTTCAAAAGAAGAAAACGTTCTCTTTCGTACCCCGGAGGAAGCAAAAGAACTTCACTTGCCATCCCCTTTTCGCGTAAGAATCGGATGTGGCAAATGAAGTTTCTTGTTTCTTCTTTTTCAAAAGAAGAAAACGTTCTCTTTCGTACCCCGGAGGAAGCAAAAGAACTTCACTTGCCATCCCCTTTTCGCGTAAGAATCGGATGTGGCAAATGAAGTTTCTTGTTTCTTCTTTTTCAAAAGAAGAAAAGCGTGCCTCTGTTTGTCAGCTTGCGGTTCGAACGTCCGCGGCGATCGTTTCCCACGCCGCCAGCGCGGCTTCGCGCGAAACGTCCTGCGTTGTCGCCGCGTCGATCTGCGGCAGGGCGGCAGCGTTCACATCCGCGCGTACGCTGCGGCAAAGGAACCTCTCCGCCATTGCGCTTTGGCAGGGTTCGCTGATAAGAAAGTCGATCAACAGCTTGGCGAGCGTCTCGTTTTTGCAGCTTGCAGACATGGCGACGCCCGAACAGTAGACGACGGCGCAATCGTCGAGCATAAGGGCGCCGAGCGCGTCGTTTTCGGCGGCGCGTGCGCGGGCGGCGGATTCCGACGTTGCGGCAAACGCGTATTTGCCCGCGGCGACGCCTTGCAGCGCGTCGATCTCGTCGGGCGTGACGATCAGGTTCCGTTTCAGCGCGCTGAGATCGGCGTTTTGCGCGCGCGAAGCTGCGGCGAGAAACAGCCAGCCCGCGTCGCATGCGTTCGGGTCGCCGAGCGCGACTTTCGCTTTCCAATCGCCCGACGTCAGCGCGGCAAGGTCGTTCGGCGTCGCCGCCTCGCTTACGAGCGATTTGTTGTACAGAAACGCCGTGCGCTCGATGCTCTCCGCCGTCCATGTATGCGCTGCGTCTTGGTATTCGGGAAGGAGCATGGCCGCATCGGTCGTTTCGTATGGCTGCAACAAATGTGCGTTTTCGCTTAAAAGCGCGGTCGGAACGCCCCAGATCACGTCGCACGCTTCGCGCTCCATGCGGGAAAGCAGGGACGCGCCGTCGCCGATTACGACGTTTATGCCGATGTTTGGATACGTTGCGGTAAAGAGCAAAAGCGCTTCGTTATAGCGGCTGCCGATATGGCAGGTATAAAGCGTCAGCTCGCCCGCGTAGGTGGTTGGATCGATGGTCGGTTCGGGCGTATCTGCGGGCGTCGCCTCCGTCTGCGCGGCAAGCTGCCCGCCGCCCGGCTTAGCGCCTTCCTGCGCCGCGTCCTGCGGTTTGTCCGCGCCGCCCGCCGTGCATGCGGTCATGCTTCCGATGAGCAGCAGCGCCGTCAAAATCAGCGCGATCGTTTTCTTCATGTCGGATTGCTCCTTCTTTTTGCTTGTCGCTGCGCCTATCCTACGACATAACCGCGTTCTGTTCAATCCGCTTTCGCGGTTTGATGAAACGGGAAGCGTCATGCAGGGCGCGTTCGCTTGCCGCTTTTTGCGGCAGCAGGCGGTTATCTGCGGATGAGCAGCACGGAAAGATCGTTGACGTTCGTTCCCGTGGGCCCTGTGAAAATCAGCCCGCCGCAGGCTTCGAGCGCGGGATACGCGTCGTTATCCGCCAATACGCGGTCGATCGAAACGCCCTTTTCAAGCAGCGCGCGCTTCGAGTGTTCGTCGCAATAGCCGCCCGCCGCGTCGGTCGGGCCGTCCGTGCCGTCCGAACCGAAGGAAAAGATCGCGGCGTCATGCAGCGCGGAGAGCTTTTCCGCCGCCGCCAAGGCAATCTCCTGATTGCGCCCGCCCTTGCCGCTGCCCGTGAGCCTGACGACCGTTTCGCCGCCCGCCAAAAACGCAAGGGAGCGGTCTGTATTGCGATAATACTCCGCAATCGACGCGAGGAACACGCCCGCGTCGCGCGCCGTACAGGTCAGGCTGTCGGTCAGAACGATCGGCTCGTAACCGAGCGCGCGGCAGGTCTTTTCCGCGGAGACGCAAAGCTCGCGCACGCTTCCCGTCACGACGGTATCCACGTTAAGCAGGGATTTCGGCGTTTCGCATCGGATGCAGCTCCACGCCGCTTCGGAAAGCGAAAGCCCGTACTTTTCCGCGATGGCGACCGCCTGCGCACAGGAGGAGGAATCGGGATATGCAACGCCGGAGGCGATCATGTCGATCGGGTCGCCGACAATATCCGAAAGAATGACGGAAAACACGCGCGCGGGCGCGCAAAGCTCCGCAAACCGACCGCCCTTGACGGCGGAAAGGCGCTTGCGGATCGTGTTCATCTCGGTGATATCCGCGCCGCGGGCGAGGAGCTGCTTGGTAACGGAAAGCAGCTCCGCCTTGGGGATGAGCGGCTTCTCAAACAGCGCGCTGCCGCCGCCCGATAGGAGCAGAAGCACCGTGTCGCAGCTTTGCAGGTTTTCTACGACGGAAATCGCGGCTTCGGTGGCGAGAAACGTGTTGTCGTCGGGCACGGGATGCCCCGCCTCAAAGATCGAAAGGGGAGAAAGCGCGCCCTTTGCATGACCGTATTTCGTTATGACGACGCCTGTTTCGACGCGACCTTTCAGCTCCGTTACCGCCGCGCGCGCCATTTGCCACGCCGCCTTGCCGAGCGCGACCAAAACGATGCGTCCGCTGTCGAACGAAGCGCCTTGCAATGCGCGCTTGACCGCCTCGTCGGGCTGCGCCGCCCGAATTGCCGCGGAGATGATCGCGTCCGCGTCCTGCCGCATGGTCATGGTTGTTCCCTCCCGATGGTTTGTTTCACGTTTCAGGTGCGGGCAGACGGGAACGCCTGCGCGAGGGGAAGAAGCGTCAGCCCGGCGGCCAGCCGAACTCGCGTCCCCCGAGCAGATGAAAATGCAGGTGCATGACGCTTTGCCCGCCATCCTTGCCGACGTTGGTCACGATGCGATAGCCTGCGGACAGGTTCAGCGTCTCGGCAAGCGAGCGAGCGACCTCGTAGATATGTCCGACGAGGGGAAGGTCGTCGCTTGTCAGCGCGTTGACGCTCTCGATATGCTGTTTTGGCACGATCAGCACATGCACGGGCGCTTGCGGCGCAAGGTCGCGAAACGCGATCAGCGTATCGTCCTCAAAGAGCTTGTCGGACGGGATCTCGCCCGCGGCGATCCTGCAAAAGATACAGTCGTTCATATGGATATCTCCTCTCCGATTGCGATTTCGGTTTTCACGCCGCGTTCGGTCTCGGTTTCGACGCCCGTGATGCGCATGCGCACGATCTCGCCCTCGCGCGCGTCGGTTCTTACGCGGATATAGTCGCCCGAATAGCCCGTATGGTCGCTTTCGGCAAGCACGTCCACAACGGCGCCGATGCGGGAAACCAGATACCGATGGGAAAGCTGTTCGCATAGGCGGATCAGCTCGGCGGCGCGGCGCTCCTTCTCGCGCTTGGGCACGGAGTCCGAAAGAGACGCCGCCTTGGTGCCCGCGCGCACGGAAAACGGAAACACATGGATGCGCGAAAAGCCGAGCTCCTCGCAAAAGGCGAGCGTTTCGGCGTGTTCATGCAGGGTTTCGCCGCAATAGCCCGCGATTACGTCGGTCGTAACGGCGCAGTTTGGCATTTCGTTTCGCAGCCTTGCCACGTCCGCGCGGTACTCGTTCGCCGTATAGCGCCGGTTCATGCGCGCTAAGACCGCGTCAGAGCCGCTTTGCAGGGAAAGGTGAAACTGGCGGCAGAGCTTGTCGTTTTCGGCAAGCAGCGCTGCGACGCGTTCGGTCACGAAATTCGGTTCCAGCGACCCGAGCCGCACGCGGGATACGCCGTCCACCGCCGAAACGCGCCTGATCGCGTCCGTCAGGTCGCAGCCGCCCAAATCGCGCCCGTAGCTCGCAAGATGAATGCCCGTGAGTACGATCTCACGATAGCCTTCAAAAGCGAGGCGTTCGGTTTCGCGGGTGATCTCGTCGAGCGGCCGCGAGCGGAGCGGGCCGCGCGCATAGGGAATAATGCAGTAGGCGCAGAAGTTTGTGCAGCCGTCTTGAATTTTCAGCGTGGCGCGCGTGCGGGAATCGCGAACGGCGGAAAGCGGCTCAAACGCGCGATGGGAAAACGCGGGCGTAACGAGGCTTTGCTTCGCCGCCTGCGCAGATAAAACGGCGTTTGCGTGCGATACGATATCCTTCCTGCCGTCCGTGCCGAGCACGAGGGAAACGCCGTCCAGCCCAAGCGCGGCTTCGGGCGCGGTCTGGGCAAAGCAACCCACGGCGATGATCGGCGCGTCGGGGCAGAGCTTATGCGCGCGGCGAATCATTTGGCGTGATTTCGCGTCGCTTGCGGCGGTTACGGAGCAGGTGTTGACAACGATCACGTCCGACGGTTCGCCAAAGGGTACGACCCGCCAGCGCGCTTTCAGGAAAAGCTCCTCCATCGCCTGCGTTTCGTAATGGTTTACCTTGCATCCGAGCGTGTAAAACGATACGATCATGGCTCGACCTCGTAAACGATCTGCGCAAGCGCCGCCATGACCGCCGTCTCCGTGCGCAGGATGCGCTTGCCGAGCGAAACGCATATGGCGCCCTGCTCGACGAGATCGGAAAGCTCGCTCGCATCAAACCCGCCTTCGGGGCCGATCAAAAGCCCGACGGAGCGCAGCTCTTTTTCCGCCGCCGCCGCGCGCAGGGCGGATTTCAGCGTTCGCCCCTCCTCCTCCTCAAAGGCGATCAAAAACAGATCGAACGCCTTGATCGGCAAGTCGCGAATCGCGGCAAGCGGCAATATTTCGGGCACGCACGCGCGGCGCGCCTGCTTTGCCGCCTCAAACGCAACGCGGGCATAGCGGCAGCGCTTTTTGTCATAATCGCGGTCGGGCACGACCACGCAGCGGCGGCTGACGACGGGCGCAACGGCAAAAACGCCCAGCTCGGTGCATTTCTGCACGATGGTCTCCATCTTCGCCGCCTTGGGCAGGCATTGGAAAAGCGTCACGCGGCAGGGAACTTCCGCATCGGAGGCATGGGGGTTCTCCAACGCGCAAACGATCTCCTCCGCGCTTGCGGAAACGATGCGCGCGTCATACTCTGTTCCGTCGCCGTCGCAAAGCGCGAGCGAATCGCCTTCCCCCAAACGCAGCACGCGAAAGATATGCTTCGCGTCGTCGCCGCAAAGCGTCGCTCTGTTTTCTTTCACATGTTCGATGAAGAACCGCCGCATCCCGTCTCGCTTTCAAAAAACGTTACAATATCAGTTAAAATATCAGTTAAAAAAGGACGAGCCGTTACGCGAGCGGCGCGGAAAACCGCATGGCGACCCAGCTCTCGCTTCGCCGCGTTTCCCGCAAAACCAGCCCGCAATTCGTCAGCGCGGAAACAACCTCGTTCTCGCGCTCCTCAATTACGCCCGAAACGACGAACGGCGCGCCGCTTTTCAGGCAGGTCAGCGCAAACGGCGCGAGGGAGATGATCACGCTCGCAACGATGTTTGCGACGACGACGTCATACTTGCCCGCAATGCGCGCTTGCAGCGCCTCGTTCGTAACCACGTCGCCGATTTCGACGCGGCAAGCCTTCTCCGATATGCCGTTCTGCGCGGCGTTTTCGCGCGCGACGTGCTCCGCCACGGGGTCGATATCCACGGCGACGGCGGACTTTGCGCCGAGCAAGATCGCCGCGATGGACAATATCCCGCTGCCGCAGCCGAGGTCGAGCACGGTTTCGCCGCCCGAAAGACAGCCTTCCAGCAGTTCCAGGCACATACGCGTCGTATGATGCGAACCCGTGCCGAACGCAACGCCCGGGTCGAGCGCCAGCTTGACGCGCCTCGCCGGCGTTGGTTCGTCGATCCAGCGGGGGCAAACGTATAACCGATTCCCGATCGAAAGCGGACGGTAGTACGCCTTCCAGCTGTTCATCCAGTCCTCGTCGCGCACGCGGTTGACGACGATCGACAGCGTGCCCAAATCGTCGCTCGGGTACAGTGCGCTTAGGCGGGCAATCGCCGCTTTCGCTTCGTTCAGCGCGCCCATGCTCTCCGCCGTATCCGCAAGATACGCCTTGACGCACGGGGTGTCCACGCCGATCTTGTCCGCGTCGGCATAGTCCCAATAGACGGCGCTCTCGTTCAAAAAAGCCATGGCGGTTTCGCGGCTCTCCTCGATGCAGACCTGATCGAGTCCTACGCCCGAAAGCGCGTCGCACACGGGCGAAATGCCCGCGTCATTCGTATAAACGATACATTCCAACCATTCCATGGGATCAGTATACAGAAACGCCGCTCTTTTTTCAATCGCTTCTTCAAACCTTCCCCGCGGCGAAAGCGCCTTTGCCCGCGGAACAACCCAAAAGGAGCCGAGGCAAAAGCCATGGCTCCCTTGATCGACAGATAATAATAAAGTTCTTTTGCTTCTTTTCTTTCGAAAAAGAAGGGGAGTCGTCGCAGCTCTTTCGGTAGCGTTAAGGCGGTAAAGTTCTTTTGCTTCTTTTCTTTC
>CAZBVC010000002.1:17660-27747 GCA_964495255.1 uncultured Oscillospiraceae bacterium
TCGCAGCTCTTTCGGTAGCGTTAAGGCGGTAAAGTTCTTTTGCTTCTTTTCTTTCGAAAAAGAAGGGGAGTCGTCGCAGCTCTTTCGGTAGCGTTAAGGCGGTAAAGTTCTTTTGCTTCTTTTCTTTCAAGAAAAGAAGAGAGCAACCCCGCGGGCGTTACATCCCCATGGCGCGACGCTTGGCGTTGGTTTTCCAAAGATACGCGATGATCCGCAATCTCTCAATCATGTTCATTCTCCTTTACAACATCTTGTTTCTTTGATGGATTAAGGATACAACATATATGTGAACAAGCTATATTTTGTTTGTTAAGAAACTATTATTTCGGCGTGAAGATTTTTGTCGATTTGCATCAAGAAAGTGTGAATCGACGGCGGCGTTTGCAAGACGGAGCAAAAGAGGGTAAAATGGAAAAAACACATTGAATGCTTATCGTTTTGCCGCGGGGCGAAAAGCCGGGGCAGGAAAGGCGCACCATGGATACGCGACCGATCGGGTTTTTTGATTCGGGCTTGGGCGGAATCAGCGTTTTGCGCGCGGCGCGCAAGCTGCTGCCGAACGAAACGTTCCTGTATTACGGGGACAATCAAAACGCGCCGTATGGCGACAAAACCGAAGCGGAGATCACGCGCCTGACGCTGCGCTGTACGAACGAACTCATCCGCCGCGGGGCGAAAGCGATCGTTGTTGCCTGCAACACGGCTACGGCGACCTGCATCCAAACCATACGCCGCGATTTGGACGCGCCCGTTATCAGCGTGGAGCCCGCCATTAAGCCCGCCTGTATGCGCGCGGGCGACGGGAAAATATTGATGCTTGCAACGCGCGCGACGACGCGGCTCAAGCGCTATCTCGACCTGCAAAGCCGCATGCCCGACCCTGACCGCGTGATCAACGTTGCGTGTCCCGGGCTGGTGGATCGCATCGAGCAGGGCGTGTTCGCGGAGGACGCGTTTGACGACCTGCTTTCGGCGCTGCTTTCCGAATATGACGGGATGCAGATCGACGGCGTCGTGCTCGGCTGTACGCATTATCCGTTTATTCGCGGCGCGATTGCGCGTTATGCAAAGGCGCATTTTCGCGGCGAGTGCCGCCTGTACGACGGGAACGACGGCACCGCGGCGCAGCTATCGAACGTGCTTACCGAGCATGGCTTGACAAACGAGCGCGGCGACGGCTCGGTCACGTTTTTGACCTCGGGCGACCCCGAACGCGTCACGCCGCTATTTGAGCTGCTGCTCAACCTGCACGAATAAACGCTTTTTTCATGCGCGGCTGTTTACGGCGCGGCAAGCGGATCGTCCGCCAAGCCGACAAACCCGAGGCTCATGCGGTATAATCGCTCGGCGGTCTCCATATCGTGCGACGCAGGCGAGGACAAAGCAATCTTTCGCTTGTGGAAATATTCGCCGCTCACAAGCGCAAGGCTCGGGTCGCTTGCAAGGTATACGCTTGTATCCGCGCCCTTCTCGGGCGAAAGCAGAACGAGCTTGCTGAGGTTTGCAACCCACCAGAGGCTGTTGTTCCTGCGATTGACAACGATGTTGCTCGCCACGACGCCCGGATGCACGGCGTTGATCGTTACGCGCGCGCCCAACGCATTCAGCTTTTGCGCCGCAACGCGCGTAAAGAGCAGGTTGCAGAGCTTGCTTTGCCCATACGCGCGGAAGCGATCGTACCCATGCGACAGGCTGACGTCGTCAAAATTCACGTCGTTCCAGGCGTGCGCAAGGCTGCTCATCATGACGATGCGCCCCTGCTCGGCGTTCATGAGCGGCGGCAGCAGCAGCAGCGTCAGCAGAAAATGGCCGAGATAGTTGACCCCGAACGAGGATTCAAACCCCTGCTTCGTTTTCGCGGGGCCGCGCGCCAGCAGACCCGCGTTGTTGATCAGCACGTCGAGCGACGAATACTCCGCCACAAACGCGCTTGCAAACGCGCGCACGCTGTCCAGATCGGCGAGGTCGAGCGGCAAAAAGCGCAGGTCGCGATGCGGCGTTCGCATCAGCTCATGAATCGCCGCGTTCGCGCGCGCTTCGCTGCGGCAGGCGAGAATGACGCGCGCGCCCATATCCGCAAGCGCGGCGGCGGTCGCTTTCCCGATGCCCGAATTTGCGCCCGTCACGACGACGACCCTGTTTTCCATCTCTCGATCCATGTCCCCCCGCTTTCCCTTCTTCTTTTGAAAGAGAAGAAGCAAGAAAACTCAATTTGGCAATGCGCTGCTTGCGTCGGCGTTTGTAAAAAAAGAAAATTGATTATTGGAAATACGTTTCTTCGGTTTGAAACGTGTGGCAATTTGGTTTCCTTTGTTTCTTTCCTTTTCAAAGGAAAGAAAAGCTAGTCCTCATACAGCGATTCGCCGCAGTAGGGGCATTCCTCGGCGGCGGCGGGGATGCGTCTGCCGCAGCTTGGGCAGGCGACGTCGCGGCCATGCGGACGCGCTGCGCGAATGCTCTCGCCCTGACGCGGCTCCACATGCCGCGGCGCGCGGAAAGGGGGGGCTTTCGCCTCGCTTTCGCCTTGATACGCGCCGCAATAGGGGCAGGTGGCAAGCCCGCCGGGGATGCGCTTGCCGCAGGCGCCGCAGAGCGGGCGCTTGTCGTATGCGCGCGCGGCGGAGTCATTAAACGCGGAATCGTCAATCGCGTTGTCGGCCTCCGAAGCGTATGCGTCGGGCTCGTCGTAAAGATACGTTCCGCAGCGCGGGCAGGTGGAAAGCCCGCCGGGGATACGTTTGCCGCAGCGCGGGCAAAGCGGCGCATCGTCCCGCGGCGCGTAAGCGGGCGTTTTCGGCGGCGCGGCACGCTCGATCAGGTCGCTATGCGCCTCGAAATCATCCGACGAATCGGATGTTTCTTCCTCGTCGTCGGGCGCATCGGGCTCGTCGTAAAGATACGTTCCGCAGCGCGGACAGGTAGAAAGCCCGCCGGGTATGCGCTTGCCGCAGCGCGGGCAAAGCGGCGTTCCGTCGGACGCGCGGGCAATCGTCGGCGCGGGCTTGGATGGAACGCTCTGCTTGGGCTTTACCGTTTCGCGCGGCGCGGCTTTTGCGGGGGCGGCGGACGATTTTGCGGGCGCATCCTCGTCGTCGTCAAACAGCGACGGCGCGTCCATGGGGCAGCCGCAGCGCGGGCAGACCGATTCGGAAAGCGGCACGCGTTTGCCGCAATCGGGGCAGGAACGGCGTTCGTCCTTTTCCGTAACGCGGGCGTTTGTGCGCGCGGGCGAAGAATATGCGGGCTCCTCGGGCTCGATAAACGGCGCGTCCATGCGAAGCTGAACGCCGACCTTGAGCGTCGTCAACGCAAACAGAATGAGCGCGGCGCGAAACGCCAGCTCGGGGATGAGCTGCAAGGTCGTATAGCTTTTGCGCAAAACAAGCACGACGATCAAAAACGCGATGATCGAGAAAGCGGAAGCGCCGCCGCCGCTGATGAGCAGCACGTTTTCGTTCGGAAGGCGCTTGCGTCGATCGGCAATCTGCAAAAACGCGCACGGCAGCGCGACCGCGCCGATGAGCGTCAGGAAATCAAGCAGATACACAAATTCGAAGAACGTGAGCATTTCCGTCAGATATTGAACGGCATGGATCACGCCCCAAACAACAAACAGCAGGTTGAGCAGCAGGTAGAAATTGCCGGAACGCATACGCGTTTTGCCGCGGCGAAAGCGCAAAAGCAGGATGAACGCCCAAAGAATGACGCCCAGCACGAGCAATATGCCGACGACGCCCCAAAGCGTATACTGCTCGGGCGGCGCCTGATTGGCTTCTTTGCGCGCGGCTGCGTCCACGAACAGCGAGATCAAGCGAAGCACGCGGTAACAAACAAAAAGGAACGTGCCGTAGAAAATCATTCCGCTTTGCAGAAAATCGGCGGAGGAAAATCGCTTTCTTTTATGTTTTACGACAGATTCCATGCTCGTATTCTAGCATAGCGCGCCTTGTCATGCAAGAAGCGAGCGATTATAATGGAAGCGGAAGCTATCGGGAACGGAGGATGATACCATGGAATCAAAACGGTTATTCGACGCGTGGCGGAACGAGCCGTCGCTTTCAAGCGCGCTATGCGACGAGCTTTCCGCCATTTCGGGCGACGAACAGGAAATTGAGGAGCGTTTTTACCGCGATTTGGAGTTCGGCACGGCGGGCTTGCGCGGCGTGATCGGCGCGGGCACGAATCGTATGAACGTTCCCGTCGTAAGGCACGCCACGCAGGGGTTGTCCGATATGCTGCTTTCGCTTTCGGGCGCGGCGCGGCGCGGCGTTTGCATCGCGTATGATTCGCGCAGGCTTTCGGACGTGTTCGCGCGCGAAACGGCCTGCGTGCTTGCGGCAAACGGAATTCGCGTCTGCCTGTTTTCTTCGCTGCACAGCGTGCCGCAGCTCTCTGTTGCGCTGCAAAGGCACGGCTGCATCGCGGGCGTGGTGATTACCGCGTCTCACAACCCCAAACAATACAACGGCTATAAGGTTTATTGGGATTACGGCGGACAGGCGTCGCCCGAGCAGGCGGCGGAGATCTATAAACGCATTCAAGCGCGGGATATGTTCGATGTAAAAAGCTGCGCGTTCGACGAGGCGGTTGCAAACGGACGCATCACGCTTTTGGGCGAGGAGGACGACGAGGCGTACCTCTCCGCGACGGCGGAGCTGCTGCTTTGGAAGGACGAGGTGAAAGCGCATGGCGGCGCGCTCAAAATCGTCTACACGCCGCTGCACGGCACGGGCGCCGTTCCCGTGGTCAAGCTGCTTTCGCGCGTCGGCGTGACAAACGTTTTGATCGTGCCCGAGCAGGCGGAGCCGAACGCCGATTTTCCGACCGTGTCCGCGCCGAATCCCGAGGATCCGAACGCGTTTCGGCTCGCGATTGCGCTTGCGGAAGCAAACGGCGCGCGCGTTTGCCTTGCCACCGACCCGGACGCCGACCGGCTGGGCATTGCGGTTCAAACGGCAAAGGGCGATTGGGCGACGCTGACGGGCAACCAGATCGGCTGCATACTGCTTGAACATGTCCTTTCCTCGCTTCAAAAACAGGGCAGGCTGCCGAAGAACGGCGTCGTGATCAAGTCGCTCGTTTCAACCAATCTGGCGGGCGCGATCTGCGCGCGCTACGGCGTTACGCTCGAAAACGTGCTCACGGGCTTCCGTTTCATCGGCGAACGGGTGGACGCATATCAGAAGAGCGGCGAAAAGACCTTCCTGTTCGGCTTTGAAGAGAGCTTCGGCTTTTTGGCGGGCGGGCTTTCGCGCGATAAGGACGCGATTTGCTCGGCAATGTTCGCCGCGGAGGCGTGCGTGATGTGCGACAGGGACGGGAAAACGCTGTATGACGCGCTGCAAAGCATCTACAAGACCTATGGGTTTTACGAGGAGCGCGTCGCCTCCTATACCGCGGAGGGAAAAGCGGGGCTGATGCGCATCGCGGCGTGCATGGCGTCTTTGCGCGAAACGCCGCCCGAAAAAATTGCGGACGCAAGCGTTTTGGCGTATGAGGATTATCAAAGCCGCGTTGCGCGCTTTATGGACGGCAGGACGGAGAAGATCGACCTGCCCGAAACCGACATGCTGCGCTTCCTGCTGGACGGCGGCGCATGGGTCGTGATCCGCCCGAGCGGCACGGAGCCGAAGCTGAAACTATACGTTGCGGCGAACGAAAAAACGCACGCGGGCGTGACGGATACGCTCGATCGGCTTTATACGGCGCTCGACGCGCTCATTCGGGAAAAGCTCTCCTGATAACGCCGTAAAACCGCATGAAAAAGGGAGCTTCGCCGCCGTTTGGTCGGAAACGAAGCTCCCTTTGTTTTCTAAACGAATCGGGTTATGTGCGCTCGGTCACGGGCATATCCTCGATGCGATCGGCGGCGGCGTCCAGATAATCGCCTTCAAACAACTCGATGAGCCCTTTGTCGCACGCAAGCGTCAAAGACGGGTCGATGGGCATACTCGCGCAAAGCGGAATATGATACTTCCCCGCGATCTCGTCCAAACGGCTCTCTCCGAACGGGCGGATGCGCTTGCCGCAATCGGGGCAGCGCACGAAGCTCATGTTTTCCACAAGGCCCAATACGGGAATGTTCATAATCTCCGCCATTCTGACCGCTTTTCCGACGATCATGCCGACCAGCTCCTGCGGCGTCGTAACCATCATGACCCCGTCCACGGGAATGGACTGGAACACGGTCAGCGGCACGTCGCCCGTGCCCGGCGGCATGTCGATGAGCAAAACGTCCAGCTCGCCCCAGATTACGTCCGTCCAAAATTGCTTGACCGCGCCCGCGATCACGGGCCCGCGCCATACGACGGGGTCGGTGTCGTGTTCGAGCAGCAGGTTGAGCGACATCACGCGCACGCCCGTCTTGCTTTGAACGGGATAGATGCCGTCCTCCGAGCCCTCCGCCTTTTGCGTGAGCCCGAACGCCTTGGGGATCGAAGGCCCCGTTACGTCCGCGTCCAGTATGCCGACGTTAAGGCCGCGCCTGCGCAAAAGCACCGCCAGCATGGACGCGACCATGGATTTGCCGACGCCGCCCTTTCCGCTGACCACGGCGACGACGCGCTTGATGCTGCTGAACATATGGGGGCGTTCCAACAGGCTCTCCTGCGGTTTTTCGTCCTCGCGGGAGGAGCAGCTTTGGGAACAGGTGGAACAATCGTGCGTACAGTTTTCGCTCATATCGGGGCTTCCTTTCTTGAAAACGGGGTCGGTTTATAAAAGCGCGAACCCGTTCGTTTCGCATTTGAGTATACGTCAAAACGGCGGAAAGTCAACCGCGGCGCCCTGCGTTTCGGCAAAATCTGACGCCGCGCACGAACTTGCGCGTTGTTTTCGCCGATCGTATATGATATGCTTCCCCCATACGGAAAAAGCGATTCGTTTGTTCGGAGGGGTTTGCATATGAAGCTGGTCGATCAATCGGTATCCGCCTATTTGGAGCTGCTTGCTTCCGACGCGCCCGCGCCGGGAGGCGGGTCGTCCGCCGCGCTGACGGGCGCACAGGGCGCTTCGCTTTGCGCCATGGTCGCCGCCCTGACGATCGGCCGCGAACGGTACGCCGCGTTTGACGCGCACTGTCGGGATGCGCTTCAAAAAGCAAACGTGCTGAAAGACGCGCTTTTGATACAGGTCGACGCCGACGCGAGCGCGTATTTCGCCGTTTCAAACGCGCGTAAGCTGCCCGATCAAACGGAGGAAGCGCGCGCCGCGCGCCTTGCCGCGATCGAGCGGGCGACGCTTCTTGCAACCGAAACGCCGCAAGAAACGATGCGGCTCTGCCTTGACGCGCTGGAACTGACCCGGTCGCTCGTTTCCGCGTCCAATCCGAACGTGCAAAGCGATCTTTCCGTCGCCGCGCTGACGCTGTTTGCCGCCTGCGCAGGCGCATGGGAGAACGTTCGCGTCAATTTGCCATACGTTAAGGACGCAAAGGCGGCAAAAGCGTTTCGCGCGAACGGAGAGAAGCTGCTTTCCCGCGCAAAGACCGTTTCCGACGCGATTCTCGCCGCGCTCGCCTGACGCGCTTTTTATTGGGAACGCAAAGCGCCGTATGATTCGGAAGAAAACGCGGCGCAAAAAACCGCTGTAACGAGCCGAACCGCTCGGAAGGGACGTTTTTTACATATGCGCATCAAATCCGTTTGGCTCTCCGTGCTGTTTAAGCTGGCGATCATCGCGTTTTCGTGCTTCGGCATGGCCGTGCAGCTCGGCGTCGGAAACGGGCGATGCAACCTTTCGATGTATCGCTACTTTACGAACCAAAGCAACCTGCTCGTAGCGGCGTATTTCCTCATCGACGTCGTCTATATCCTGCTGCGCCGCCGCGACGAAAACGCGCCGCTTACCTGGAAGCCGTGGATCAAAGGCGTCGCGACCATGGGCATTACGGTCACATGGCTCGTTGCGCATTTCCTGCTCGGAAATTCCTTCACGATGGGCTCCTCCATGCGCTTTGCCATCAACTGCGTGCATTACATCGTGCCGATCATGACCCTGTGCGATTGGCTTCTGTTTGATGAGAAGGGGTTGATCAAGCCGTATGCGCCGCTTGTGTGGACGGCGTTCCCGCTTTTGTATTTCGGATACGCCATGCTTTTTGCGCATATCGGGGACGGCGCCCGCTTTGGCGGCTCGCGTTACCCCTATCCGTTTATCGACGCGGATAAACTCGGCATGGGGCAAGTGCTCGTCAACGTCGTCTTGCTCGTCCTCGCGTTCGTCGCGCTCGGCTATGCGCTTTTCGGGCTGGACAGGGCGCTGTTCCGTTTGAACCGAAAAAAGCGGAAAAACGCGGCGGAATAAGCCGTTTTCGCTCGGCAACCCCGCTCCTGCTTATGCCTGCCGCCCGATCAGCGGCCGGTTTTTCATTTGCTGCGAGCCATTCAAAATGTGAACGAAATGGAAAGCCTGTTTGGCAGGTATTGACATTACGCTTTGATTCTCATATCTTTAAGACAAGATTAATCTTAAACTCATAAGAATACCTCGAGGAGTACGAACATGGACAAGAGATTGAAGGATTCCGAATGGATCATTCTGCGTGCGCTGTGGGGCAATCCGCCCGCGGATCTGAGCGAACTGATCTGCCGCGTGCAAAGGCAAAACCCGAACCTTGCGTGGGACTACAAAACCTATCATAGCTTCCTGCGCATCCTGTGCGACAAGGGGCTCGTTCGGGCGGAGAAGCACGGCAAGAACAACCTGTATTCGCCGCTGGTCACGGAGGCGGAGGCGCTTACGAGCGAAAGCGACAGCCTGCTTTTGCGCCGCGCGTATTACGGCTCGGTTTCGAGCCTGATGGTCAACATGGCGGAGCGCGGCAAGCTCACCGAGGCGGAAAAGCAAGAGCTTATGGCGCTTGCCAAACGGCTCTCCGAAGAAGCGTAACGACAAACAAACGGCATTGGGGGGACGCGCAATGAACCTGATCGAGCGGCTATCGGAGATCACCCTGTACGGCGCGGCGGTGTTTTTGACCGTTGTGCTGATTCGCGCGGCGTTTCGGCGGCGGCTCTCGCCCGCGCTTTGCTATGCGCTGTGGTTTCTCGTGCTGCTGCGCCTCGTCGTTCCGCTGACCATCGAGAGCGGCTTTCATCCGATTCGCCTGCCCGCAAACGCGCCGATTCCGGCGGAAACGGTCAACGGGGCGGAGCAGGGGGCGACCATCACGACGGCGAACGGGGTAAAGGCGCTTGTGGCGGGCGGCGCGCCCACACAGGCAGAGGGCGGGACAAACGCGCCCGAATATGAGCCCGCCGAACCGAAAAATTCCGTTCGGCGCAGGCTTGACGCCACGCAGATACTGACCCTCGTTTGGCTTTGCGGCGCGGGCGTCGTTTTCCTTTTTGAAATCGCGATGCGCGTGCAGCTTACCTCGCGCATTCGGAAAACCGTCCGCAAGCCGCGAAGGGAAACGCTCGCGCTGTATCAAGGCGTAAAGGACAAGCTGGGCGTCAAGGGACGCGTGCCGCTTTCTTTGCTGGACGGTATTTCAAGCCCCGCGCTGACCGCTTCGCTTTTTCCGCTTGTCGTGCTGCCAACCGAAATGGAGGACGTCTGCACGGATGCGGAGCTGACGCTCGCCTTTACGCACGAGCTGACGCATTATCGGCGGCTCGATCACCTCGTTTGTCTGCTCGTATCGCTGTTACGCGCGGTTTATTGGTTCAACCCCGTCGTGTGGCTGCTGGCTTCGCCCTTGCGCACGGATATGGAGGCGGCGTGCGACGCGCGCGTGGTCAGGCATATGAACGCCGCCGAGCGTCTTTCCTACGCCAATCTCTTGCTCGAACTCGGAAGGGGAACGGATTTTTTCGCGTTCCCGCAAAAAAGGAGAGAAGTTTTATGAAACAAACGTCAACAGATCAGCTTTTGACCCTCGGCATGGCGCTGTATGCCGATCAGCGCACGATGAAAACCCGCATCGTCGGAATCTTCGCCGGGCGCCGCACGAGTGCACTTGCGCGACAGCTGCTATTGACCGTCACGCTCGCGCTGCTTGTGGCGTGCTTTACCACCGCGTGCCAACCCGTGCGGGACGACGCCCTTGTTTCAAACGGAAACGCGCTCGCGTCAGGCGGCGATG
>CAZBVC010000002.1:27847-69266 GCA_964495255.1 uncultured Oscillospiraceae bacterium
GCGTCAGGCGGCGATGCCTTCGCGTCAAGCGGCGACGCGCTCGCGTCAGGCGGAAATGCCGCGCCCGAAGCGGGCAATTATGTGTATAACCGCGACGTGCAGCGCGAAAACGACGCGCGGGAACGGGAGAATCGCCGCGCAAGCGCCGTACCGCAGGTTAACGATTCTTATCGTGATGCGCGGGGCGAATGGATCGTTTTAGACGCGACCGAAACGAACGCAAACGCGCTGGCGTCCTTCCTGGAAATCGCAAACAGCCTGTTTGACGCAAGCTATGCGCCCGAGCAGGTAACGGTAACGCGCTATCACGATAACACGGAGCTGCGCGGGGACGTTTGGCGGATCGACAGCGCGGATGGCAAGCTCGCGGGCGCGATCGACGTGAAAACGGGCGCGTTCCTCTCGGCAGACTATGCCGCGGAAGCGGCGGACGCCCTAAACGCGAGCTACGCGCCGTCCGAAAGCGGGTTTTTCGGGCTGGACGTGAGCGCGGCGATCGATCGGATTCTGTCGGCGCTGCATATGGGCTCCGCCTCGCAAAAAGTACTGACGGGCAAGGGCGGTTCGTCGCGCAGCAAGGCCGAGGAGCAGCGCGGCTGGAACGTTCAGGAAACGTATCTGCTGGATGCGGGCGAAGGGCGATTCATCGGCTTTGCGCTGTATGGGGACGAAAACCTGACCCTGCGCTCGGTCGGCGTGTATCCCGACGCGGACTGCGGCGACGAGGGCGTTTTCTGGCGCGCCGACCTGCTTTGGGCGGAGGGCGTCAACGCGCAGCTGCATCCGCAGGATTTCGCGCTCGGCGAACCGCTGGAAGGCGACATGACGCAAGACGAAGCGATCGATTTGTATACGCGCCTTGTCGAGGCGGCGGGTACAAAAGCGGGCGTATCGATCGACACGCCAAAGCTCACGTTTTATGTGGATGGTTCGGGCGCGCGGGACAACTATTGGCATATCGAGGGCGCGCTTGCGACCTTCAACGTTGCTTCGCACAACAAGAATATATTCCAATTCGTCAGCGAGAAAAAGCTCGGTTATGCCATGGGCTTAACGGACATACCATATGAACAGATGGGCGGCGCGGCATACGAGAGCGCGACCCAAAAGCTGTTTGAAGCGATCTTAGGCGCGGGCAGCGTCAGTCGCGTGCAGGCGAACGCCGTATATGACAATCACTATTGCACGATGGATCCCGAAACGACGGACGGCGCATGGTATGAAATCATGTATGAGGACGGGCTGATTCGCGAAATCACGTTCTTCCCCGCGAGCGGGCAGGGCGAATGGTATTGGTATCCGAACTGGCTTGCCGACTGGGAGATGGTGAACACAGAAACGGGCGAAACCTTCTGGGCGGAATGGTAAATGCGGCGGCGCGGCTCCCCAAATATGATTCTTTTGTAAAATCGGTTCGAGGAGCCTTCTGAAAACTTGACAAATATTCCGCCTCGGCGTAGCATATAAGTGTATTAATACAATTAGTACACTAGGTACGGCTAACGACCGCAGGGGGGGAAGCAACATGAAATATACGATACGGTTGAAGCATTCGGTTCTGCTGCGCGCTTGGGCGCTTTTGCTGGCGGCGGCGTTCGTCTTTGCCGCGGTTCCGGCAATCGCGCACGCGGAAACCGCGCTTGCAAGCGGGTTTGTCAACACGGGCGCGCTCAATATGCGAAAGGGCGCGGGCACGAGCTATGCCCTTGTCGACGAACTGAAAAAGAACGACGTGGTCAACGTTTACGAGGTCGCCGGCACATGGCTGCGCGTCGACGTGCCCGCCCTGAACAAGAGCGGCTACGTCAGCGCGAAGTATATTACGCTCGACAATGCGTCGCTTACCGCAATCGGGCTCGGCGTGACGACGGGCAAGGTGCATCTGCGCAAAAGCGCGACGGCGTCGAGCGACAGCCTCGCCATCGTGGAGAAAAACGCGGGGCTGATCGTGCTTTCGCGCGACAAAACGTCGGGCTGGTACCGCGTCAAGGCGATTGCGCAAAATCGTGAGGGCTATATCTCCAACCGCTATGTGAAGGTGACCTGCGAAACGGGCGACGCGCCCTTTACGGGCACGAAGAAGGGCTATGTCAACGCTTCGCGCGTCAATTTCCGCAAGGGCGCGGGCACGACGTACGCTTCGCTGGGCAAGCTGGAAAAGAACGCCGCGGTTACCGTGAGCGACAAAAGCGGGGATTGGTACTATCTGACCGTGACGGCGACGGGCAAGAAGGGCTATGTGTTCGCGTCGTTTATCACCCTGTCGGACGGAACGGCGCCGACCCCCACGCCCACGCCGACAAGCTCGCCCGCAACCGGTACGGGCGGCAGAATCAACGCTTCGGGCGTGAATTTCCGCAAAGGGCCGTCGACGAAGTACGCGTCCATCGGGAGCTTATCCAAGAATACCGCGCTCATCGTGCTCGGCACGTCGGGAAGCTGGTATCAGGTGAGCATTGTTCCCACAAACGAGATCGGCTACGTTTTCTCGAGCTATGTCACGGCGGACGCGTCCGTAACCGCAAGCCCGGCCACGGGTAAAAAGGCGACGATCAACGCCATCGGCGTGAACCTGCGCACGGGGCCTTCCTCATCCTATACGAGCCTCGGTTTATTGAGCAAGGGCACGGCGCTGACGATCACGGGCACGTCGGGCAGCTGGACGCAGGTTTGCATCGTGGCGACGGGAAAAACCGGCTACGTCTTTACGAAGTATGTCACGACGGAATCCGCCGCGACCGCCGACCCGACAAACGCCAAGCCTGCCGCGATCAACGCCGTCGGCGTGAACCTGCGCACGGGGCCGTCTACATCCTATAAAAGCCTCGGTCTTTTGGAGAAGGGCGCGCAGCTTACGGTAACGGGCACGTCGGGAAGCTGGTATCAGGTTATCGTCGTGGCAACGGGACGCACGGGCTACGTCTATAAGACCTACGTCACGCTGACCGCCGCGACCCCGTCTCCGGCGACCCCGTCTCCCGCAACCCTGTCTCCCGCGACCCCGTCGCCAGCGACCCCATCGCCCGCAACGCCGTCGCCTGCGACGCCGTCTCCCGCGACCCCGTCGCCTGCAACCCCGTCGCCCGCAACCCCGTCGCCTGCGGCATAACGAGCAGCGCAGCAAAAGGGCATATCCAAACGGATATGCCCTTTTTGTTTGCCGTATGCTTGTTTGAAAAACGCGCGTTTCTCAGAAAATGCCCTGCGCGAGCATGGCGTCCGCGATCTTCTTAAAGCTGAAAATGTTCGCGCCGGCAACGAGGTTGTAGCCCAGGCCGCACGATTCCGCCGCGTGCGCGGTGTTGTTATGGATGTTCTTCATGATCTCGTGCAGCTTCGCGTCGACCTCTTCCGCCGACCAGCTGTAACGCATGGAGTTCTGGCTCATTTCGAGCGCGCTCGTGGCGACGCCGCCCGCGTTGACCGCCTTGCTCGGCGCAACGGTCATGCCCTTTTGCTGCATGAGGTACGCAAGCGCCTCGTTCGTGGTGGGCATGTTGGCGACTTCGATGTAATACCTTACGCCGTTTGCCGCGATGACCTTCGCCCATTCCATGTCCACGTCGTTCTGCATGGCGCACGGCATGACGATGTCAACCTTCGTGCCCCAGGGCTTCTTGCCCGCGTGGAATTCGCAGCCGTACTTGTCCGCGTAATCCTGAACCTTGTTGCGGCCGCTTGCGCGCATGGTGAGCATATAGTCCACCTTCTCGCCGACGATTCCGTCGGGATCGTAGATGTAGCCGTCGGGGCCGGAGAGGGTAACGACCTTCGCGCCAAGCTCCGCCGCCTTCTTCGCCACGCCCCAGGCCACGTTGCCGAAGCCGCTGATGGCGATGGTCTTGCCCTTGATGCTCTCGCCGCAGCGCGTGAGAACCTCTTGTACATAATAGATCGCGCCGAAGCCCGTCGCTTCGGGGCGAATCAAGCTGCCGCCGAAGGAAAGCCCCTTGCCTGTGAGCACGCCGTTTTCATACGCGCCGCGGATCCTGCGATACTGACCGTAGAGATAGCCGATCTCGCGCGCGCCTACGCCGAGGTCGCCTGCGGGAACGTCCACATCGGGCCCGATATGCCGATACAGCTCGGTCATGAACGACTGGCAGAAGCGCATGACTTCGCCGTCCGACTTGCCCGTGGGGTCAAAGTCGCTGCCGCCCTTGCCGCCGCCGATGGGCAGACCCGTCAGGCTGTCCTTAAAGCTCTGCTCAAAACCCAAAAACTTCATGATGGACATATTGACGTTCGGCGCAAACCGCAGACCGCCCTTATAGGGCCCGATCGCGCCCATGAACTGAACGCGGTAGCCGCGGTTGACCTGCACCTTGCCCGCGTCGTCCGTCCACGTTACGCGGAAGGAGATGGAGCGCTCCGGTTCGACCATGCGTTCCAGCAGCGCCGCTTTTTCGTATTCGGGATGCTGATCCACGATCGGCGACAAAGACGAGTAAACCTCTTCCACCGTCTGCTGGAATTCCGGCTCAAAGGGATTCCTCTTTTTTACGTCTGCGATGACTCTCTCGATGTATGCGTTCATACGATCCTCCGATATGCTCAAATTTACGCTTTGGTATGCTTGCATTTTATGCCGCCCGATGCAGGATGTCAATCATTTCTGCCGCAATATACGATTAATTTGCAGGAAATCTTGCAGAAGCGGCGCTGCGGGGGAAGCGCTTGCGCGTTTCATAAAAACGCCATGAACGAGAGCGCCGTTCTATGCTATACTGGGTGTCATGAAGAAGCTGATCGAAACGATAGAGCGCTTTTGCCCGCTCTGCGAGCAGGAAGCGCGGGATCGGGAAAGTATGCTGACCTTTCTTGCCGCGCATCCCGATGCGGCGACCCGCGAAAACCGTGTGGCGCACCTGACCGCGTCCGCCTGGGCGGTCAACCCCGCGCGCGACAAGGTCGTTATGATCTATCACAATATCTATCGCTCGTGGTCATGGACGGGCGGACACGCCGACGGGGATTTCGACCTCTGCGCCGTCGCCCTGCGCGAGCTGAGCGAGGAAACGGGCGCGCACGGACGCGTTATTTCAACCGAGCCGTTTTCGCTCGAGGTGCTCACCGTAAACGGGCATATCAAGCGCGGCGCGTACGTCTCCTCACATCTGCACCTGAACCTCACCTATCTGATCGAAGCGGACGAAACCGAGCCGCTTCGGAGTAAGCCCGACGAGAACGGCGGCGCGCGCTTTATCCCCGTAACGCAGGTCGCGTCGTTTGTTTCCGAGCCGTGGATGACGGCGCATGTTTACCAAAAACTGATCGATCGCGTGAAAGAACAGACCGCGCACAATGCCAGTTAAGATATACTATATATTGCGTTTTGCGCGGTTGACACGCGGGGTTGCTTAACATAGGATGAAATCATCAGAATCGATGGGAGTGCGTTATGCTGCTGTTGATGATCAACCCCGGTGCGACCTCCACGAAAATCGCCGTCTATACGGATGATTGCGAGACGTTTCGCGCCTCGATCGATCATTCGCCCGCCGAGCTTGCCGCGTATCCGCATATCATCGACCAATTTGCGTTCCGCAAACAATTAATCGAAGAAACGCTGTCTCAAAACGGCTTTACCCCGGCCGACTTTGACGCGATTTGCGCGCGCGGGGGTTTGTTGAAGCATATCCCGTCGGGAACGTATCGCGTGACGGACGCCGTGATTGCCGATATTTACCATCCGCCCTACGGCG
This sequence comes from uncultured Oscillospiraceae bacterium, assembly GCA_964495255.1. Taxonomy (GTDB): domain Bacteria; phylum Bacillota; class Clostridia; order Christensenellales; family CAG-138; genus UBA7703. The sequence goes on from CAZBVC010000002.1 coordinate 33,553, forward strand.
AACACGCCTCCTCTCTGGGCCCGCTTTTGGCAAAGGCGCTTGCCGACGAGACGGGCGCGCCCGCGTTTTTCGTGGATCCCGTTTCGGTGGACGAACTGAATCCGCTCGCGCGCGTTTCGGGTTTGAACGGCATGGAGCGCGAGAGCTTTTTCCACGCGCTCAACCAAAAAGCGACGGCGCGCAAAGCGGCGAAGCTGCTGGGGCGGCCCTATGAAACGCTGAATCTGATCGTCGTGCATATGGGCGGCGGGGTGTCCGTTGCGGCGCATGAAAAGGGGCGCGTCGTCGATCTGTATAACGTTAAAGACGACGGCAGCTTTTCCATGGATCGCGGCGGCGCTTTGCCCGTCAACGCCGTTGTGAATCTTTGCTTCTCGGGCAAAAGCAAGGCGGAGATCAAGCGGCTGATCGGCACGGAGGCGGGCGTATACTCCTATCTCGGCACGCGCGATTTTCGCGAGGTGGAAGCCCGCGCGTTTTCGGGCGACGAGAAGGCGCGCCTGGTTTTTGACGCGCTTGCCTATCAGCATGCAAAGGATATCGGCGCCATGGCCGCCGTGCTGCGCTTTCGCGTTGACGCGATCGTGTATACGGGCGGCATCGCGTATTCCGAACGCTTTTGCGACGAAATATCGTCCTATATCGGCGGCGTCGCGCCCGTTCTTCGCCTGCCCGGCGAGGAGGAAATGCGCGCGCTGGCGGAGGGCGCGCTTGCCGTTCTGCGCGGCGAGAGACAGGAAAAGGAGTATCCGAATTCATGATACGTTCGCTTGATGAATTGTTCACCCGCGCAAAGGGGCATGACGCAACGGTCGCCATCGCCGCCGCACATGACGAAAACGTGCTTTCCGCCGCCGTCGAAGCAAGGCGGCAGGGCGTTTGCCGCGCGCTTCTCATCGGCAAAGGGGACGAGATCCGCGCCGGCCTTGCCGCGCTTGGCGAAAACGCGCATGATTACGCCATACGGACGCCCGAGGACGCAAGCGACGTTTCCTGCGCCATCGCCGCCGTGGACGCGGTGGCGCGCGGCGAAGCGGACTTCCTGATGAAGGGACGGCTCAATACGACCGATTTGTTGCGGCAGGTCGTACATTCGCCGCTGATGACGGGCGCGCTGCTTTCGCATATGATGTTTTACGAGCCGCAGGGCTACGGCAAGCTGCTCGTCAACACGGACGGCGGCATGAACCCCGCGCCCGATCTGATCAAAAAGCGCGCGATTCTGACCAATGCGGCGCGGTTCCTTTGCGGCGTGGGTTATGAGAAAATTACGGCGTACTGCGTGGCGGGCAGCGAGGTCGTCAGCGAAAAAATCCCCGCGACGACGGATGCTTCGGCGCTTGCGAGCGAGGATTGGTCGGCGCTGCGTCTGCGCGTATACGGCCCCGTCGGGCTCGATCTTGCCGTCAGCTCCGAGGCGCGCGCGCATAAGAAATTTGGCGACGCGGGCATGGAAAACGCGGATATTCTGCTGATGCCCAACTACGAAACGGGCAACTGCTTCGGCAAGGCGCTCACCTATTTTGCCCGGGCAAAGAGCGCGGGTTTGATCGTCGGGGCGAAATGCCCGATCGTTTTGACCTCGCGGGCGGACACGGCGGAAACCAAGCTGTATTCCCTTGCGCTGGGCGCGATTGCATCCGCAAACGCCCGCTGACGCGTTCTTTTGACGCTAACTTGTTTAACCAATCATATTCAACCAATCATAAAGGAGGTAAGAATCTTTGGATCAACGTTTACTATCCGGCAACGAGGCCGCCGCGCGGGGCGCGTTTGAAGCGGGCGTAACGGTTTGCGCGGCATACCCGGGAACCCCGAGCACCGAGATCTTCGAATCGCTCGCGGATTACAAGGATTCGCTTTACGCCGAATGGGCGCCAAACGAGAAGGTCGCCGTCGAGGTCGCATACGGCGCGTCCATTGCGGGCGCGCGTTCGCTTTCCGCCATGAAGCACGTCGGCGTAAACGTTGCGGCCGACCCGATCTTTACCGCGGCGTATAACGGCGTCGGCGCGGGCTTTGTCATCGTGTCGGCGGACGATCCCGATATGCACTCCTCGCAAAACGAGCAGGACAACCGCCGCTACGCGCGCTTTGCGAAGATTCCGCTCGTCGAGCCGTCGGATTCGCAGGAATGCCTCGATTTCATGAAGGAAGCGTTTTGTATCTCCGAGCGCTTCGACGTCCCCGTGCTGTATCGCGTGACCACGCGCGTTTGCCATAGCAAGAGCCTCGTCTCCTTCGGCGAGCGCACCGAACGCGAGAACACCCCGTATGTGCGCAACGTGGGCAAGTTTGTTTCCACGCCCGCGAACGCAAAGGCGCATCGCCCCCTGTTGGAGGAAAAGCTCGCCGCCCTTGCCGCATATGCCGAAACGTCGCCGCTCAACCGCGTGGAGAATAACGGCGGGAAGATCGGCGTTATTACCGCGTCCATCGCCTACCAGTATGCCAAAGAGGCGTTCCCTGCGGACGCGTCGTTTTTGAAGCTCGGCTTTACCTGGCCGCTGCCGATGAACCTGATTCGCGACTTTGCCTCGCGCGTGGATACGCTGTATGTCGTTGAGGAGCTCGAGCCGTTTATGGAGGAGCAGATCGTTGCGGCGGGCATACCCTGCGTCGGCAAAAAGCTCGTTCCGAATATGTATGAGCTCAACCCCGAGATTTTGCGCCGCGCGCTGTTTTCTCGCGAGCCCGAGACGGTTACGGTGGATTGCCCCGTCGTGCCGCGTCCGCCCGCGCTCTGCCCCGGCTGCCCGCACAGGGGCTTTTTCTACACGATGAGCCGACATCGGGACTATGTCGTTGCGGGCGACATCGGCTGCTATACGCTCGGATGCGCCGCGCCGCTTTCGGCGATGGATTCGGTCGTATGCATGGGCGGCGGCTTCTCGGTCGGCATGGGCATGGCCAAGGCGTTCGAACGGCTCGGCGTGACGGATAAAAAGGTGTTCGGCGTCGTGGGTGATTCCACGTTTTTCCACAGCGGCATGACGGGCGCGGTCGAGATCCTGTATAACAAGGGCAACCTCATCCCCGTGGTGCTGGACAATTCCATTACGGGCATGACGGGGCATCAGGATAACCCCGGCAGCGGCTATACGCTTTCGGGCGAGATTGCGGAGCGGGTAAAGATCGAAAACGTGCTTTCCGGCATGGGCTATCAAAACGTCATCATCGTCGACCCGCAGGATCTCGCCGCGATGGAGAAAACGTGCCAGGACGCGCTGAACAGCAGCGTGCCCGCCGCCATTATCTGCCGCCGCCCATGCCTGCTGATCAAGCGTATCCGACATGCCATCGGCAAATGCGAGGTCGACGCGGAAAAATGCCGCGGCTGCAAGCTCTGCTTAAAGGTCGGCTGCCCCGCGGTCTGCATGGAAAACGGCAAGGCGAAGATTGATCAAACGCTCTGCACGGGCTGTACTGTTTGTATGCAGGTCTGCCCGTTCGGCGCGATCCATAAGAAGGAGGCTTGACCATGCGCGAAACGAAAAGCATACTGCTCGTCGGCGTCGGCGGACAGGGAACCATTCTCATGAGCAAGGCGCTCACGGCGGGGCTGATCCGCGCCGGTTACGACGTTAAAATGAGCGAGGTGCACGGCATGGCGCAGCGCGGCGGCTCGGTGTCCACGCAGGTGCGCTACGGCGACAAGGTCTATTCGCCCATTATCGGGCGCGGCGAAGCGGATGTACTCGTTGCGTTCGAGCGGATGGAAGCGGTGCGCTACGCGTCCTTCCTCAAGCCGAGCGGCACGGCGGTCGTCAACGACCTTGCCATCATGCCCATGCCCGTCGCGGCGGGCGCGGCGACCTATCCCGAGGGCTGTATCGAGGCGCTCCAAAAGAGCGTAAAAACGATCGTGATCCCCGCCTCGCGCATCGCCGAGGAGATCGGCAGCCCGCGCAGCATGAATATCGTTCTGCTCGGCGCGCTGGTCAAGACGTTTTCGCTCTCCGAGATCGACTGGGAAGCGGTTTTGACCGACGTTCTGCCGCAGAAGATTCTTTCTGCCAACCTTACCGCGTTCGATGCGGGCCGAAACTACGGAGGATAACGCGTATGGTATCAAAGGAAATGCTGGCGCTGGGCAGCAAACGCTCCGTCATTCGCGAAATATTCGAATTCGGGCGGCAGCGCGCAAAAAAGGTCGGGCGCGACAATGTGTTCGATTTTTCGCTCGGCAACCCGTCCGTGCCCGCGCCGCGCGAGGTCAAGGACGCGCTGCTTTCTCTTTTGAACACGCGTTCCTCGCTCGAATTGCATGGCTACACGAGCGCGCCCGGCTGCGACGAGGCGCGAGACGCGATTGCCGAAGCGCTCAATCGCCGCTTCGGTACGGACTTTACGCGCCGCAACCTCTACCTGACCTGCGGCGCTGCCGCGGCGCTGACGAGCGTGTTTCGCGCGCTGACGCTCAACAAAGCGACGGAGTTTATCGCGCTTGCGCCGTACTTCCCCGAATATGACTGCTTCGCGCGCGTTTCGGGCGCGCAGGTGATCGTCGTTCCGCCCGATATGGAGCGCTTTCAGATCAACTTCGACGCGCTCGAACAGGCGATTACGGAAAACACGCAGGGCGTGATCGTCAATTCGCCGAACAACCCGTCGGGCGTCGTCTATTCCGAGGAAACGCTTGTCGCCCTTGCCGACCTGCTGACAAGAAAGAGCGCTAAATACCATAAGCCGATTTACCTCGTTTCCGACGAGCCGTACCGCGAGCTGCGCTATGATGGCAAGACCGAGCCGTTTATGACCGAGATCTATCCGAACGCGATCGTTTGCTATTCCTATTCCAAGAGCCTCTCCCTGCCCGGCGAGCGCATCGGCTATGTGCTGGTCGGCAACGAGATGGACGCGTTTGACGACGTTTGCGACGCCATCGCGGGCAGCGCGCGCATGCAGGGCTACGTTTGCGCGCCGTCGCTTTTGCAGCTTGTCGCCGCCGCCTGCGAAAACGAAGACGTCCGCCCCGACCTGACGAGCTATCGCAAAAATCGGGACGCGATCTACGGCGGTTTGACGGAGATCGGCTATCGCTGCGTGCCGCCCGACGGCGCGTTCTATCTCTTTGTCGAGGCGCCGAACGGCGACGGCGACGCGTTCTCCGAGCTGGCTAAGGGCGAGGACATTCTCGTCGTTTCGGGGCGCGGCTTCGGGTGCCCCTCGTTCGTGCGCATTTCCTACTGCGTTTCCTACGACAGTATCGTGCGCGCGCTGCCCGGCTTTCGGCGCTTGTTTGAAAAGTGTCGGGCGTAGGCGATTCTGCCGCCGCTTGATTGGGGAAAGACCGTTCGTTTTCGGGCGGTCTTTTCTTCTGCGCAAGAAAACGCTTTCTTCTTTTGAAAAAGAAGAAACAAGAAAACTTCATTTGCCATGCGATGCAACGCTGCACATTCGTCTGAAAACCAAACGCTTCCTTTTCTTCTGCGCAAGAAAACGCTTTCTTCTTTTGAAAAAGAAGAAACAAGAAAACTTTCGCTTGCCATATGGAGCTATGTTTCGCGTTCGTGCCAAAACAAGAGCAAAACAAAGAAACGCGTGTCAAAGAGAAGTTCTTTTGCTTCCTTTTCTTTCAAGAAAAGGAAGCGCGCGCGCTCATTTTCCCAAATTCGGCAAAAGTCGCGGCATTTCTGTTGTGCCATATCGGCAAATCGTGTATAATCAATCAAAATCATATATTTTGGGGAGGGGGATCGGATGATTAACGTCAAGCGCAAGGTCGTATTGGGCGGATTGCCGCAAAAGATTCATATCATGGGCGAGAGCGAGGAGAATCCCGTTCTCCTGTTTTTGCATGGCGGCCCGGGGGTCTGCAACCGCCATTGCATCCTGCAAGATCATGCGGATTTGCAGAAGGACTTCCTCGTTGTTGCGTGGGATCAGCGTGGCTGCGGCGGCTCGTATCATGGTGCAAAGAAAGAAACGCTGACCATCGAGCGCCTTACGGACGACGCAAACGAGCTTGTGAACTATCTTTGCGAAACATACCATAAAGATAAGATATTTGTCATCGGCGGGAGCTGGGGCTCCGAGCTGGGCGTTTGGCTATCCTATCGCTACCCCGCGCGCATTGCGGCGTTCGTGGGCTTCGGACAGGTGGTCAACGGCGAACGGAACGAAGAAATCAGCTACGCGTTCGCGCTTGAGGAGGCGGGCAAGCACGGCGACGCCAAGGCGATCGAAACGCTGAAACGCGTGGGGCCGCCCGTAATGGGCGCCTACAAGGGCGGGTTCAAGGGCCTGATGGCGCAAAGAAACATCATGATGAAATACGGCGGCTATTCGCAGAACGCGAAGAAGCGCAGCTATTTCGGTTCGTTCGTGATCCCCGTGTTCTGCTCGGGCGAATACAGCGTCTCCGACCTGTACGGCATGGTCAAGGGCTATCGCTTCGTGCTCACGGAGATGTGGCCCGAGGTCGGCAAAACCGACTTCCCGAAAACCTGTACGAAGTTCGATGTACCGATCTTTATCTTCGACGGCGTGCTGGATCAAAACACGCCCGCCGCGCTCGTTCAGGACTGGTATGATCAAATCGAAGCGCCGCAAAAGGAGCTGATTTGGTTCGAAAAATCGGGGCACAACCCCATGGGCGACGAGCCTGAGCGGTTTAAGACCCTCCTGCGCGAGCGCCTGCTTTCCATCAAAGCATAAGCGCGAAAAGCATAAGCGCGGTTTGATTTGAAACATTCGGAAAAGGAGTCATTTATGGCAAACGAAGCATCCGCCCCCATGCCGCCGATCAAGCTCGGCGAAAAGCTCGGCTTTGGCGCGTTCTCGTGCGCGAGCAACGTGGTTTACCAATTCAAGAGCCTATATTACCTGTTCTTTTTAACGAACGTCGTCAAAATCAACGTGCTGGTAGCGGGCACCATTCTCACGCTCGGCACGATTTGGGATGCGATCAACGACCCGCTCATCGGCTTTTGGGCGGTCAATCACAAGTTCAAAAACGGCGAAAAGTGCCGCCCGCTTGCGCTTTGGTTCGCCGTGCCGTGGGCGATTACGGTCGTGCTGCTGTTTGCGGACTTCGGGCTGAAAGACCGCGCGGCGGTTGTCGTTGCGCTGATCGTATACCTGGTGTTCGAGCTGTTTAACACCTATGTCGCCATCCCGTATAACAGCATGGGCAGTCTGGCGACCAACGTGGACGCGGATCGCCGTTCCATCAACGTGCATCGCAATCTGGGCGGCTGCCTCGGCAGCGGCATCGGCGCGGTTGCGTGCCTTCCGCTGCTCAAACTCTTTGGCGGGCTGGATCAAACCGGAAACCTCGTCGAGGGCGGCAAAAGCGCGCGCGGCTTCCTGCTTACCGCCGTCGTGATGGGCGTTGTGTGCATCATCGGCTGCCTGATCCATTACTTTACGACCAAGGAACGCGTAAAATCCATCGGAAACGACGATGAGAAGCTCTCCGTCAAGGTCGTGTTCAAAATGCTGTTCTCCTGCCGCTCCTGGGTGATGAACATGCTGTATATCATCTGCTACGGCGTGGTAAACCTGCTTTTGATGAGCTGCATCGCCTACTACGCAACCTATGTGATGGGCAGCACGGGCGCGGCAACCATCGTGCAGGCGGCTTACCTTGCCGCGTCCATCCTTACCAGCTTTGCCGTTTCGCCGATAGACCGCGCGATCGGGCGCAAAAAGACCATGCTGCTTGCCGCGCTGATCTTTGTGCTTGGCAAGATCTGGTTCGTGCTGGATCCGTTCTCCGTGGGCGCGATCTATGTCAACGCGATTACGGTCGGCGTTGCGGTCACGATTACGTTCGTCATGTTCAACACAAACCGCAACAACATCGTGGACATCATCGAATGGAAGTGCGGCCGCCGTTTGGACAGCCTTGTTTCCACGGCGGACAACCTCGCAAGCAAGCTCGCCGTTGCGGGCGCGACGCAGCTCGTTGCGATATCTTTGCATCTTTCGGGCTTTGACGCATCCGTAAAGACGCAGCCGCCGGCCGCGATCAACACCATCAACGCCATGCTGGGCTGGGTGCCGATGATCGTTTCCGCGATTATGTTCGTCGTGATTCTGTTTTTGAACATCGAGGACGACACAAACAAAATGAACGAAGAAAAAGCCGCCGCGGCACAATAACGCGGTTCGCGTGAAAAAGCGTCCCTCCGCCTTACGGCGCTCGGACACTTTTTTGCTTTGCCCGGAGAAGTGCGATTTGCGGAAAGCCGCTATTTGCTCCAACCGAGAATCAGGCAGACCAGCACGCCCGCGCCGAGCAGCGCGGCAAACGCCATGCCCTTTACGCCGAGCTTTTTGATCCTTACCTTCGCAAGAAACGCGGCGGCGATGAACACGAGCCCGCCCAGGTAAACAAAGCGGAACCCGTTCCCCATCAGCGGGCGCAGCGTATAGATCAGCGGAATCAGCAGCGACGCGGTCGTAACGGGCATACCGTCATAATGCGTGCGCTGCGCGTTTTGCCCGAATTGCAGCTCGTCCTCGGTTACGTTATAGTATGCAAGGCGGATCAGCGCCGCAAGGGTATACAGCGCCAGCAGAGCGATTTCGAACCAGCGGTTCAGCCCGAGCGAAAAGCCGATAACCGCGGGCAGCGCGCCGAAGCAGATCAGATCCGCAAGGGAATCAATCTGAACGCCGAATTTCTTCTCCTGCTCGGTGCGCTTTTTCGTCTTTGCGATCGACCCGTCAAACAGGTCGCAAAAGCCCGACAGCATCAGGCAGACGATTGCGCTTGACGGCGAACCGTTCAGCGCGAAGCACATTCCGACCAGCGCGGCGCTCACGCCCAGATAGGTCAAGATTACCGTATAGTTGTAGAACCCGATCATGCTCTCTTTTCTCCCGCCTTATCAAGCGCCCTTCAGCGGCCGTAATAGCCGCGATACCAAGCGACGAATTTGCCGAGGCCCACATCGATCGCGGTTTCGGGCCGATAGCCGAAATCCCGCGTCGTTTCCGAAATATCCGCGCAGGTCAGGGTAACGTCGCCCGCCTGCATCGGCAGATACCGTTTCACGGCCTGCTTCCCGATCGCGTTCTCGAGCGTTTCGATAAACGCTTTGAGCGCGACGGGGCGGTTGTTGCCGATGTTGTAAATCGCGTGGCGCGCGCCGTTTTCATCCGCCGCGGGGGGGCAAAGCAGCATCCGCTCGATGCAGCCTGTCACATCGTCCACATAGGTGAAGTCGCGCATAAGCTCGCCGCGATTGTATACGTCGATCGTTTCGCCCGCGTAGATCGCCTTTGTAAACTTAAAGTACGCCATGTCGGGCCGCCCGAACGGGCCGTATACGGTAAAAAAGCGCATTGCCGTGGCGGGGATACCGTATAGCTGCGCATACGCGTAGGCAAACAGCTCGTCGGCTTTCTTCGTTGCCGCGTACAGGGATACGGGGGAATCGACCTTGTCCGAAACCGAGAAGGGAGAATGCCTGCGGTTGCCGTAAACGGACGAACTCGAAGCGTATAAAAAGTGCGCCGTCGGGCGCCGCCGCAGCCCTTCAAGCAGGTTGAAAAAGCCCGTTACGTTGCTGTCCAAATAGGAACGCGGATGGTCGATGCTGTATCTTACGCCCGCCTGCGCCGCAAGGTTGACCACCGCGGCGTATGACGTTCGGGAAAGCAGCGCTTCCACGTCCGCTTCGTTCGCCAAATCGCCCTCGATAAAGGAAAACGCCGCAAAGCGATTCAGTTCGCCCAGGCGCGCCTGTTTCAGCCCAACGTCGTAATAGTCGTTCAGGTTGTCGAACCCGACGACCGCATAGCCGCTTTCCAGCAGGCGTTTGGACAGGTGATAGCCGATGAAGCCCGCCGCGCCCGTAATGAGTATCGTTTGATTTGCCATCGTCGCTCCTTTTTACGGTCTGCCGATGCTGTAATATTCGACGCCCGCGCCTGTCATGGTGTCGGGGTCGAAAATGTTGCGCCCGTCGTATACGAGCGGCACGCGCATCTCGCGCTTGAACGTTTCGGGCGACAGCCGCACGATCTCGTCCCACTCGGTGAACACGAAGCAGCACGCCGCGCCGCGAAGCGCCTGTTCGGGCGAAGCGGCAAGCGGAACGTTCGGGAATTTCTTTGCGAAATTTTCGCCCGCGACGGGATCATAGCAGATAAGCTGCGCGCCCGCTTTGCACAAAAGCGCGATGTTGTCCAGAGACGGCGCTTCGCGCAGATCGTCCGTGCCCGATTTGAACGCCAGCCCCAAAACCGCGACCCGCAGCCCCTCAAACGAGATAAAGCGGGACTTCGCCTTATAAAACAGCTTGGTTTTTTGCTCGGCGTTGATCTCGACCGCCGCGTCCACCGTCCTTAGGCGGTAGCCGTGCTGCTCGGCAAGGTAGCGCAGCGCCTTCGTGTCCTTGGGGAAGCAGCTTCCGCCATAGCCGACGCCCGCCTTCAAAAAACGCGCGCCGATGCGGGGGTCATAGCGCATGCCCTCCGCCACGTCGTCGATATTGGCGCCGACCAGCTCGCAAAGGTTGGCGACGTCGTTCATGTAGGAAATCTTCAACGCGAGGAAATCGTTGCTCGCGTATTTGATCATCTCCGCCGAGCGGCGCGAAACGGAAACGATCGGCAGGTCGAACGGCTGATAGATTTGAAGCAGCATCTCCTCGGCGATCGGGTCGTCCGTGCCGATGACCACGCGGTTTGCGTGCAGGGTATCGTGCACGGCGTTGCCTTGCGCAAGAAATTCGGGGTTGCTTGCCACGCGCACGCGGATATCGTCCCGCAGGAGATAATCCTTGATATAGCGTTCCACCTTGTCGTTCGTGCCGACGGGTACGGTGGATTTGACCACGACGAGGCAGTCGTGCTCGATGCTTTCGGCAATCTGCCTGCATACCGTCGCGAGGTAGGAAAGGTTGGCGCTGCCATCCGCCTGCTCGGGCGTGCCGACGCCGATAAAGATTGCGTCCGCGCTTTGATACGCCGCGGCATAGTCCGTCGTAAACGACAATCGTCCCGCGGAAAGGTTCCTTTGCATGAGCGGCTCGAGCCCCTCCTCAAAGATGGGCGACTCGCCCGATTGCATACGCGCAATCTTTTTTTCGTCCGTATCCACGCAAACGACGTCGTGTCCCTTTTCCGCAAAGCATACGCCTGCAACAAGTCCGACATAGCCCGTTCCGGCAACCGCCAGTTTCATTTACGCCCGCTCCTCCCTGCCGAATTTTTTAGCCCAAAATCCCTTCAACGATTGTAGGAGGAATTGGAAACTTTCTAACTTACATAATACCGCCAAACCGATATAAACCGCAATACCGCAAACGACCTGCAAGACCAGCAGCCATAAATCGTTCAGCCCCGTCTTGGTTAACAGCAGCACGACGGCGCCCATCGCCGCGGCGGTAAAGAGCGGCGGCAGCAGGTCGGAAAGCTGCTCCTTCATGCCGTAAGCGAACAGGTGCGCCATGACGAACATGGTCAGTATCATCGAAAACACCGCCGTCAGCATGACCGCCATGGCGATTGCCTCCGCCGTTGTAAACAGGAACACGGCGGCGCAGAGGGCGATAATACCGAATATCTTTTTGACGATCTCCGTTTTGAGATAGACGTCGCTTCTGCCGATGGCGTTGATCGCCTGCAAATTCGCCGCCTCGATGGGGTACAGCGCGGATACGACGCACATGATGCGCAGAAACGGCACGCACGGCGCCCATTTTGCCGTCAGCAGCACGTTGACCAGCGGCGGCGCGACCGCGGCGAGCCCGACCATCATGGGGAAGATCAAAAACGCGGCGGATCGGTTCGTTTTGCGCAGCATACCCCGAACGACGCCGGGGTCGTCCTGCCGCGAGGCGTAAACGGGAAACAGCACGCCGAGCGCGACGCTCGTGAGGTTGTTTGCGATCATGTCGGGATATTGCTTGCCGCGCGTATAGAACGCGAGCGACGCGCCGGGGAAGCGCTTGCCCAAAACGAGCGCCGAAAGCTCGGAATAGCCCGTGTCCAAAAGGGAGGAAAGCAGCAGCTTCCAGCCATAGCCGAACAGGGGCTTCAAACGCGTCAGGGAGAATAGAAATCGCGGCTTCCAGCGACCGAACACAAACTGGAAAAACACGTTGCCAAACGCCAAGACGAGCTGCTGCGCAACCAGCGCCCAAACGCCGTAATGGCGGTAGGCAAGAAAAATGCCGACCGCGCCCGAAAGAACGCTCGAGGAAAGCGCCGCGAAGCAAAGCCGCCGAAACGCCATGTTGCGCATCATGATCGCGCTTTGCACGGCGGAGAACGCGCCCGCAAACAGCACGAGCGACAAAACGCGCAGCGCGCGGGTCAGCTCGGGCTGCTCATAGTACCGCGAAACGAACGGCGCGGCGAAGAACAGCGCGACGTACATCAGCGCCGCGATGAAGAGCATCGTCCAAAGCACGGTGGAAAAGTCCGTATCGTCCGCGTCCTTACGCTGCAAAATGGACGTTGCAAACCCTCTTTTGACGAATACGTCCGCCAGCGTGATGAAAATCAGCATCAGCGAAAGCGTCGTATAATGCACGGGGTCGAGCAGGCGCGCCAATATGACGGAGATAACGAGCTTAACAAGCTGATTGCCGCCGCTCTCCATCGCCTTCCAGATGACGCCCGATATGGCCTTGTTGCGAAATGCATGCTCCACTTCGGTTTTGTTACCTTTCGTCTTTTCGCTGCTTTTGTTGGCGCATGCGCTCGATCAGCCGCGCCGTCAAATGCGGAAAGAGCTTCTCCGCCCAGAGCCGCGCGCGCCGCTTCGCCGAAAGCCGCTCGTAATAGGCGCGGTACGGCGGGCTTTTCAGCGCCTTCATGTCATGCGTTAAACACAATGTTTGAAATTCCTGATAGCCGATGGCGTAAGCAAACGCGTCGTGGTATTTGCCCTTTGTATACGCGTCGAACCCGATGAGCAGCTCGCGCACGGTTCGGTGCGTTTCAAGGCGCGTGGGCAGGGTTGAGGCAAACTGCCTTGCCGACCATGAACCCGGCACCGCCGCACGATAGACCACCATGCGGTCTGCAAAATACCAAATGTAACCTTCCACCGCGCCCCAAAGCTGAACGGGCACGTCCTCGACCTCGGTCACCATCGTAAATTCGGGCATGGCGTTTAACAGCGCGGTCGGCGCGACGATCGTACCCGTGGCGCAGAAATTGCCCCCGCCGCGGATCATATCGTTGACGTCCGCCATGCAGTCATGCGCATACGGCTTGACGCGGAAAAGGAGGTTGCCATTCACGTCCACCTGGTCGCCCGACGCGATGCACATCGTGCAGTCGGGATGCGCTTCCAGATAGCCGACCTGCTTTTGTAGCTTTTGCTTGTCGCACCAATAGTCGTCCCCGTCCAAAATGGCGGTGTATTTCGCCTTGACGAGCGGAAACAGAATGTGCGACTGGATGCGGCGGTCGAACTGATATTGGTTGACCGTTTGCGCAATCAGCGTAATTCTGTCGGGATAGCGCACGGCATAGTCGCGGCAGATGTCCGCCGTTCCGTCCGTGGACGCGTCGTCGTGCAGCAAAATGTCGAATGGGTATTCCGTCTCCTGTTCGAGTATGCTCTCGATGGCCTGCGCGATGAACGGCGCGTGGTTATGCGTCGGCAGAATCACGGTGACAAGCGGCTCGGTTTTCATAGCTTTCCCCCTCCTCGGTTTCTTTTCATCGTGTTATCGGTAACGGTGGCGGTCGGGCAAAAGCCCCAAGCGCACAAGCAGCATTCTTACGCGCCTGCGCAGCGGCAGACGGAGAAACTGTTCCCGAAACGGCGGCTTGGACAGCGCGCGCACATCGTTCTGCATGAAAAGAATCTGATATGCGTGCTGACTTGCGATGACGCGCTCCACCGCGTCATGCCAGCGGCCCTGCGTCTCCTCGTCGAACGCGCGCAGCATCCGAATCATGTTCTCATGCACACGGATGCGCTTTTGCCGATCGGCGGCGAAGTATTCCTCCGTCCAGGAGCCCGGCACGGCGACGCGGTAGGCGCACATTTGCTCGGACAGATAGCGGATGCTCCCGTTTTGCGCAAACCAAAGCTGCAAGGGCGCGTCGTCGATCTCCGTTTCCTCGCAGAACGCCGCGCGGCTTTGCGCAAGGCGGGTCAAGGTAACGATCGACGCGGTTGCGACGAACCCGCCGCCGCCGAGAATGACGTCCTCCATCGGCACATCCGTATCCGTTTCATACGGGCAGACCGTGCCGACGACCTTGTCGTCCTGATCGCGCAGCTCCGCGCCGCAAACGCAGAGGGTACAGTCGGGATGGCTTTCCATCCAGTCAATCTGCCGTTGGAGCTTATGCGGGCTTATCCAGCAGTCGTCGCCCTCGCAAAGGGCGATATACTTGCCGCGCGCAAGCGGAAACATATAATGCTCGAAGATTTTGCGATCCTTCGAATAGATGTTTTCCGAGCGAAAGACGCAGCGAAACAGGTCGGGATAGCGCTTTTCGTAAGCGCGGATGATCTCGGGCGTTCGATCCGTAGACGCGTCGTCATGGATCAGAATTTCAAACGGAAAATCCGTTTGCTGCATGACGAATCCGTCGAGCGCGGAGGCGAGATACGCTTCCTGATTATAGGTGTCGCAGCAAATTGTAACAAGCGGCGTTTCCGCCTTTGAAGTATGCGTGTGCTCCATCGTTCACTCCCCCCGCTCGCATAAGAGCTTGACGCGCGCAAGCTGTGCGACGCTCCAAAGGAACGGTTTGTTCTTTTTCAATATGGCGTCAAGCTGGATCCGCCTTGAAAGCGGCAAAAAGCGGCTGTTTCGGCAGGCGCGGCATTCGGCGCTCACGGTATTCTCCCATGCAAAATCCATGACCGCGCGTCGCTCGACCCGCGTGTTTGCGCTGCGGTAACGCTGCCAGAAAGAAACGACCAGCTCGTTGAGCAGGCGCGCGGAAAACCGCTCGATGTGCGCCTCGTCGTCCATCCCCCAAAAGGTCATATACGCGCGAAGGCGCATGATGATTGGGTCGGTTTTCGTTTCCCGCTCGGTAAACGCCCGCCAGGACATACTGCCGCGCAGGCGGCGGTAGTTGTAGAGCGGCGTGTCGATGTAGGCCACCCGTTTCGCGTGCGTAAGCGGGTAGAGCGATTGTAACAGATCCTCCCCGTTCGAGCAGCCGAAATAGGTTTCATACGGCGTGTCGTCCGCCTGCAAAAGCGGGCGCGCAATCGCTTTGAACCAGATGTTGTTGAGCTTGTAGCTGCCGATGAGCAGCTCGTACAGCGCGCGCTTTTCCTCGCCTTCGAACGTTCTGCCGCTTTCGAACACGGGTTCGTTCAGCGTGGTTACGCCCGAGCCCTCGAAACGGCAGTAATCGTTGTAAATCACCACGTCCGCGCCCGTTTGTTCGATCGTTTTGCGCAAAACGGAAAGGCAGCTCGGTTCCAGATAGTCGTCGGAATCCAAAAAGATGCAAATTTCGCCCTTTGCCAGCGAAACGCCCTTGCGCCTTGCCGCGATCAAGCCGCGGTTTTCCTGATGCACGACGACGGTGTTTTGCGGATGCGCCGCTTGGTACGCATCCAGCATTTTGCCGCTTTCGTCCGTTGAGCCGTCGTCCACGAGGATCAGCTCGTAATCCGTTTCATCCTGCGCCAAAACGGAATCAAGGCATTGCGAAAGATACGGCGCGGTGTTATAGACGGGAACCAGAATCGAAAAGAGCATATTCAGCGCGCGTCCTCCTTCTCGATATGCCCGCGCCATCCGTCCGCAGGGCGCAAAAAGCGGTCTGTCTGCCATTGGATTTCGCGAAGCGGGCTAAGGCTTCCCGTTTCGCATAAAACGCGTATGTCGTCGCCCGATATGCCCCGCCCGTCCAGCATGGGGCGGATATAGCGCACCTTGTCTGCGTGAAACCCGACAATTTCGCAGATCACGCGGTCAACGGCGGCGGCGCTTTCTCCCATAACGAGCAGACCGAGCGGCTTTGGCGTCGGTTCGAGCGGCCCTTCGCCCTCGCCCGCAATCACCATATCGCAGATATGAAACAGTCTGCGCTGTTTTTCGGTATGCATGTCGCCCGCACGGTCGGCATATTCCATGATACGGTTCAGATCCGTTACCGTGCGCCAAATCGTATCGTTGCCATACCAGCTTCCTTCACGAAAGCGCTCGCCCGCAAGCGTCCGCCCCGTTTTCTCCAAACCCTTGGCGAAAAACCGCGCGATCGGCGCAAATCGGTTTTGCCGATAGTTCAGGTTGTTAAACGCGTCCCGCATATGCGAAGCCGCGCGCAAAAGCATGGTATCGTGCGCGTATTCGTCGCCGCCCGCCGCGCCGAGCGCCATGTGATGCGGCAGGTATTCCTTGTCCGCATTCACGCCGACAAAGTTCTTTGCCGCCGCCGTCAAGCCGGCTTTGCGATGCGACTTCGGCTTGGGCAGGTTGATGACGACGTCCGCCTCCAGCGCCGCAGGGTGAATCAAATAGCAATGCCTGCCGCCGTTATGCGCAAGCGCGATGCGCCCGACGGGGTAGTTCGTGATCCGCAGGCGGTCGATCTGCTCGCGATGCATCTGCGCAAAGAGCGAGCGCTCGCCCAAATCCACCAAAACACCTGCGCGTTCTTCGTGCTTTGAAACCGCAAACGTATCGTCTTTTCTGCGCCGCGCCGTCAAGCGGCGAAAATCAAGCGTTTCGATCGAGACGCCTTTTTCGCGATAGAACGCAAACAGCTTGTCATAGCCCGTCTTTTGCCAAAGCGTTTCCAGGTCGCAAAGCTGGATGGGCGCGTCGCCGATGATGATGCGTCCCGTTTTGCCGAGCGCCAAGACCACATAGTCCAGTACCGCGCGCACGACGGACGGATGCGTCACGAGACAGTCTGTTTCGTCCCCTGCTGCGCCGCCGTTTGTATGCAGCACCCAGTTGGGTTTGAGCAGCACCGTCTGACCCGGTAAAATCAGCTCGGAAAGCGGATTCCAGCTCGGCGTTCCGATCCGGCTTTCATCAAGACGCATGGTAAGAAACCCGCGCCGCACCGCGTCGTATACGGCGTTATCGTCTTTCGCCACGTCCCCGAACGGCGCCTCCGGATAACGAACGGACGGCGAAAACGGGGCGCCCCCGACGGGGTACGAAGCGCGCGTGCTTACCATGCAGACCGTGTTTTCGCGTATCATTCGTTTCCTCCCATCGGCGAAAGATCCAGCATATCGCCGAGCTTTTCGTCCCAGATTTCGGGCGTAAACGGTTCAAACCCGCTGCCCGGGCGCAGGGTAATTTCGCCGATATACGGCTTGCCGTTCACGACGAAGAAGTCCGCGCGCGCAAAGATCAGCTTCCGCGCCGCGCAGATCCGCTCCGTCATGCCGATCATATCCGTCAGGCAGACGGGGCGCGCGATCTCGTCTGGGTTGGCGGGATAGTATCGCTCGAATGGCAGGCGCTTCCAGTCCGCGTCAAAGAAGGTCATATACATGCCGTTTTTGCTGCGCCGCCCCGACGTAACGAACAGGCATTTGACCTTGCCGTTCATGCAAAGCAGCTTGTAATCGGTCAAATCATCGTTTCCGTCGGAAAGATACGTTTCCGCAATCACGCGCGGTTTGACGCCGTCATACTGCCGTTCCCGCCCGAAAAGCGCATAGTTGCGGCGCAAAAGCGTTTTCAGCTTCTCCCTTGCCGCGGGGACGTCAAGCGCCGCCTTGTCGCGGCAGATCAATACGCCGCCGGAATCATGCGTGCATTTCAGCACGAATCGGTCGGGCAGCGCGGAAAAGTCGATCTCGTCGGGGTCGTCCCATACGCCGAGCAGCGGCACGAGCATATCCTCGCCCAAAAGATCCGCCAAAATGGCGCGCACCGCGAGCTTATCCACAAGCGCGCAGTCCTCGGGGCGGTTGTCGTTCAGTTTGAGCCAGTTGATTTTTTCGTTGAACGTAACGGGCGGATGCAGGCGGAGCTTTCTGCCGATGCGCGCGCGAAACATCATTTTCAAATAGGTTTCGTCGTTTAGGCGCCTGAACCAACCCCGTGCGGCAAGGTAGGAAAAGACGCGATACGGGTTTTTCAGCGTATCGGTCAGCTTATCCCTTCTTGTGCGCAGCTTGGGGGAAGTCACCCCCGCGCCGCTATTTCCCGTCCGCGATTTTTGCAAGATATTGCCTCCATTGTTCGCAAACGACGCGCGCGTCCAGCCGCGCCTTGATTTGTTCCGCGTTTTTGCCGAGCCTGCGCGCCAAATTTTCGTCGTCTGCAAGCCGCGTCATCGCGTTTGCCAGCGCGTCCTCGTCGCCAACGGGCACGAGCAGCCCGTTTTCCTCGTTTTGGATCAGCGAGCGAACGCCGTAAATCGGGCAGTCCGTCGCAACGCAGCAAAGCCCCGAAGCCATCGCCTCGATGAGCGCGTTCGGCATACCCTCATAGTCCGAGCAAAGCACGAACATTTTGCTGTCCGCGATCTGTTGCGGCACGTCCGCTTTCTGCCCCGCAAGCTCGACCGCGCGGGAAACGCCGCGTTTGTTCGCCAGCTTGCCCAGCTCTTCAATGAGCGCGCCGCTGCCGTAGATAACGAGCGAATAGTCGGGATGCGTGCGGTAAAATCGCGCGAACGCGTTGATGAGCAGCGGGAAATTCTTCTGCGCCTCCAAGCGCCCGACCGAGACGATCCGCTTTTTTCGCTCGCCCGTATACGGGGCGGGGATGCTGCTTACGTCGAGCGGATTGTCCAGAACGACGCCGCGCGCGCGAATCGCCCTGCCGAAATAGTTCGCCGCCGCCGTCGTTTGAAACACGAACCCGTTAACGAGCGGATAGGTCAGCTTCCGCAAGGCGCGTTTCAGCCGATTTGCGGGATGCCGATAGGGGTCGTTGCGCTCGCTTACCACAAGCGGCACGCCCGCGCCGAGCAAAAACAGCGCCGCCCAAACGTTAACCTTTTCGGGCATGGCAAGCACGAGGTCGGGCTTTTCTTTTTTCACGAGCCGCCGAAGCTTCCCGTAAGCCGCGGGAATCTCACGCGCGCGCAAAACGGGCTTGTCCGACAGGGACAGCACGCGAAGGCTCTTTGGCAGCGGATAAAACGAAGGGACGCTGCATTCGGTGATCAGCGTGCAATCCATATCGTCGGCGCAAAACGAATGCAATAGCTGCGCAATCACGCGTTCGCAGCCGCCCGCCGACATCTTATGCGTAAGAACAAAGAGCTTTCTCATACGCGCGCTGCCTCGACATAGCTTTCGTAGAGCGACATGAGCCGCTCGGCGTTTTGTTTTTGGTCATAACCCGCCGCCGCAACGTCGGTAATCGCCGCGCTTGATCTCGCCGCGCGGTCGTCCGCCGTTTCAACAAGCGCGAGGGACTTTGCCCATTCGTCCGCCATGAGCGGCAGGAAGGCGACGTTGCCCGTCAGATCCGCCTCGCGCGTAACGAATTCGGACGCAAAGCAGGGAAGCCCCGCGCATTGCGCCTCGATCAGCGTCAGCGGCAAGCCCTCAAAGCGCGACGGCAGGCAAAACGCGTCCGCCGCGCAAAGATAGGGCGTTACGTCCTCGCTGCAACCGACAAAGCGAACGCGCTCGGATAAGCCGCGCGCGGCAAAAAGCGCCTTTGTTTCGGCAAAAAGCGGGCCGTCTCCGACAAGCAGCAAAACGGCGTTTGATCGTTTTTCCAGCAGCGCGGGAAGCGCCTCAACCCAAAATATGTGGTTTTTTTGCACGTTGAACGTTCCGACCTGGCAAAGCGCGGGCGCGTCGGGCGCAAGGCGCAGGCTTTCGCGCATTGCGGCACGCTTTTGGGCGTCAAAGCGAAATCGCTTTGTGTCGATCGCGTTGTTCAACACCGTAAACGGGCGATTCCCGAAAAGCCAAACGCCCGCGTCGGTTCCGCACGCCATCGCCTGCGTATAGGATCGGTCAAACGGCCGACGCAGCAGGGAATCGACGAGCTTCATTTTGCAGGTCGTGTTATGCGAATGCGAAATGCGAATGTGCGCGCCGCCCCTCTTTGCCGCGCGCATCTCGGCGTAGAGCGTCGCGCTGTTGCCGTGCGCGTGAACGATCTCGATCGAGCGCTCGCTCACGATTTTTTGCAGGCGCGCCATATAGGAAAACGGATTGCGATTGCGTTCGTCCAAGGTGAACGTTTCGCCGCCAAGCGCGCGCACTGCCGCCCGGGCGGACGCCGACGCGGGCGAAAGCGCGGCAAGGTCGCAGCGCACGCGCGCGGGATCGAAGCCCTCGATCAAATTCTGCACGCAGCGGGAAATGCCGTTTTGCCCAAAGGGAACGGTAACGACCTCCAATACGCGTATGGGCGCAGCCATGCCGTCGCTCACTTTCCGAGCGCGCGCAGCTCCTCCGCCGCGCCGCCCGCCTTTTCATATTCGTAAATCTTCGCGTCCACAAGGAAGCGATACCAATAGCATTCGAAATAGCAGTATAGATAGCCCTCTTTCCCGTCCAGAAAGCCGAGGCGGAAATAGTAATTGTAAATAAACCAAAGCCACGCGCGCAGGAACATCGGCGCTTTGTAATACATGGTAAACTTTTTCTTGCGGTGCTTTTTCAGCTTTTCCTCGGTGTTGACCTCGTAGCTTGCGCCGGCCTGATACGCCTCGTAATCCTGCAATTCGCGGATGGTATACCAGTTGTAGCGGGCGATATAGCTCGTCAAATCCTTGAAATCGTAATGCAAAAATCGCTCGCCGATGGTCGCGACCGTGCCGCAGGTCAAGATCGTATGCGCGTCGCGCTTGCGATCCTCGATGCGTCCCTTGCCCGTTTTGAACAGCATGATCTTGCGCTTCTTACTGCCGCCGTGCTTCATCTGCCGCCCGAGAAAGAAGAAATCCGCCTCCATTGCGACGCCGTTAACGTCGTCCTCCGCGTGCGCGGCAAGCAGCTTTTCGCATCGCGCGCATACGGCGGGCGTAAAGCGCTCGTCCGCGTCGAGCCGAAGCGTCCAGCGCGTTAAAATGTCGCCGTTGTTGAG
Organism: uncultured Oscillospiraceae bacterium; assembly: GCA_964495255.1. Lineage (GTDB taxonomy): Bacteria > Bacillota > Clostridia > Christensenellales > CAG-138 > UBA7703. Next base: position 54,474 of record CAZBVC010000002.1, read on the forward strand.
GCCCCAGTTGAACTGCGCGGCATAGTAGGTAAACGGGTGAAAGAGCACGTCCGCGCCGCGGGAACGGGCGATTTCGAGCGTTTTATCCGTGCTGCCGCTGTCGATCACCAGCACGCGCGAACAGAATCCGCGCACGGATTCGATGCACGCTTCGATGTTTTTTTCCTCGTTGAGCGTCAATACGATCGCCGTTACGTCCGCCATATCGCGCCTTCCTTTTCTTCCCGCCGCGCGCAGGTAAATCGCCATATTAACCGATATAGTGTATCATTCGACCGCATCGATGTCAAACCGCGCGCCCTTCTCGATCGTTGCAATCAAAGCGCCCTCGTCTTTTTTGCGAATCGAAACGCGTATTCTGTAAAAGATGCTTTTCTCGTTGCAACCTCCGAATGAAGAATCGTCCCTCCTCGGGATTGAACGGGCGGCTTTTGCGTGCTACAATGGTCGCCATGAACAGTATGGAAAAGAAAGCGGCCGCGCGCGCCTATCTTTCGCGCGAACCCTACAAAAACGTCGATATGCTCTGTCTGTCGGATCAAAAGCGCGTCGTGATCGATTACGCGGGCGACGACGGCGTGCTGATGCATCTGCCGTGGGTGTATCTGCTTTCCTCGGACAAAGCCTGCGCCGAACGGCTGTACGGCAAGATCGCCGCGGTCATGCTGCGCAAGAACGCGTCGTTCGTCTCGCACGGGTTTTCTATCGACGAGCGGCTCGAGGCGGAATGCGACGTTTGCCTGCATACGATCTGTCATCACTATGTTTACGCCTCCGATGCGAGGATTGCCTACTCCCTGCCGCAAAACGCCGAGATCCTGCCGCTGAAACAACGCCACGCGGATTTTGTGCACGCGCATTACCATACGGTTGACAGCCTTGACTATATCCGTTTTCGCATCCGCGCTGGCATGTTCGGCGCGTTTGTGAACGGGGAGCTCGTCGGCTTTATCGGCACGCACGGCGAGGGCGCGATGGGGCTTCTCGAAATATTGCCCGATTACCGTAAGCTGGGGCTTGCGTTCGCGCTGGAAGCGCATTTGACCAACAGCCTTTTGGACGCGGGGCGGCTGCCGTTCGGGCAGGTTTATAACGACAATCTCCCCTCCATCCGTTTGCAGGAAAAGCTCGGCTTTACCGTTTTTGAAAACGCCTGCCGCTGGATCACGCCGAACGGCGAGCGTTAATTTTGCCGCAAAACGTACAAAATACGGCGTGCGTGTGAACTGTTTTTCACGCGCCTTGACACGAATATGCAAACCGAGCATAATGTGACAGGCTGTCATGTGACAGACTGTCATTTCATATATATCGGGGGGAAAGCGAGGGGAAAGCCGTGCCGACGGAAACATTTTTTCGCCTGCCGCAGGAGAAGCGCGACAAGCTGATTCTTGCGATCAAGCGCGAGCTTGCACGCGTTCCGTTTGCGGATATGTCCATCAACCGCATCGTTCGGGAGGCGGGCATACCGCGCGGGAGCTATTACCAATATTTTCGCAATAAGGACGATCTGTTTGCGTTTCTGCTTGCGGAATATCGCCGCTTGATGCGCGACTGCACCGAGCAAGCGCTGCGGGAAAACCACGGGGACTTGTTTGCCGCCGTGCTCGCGGGCTTTGACGTTTCGGCGGCGTTTGCGCGCGAGGAAACGAACGTCATGGAGCTGTATCACCTTGTCTGCGACCGCAACCCGAGCGACCTGTTCGGCTTCAAGGCGGAAAACCTCGCTTCGAAAGGCTCGCTTTGGGCGGAGTGCCGCCCGCTCGTAGATACGCCGCGTCTCAATATGATAAATGAAGAGGATTATTTCGATATGATGGATCTGCTCTTTTCCGTGCTGGCGTTCACGCTTGCGGAGCTGTTCGCCAAACCCGCCGCCGCAGCGCCGATTCGCGCAAGGCTCGTTCGCAAATTGGAGCTGATGAAGAGCGGGCTTTTGCGCAACGATCAAAACAGCGGGGTGACTGCCGTATGCTAGCCAAATTTTCTGTAAAGCGTCCGTTTACCGTGCTGGTGTCGGTGCTGCTTGTCATCATTTTGGGCGTGGTCGCGTTTACGCGCATGACGCCGAACCTGCTGCCCGACATCGATTTGCCATACGTTATCGTCGCCACGACCTACATCGGCGCAAGCCCAGAGGAGGTTGAGCAGACGATCACCAAGCCGATCGAGCAGTCAATGGCGACGCTGGACAACATCCAAACGATTTCATCGTCCTCGAGCGAGAACTACTCGATTGTGATGATGAAGTTCACAGACGACGCAAACCTGGACGCGACGACCATGAACATGCGCGAAAAGCTCGAATTGCTCGCGAACAACTGGGACGAATACGTCGGTACGCCGACGATCCTGAAAATCAACCCGAACATATTGCCGCTTGCCGCCATCGCGATGGAATACGACGGCAAATCGCCGGTTGAGCTATCCGCGTTTTATGATACGGTGATTCGTCCGCGGCTCGAGGGCGTGGACGGCGTCGCGTCCATTCGGGCGAGCGGTTTGATTACCGAGCAGGTCAACGTCGTGCTGCAACAAAACAAGATGGACGCCATGAACGAGAAGATTCGTTTGGGCGTGGACAAGGCGTTTGAGGAGGGCGAAACGGCGCTTTCCGACGCGCAGACGGAGATCGACGACGGCTACGAGCAGCTTGCCAACGGGCAGAAGAAGATATCGAGCGGACGTTACGGGCTTGCGCAGGCAAAGCGCGAGGCGGAAACGCAGCTGACGAGCGCGCGCGCGCAGCTCGACGCGCAGAAATCGACGCTGGATACGCAGCGCTCGGACTTGACGACCGCGCGGGGGGCGCTTTCCGCGCTGCTTGACGGCGTCACCGAAGCGAACGACGGTATCGCGGCGCTGGCGGGTCAAATCGCAACCATGCAGGCAAGCGCGGACGCCATGGCGGACGGCGATGAAAAGACAACCTTGCTTGGGCAGATTGCCGCGCTGGACGCGCAAAAAACCGAGCTTGAGAACGTTACGCTGCCGGGGCTGCAAGCCCGGCTTTCCGCGTTTACCGCGCAGACGGGCTTTTCAAGCCTTGCGGAGATCGACGCGGCGGTCGGCGTGATAGACGGCTATCTGGCGCAGGTGAACGACGGCTATCAGCAGCTTGACGAGGAGGAATCAAAGGCAAACGGGCAGATCGGTTACGGCTATGAGCAGCTTCGCAAGGGCGAACAAACGCTCAAAGAAACCGAGGAGCAGCTCGGAGACGCGCAGGAGCAGCTTGACGAAAGCAAGGATCAGCTCGGCGAGGCGAAGGGAAACGCGTATGACAGCGCCGATTTGAACAATTTGCTCACGCTGGAAAGCATCGGCAGGATACTGGGCGCGCAAAACTTCTCCATGCCGGCGGGCTATGCCGCCGATACGGAGAGCAGCACGAAATGGCTCGTATACGTCGGCGACAAGCTGTCCACCGTGAACGAGCTCAAAGACCTTGTGTTGTTCGACCTTGATCTTGAGGGCGTCGAGCCGATCAAGCTCTCGGATGTTGCGGACGTGTTTGTCAGCGACAATTCCGGCTCCACCTATTCCAAGATCAACGGCACGGACGGCGTGCTTTTGATCTTCAACATGCAAAGCGGCTGCGCGACGGCGACCGTTTCGGACGCGCTTTCCGAGGCGTTTCGCGCGCTGGAAGGCGAATATGACGGATTGAACTTTACGGCGCTCATGGATCAGGGCGAATACATCCATCTGGTCATTGATTCCGTGCTGGAAAACATTCTGCTCGGCGCGGTGCTCGCGGTGCTCATCCTGTTCCTGTTCCTGCGCGATATCCGCCCGACGTTCGTAATCGCCTGCTCGATTCCCATCAGCGTCACGTTCGCGGTCGTGCTGATGTATTTCAGCGGCGTTTCGATCAACATCATCTCCCTTGCGGGGCTTGCGGTCGGCGTCGGTATGCTGGTTGACAACTCGATCGTCGTGATCGAAAACATCTACCGCCTGCGCAAAGCGGGCGCGACAACGATCAAGGCCGCGGTCACGGGCGCGGTGCAGATGACGGGCGCGATCACCGCGTCCACGCTGACGACCGTTTGCGTGTTCCTGCCCATTGTGTTCATCGAGGGGCTGACGCGGCAGATCTTTTCCGACATGGCGCTGACCATCGCCTATTCGCTTTTGGCAAGCCTGATCATCGCGCTGACGCTCGTGCCGGCGCTCGCTTCGGGCACGCTCCGCCGGGTCAAGAAAACGGAGGACGGCGCCAAGGCGTCGCTGCTTGCGCGCGTTTATCATAAGACGCTTTCGTTTATGCTGCGCCGCCGCGCGATTGCGATCATGCTCGTTTTGCTGCTACTCGTCGTAAGCGCCTACGCGGTGATCAACAAAGGCTTTATCTACTTCCCGGATATGGAAAGCCCGCAGATGACCGTCGAAATCACCATGCCGGCGGAAACGTCGTTTTCCGAGGCGGTTGAAACGACGGACGAGATCGCAAGGCGCGTTTCCGAATTGCCCGAGGTCAAGACCTGCGGCGCGATCTTCTCGGGCGGGCTGACGAGTATGTTCGGCTTCTCGGCCGCATCCGAAAACACGAGCGAAACGATGCTCTATCTCGTTTTGCACCAGCCGACCTCCTATCTGGGCTATGTGCCGCGGGCAAATCGGCAGCGCAGCAGCGTGGAGCTTGCAAGCGTGATCGAATCGCTCTGTGCGGATCTGGATTGCGAGGTTTCCGCAAGCGGCGCGGGCAACATGGCGGAATACGTCAGCGTGCTCGGCGGCAGCGGCGTCACGTTGAATCTGTACGGCGAAGATCTGGACGTTCTGCGGCAGACCGCGTCCGAGATTGCAAAGCGGGTAACCGCCGTGGACGGCGTAAAGAACGTGTCCGACGGCGCGGAGGAGACGACGCCCGCGCTGCGCATCACGGTGGATAAGCAAAAGGCCGCGCTGGAAGGGCTGACCGTCGCGCAGGTGTATCAGAACATCGCGCTCGCGCTGACCGAGGACGCCACCGCGACCACGATCGAGGATCTTTCCAGCGACATCGTCATCCGTATGCAGGAGACGACGCCGACCGTGACGGACGTGCGCGACCGCGTGCTGACCTTCCAAGCAAACGACGGAACGTACAAGCGCGTCAAGCTGTCGGATATCGCCACGTTTACGGAGAGCGAAACGCTGCAATCCATCTCGCGCGAGGGACAGCGCCGCTATGTGACCGTTTCCGCCGACCTGCAAGACGGCTATAACGTAACGCTCGTGACCTCCGCCGTTTCGGACGCGCTCAAAGACTTCGATCTGCCCGACGGCGTATCGCTCGCGTTCGAGGGCGAGAACGAAACGATCGTCAGCGCGTTGAAGGATCTGATGCTCATGCTGCTGCTCGCGGTTGCGATCGTATACCTCATCATGGTTGCGCAGTTCCAGTCGCTCTTGTCCCCGCTCATCGTCATGGCGACGATTCCGCTGGCGTTCACGGGCGGGCTGATCGCGCTGCTCGTCGCCGATTTGGAGATCTCGATCGTTGCGATGATCGGGTTTATCATGCTCGTCGGCATCATTGTAAACAACGGCATCGTGCTTCTCGACACGATGAACCAGCTTCGCATCGGCGGCATGGCGCGCAGGGAGGCGATTTTGACCGCGTCCGTCACGCGCGTACGCCCCGTGCTCATGACCGCGCTGACAACGATTCTCGGGCTTGTGCCGCTTTCGCTCGGGTTCGGCATCGGCGGCGGGCTGGTGCAGCCCATGGCGGTCGTTTGCATCGGCGGGCTCGTTTACGCAACGTTTATGACGCTGTATATCGTTCCGATCTTCTATGACCTGATCATCAAGCGCGAACCGCGCAGGGTGGACGAAAAGGATCTCGAGGTCGATAAGGCGTAACAGCGCGCAAAAACGCGTCCATCCGAAAGGATGGACGCGTTTGTTTCTGTCGCGCTTTTATGGGACGGGCGTTCCCGCGGGCGCGTCGGCCTGCGTCATGACAGATTCGGCGAACACATACCCGAGCTGCGCGGTTTCCGCGACCTCGACAAAGTAAAACTCGTCCGTTTTGAAATACACCCAAAGCACCATGCCGCGCTTGCATACGCCGATCGGCTCGTTGCCCTTCGTGGAGGGCTTGCCGCGAAGCGAAACCTCGTCCACGTTGACGACGCCCATAATCGCGCCCGCCTTCGGGCTCGGCGCGGGCGTTGCGCCCTCTGAGGGAAGCGGCGCAAACTTTGTGACGAACTCCGCCGAGATAAAGCCGTATTTTTGATCGGAAAGCACTTGAACGAGGTAATAGCCGTCCTCTGCGGCGTATACCTTCACGCGCTCGCCGACGTCGTATTTGTCAATGATGTCGAACGCCTGCCCGGGGCCCTTGCGAATCACGACGCGGGATGTGCGGATGACGCCGTCCACCGCGCATTGCTCCTCTTCGGCGGTCGGCATTCTTGCGCCCGTTTTCGCCTTCTCGGGCGTGGGCGAAGGCGTTTGCGCCGCGGTCGGCTCGGGCGTCGGCGTTTGGGGCGCGGGCGTTTGCGCCGCGGCTTGGCTCGCGCCCTTGGGCAAGCGCGCAAGCAGGCAGACGCAAACGACGATCAGCGTCAGCAGAATAAGCAAACCGAGCGCCAAATATCCGTTTGACGTTATGTGAAACCGCCGTCGTTTCCGCTTTTTCATCCGCTTGCTCCCGATACAGGTTGTATTTGTTTTTGTGCGTTTCCGACAGAAAAATTTCTGTTTCTATTATAACACAGGGTTTAACCATTTTACACGGTGTTTGTAACATTTTTCGAGCCGTTCGACCTCTTTGGGGCGTTTTGCGCCAAATATGCGACGCCCGTTTTGTCAAAAACCGAATTGTCTTGTCAGAACCGCCGTTTACGGGTACAATCAAACAATCAGGCGCTTATCAGGGGGGGATCCGATATGCTCGATGACGTCGCTCGTTTCGATATGGCAAGAAAGCCCATGCGTCAACACCTGAGACCGCTTGCGTGGGCGCTGTCGTTTCCCGCGCTGCTTGCGCATCAAAACCGCATCGAGAAGGTCGATATGGAAGGCGTCAAGCCGCCGTATCTGCTGCTTTGCAACCATAACGCCTTTATGGATTTTAAGGTCGCGACCGCCGCCGTATTTCCGCATCGGGCGAACTATGTGGTCGCAATCGACGGCTTTCTCAAGCGCGAATGGCTCCTGCGGCTTGTGGGCTGCATCTGTAAGCGTAAGTTTACGAGCGATCTGATTCTCGTTCGCCATCTGCGCCGTGTCGTGCAAAACGGCGACGTCGCCGTGATCTATCCCGAGGCGCGCTACTCGCTTTGCGGAACGACGGCGGTTCTCCCCGAATCCATCGGCAAGCTCGTCAAGCTCTTAAACGTGCCGCTCGTCACGCTGATATGCAGCGGGCATCACGTCAATTCGCCGTTTTGGAACCTGACGGATCGGCATGTGAAGGGCACGCGCGCGGTGATGACCTGCCTGATGCGCCCCGACGAAATCGCAAAAACTCCGCATGCGCAAATTACGGCCGCGATTGCCGCCGCGTTCCGATATGACGATTTTCGCTGGCAAAAGGAAAACGGCGTTCAAATTGATTTTCCCAAACGCGCGGAAGGGCTGCAAAAGGTGCTGTATCAATGCCCGAGCTGCCATGCGGAATATCGCATGGAGGCGCATGGCGCGGTGCTTTTCTGCGCCGAATGCGGCAGCGAGTGGGAGATGGATACGCTCGGCGAATTGAAAGCGAAGCAGGGCGAGACCGCGTTTTCGCATATTCCCGATTGGTACGAATGGGAGCGGCAGAACGTGCGCGCCGAGATTTTGCGCGGCGAATATCGCTTTTGCGCCGCCGCGCGCGTCGATGCGCTGCCAAACGCGAACGGCTATATCGACGTCGGCGAAGCGACGCTTACGCATGACGTCGGCGGCTTTACGCTGGAAGGCTCGTATCAAGGCGAAGCGTATCGCGTCGAGTGGCCCGTGCCCGCGCTGTATTCCTGCCACATCGAATACGACTATCTGGGCAAATTCGGCGATTGCGTCGATTTGAACACGAATACGGACACGTTCTATATTTATCCGCACGGCGCGGATTTTTCCGTGACCAAGCTCTCGCTCGCCACGGAGGAGCTGTTTATGCTCGATCGCGAGGGGCTTCTTCCTCGCAAAGCGGAATAGGGAGAGCGGCGGGTTTCCTTCTTTATATGCATAGGCGCGCATACGCCGCAAATTGACAGTCAAAAACGCCTGTGATATGCTCCAAATAACAGAATTACGTTTGTCCGAAGGAGAGGGTTCTATGCTGTCCGATCATCAAATTTGGCTTGCGGATCCCGAAAGCGCGCCTGTTTTGCTCGACCCCGCCATGGCGAACCGCCATGGTTTGATCGCGGGCGCAACGGGAACGGGCAAAACGGTCACGTTGAAGGTGCTGGCGGAGGCGTTTTCGGAGCTGGGCGTGCCCGTGTTCCTATGCGACGTAAAGGGCGATTTGAGCGGCATGTGTGATAAGGGAACGGACAGCGCGAGCATGCGCGCGCGCATCGAGCGCTTCGGGCTGAAGGAGTTTACCTTCCGCGCCTATCCCTCGCGCTTTTTCGACGTGTTCGGCGAAAGCGGCTGCCCCGTGCGCACGACGGTAAGCGAAATGGGCCCGCTGCTGCTTTCGCGGCTCATGGAGCTGAACGAAACGCAGAGCGGCGTGCTGCGCATCGTGTTCCGCATCGCGGACGACAAGGGCTTATTGCTGCTGGACTTAAAGGATCTGCGCAGTATGCTGAACTATGTCGGGGAAAACGCGTCGGAATACACGCTGGAATACGGCAACATCGCCGCGCAGAGCCTGGGCGCGATTCAGCGCAAGCTGCTCGCCTTGGAGGATCAGGGCGCGGCGCTTTTCTTCGGGGAGCCCGCGCTGGACATTTTCGACTGGATGCAAACGGAAAACGGACAGGGCGTCATCAACATATTGGATTGCAAAAGGCTTATTAACAGCCCCATGCTCTACGGCGCGTTCCTGCTTTGGCTTTTGAGCGAGCTGTTCGAGCGCCTGCCCGAGGCGGGCGACTTGCCGAAGCCCAAGATGGTGTTCTTCTTTGAGGAGGCGAGCCTGATTTTCGACGGCGCGTCCAAAACGCTGCTGCAAAAGATCGAGCAGACGGTCAAGCTCATCCGCAGCAAGGGCGTTGGCATCTATTTCGTTACGCAGAGCCCGTCGGACATTCCCGACGCGGTGCTCGCGCAGCTTGGCAACCGCGTGCAGCACGCCCTGCGCGCCTACACGCCCAAGGAGCAGCTCGCCGTCCGAGCGGCGGCGTCCTCGTTTCGGACAAACCCCGATTTCGATACCGAGCAGGTGATCACCGAGCTTGGCGTGGGCGAAGCGCTCGTTTCGTTTTTGGACGCGCAGGGCCGCCCGGAGATCGTCCGACGCGCGTTTATCCTGCCGCCGCAGAGCAGTATGCGTCCTGCGGACGAGGCGGTAAGAGCGCAAGCGCTTTTAGACAATCCGCTGAACGCCAAATATGCGCAGGAGATCGACCGCGAATCCGCCTATGAGATCCTCGTTCAACGCGTCAAGAGCGCGCAGCGGGAGGAGGCGCAAGCGGCGGCGGAGAAAAAGACGACGAAGGGCAAAGCCGCTTCCTCGCGCAAGAAGAAAACGCTTACCGAGCGTGCGGTGGACAAAGCCGTGGACTCGTTCGGGCGGGCAATCGGCAAGGGCTTGTATCGCGGGCTGTTGGGGCTGATCAAGCTGTAACGCGATTGGCGACGACAAAATACCGGGAAATAACGTCAGAAAGAAACATAAGGAGCGATGGATATGGATTTGAAGACCGATACGCGCACGCTGCGCATGGTGCGGCAGCTGCTCGACAACACGAGCGCGACCGAGCCCATCTATCGTTGGAAGCCGCAAAAGCCCGCGTTTGTGCCCGCGCCGATCGAGCAGGCGTTTGAGCGCGTGTCCCCCGAGTCCCAGGGCGTGCCGTCCGAGACGCTCGCCTCCTATATTTTGACGCTGCGTGAGGACGAAACGCTGGATATGCAGGGGCTTCTCATCCTGCGCAACGGGAAAATGATCGCGGACGCAACGTTCGGCGCGTTTTCGCATGACGTTTGGCATATCACGCATTCCGAGGGGAAAAGCGTCACGGGGCTTGCCATCGGCATCCTGATCGACGAGGGCAGGCTCTCGTTGGACGATCGCCTTGTGGACGTGCTTTCCGCCTACACGAATAAGCTCACGGCGTTTATGCATAAGGACGTAACGATTCGCCACCTGCTCAACATGACGAGCGGCGCGTCCTTTAACGAAGCGGGCAGCGTCACGGAGGAGGATTGGATCAAGTCGTATTTCGAATCCGCCGTTCTGACCGCGCCCGGCTCCGCGTTTAACTATAACAGCATGAACAGCTATATGCTGTCCGCCGTTATCAAGGAAGTCACGGGCGAAGGGCTGGTGGATTATCTGACCCCGCGTCTGTTCGAGCCGCTGGGCATCCGAAACTTCTTTTGGGAGAAATGCCCGAAGGGCGTCGAGAAGGGCGGCTGGGGTCTTTATATCATGCCCGAGGACATCGCCAAGATCGGGCAAATGGTGCTTTCGCGCGGCGTTTGGAACGGCAAGCGCATCGTATCCGAGGCGTGGATCGACGCGGCGACCTCCGTTCAGGCGCATCCGCCCGAAACGCTGGGCAACTATGACTACGGCTATCAGATTTGGGTCGGCAGAGGCGAAAACGCCTTCCTGTTCAACGGCATGTTCGGGCAGAACGTGCTGGGGTTTTGGGATTCGGACTTGCTGATCGTTTCCAACGCGGGCAACAACGAGCTGTTTCAGCAGAGCAGCTTTTATCCGCTCACCTCGGCGTATTTCGGGCATACGACCACGTTTTCGGATACGAAGCTGCGCAAATCGCTCGGCGGAAAGCTGACGCTCGAGGTCGCAAAGGCGGTTGCCGCGCAGGATCTGTTCGAGCCGCAGCCCGCGCTGTTTGGGGACGTGTTCAAGCGCAAGTCCCGCGTGCCGATCGACGAAATCGCCGAAAAGCTGGACGGCAAGCGCTATGTTACGACCGATCCGCGCGCCTCGGCGGCAGGCGTCTATCCGCTGTATGCGCAGGCGCTGCAAAACAACTTTGTCAACGGCGTAAAGTCGCTTTCCTTCTCCTATCGCAACCGCGAGCTATGCCTGATCGTCGGCGAAAACGACGAAACGCATATTCTGCCGCTGGGCTTTTCCGACCCGGCTTACACCGAGCTTGTAACGCATGAAGAGCGGCATAAGGTCGGCGTTTCCGCGCGGTTCGTGATCGACGAAAACGGCACGCCCGTGCTCAAAGTTCGCGTCTCGTTTCTGGAAACGGCAAACTCGCGCATCATCAAGCTGTTTTTCCATGACGACAGGCTCGTCACGCGCTGGTCGGAATCGCCCGGCAAGACGTATCTGACCGACGCGCTGCAATCGCTCAAAGAGCAGCTTCCGCTCGTCAAAGCCGCGTTCGGCGTCATGGATGAGGAGCTGCTGCTGTTCCGCATCGACCGCGTTCTCGAGCCCGAGATCGTATTCCGCGAGGCGTAACGCGTTCAAAAGGAATTGGCATGGCAACGTTGCTTCTTATCCTCATCTATATCGCGTTTATCGGTCTGGGTCTGCCCGATGCGTTGCTCGGCGCGGCATGGCCCGTCGCCCATATCGACCTTGGGGCGTCCGTTTCGCAGGCGGGCTTTGTTTCCGTTGTCGTAACCTGCGGCACGGTGCTTTCCAGCCTGCTTTCCGCGCGGATCATCAAGCGCTTCGGCACGGGGCTTGCCACCGCGGTATCCGTTTTTTTGACCGCCGGGGCGCTGATGGCGATGCGCTTTGTCAATCAATTCTATATGCTTGTGCTGCTTGCGCTCCCGCTTGGGCTCGGCGCGGGAACCGTGGACACGGCGCTCAACGCCTATGTTGCGCTGCACTATCGCTCCTCGCATATGCAATGGCTGCATTGCTTTTGGGGCGTCGGGGCGACCGCAGGGCCAGTAATCGTTGCGCTGTATTTGAAGCGGGGGGACTGGCGCGGCGCGTATCAAAGCGTCGCAATCGCGCTTTGCTGCATCGCGGCGCTGCTGTTTTGCGCGCTGCCGCTTTGGAAGCGCGTTTCCGCTCTCATCAACGGCGAGACGGGCGAACCAGCGGAAATCGCTTTGGTTACGGATCAGCGCGCGATTCTTGCCCGACCCGGCGCGTTCTGCGCCTGCTTCGCGTTCCTGTTTTATTGCGCAATCGAATACGCCGCGGGGCTTTGGGCAAGCACCTATTTCGTGCAGGTGTGCGGCGTGTCGGCGGACGTTGCGGCGTCGCGCGCGTCGCTGTTCTACCTCGGCATTACGCTCGGGCGGCTGGCCGCGGGCTTTGTCGCGTTGAAGCTGAACGGAAAAACGATCCTTCGCATCGGACAAGGCTTCATTCTGATCGGGCTTGTCTGGCTCGCTTTGCCGCTTGCGGGCGCGTTTCGAGCTGCGGCGCTGCTGCTCGTCGGGCTTGGCTGCGCGCCCATCTTCCCAACGATTCTCGATTTGACGCCCAAGCTGTTCGGCGCGCGTTACGCGCAGGGGCTGATGGGGCTTATGTTCGCCTTCGCGTATCTGGGCAGCGCGCTCATCGCGCCCCTGTTTGGATGGCTCTCACCCTATATCGGCGTTCGGGCATGGCCGTATTACCTATTGCTGCTCGTTTGCGGGCTGGTCTTTTGCAGCGAGCGCATGCTGCGCCGCGCCAAGACCACGTAGGGGGGAAGAACGGCCTTCTTTCTTTGAAAAAGAAAGAAGCAAAGAAATTCACCTTATGTTTGAGTCGGCGCTCGTGTCGGGAAAGAAGCAAAGAAATTCACCTTATGTTTGAGTCGGCGCTCGTGTCGGCGGGCTCCGCACGCTTTTCCCCGTTTGTAAATATCGTGTGGATTTTTCGACTTCCTTCTTGTTTTTCCAACGTTTTCCGCGTATCATCAAAGCATTGTCGATCGCATACTGATGAAGAATCGACGATTGCTTGCGGAAAGGAGCCGTTCATGCGGAAACCGATGCCGGGCGCCATGGTTGCGCTCTTGGACGTCCTCGCCATCGGACTTGCGCTGATCTGCTTTGCATACTTTCACCATGTCCGCCCCGAAAAGGCGTCGGGTCCCCTTTACAGCATCGTGAATCAGAGCACGCCCGCCCCGACCGAAGCGGTTGAAACGCCGTTTGTTACGCCTTTGCCCGACGCGACCCCGTCCCCGACGCCCGCGCCGTCTCCTACGCCGACCCCCGCGCCGGGCGATTTTTCCGCGGCGTTTGAGCAAAACGCGGTCATCGACGAGAGCGCGCTTGGCAGCTATGCTTCCGACACGCTGCGCATCGTTTTGACCGAGCACTATTCCGAGAAAACCGAAGCGACCTATTTTGTTGCGGACGTTTGGGTCAAGACCATATGGGACTTCAAGACCGCGTTCGCCAAGGGCGCATACGGGCGCGGTTCGTATCGGTATCCCTATGAGATTGCGAGCGAAAACAACGCGATTCTTGCGATTTCGGGCGATTGCTACGGCGCGCGCTCGTCGGGCGTCGTCATCCGCAACGGCGATTTGTATCGCGAAAGCGTGATGCAGGACGTTTGCATCCTGTATGCAGACGGCGTGATGGAAACGTACTACGCCGAGGATTTCGATCTGGACGCCGCCGTACAGCGCGGCGCGTATCAGGGCTGGGCGTTCGGGCCGAAGCTGCTCGACAACGGCGAACGCGCCGACCACTATAACACCTCCTCCGCCATCATCGGGCGCAACCCGCGCGCGGCGATCGGCTATTACGAGCCGGGGCATTATTGCTTCGTGCTGGTCGACGGCAGACAGGGCGGCTATTCGCGCGGAATGACGCTCGATCAGCTTGCGGATCTGTTCCTTTCGCTGGGCTGCGTGGACGCGTATAATCTTGACGGCGGACAGTCCGCCATGATGGTGTTTAACGGCGAGATCGTGGGTCAGCCCTACAAGGGCGGGCGCGCGGTCAGCGATATTATCTATTTTGAAAGGGGTGCGGACGACTGATGCGCAAGATCCGAAGCGTGCTTTCCCACTGCAACATCATATTGGCGGGCGTGTTTTTAACGCTTGTGGTCATCAACGAATTCAACCCCGCCATGCTCTTTTTGACCGGCAGGGTCACAAATGTGTTTCTGATTCTGTTTTGCCTTTCCTCGCTGGCCTTGGGCGTGTTCACGGTCATGGAAAACAGGCAGCACGACGCGTATCTGCGCGAGCGCGAGATCGCATCTGTTCGCGCGCGGCAGCATGGAACCGCGCCCGTGCGTCCCCCCGAAAAGTAAAGTCCTTTTTCAAAAACGCAAGGATAACTCGTATCTTTTCAGACAGAGAAAAGGAGCCAAGCCTTATCGCTTTGCTCCTTTTTTTCGCATTGTCAAGCCGATTTCCTTTGCTTCTTTCCTTCTAAAAGGAAAGAAGAGGCGCCTTCTCGGGCGTTCCCGCTTTGCGCGGATAGGCTTGCGGCGTCTTGCCGTTTTTTTTGAGCAGCACGAGCGAGCGACGGCCCCATGCGCAGGGAATCTCGCGCACCTCGGCACTCGCCTGCAAAAGCGACAGCGCGCGCCCCGCCGACACAAGCTCGTTTGCCGCGTCGCCCTTATACGCAATGCTGACGCCGCCGACCTTCAAAAGCGGAATGGTCAGCTCGGCGAGCACGGGCAGGGCGGATACGGCGCGGGAAAGCGCAATATCGAACGACGCGCGATAGCGATTGTCGCGCCCCGCGTCCTCCGCGCGCATATGCACGCAGGCTGCGGGAATCGAG
>CAZBVC010000002.1:69366-100545 GCA_964495255.1 uncultured Oscillospiraceae bacterium
GGAAGCCCGCGCCCGTGCCGACGTCGATCACGCGCGCGCCGTGCGGCAGGAGCGGCTCGGCGGCAAGCGAATCGAGAAAATGCTTTTGCACGACGGCTTCCGCATCCGTGACCGCGGTCAGGTTCATGCGCGTGTTCCAGTCGATCAGCATCTCGTAATAGGTCAAAAACTGCGCCTTTTGCGCATCGGTCAAAAACGGCATTTGTGCTTCGAGCAGCGCGCGCATGGCGTTAAACTTCCTTTCCTTTTCCTTCGTCGGATTCCGCTTGGGTTTTGCAATCGGGCTGTCCCGCCGCAGCGCCGCCTTGCGGAAAGCCGCGCTTTGCGTAGATGAGCAGCACGCTCACGTCCGCGGGCGTTACGCCCGAAATGCGGCTCGCCTGCCCGATGGAAACGGGCTGCTGCCGCGTCAGCTTTTGCCGCGCTTCGAGGCGAAGCCCGTCAAGCGGCTGATAGTCGAATGCACGCGGCAGGGGCAGATCCTCCAACGCGCGCATACGGGAAACCTGCTCTTGCTGCTTTTGCAGATAGCCGTCATACCGCGCGCGCGTCTCCACCTGCTCGCGCGTGTCGTCGTCCAACGGGTCAAGCCCGTTTACCACGCCCAGCAGGTCGGTATAGCCGATGTTGGGGCGTTTGAGCAAATCGAACGCGCGCACGCCCGCCTGCGGCACGCTTTCGCCCTTTTCCCGAAGCAGAGCTTGAAGCGCCTCGTTCGGCGGCACGATGGCGGCAAGCGCGCAAAGCGCCTCGGTGATCCGCTCCCGTTTGCGCATGAGCAGGTTGTAGCGCCGGTCGGAGATCAAGCCCGTGCGCCGCGCCTTTTCGGTCAGGCGCAGGTCGGCGTTGTCCTGCCGCAAAAGAAGCCTGTATTCGCAGCGCGAGGTCATCATGCGGTATGGTTCGGGCGTGCCTTTGACCGAGAGATCGTCCGCAAGCACGCCGAGATACGCCTCGTCGCGCCCAAGCGTGAACGGCGGCTCGCCCTTAACATACAGCGCCGCGTTGATTCCCGCGAGCAGCCCCTGCGCCGCCGCCTCCTCATAGCCCGAGCTGCCGTTGAGCTGACCCGCGGTATAAAGCCCCTTGACCGCGCGCACGCCGAGCGAAAGATCCAGCTCCGTCGGGTCGAGGCAATCGTATTCGATGGCATAGCCCGGGCGCATGATCTCGGCGCGGCGCATACCCGCCATGGTTTTCAGCATATCGCGCTGCACGTCTGCGGGCAGACTCGTGCTCATGCCCTGCACATACATCTCGTTTGTGGAGCGTCCCTCCGGCTCGATGAAGATCTGATGCCGCTCCTTGTCCGCAAAGCGAACCAGCTTATCCTCGATGGACGGGCAATAGCGCGTGCCGGTTGCATGGCTTTTGCCGCTGTACATGGGCGAGCGGGAGAGATTGTCCAAAATAATGCGGTGCGTTTCCGCGTTCGTATAGGTTAGGTAACAGGGCTCCTGCGTCAGCGTCAGCCTGCCGTTCAAAAAGGAAAACGCGGGCGCAGGCTCGTCCCCGTCCTGCCGCTCCATTTCGCTCAAATCGAGCGAAAGGCGGTTGACGCGCGGCGGCGTACCCGTTTTGAAGCGGCGAAGCGGGATCCCGAGCCGCAAAAGCGCGCAAGAGAGCGATTCCGCGCGCAGCAGACCCGCCGGCCCGCTTTCCCGCGCAAAATCGCCGATCAGGATGCGGCTTTTCAGGTATACGCCCGAGCAGACGACGACCGCGCGGCAGGAAAACGTGAACCCCTCCGCCGTGACCACGCCATAAACGCGCCCGTTCTCCGTCAGAATATCGACGACCTCGCCCTGCGCAAGCGTGAGGTTTTCCTGCGTTTCCAGCGTGCGCTTGATACGCTCGTGATAGCGGCGCTTGTCCATCTGCGCGCGCAGGGAATGCACCGCAGGGCCTTTGGACAGGTTCAGCATACGCATCTGAATCAGCGTATCGTCCGCCGCCAAGCCCATCTCGCCGCCGAGCGCGTCGATTTCGCGCACGAGGTGCCCCTTACCCGTTCCCCCGATCGCGGGGTTGCAGGGCATGAGCCCGACCGAGTCCAAATTCAACGTCAGCATCAGAGTGGAAACGCCCATGCGCGCCGCGGCAAGCGCCGCTTCCGCGCCCGCGTGACCCGCGCCGACGACCACGCAGTCAAATTGTGTTTGCGAATGATTCATGTTGGTTATTGTACCTTTTTTCCCATGCAAAGAAAAGCACCAAACGCAAACAAAAGCGTGAAAAAACGCAGCTTCGTTTGCGCGGCGGCGTTTGTTTTTCAATCAAGCCCAAATCGGCGGCGCTTGTCGGCTTATTGATTCCGCACGAGCGTTTCGTAGCGCCGTAAAGCGTTTTTGGCGATGTCGTCCCAGGAAAGGTAGATCGTTTTTCGGGCGTTTGCGCCGATGCTGCGCGTATTTTGCGGATCCGAAAGCGCCGTTTCCAGCACGGAAAGCAGGCTTGCCGTCGTATCGGCGCAGGTGAACCCGTTCACGCCGTTTTGAATCGGCTCGGCGGCGGCGCTGCCCGCAACCACAACGCTCGGCGTGCCCATGGCGGCGGCTTCGCGCACGACCATGCCCGAGGTGTCGTACAGGGACGGGAACACAAACAGAGCCGCGTTTTCGTATAGCCCGTAGAGCAGCGCTTCGCTCGTTACATGCCCCGTATAGATCATCCGGTCATCCAGATTGAGCTCGACGGCTTTTTCGGCGATCGCGTGGGAATCGGGCCCCTGCCCCGCGAGCACGAGCGCGAACGCAGCGCCCTTTTTTTTGAGCAGAGCGGCGCTTTCGAGGATGCGCAGAATGTTCTTTTTCCAGTTGATTTGCCCGCAGTAGAACAGGATCGGAACGTCGGGCAGGGCGAATTTCTCGCGCGCGGCAAGCCGGAATTTTTCGTTCGGCTCCACATCCGGCGTGCCGTTCGGCATCACGACGAGATCGCCGGAATAGCCGTAGTCACGCAGCGTTTCCGCCGAGCTTTGGCTGACCGTCCAGACCTCGTCGCAGCGCTCGTAAAAATCGACGATGGCGCGCACGCCGAGGCTCGCAAGCATCTCCATGCGCGTCAGCTTGTAAAAATCATCATAGTAGCGCGAATGAAACGTTCCGATGAGCGGAACGTCGTGCCTGCGCGCGTAACGCAGCGCCGACATGCCCGCGATGAACGGCGAATGCGCATGTACGACGTCGAGCTGCACGCTTTTCATGCGCGCCTCAAAATGCGCGTCCAGCATGGGAATGCCCGCGTTATACTGCTGTTGCAGGGGCAGCTCGTAGCTGTTGAAATCAATCCAGTCAAACGGCAGCCCGCCGCGAAAGCCCGCGTCCGCCATGGGGGAAACAACGTAGCATTCCGCGCCGCATGCGGAAAGCGACACGGCATAGTTATATACCACGCGCCCGACGCCGTCCACAATGGGCAGAAAGGAGTCCGAAAACTGTCCGACCTTCATATGGCGCCCTCCCGTTTGGGTTGCGGTTTACCCGCATGAATTGATTCTATCATATCCCGCGAAAATGTGATATGCTTCCTTTGTCGATTCCGTCGGAAAGGAGGCGTTTTTTGCATGAAGCGTTTTTTCGCGCTGGAGCGCTTTTTTGCGCTGCTGACCCTTTTCATTTTGTGCGCGTCTCTTTGCCTCGGCTACGCGAGCGCGGAGGGGGCGTATGTCGCGGGCGATTTGAATCACGACGCCGCCACAACCGCGGCGGATGCGGCGGTCGTTCTGCGCGCGGCAAACGGAATCGTTCCGCTCGACGCGGCGGACTCCGCAGCGGCGGATGTAACGGGCAATATGCTTGTGGGCGGCGCGGACGCTTCGGCGATCCTGCTTTTGTGCTGCGGGCGGCTTTCCCGCTTTTCCGACCTGCCGCCCGCGTCCGAAACGAGCCTGCTCGGAGAAGCCCACGCGGATAAGTTCTCCTACCTCGGCGTGATCTCCACGCAAAACGAATATCGCAGCGCGTCCGTCTCCGTAACGATCGAAACCTTTACGGCATACGACAGCGTCTGCTACCTTGCGGATATCTACCTGCGGGACGTCAAGAGCTTTGCAACCGCGTTTGCGGGCGGTAAATATGCGGGCGGGCGCGAAACGACGCCCGTGCTCGCGCTGGAAAGCCATGCCATTCTCGCGATCAACGGCGAATCCTACACGGAGGCGAAGCATGGTTACATCGTGCAAAACGGCGTTTGGAGCCGAAGCACCGCCAACGGCGATGCAGACCTGCTCGTGCTCTCCATGGACGGCGAGATGCGCACGTTTGACGGCGACGCGCTCACCACGGCGGAGGTGGATGCGCTTTCGCCCTATCAGGTTTGGTCGCGCGGCACAAGCCTTTTGGATGAAAACGGCGCGGCTTTCACCACGTTTCATTGCGACGAGCAGCTGTATTCGCGCAGCGCACGCACGGCGATCGGCTATTATGAGCGCGGGCATTACTGCTTCCTCGTTGTGGACGGCACGGTCAACAAAAGCTCGCGCGCCATCTCGCTCAAGGATTTCGCAAAGCTCATGGAAACGCTCGGCTGCAAGACGGCGTACAACCTTGCGGGCGGACAATCCACCGTTATGGCCACGCAAACGCGCGTTATCAACACCGTGCGCAGCAACGGCCGCACCACAGGCGACATCGTTTACCTTCGCGAACCGTAAATTTACCTGCCGAACCAATCAAAGAGCGCCGCGCGAAAGCGTCATCAGCCGCGCCATATCGCTTGGCAGAGGAGAGGAAAAAGTCAGCGTTTCGCCCGTGACCGGGTGAACGAAAGAAAGCTCGCTCGAATGCAGGGCGGGTCTTTGTATCAGCGACGGATCCTCCGTGCCATACAGAAAATCGCCCGCCAGCGGATACCCCAGATACGCCATATGCACGCGGAGCTGATGCGTCCTGCCCGTTTGCGGCACAAGCCGCAACAGCGTAAAACGTTCGTTTGTTTCGAGCGTTGCATATTCCGTAAGCGCTTCTTTTCCGTCCGCCGCGACCGCGCGCTTATAATGCGAATCGGGCGCGAAGCCGATCGGCGCGTTAACTGCGCCCTTGGGAGGCTGCACGACGCCGACCGCGATTCCGCGATAGGCGCGAAAGAACGCGTCGGTATGCAGCGCACGGCGCATTTTCTCATGCACATAGCCGCTTTTGGCAAACAGGATCAAGCCCGACGTGCCGCGATCCAGGCGGCTGACGGGATGCGGCGTGACGTTGCCGCCCAAGTGCGCGCACACGGCGTTTTCCAGCGTGCAGGCGGTCAAATCCCGCGCGGGATGCACCTCCATGCCCGCGACCTTATCAAGCAGCAGCAGGTCGTCGTCCTCATACACGACGGAAAGCGGATACGGCATGGGCAATACGGCGCCCGCGCCCGGCTCGTCCCCGATTTCGATTTCCAGCGTTTCGCCCGCCGAAACCCGCGCTGTGACATATTTCCGTTCGCCGCAAAGCAGCACGCCCGCTTCCCGCCTTTTCAGACGTGAAATATGCCCGCTCGAGCAGCACAGCTCGTTTTTCAGCAGGCTTTCGATCGTTCGCCCCGCTTGTTCGGGCGTGATCTCGATGCGCAGCGTTCGCATAAGCTCCTTCTCTGTTCGGTTCGTGATTTTGGAATACGGATTACGGGAAAGCCTTTCCTTTATCCTATACTTTTACAACGCGAAAAACGCCGCAAATGCGGTTTCTTTTGCTTCTTTTCTTTTCAAAGAAAAGAACGTTCCCCGTTCCATTGCGCTGCGGCAGGAGCGTCGCGGCAAATGAAGTTTCTTTTGCTTCTTTTCTTTTCAAAGAAAAGAACGTCCCTTACCCAACTTGCAATGGACAGTATTCGTAAATCTTGCGCAAACCGATATCCGAATGCATGAACATGTTCGGGTCGTTTTCCGAAAGCGTGAAATGCATGCCGTCACACGCCGTCTCGTAATAATAGCCCCAGAAGAAGCCCGCGCGGAAGAACGCCAGCTCGTAAAGCAGATAGTTGAGAATCGTTTTCGGAAAGCGATCCTGCCGCGGGTATTCGCCCGTATAGGTAAAATCGTAATACGAAACGCCCTTGTCGTTCGTTTTGATCCCGTTGTAAACGAGGTTGTCGCGCACCTCCGTGCCGATCAGCTCATGGTTGCTCAGGATATTCAGGTTCGGATAGAGCGTGTCGTTGACGTCGATGCAGGTGCCGAGCGTATGATGGCTCAGGTATTCGAGATTGGTCTGAAAGCGCGGCACATACGTCGCGTAATCGGGCATCAGCTTTTTGAGCTGGGTCACGCGTCCCTCGGAAACCTTGCCGGAGCGCGGGTTGACGATAGAAACGCAAACGTAGGTTCCCACGAGGTATTCGTTCGCCTCCTCGAAATACGGAACCGCGTCGATATGCACGCGCCCCAGCGAGGATTTCACGATGCACGCGTCGCGCCAATCGTTCTCCGTTGCGATGCTGCGATCCGCCTTGATCGAATAATGGAACAAAAACCGATTCGTGTCGCCGTTGAAGAATGCGGACGCTTCGGTATAATTGTCGTCAAACTTGTTCTGCGTGAGCACGAGCCGCTTTTCGCGAACGATCGAGCAGTCGGTCTGCGCGAGCATGACGGGCGAAGCTTGATCGACGGTTGACGCGGTAAGCGTAAAGCGATACGCGCCCTCGGGCAGAGCGCTGATATCAAACAGCGTGTCGAGCGATTTCCCCTCGATCGGTTCGGCTTCCGAGCAAAGGGAATAGCTCGTGATTTCCGAAAGCGGATCAAAGGTTACCGTTTCCGTAACGCCCTTTCCGCTGCCGCCGCGCGGCGCAAAGCTCGCGCATACGGACAAAAGCGGGCTGCTTGTATAAATGCAGCCGTGAATATTAAAGTCCAGCCGCTGTTGCAGCTTTTCGTCGGTTGCCATGAGCGGAACCTCGTCGCAGGAGCGGAAGCAGATCCCGCTGCTGCCAACGGGCGTTAAGCCGAACCCGACCGTGTTTTTCAGCATGGCGATCATCGCTTTTTTGAGCCGATACTGCCCCGTAGGATGCGGCTCGGCGGTCGTCCAATACGCAAGCGCAGCGGAATCGTCCCCTTCGCGCAGCATGCGCGCCGCGTTTGCCGCGGACGGCGTCAGGTAATAATCGCTCCCCGCGTCGGCAGCGTTCGCATCCGCCTCCGCGCGCGCCGCGCCAAAAGGCAGAGCGGCTTCCAGCAGCAGAATTCCCAAAAGCAGCACAACGATCGACTTTTTCATGCTGCCATTATACATGATTCGCGACGTTCTGAAAAGAGAAGTAACGGAAAATGTCGATTTGTTACGTTGAATGGGAAACGTTCGATATAGCAGAACACTTTTTGCCTGCGAGATGTTTTTTCGAGCGATTGTTACATTTTATGCCGAAAGCATGAAACAATAATGCAGTCCTTCCAAAGAGCCGGCGCTTACGTCTCCGAAATCAGAATCGCGCGGCAGGGCGCGCCCTCGGCGGAGGCGATTTTGAGCGGTATGGCGGAAAGCGTATAGTTCCCGTCGGGCACGCCGCGCAGATCCAGGTTTTCGAGCAGGAAAATGCCGTAGCCGAGCAGCGCGACATGCGCGCTCAGCTCGTTTGAGTATGCGCCGACGGACTGGTTATCCGTTCCGATGAGCACCACGCCTTGGTTATACAGGTAACCGATGGCGCTTTCGGTTAATTCGCCCTTGCCATGCAGAAGAATGCGCGGCGCAAACGGACGTTTCATGAAATACATGGCGTCCAGCGGCGTTTTGGGAACGGTCAGAACCACGCATTCGCCAAAAAACGCTTCAAGGGGGAGCGCGGCGATATCCTTCCCCTTGCGGATGAAATGCAGCGGGGCGTCGATATGCGTGGCGGCGTGCAGGCTCATCTCGACGCGCGAAAGGTTGTATGGTTCGCCGTCGCTCATGCGCTTGACGGGCGTCAGCTGCGGCGGCTCGTCGCCGGGATAGGGCGGCGTGCGCAGCAGCTCGCGCGAAATATCGAACAATTTCATGATGATCCTCAAAAAAGTATGTCCCCGCAAGCGGAGCATACTTTATTATACGGCATATTGCGCGTTTGGGAAAGACTTTTTGCCGCGCGTTGTGAACCGCGCGCAGCATTTTGCCCTGCGAATCGAGCGGTGGGCGGAAAGGGGCGTCAGGAAGCGAGCATTTTGAGAATGAACGCCTTGGGTCGCGCGCCGACCGCCTTGTCCTTGAGGATCCCCGCTTGGAATACCATCAGGGTCGGGATGCTCATTACGCCGTATTGCTGCGCGAGCTGCGGCTGCTCGTCGATATTGATCTTGCAGACCTTGTACGCGGGGTTTTCGTCCGCAATCTCGTCCACGATGGGCGAAACCATGCGGCAGGGACCGCACCACGGCGCCCAAAAATCAATCAGGACGGGACGATCCGCTTCCAGAACCTCGGCTTGGAAATTGTCGGCTGTGATCGCTATAACTGACATAATTGTTCTCCTTTGACGCGGTATTGCGCTTGCCCCGTAAGCATACCTGCTTACGGCTGCGCAAGTACAGTATACCTTATTTTTCCGCTTTTGATGTGAACTTCGCGCAACAAAATTGGGCGCGGGCGAGTCGATCCTTCTTTTTTGTATGGGAATCGTCACGGTGCGCGCGACGGGAGAGGCGCAATGCAAAGCAAATTTCTCGGCGAGCGTGCTTTCTGCCGAACGGATGCGTCCTGCCCGAAACAGGCGATTTTGTGTTGCCCTTCAACGAAGGATATGGCATAATAGCGGCATGAAACGCTTGATTCCGATCCTTTTTGCATGCCTTGTTTGCATGCTGCTGCTGTGCGCCTGCGCGTCGCGCGTTACCTTCGGCAACACGAAGATCGCCGCAGACGCAACGGAGGCAGATCTGCGCGGTGAAACGCTTTCCTGCGCGGAATACGACGCTTTGAAGGCGCAGTTCCCCGCGTGCAGCATCCGTTGGAGCGTTCCCGTCGGCGAAACGTCGGCGGATTCCGAGAGCGAGGCGCTCACCCTGCCCGCCCTGTCGGAACGCATGATCGACGCGCTTTCGTATCTGCCCAAGCTCACGCGCGTTACGCTCGAAACGCCGCCCGACGCCGCGCTGCTCGCGCGCGCGCGTTCCGAATATCCGAATCTTGCGATGGAATGGAGCGTTACGCTGGGCGGGAAGACGTTCGACTCCGATACGGAAAGCGTTGATTTGACAAACGCCAACGTAACAAGCGAAGCGCTCTTTGCCGCGTTTTCCGCCTTGCCCGCGCTGAAAACGGCGGATCTGAGCGGCGCGAGCGTTGCGCCCGAAGACGTGTTCGCCTTGCAGGACGCGTTCCCCTCGATTCGCATAAGCTATTTGCTGGAACTGTGCGGCAAATCGTTTTCGCTCGACGATACGAGCCTGGATCTGACAAACGCGTCCGCGTTCGACCCTGCGGCGCTGATGGAGAAGCTCGGCTGCTTTACCGCGCTCGAAACGGTCGATGTAACGGGCTGCGCGCTGACAAACGAGGAAAAAGCGGCGCTTGTAAACGCGTATCCGAGCGTGTTCTTTCTTTACGACGTCGCGTTTCCGTTCGGCTTGACGGTTCAAAGCGACGTTTCGGAGCTTGACCTTTCCGCGTATCATGTGGACGACCCCGTCGCGCTGACAGACCTGCTCTTGCTCCTGCCGAAGCTGACCTATTTGGATATGTGCCGCTGCGGCCCCTCGGATGAGGAGATGGCGGTTCTTCGCGACGCGCTGCCGAACGCCAAGGTCGTTTGGATGATCAACGTGAAGTATTGGGAGATGCGAACGGACGTCACGGCGTTCTCCATGGGCAATCGCTATAAAACGCCCTTCCCCGACGGCAAGGGGCGCTATCTGACCGACTCGAAGTTCAGCTATAAGCGCATCTCCGCGGCGGATATCGCACCGCTTCAATACTGCACCGATCTCATCGCGCTGGACATGGGGCACGCCATCAATATTAAGGATATCTCCGTGCTGAGATACCTGACGAAGATTCGGTATTTGGTTATCTCGCTGATGGACTTGACGGATATCTCCGTGCTCGAGAACCTGCCCGAGCTGGAATATCTCGAAATCTACTATAACTATATTCCCGACGAACAGATGCCGGTGCTTTTGAAGCTGAAAAAGCTGCGCTTCCTGAGTTGCGGCGCGAACGACTTTACAAGCATCGACGTGCTCAAACAGCTGACGGATTTGGAGCGTCTTTGGGTCAACATGATTCCCTTTACGGACGAGCAGATCGCGGAGCTGGAAAGCGCGCTGCCGAACACCTTGCTTTGCATCAAGCGAAATCAGGATCCCGGCCGCGTCGGTTGGTTGAAGGATAACCGCGGCTATTTGGAGATGCGGGAGCTGTTCGGCATGAAGCCGCAGGGACAAGGGCGCGCGAAGGACTGAACCGACGCGGGATGCAGGCGACCCGATTTTGCAATGCGCGCGTTTTTTGACGAAACGCGGCATTTGCGCTATACTGCCGCTATGACAAAGGATCAATCGGGTATTTGTGTGAAAGCGCGCCTGAAAAGCGTGCTTTTCTATGCGAAAGAGATTCTGCTTCGGGCGCTGCTCGCGCTTTTGATCGGGCTTTTGGGCGGATGCGTCGGCGCGCTGCTTCTGCACGGCGTGCGATTTGCCGCTGCGGCATACGGAAAATATCCGTTCCTGCTCTATTTATTGCCGATCGGCGGGCTTTGCATCGCGGGGCTGTATCGGCTTTGCCGCATTCCGTTTCGCCTGGGCACGAGCGATGTTATCTGCGCGGCGCGCGGCGAAAGCGACTTGCCGCCGCTGATGCTCGCGTCCGTCTCGGTTTCGACGTTTCTGACGCATCTGTGCGGCGGCAGCGCGGGGCGCGAGGGCGCGGCTTTGCAGCTTGGCGGCGCGGTCGGCGCAGGGGTGGCGCGCGTCTTTCGCGTGCGCGACAGGGTTGGCGACGTCGCCGTTTCGTGCGGCATGAGCGCCGTGTTCGCCGCGGTGTTCGGAACGCCGTTAACGGCCGCGGTGTTCGTTTGCGAGGTCGTGTACGTCGGGCGGATCAGCCGCACGCTGCCGTATGGCATCGTATCCGCGTTGGCGGGGTTTGGCGTCGCGCGCGCGCTTTCATGCGAGCCGACGGCGTTTGCGCTGCTCGGCGCGGAAGCGTTTTCATGGAACGCCGCGTGGCGCGTGCTGCTGCTTGCCGCCGCGGTCGCGCTCGTGAGCAGACTGTTTTGCCTGCTGATGGAGCATACGGCGGATATGCTCGGTCGGCGCCTGCCCGATCCGTTTTTGCGCATTGCCGTCGGCGGCGCGCTCGTCGTCGGGCTGACGCTTGTGTTCGGCAGGGCGTATGGCGGCTCGGGCGAACCCATGCTGGCTTCGGCGCTTGCGGGTCGGGCGGATACCCCCGCGTTCGCGCTCAAAGCGCTCTTTACCGCGATCACGCTTGGGGCGGGCTATCGCGGCGGCGAAATCGTGCCGTGCTTTACGATCGGTGGAACGTTCGGCTGCGTCGCTGCGCCGCTGGTCGGGTTAAACCCGTCGTTCGGCGCGGCAATCGGCGTTGTGGCGATGTTCTGCGGCGCGGTGAACTGCCCGCTCGCGTCGCTGCTGCTCGCACTTGAACTGTTCGGCGGGGAAAGTATGCCGCTGTTTGCGCTTGCCGTCGGCGCGGCGAGCCTTTTCTCGGGCAAGGGCGGTCTGTATCGCTCGCAAAAGCGGGCGGACGCGTTGCCCGTCCCGTAACGATCAATCGACAATAGCGAATCGGTAATATTTGCCGCGCGGGTTCCAAAAAAGCGCCCGATTTCGGACGCAAACGCCGCTTTGTGCAATTATGTTTCGCCGCGTCGCGTTCTTTTTTGACCCTCGCGCTTGAAAATCATGCCGAAAAACGATATATTGACAAAAAGGCGATTCGCAAAAGCGGACGCGCGGAAACGGAGGCGGACGGCATTGGTTGAAAAGAACGGCTTGCAAACGCGAAAAAAGCGCGCTTTGCCCGCGCGTATCGCGACCGTATGCGCGCTTGCTTTGTGCCTGCTTTTCCTGATCGGCTGCGTCAAAGGCGCGGAAACGGCGGCAACACAAATAGACGCTCGCACGCCCGAACCCACGGCGAAGGCGTCGCCCGCGCCGACAAAAACGCCCGCGCTCACCCCGACGGAAGAGCCCGAGATGGTGATCGAGGAGGACGGCGACATTACGCTGCGCAGCGATATTGCCGCGCAGTTTACCGCGCGAACGTATACGTTCGACGCGCCGCCCGTCGTATTTCTTTACCATACGCACGCCACGGAGGCGTTTCGCAAAGACCCGTCGGACGATTATATCGAAACCGAGCGCGGGCGCACCGAGAATACGGACTATAACATCGTCGGGCTCGGCACGCTGCTTGCCGACGCGTTGGAAAAGCGCGGCTTTGTCGTCATACACGATACGACGAACGTGGAGGCGCCCGATCTTTCATCCGCCTATTCGCGTTCGCTGGCGCTGATGGAGCGCTGCGACGACGCGGATATCTATCTCGATCTGCATCGCAACGCGTCGAACCAACGCGGGAAATCGGATAACACCGTTGAATGGAACGGCGCGCCTTACGCCAAGCTGTTTTTCGTCGTCGGAACGGGCATCGGCACCTATGACGGCGAATACGACGTTTCGCCCGACTGGCGCGCGAATTACACGTTTGCATATTCGCTTGCGGAGGCGGTGGCGGACGTTTCGCCGCAGCTTGTCAAGCCGATTCGGTTAAAGGTCGGGCGGTATAACCAGCATATGGGTC
The DNA here is from genome assembly GCA_964495255.1 of uncultured Oscillospiraceae bacterium. GTDB lineage: Bacteria > Bacillota > Clostridia > Christensenellales > CAG-138 > UBA7703. Next base: position 82,098 of record CAZBVC010000002.1, read on the forward strand.
TTTGTCTGCTTGCCGAGGTCGGCACCAACGCGGATTCGCTGCTTGCGGCGCAAAACACCATTACGGTGCTTGCCGACGCGCTGCAACGCGTCTGTTTGCCCGCCGCATAAAAGCAAACGCGGCGTTTCGCCGCAAATGATGGGTACGGTGTACAAAAAAAGGGGCTCTGCCGCAAAGCAAAACTCCTTTTTGTTCGCCTGTGAAAATTGCCGACGCGCTTACTGCGAGAAGCCCGCGAGCGAGCCCTTGCCCGAGCCGGAGGAGGAAGAACCGCCGCCGTTGCCGCCCATGCGACTCTTATAGTGCTCGACGGCGTTTTTGAGCGCTTCGAGGATTTCCATCGGTTCCAGCTTGAAGCCCAGGTTCTTGACCCCGGCTTGCAGCTCCGCGATGGAGGGGTTTTTCTCGACGATGTTCAATACTTTGAGCATGAAATCGGCGTCGGATTTGAGCTTCTGTTCGAAGTCGTATGCGGACGTATTCTTGGAACTGAAAAGACCCATGGTTGTTTCCTCCTGTTTCATTTCTTATCTTGATGTAAGTATAGCAGACGAATCGCCTCCTGTGTGAGCAAATTGCACACAATCGGGCTTTTTTCGGGATTTTTCGGAGCTTTTTGCGGAATTTTTACGGAGCGTTCTCGGGATTTCATCGTTTTCGCGGCGCATTTTCGTAAGAAATCGGGTTCAGAAGGCGTACAGCGGCACGATCAAAAGCGTAATCAATATGGAAACAAGCATGGCGGCGAACGCGACGGGCGCTGCAAAACGCGTCTTCTTAACGTTGACCGCGCCGAAATAGACGGCAAGCTCATACAGAATCGTTTCGGAGGAGCCCGTCAGAATCGCGGCGGTAAACGCCTCGCGCGAATCGGGGCCGAAGGACAGGCAGATTTCGTTCACCATGGCCATAGCGGCGCTGCCCGAGAACGGGCGAACCAGCAAAAGCGGCAAAAGCGACGCGTCCAGCCCGATCTTCGCGCATAGGGGGGCAAGCAGGTCGGACACGCGCAAAAAGGCGCCGCTTTCGGAGAGCAGCTCGACGCTTACGAGCATGGCGGCGAGGTACGGCAGCAGCTTGAACAGCGTCGGCAAAGCGGACGACGCGCCCTCGACAAACGCCGCGTACACATCAACCCCGCGGATAAGCCCGTACAGCACGAGCGCGACGAGCAGCAGGGGAACGATCAGGCTCGTGAGGTTCATTTGGGTTGCACCACGCGGCAAAGCAGAATTGCCGTCAGGGTTGCGGCGGCGGAGGCGATCAGCGAGGGAAGCACGATGCGCGCGGGGGAGACGCTGCCCGCCGCGCCGAGCATGGCGATAAGACCCGTCGGCAAAAGTTGCAGCGCGGAGGCGTTGATGGCGACGAACGCGCACATGTCCGCCGTCCCGACGCCGTTTTTCGCGGGGTTCTCCCTTTCAAGCGCGTGCATGGCGGATATGCCAAGCGGCGTCGCGGCGTTGCCCAGCCCGAGCGCGTTTGCCGCAAGCGCCAGCGAGATTTCCCCGACGGCGCCGCCCGCGTGCGGGAATAAAAGGCGCATGGGCTTGTAAAGCAAGCGGGTCATTTTTTGGAGCAGCCCCGCCTTTTCCGCGATGCCGAGCATACCCGTAAAGAGCAGATAGCCGCCCGCAATGTCGAGGCAGAGCGTAACCGCGCGCATCGCGCCCGAAAGCATGCAGGCAAGCGTCGCGTCGCCGCCGCGCGAAAGCAGCATCCAAACCGCGCCGATGCAAAACATGCCGCCCCAAAGAAACGCCATGCGTATTTCTCCTCCCCGTGGGATGAAACCCATCCATGCTTATGCGAAAAAAGCGCGATTCAAACCAAATTGCTTGGAAAAAGCGAAATCGGCGGTTTGAATCATGGCATGTTTATTAACTTTCTGCGGCAGGGGCTTCCCCATGCGGACAGATTTGTTATAATAACGTTGCAATCGTCAAAGTGGGGAAGGATACGAATGAAACGAATCGTTGCGATACTGCTCGTGGTTCTGACGCTTGCCGCGGCCTTGTCGGGCTACGGCTGCGCCGTCGTGACGCGCGGCAGCGATTACTGCGAGCAGTTCATCCAATATATTCAGAACGGAACGTATGACAAAGCGTACGAGATGATCGCCGACAGCATCAAGGCGCCCGAGAGCGAGGCGGAGCGCGCCGCGCGGCTCAAAGAGGAAGAAAAGGCAAAGGAAAAAGAGCGCGAGGTTTGGCGCGAGGTGTTCGGCATCCGGAAAAAGGAAACGGCAACGCCTACGCCCGAGCCCGCGACGCCTACGCCCGAGGCGGAGGAAACCCCGACGCCAACGCCCGACCCGGTGGCGAAAAACGGCGTCACGCCCGATCCCGAAACGGGCGAATATCCCGTTGTGGACAGCCGGACCGATTTGAACACCGTCAGCGAGGAATGGGACGAAAGCGGCACGGTGGGCGCTCTTGCGGGCGCGGATGCAAACGCGGCAGACGGCGCGAGCGCTACGCCGATCGGTACGATCAACGAAGCCGATATGCCGGCGGATCAGCGCGAATCGGATATGACGCCCGCGCCGGCCGATACGCCCGCGCCGACCGATACGCCCGTCCCGTCGGAAACGCCGTCTCCCGACCCGAACGCGACGCCCGACCCGAACGCGACGCCCGACCCGAACGCGACGCCCGACCCGAACGACGACGGGGAAGAAAAGAAGAAAATCAACGAGACGATCACGAAGGTCGCGTTTGTCGATAAATACGAAGGCGTGTTCGACGAGTTGCAGCTTACGGGCATCGATTATACGATCAACGACGTGCTGGACGGAGAGATCTACGCGCGCGTGAGCTATACCCTGACCTATCATTCCAAGCGCGCGGGCGAGGATCTGATCTACGATTTTACGATCGAGGCGAACCGCATCGAGCATCGCTGGACGATCGCATGGTCGCCGAACCTGATCTTCCCGCAGATGGAGTGGGGCGACAACGTGCGCGTCGGCGTATTGCAGGCAAACCGCGGCGAGATCCTTTGCGACGGCGTTGCCTACGCGCAAAACGTATCGACGGTAACGGTTTTTTGCGTGCCGTCCAAAATCAAGGATTTGGAAACGTTTATCCGCGAAACCGCCGCGGTTCCCGAATTGGGGCTGACCGAAAAAAGCATTCGGGAATCGCTCTCCAAGCAGCGCAACGACTTTGCCAAGCTGCAAACGTTTTTCCCCGACGAGCTGACGGCGGATCTGAAAGCCCGCCTGCTTGCCATACAGGGCATCTCCATCGACACGGCGAACTACGGCACGCTGCGCAATTATCCGTATGGCGAGTCGCTTTGCCATATCATCGGATACGCGGGAATCATTTCCAAGAAAGAGAAGATCAACTACGAGGCGTACGGCGACATCTATTACGACGTGGCGCTGGATAAATACATTACCACCGACACGCGCTACAACGGCGACTCATGGATCGGCAAATACGGCTTGGAGCTGCTCTATGAGGATCAGCTTCTCGGCACGAACGGGCGCTTCACCTATATTCAAACGGCGGAGGGCGGAAGCCGCGGCATGCTGTATTCCACGTCCGCCGTGGAAGGCATCGACCTGCATCTGACCATATTGCCCGAGGTGCAGGAGCGTTTGGAGGACGTGATTGATACGGTCGTATACGATACGTCCATTCATGGCGCGGTCGTGGTGCTGAACCCCAAGACGGGCGCGATTCAAGGCATGACGTCCTGGCCGGGCTTCGACCTCAACTATCTTGCCCGAGGCATGCCCGCCGAGGAATGGGCGGCGTTGCAGGTCGATCCCGACATCCCGCTGTACAACCGCGCCACGCAGGGCTTGTATACCCCGGGCTCGGTGTTCAAGGTGATGACCAGCGCGGCCTTGCTGGAAAGCAACACCATGACGGCAAACGACGTGTTCCCCGGCTCGGAGGAGGTTAAAAACGACCAATGGTATCCGTCGGAAACCTTCCTTGCGAGCATGCAGTATCGCGAGAGCTACGAAACCTGGAAGGTGCAAAGCGACGATCGTGCGCTCAAACGTACCCGCGCGGATTCACGCGCCGCACCCCCCAACCTGGGGAACTCGATCATTTGGTCGGACAACCTGTATTTTGCGTATGCCGCCATGCGCATGGGCTGGCAGAAATACCGCAGCTACCTTGTCGATAAATACGGCTGGAACACGCCCATTCAGCTTGAAACGGAGGGCACGCGCGCAAGGCTGTATTGGAAGACGGGAACGGGCGAAGACAAGGAGAGCTGGCTGAACGTTGCCGACGGCGGCGTACACCTGTATAAGTATGACGAAGCGGGCAATTTGAACGAGGTGCCGAACGTGCAGCTTGTGCCCGACAAGATGATCTGGGGCATGGACGTCAGCACGCCGCAGCTTTTGACCGAGCCGCGCCCCGAGGACGATCCGCTGACGGACTACGACCTCGCGGTAACGGGCTACGGGCAGGGCGAGATCCTGATGTCGCCCTTGCAGCTTGCCTGCTATGTTTCCGCCTACGCAAACGACGGAAAGATCATGCAGCCGTATTTTGTGGACTCCATATGGCATGCGGACGGCACGGATTACACGCTGGTCGAACAGCGTCAGCCGAAGGTGTATAAATACCTTCTGCAACAGTCTACGGTGGACATGGTCTACCCCGCGCTGCAAAAGGTTACCACGGACGGCACGGCAAAGAGCCTGACCAAGAGCTTTCTCACCAAGGCGCTGCTCACAACGGGCTATACGTTCGCGGGAAAGACGGGAACCGCCGAGATCAACGACGATAAAACCAAGGAGCTTGCGTGGTTCGTCTGCTGGCGCGACAAGGACAGCAAGGGACAGCCCGTAACCGAGGAAAACGCGCGTTTGATCTGCATCATGTTGGAGATCGACTTGACCAAGGCGCCCGCCGAATGGGGGCAGATGAAATACGACATCGCCCGCGCCATGCTCAAAGAGGATGTGCTCAACGGCGATTGAAGAGAAGAAGTAGCCAAAAACGCGTTTACGGCATACACTAAACGCGGATGCGAAACACGGCGCGCGGTCGGATCTCTCCCGATCGTGCGTTTTTGAGAGGAACGGCATTAATAATCATGGCGACAAAACGGATCGTATTCACGGGCGGCGGCACGGCGGGGCATGTAACGCCGAACATCGCGCTCATGCAGCGGCTGCTTGCGGAGGGCTGGGAGGTACACTATATCGGCTCGGAGAGCGGCATGGAAAAGGAACTCGTCTCCTCGCTTCCCGACGTTATGTATCACGGCATCGCTTCGGGCAAGCTGCGCCGCTATTTCTCCTGGAAAAACTTCTCGGATCCGTTCCGCGTCATCAAGGGCGTTTTTCAGGCGAAGCGCCTGCTGAAAAAGATCAGCCCGGACGTTGTGTTCAGCAAGGGCGGGTTCGTTTCCGTTCCCGTCGTGCTCGGCGCGGGCAAGCATACGCACGTTGTCGCGCATGAATCGGATTTTTCCCCGGGGCTCAGCAACCGCATCGCCGCAAGGTATACCGACACGGTCTGCGTAACGTTTGAGGATACGCTTTTCCATATCCCCGCGCATAAGGGCGTGTATACGGGAACGCCCATCCGTCCCGCGCTGTATAAGGGCTCGCGCGAGCGCGCGCTTCGGTTTACGGGGCTTTCGGGCGAAAAACCCGTTCTGCTCTGCATGGGCGGCAGTCTCGGCGCGCAAAGGCTCAACGAGCTGCTGCGCGAGGCGCTGCCCGCGCTTTTGACCCGCTTTGACGTGGTTCATCTTTGCGGGCGCGGCAAGCTGGACGAAGCGTGCAGCTTCGACGGTTACAGGCAATATGAATATATTGATTCCGAGCTGCCCGACCTGTTTTGCCTTTCGGACGTTGTGCTCTCGCGCGCGGGCGCGAACGCCGTGTTCGAGCTGCTCGCGCTGAACAAGCCGTCCGTGCTCGTGCCGCTGCCAAAGGCGTCCACGCGCGGCGACCAGCTGCTCAACGCGGACTATTTCGTCAAGAAAGGCTACGCTGCCGCGCTGCAACAGGAGAGCGCGACCGCGGAGTCGCTTTGCCGCGCAATCGAAACCGTATACGACAACCGAAAGCGCTATATCGAAACCATGCAGGAGGACACGCGCTCCGACGGAACGGAGACGATTTTGAACATCATCCGACGCGCGGCGGAGCAAAAATAAGGAACGAAGGAAACGCAAACAGCATGAATCGCCAAAAGGACGAAACGGTATACGACCTGCCCGCGCTCGTTTCCGCGCTGGAAACGGATCCGATTTCCGCGCTTTCCGCGCTGTGTGCGGCGGCGAAGAAGCGGGTTTACCGCGAGGCGCTTCTTTCCGATGAAAAGACCCTGTCGCGCACGGAAGCGCTGCTTGCCTCAAACGAACCCAAGGCGCGCAAAAACGCCGCCCGTCTTATCGGCGCGCTGGGCAGGCAGGCGGATGCGGACGCGCTGATTTCCGCGCTGCAAGTCGAGCAAACGCTGTATGTCATACCGTCGATTCTGCTCGCGCTGGGCAGCGTGGGCGGAGAAAGGGCGTTGTCCGCGCTGAACGCATACGCCTTGCCTGCGGCAAAGTCCGAAGCGGAGCAGGCGAACGTTTTTGAGATCGTCGCCGCGCTGGAAAAGGCGCAAAAAAGCCTTTCTCCCGCCGAACGGACAAGGAACGCGCTCTTTGCGGCCCCGATCAACGTCATTTTGGTCGCGCCCGACGGCTTTTCGGATATGCTCCTATGCGAGATTGCCGCGCGCAAGCTGCAAGCAAGCCCGCATCCCATGGGCGCAAGCGTTCTGACCGATCAGCCGCAAAAGCTCTATTCGCTGCGCTGCTTTACCGAGCTGCTCGTGCCGCTCGGCGAAAATATGCTGCTCGCGCCCGAACGAATCGTCGAAGCGGCGACGGCGCTCCTGCCGCGCCCCTACCGCGTCGAGCTGCAAAACTATGCGGGCGATCGCGCGGCGTTCATTCGCGCAATCTGCGCCGCGCTCGGCGGCGGCGACAACCCCGGAAGCTACGTTTCCGAGCTTCGCGTCGTGTGCAAAAAGGAGACCTGCTCGCTGTATATCCGTCCCTGCGACCTGCCCGACGGGCGCTTTTCTTACCGCAAACAGACGCTTCCCGCGTCCATCAAGCCCGCTTTGGCGGCGTGCCTTTGCCGCTATGCGCTCTCGTTCGTTTCTGCGGAACATGTGCGTGCGCTCGATCCGTTTTGCGGCAGCGGAACAATGCTGATCGAGCTGGATAAAACGGGAAAAGCCGCCGCGTTGCTCGGCGTGGACGTCGCGCAAAACGCCGTACTTGCCGCGCGGAAGAACAGCTCCGCCGCGCATGTCAAGGCGCAGTATGTGCAGAAGGACTGCACGCGCTTTGCCGCCCGCGAGCCGTTCGATTTGATCCTGTCCAACCTGCCGTTCGGCAACCGTGTGGGCACGCATGAAAATAACGAAACGCTGTATCGCGCGTTCGTTTCCCGCCTGCCCGAGCTGCTCAAAGCCGACGGCGTCGCGCTGCTTTACACGATGGAGTTTCGTCTGCTTGCCTCGCTGATCGAGAAAAACCGCGTCTTGGAGCTGAAACATACGCGCGTGGCGGAGGCGGGCGGGCTGCATCCGCATGTTTTGATCGTAACGAAGCGATCGTAACAAAGCGACAATAACAAAGCGACAATAACGAAGCGATTCCAACGAAACGATACAATCGGTCAAAAGAATCTCACAGAATCGGCGGTTTCTCGCCTTTCTTTGCGTCGAAAAATATGATATGCTGACAGGAAGAGAAAGGACGGGCTTGCCGGTATGCTTTTGACCAAAACTCCGTTCGGCGTGACAACGCGCGGCGAGGCGGTTACGAAATATACGCTATCCTGCGAAAACGGATTTGCCGTCGATGCTTTGGACTATGGCGCGACGATTGTCTCGATCCGCGTGCCGACAAAATCGGGCGGAACGACGGACGTTTGCCTCGGCTATGACACGCTGCGGGAATATGAGGAGAACGACGGCTATCTGGGCGCTATCATCGGCCGCGTGGCGGGGCGCATCGCAAACGGCTCGTTCACGCTGAACGGCAAAACCTTCGCGCTTAGCAGAAACGACGGGGAAAACACGCTGCACGGCGGAAACGTCGGCTTCGACAAATACGTTTGGGCGGCAAAGCCGCTCGAAAACGGAATCGCCTTTTCCATGACCTCGCCCGATGGGGACGAGGGCTTCCCTGCAACGCTGCATCTGACGGTGACGTATACGCTGGATTCCCGCGGCGGGGAGAACGCGCTGTCGATCGACTATCTCGCGTATGCGGATGGGGATACGATCTTTGCGCCCACGAACCATACCTATTTTAACCTGGACGGCGGGGGCGACGTGTTAAGCCATACGCTTTCCCTTAACGCCTCCGCGTTCTGCGAGGAGCGGGACGGCTGCATGGTGACGGGGCGCGTTTTACCCGTTTTCGATACGCCGTTTGATTTTTTGAAGGGCGCGCGTTTATCCGAGCGCGTCGCTTCGCCCGATCCGCAAATTCGCGCGGTCGGCGGCGTGGATCATTGCTTCGCGCTGGATCGGAAAAAGAGCGACAGCGGCGCTTCGGATCTCGGCGTTGCCGCCGTATTGAGCGGCGAGCGCGGCGTGACCATGACGGTCAAGACCGATCAGCCCGGCATTGTCGTATACACAAGCAACTTCCTTTCGCACCGCGCGGGCAAGGGCGGCGTTTTTTACGACGCGCACGACGCGGTCTGCCTTGAAACGCAGACGTTCCCCGACGGCGTTCATTTCGAGAATTTTCCGTCCGTCGTGCTGCGCGCGGGGCAAACCTACACGGCGCGAACGGTTTATGCGTTTGCCCGGGGAGCGGGAACCGATCGGTAAGCGACCGCGCCGCGTGCAAACGGTATGGATTTGAGCGAATTTGGCGATACCAAATGAAAACAATCAAACAAGGGGGAGAGCATATGTCGAAATCTACAAAAACACTGATGTGGGTGCTTGCCGTCGCCTATCTTGTCGTCGGGCTGGTGTTGACCGTTTGGCCCGAGCAGTCGCGTCTGATTCTGTGTTACGTCGTCGGCGCGGCGGCGCTTGCCTACGGACTGTTCCGCATCATTTGGTACTTTGCGCGCAAGGACGATCCGAACGCATTGCAGTTCGGCGTCGCAATCGGCATCGCCAGCCTGGTGCTGGGCGCCTTTTTGCTGTTCCGCGCGAACGGCGTGGTCGCCGCGCTTGCTGCGGCAATCGGCGTTGCCATCATCGTGGACAGCATTCTGCGCCTGCAAATCGCGCTGGACTTAAAGCGCGTCGGCGTGCATAACTGGGCGGGCGTGCTCGTTTCCGCGCTTGCGCTGCTGGTGATGGGCGGCGTACTGCTGTTCAATCCCTTTACCGCGGTCAAGGCGGCTACGATCGTTGCGGGCGTTGCGCTCATGATCGACGGCGCGCTGACGATTTGGAGCCTGATCGAGTGGGAACGCAGGAGCGGCGCGCGCACAACTGCGGTCAAATAGCCTCCGTACAGAATCCGCATAGCCGCGAAAGCAAAAGGAACGGGCTTTTGATTTGCCCGCTCCTTTTTTGCGCCCGCAAAATACGGGCAAGGTCGGATGGTTTCAGAAGAAAAGATGCAGCGCGAACTTGTCGATCAAGATCAGCGCGCCGAGCGCAGCGGTATAGACGGCAAACCCCCACAGCTTCTTTTTCTTGATCGCGGCGAGCATGAGGCGAATGGCGAAGTAGCCCGTCATGCCCGCAACGAGCATGCCGGCTGCGACGCAGGTCCAATGCACGCCGCCGACGCCTTCTCTCAGCGCGTCGGGAATTTCCAGCACCGCGCCGCCGAGGATGGCGGGAATGGACAAGAGAAACGAGAAATCCGCAGCCGCCTTGCGGTTTAGACCCGCGAACAGCGCGCCCGAAATCGTGCTGCCCGAGCGCGAAATGCCCGGCAGAACGCCTACGCCCTGCATGCCGCCAATAATGAGCGCGTCGGCAAAGCGCATATCCTTGAGCTTGCGCCCCTGAGAAGCGCGCGAAAATGTGACGCGGTCGCTCAGAAGCAGGATAACCGAGGTCAAAAGGAAGCAGTAGCCGAGGTATTCGCCCCGTTCCGCCGCCGCATAGAAGGTTGAAAACGGCTCGAGCTTCTTGAACAAAAGCGCAAAAAACACCGTGGGCAGCGTGGCGACGATCAACAGACCGACCGTTTTGCAAAACGGTCTGCGAATCAGCGCGAGAAGCTGTTCGCGATAAACGACGCATACCGCCGCAAGCGTCGAAAGGTGCAGCATAACGGAAAAGAACATTGCGCCCTCCGTGATGCCGAACATGCGCTGCAATAAAAGCAGGTGCCCGCTGCTGCTGACGGGCAGAAATTCGCAAAGCCCCTGCACGAGCCCGAGCAGACACGCGATCCAGATTGACATAAAAAGAACTCCTTACGTTTGGTTCGGTTTCTATCATACATTCTAACGCGCCCGAATACAATACGGAAAGAATGTGACTTTTTGCCGCGACCTTTCCTGCGGGCGAAAAAGACGGATGATGCGCGGCAATGCGGCATATAGTAGGATGGGACAGGCAACGAAAAGGAGCGGACACGCATGAAGGACATCGAATTTATACTGTTGAAAACGGAAACGGGCGCTCCCTGCGGGCATGCGCGCGTGCAAAACGGCGTTGCAGAAATTTTCCCGCGCGGGACGGAGGGTCGCTTCCCCGAGACTGCGATTCTGACAAAAAGCGGCGTAACGCGTGGCAGCGAGCCGCGCATTCGCGTCAACGGCGAGTTGCAGGCAATCGCCATGCTGGAAAACGGAACCGTGCGCTGCTGCGGTCTTGCGAGCGATTCGCGTCTTTCCGCGGCGGATGTGCGCCTGCGCGTAACCGCGAAAGCGCAGACAGCGGGCGCTATACCGCTTGCAAAGGAGGCGGACGCGCTTCCGCCGTATCATCCCGACACGGCGGTATTGCAGGCGATCAAACGCTTGAACGCCGAACGTCCCGCGCCCGAGCCGCCGACGGTACGCAAACCGAAGCCCGCGCCCGAGCCGCTGCCCGCGTCCGAACCTGCGCCCGTGCCCGAGCCGCTGCCCGCGTCCGAGCCTGCGCCCGCGCCCGAGCCGGAGCCCGTACCCGAGCCTGCGCCCGCGCCCGAACCGCCGATTGCGCCCGAGCCTGCGCCGAAGGAGCATGCGGCGGATGGAGAGACGGACACGTCAGACGCACGCGACGACGCCGCGGCAAGCGCACGCGACGATGCCGCGGCAAGCGCACGCGACGATGCCGCGGCAAGCGCACGCGACGATGCCGCGGCAAGCGCACGCGACGATACCGCGGCGCTGTACGAGCGCGTTTCGGCGATGTACGATACCCTTGCGGAGCGCGTGACCACGCCGGATGAGCCGCTTGCCGAATCGCTTGCCGCCATGGCGCAGGTGGAAAATCCGTTTCCGCATATTTTTCCGAACGCGCGTTTTTCGCGAGAGCGGGGCGCGGCGAGCGAAACGCTGCACGGCGTATGGCAGCGCGGGCAGGAGCGCATGCTTGTTACGGCGGTGCGCGGCGAATACAGCCCGCAGCCCCCAAGCCATCTTGCGGGCTATACGCGATATATACGCTCGAAAAGCGGCGGGTATTGGGTGAAGGTGGAGTGAAGATCAATCAAAAAAAGATTTGATTGAAAGAGCCGCTTAAAAAAGCGGCGGGTATTGGGTGAAGGTGGAGTGAAAACCAAAACAAAAACGCGGGCGCACGTTTCGGCGAGCGTCCGCGCTTTCATGCGCGCTTAAATCTTTTCGAGGTCGCGATTTTCCCCGAGGACATAGATCGAGTCGCCCGCGCGAAACGGCGTTTCGGGGTCGATGTTGATGATAATATGTCCGTCGCGGCGAATGGCGAGCACGGATACGCCGAATCGCTTGCGCACGTTCAGCTCGGCAAGCGAATGCGAGGCCCATGCTTTCGGCACGGCGATCTCGTTGATGGAATACTCCTCGGAAAGGTCGAGCGAGTCCAAAACGCCCTCGTCCGCAAGCGTGCGGGCAAGGCGAACGCCGCCGTCGTGCTCGGGCTGCACCGCGCGATCCGCGCCTGTTTTGAGCAGCAGCTTTTGATGCAGATCGTCCTGCGCCTTGGCGATGATCTTTTTCGCGCCCGCCTCGCGACAGAGCACGGTCGCCAGGATGGAAGCGCGAATGTCGTCGCCGATGCAGATCGCAACCGCGTCAAAGTTCCGAACGCCGAGCGAACGAATCACGCGCTCGTCCGTCGCGTCCGCCTGTACGGCGTGCAAGACGTCGTCCTTAATCGCGGCGACAAGCTCCGCGTTTTGATCCACGGCGAGCACCTCGTGCCCGAGCGCGGTCAGCATACGCGCGGTGCTCATGCCGAAGCGACCCAGCCCAACGACCAAAAAGCTCTTTTTCATATCGATTCCTTTCTGTGCAATCCGTTTTGAACGGCGCGGCATTCCGTCAGCCGATCAAGATCTCCTCCTGCGGGTAGGACAAAAGCGTTTCGCCCGACAAGCTGTCGATCAGCGCCACGGTTACGCTCAAAAGACCGACGCGTCCGACGTACATCATGAGGATGAGCAGGATGCGCGAAGGCGCGGTGAGCGCCGCCGTAACGCCAAGCGAAACGCCGACCGTACAGAACGCGCTCGTCGCTTCGTAAAGCTGATTGAGCAGACCGAATTCGCCCGCGGGCAAACCCTGCTCGATGATGGACACGGCGAGCGTGGATACGGCAAGGAACATGACGCCGATGCAGAATACCGTCAGAGCGCGCCGCACCTGCTCGGCGGAGATCGTGCGCCCGAAAGCGACGGTATCGCGTTTGCCGCGCACATAGGCGACAACGGAGAGAAACAGCGTAAGGACGGTTGTGATTTTCAGCCCGCCCGCCGTACCCGCTGGCGCTCCGCCCGCCAGCATGAGCAGGATGCCGACGCCCTTGCTTGCGTCGCGCAGATAAAACTGATCGATCGTGTTGAATCCCGCCGTGCGCAGCGTGACCGATTGAAACAGACTGTTGAGCACGCGCTCTCCGAACGGCAGGTTGCCCAGCGTATTCGGGTTGTCGGACTCGATGAGCAAAAAGCAAGCCGCGCCGAGCAGGATCAGCAGCGCGGAGCCCGTCAACACGAGCTTGGTGTGCAGACGAAAGCGCGAAAAGCGCTTTTTGCCGCAGAGGTCGAGTATCACGGCAAAGCCGAGGCTGCCGCATACGATAAGCAGCATAAGCGTGCAGCAAACGAACGCGTCGGACGAAAAGCCCGTAAACGAGCGATAGCCGCCGATCAGGTCGAAGCCGGCGTTGCAGAACGCGGACACGCTGTGAAAGATCGAGAACCAAATCCCCTTTGCAACGCCATAGAGAGGGATAAAGCGAAACGAAAGCGCGACGGCGCCGGCAAGCTCGGTCAAAAGCGTGATGCCGACGGCTTTTCGCCCCAAAGCGACCATGCCCTGCAAGCGGTTTTCGCCGAATCCTTCCGCAAGCGTCATGCGCTCGCGCAGGGAGACGCGGCGGCGCGTCAGCGAGAACAGAAGCGTTGCGGCGGTCATAAACCCAAGCCCGCCGAGCTGTATGAGGGCGAGCAAAACGATCTGCCCGAACAGCGAAAAGTAGGTGCCCGTGTCAACAACGATCAAGCCCGTCACGCAGGACGCGCTCGTTGCGGTAAACAGCGCGTTGAGGAACGAAAGCGACGTTCCCTTTGCGGACGCGGCGGGCAGCATGAGCAGAGAAGCGCCCAAAAGGATCATGGCGATGAAGCCGAGCGGAAGCACGGCGATGGGACGGACGCCGAAGCCGCGTCGGTTTCCCGTATGCCGTTTTGCGGCGCGCGCCTTCATGCGCTTTGCTCCTCTTGCCCCCGCGTTGCGGCGGGCAGCTCCTGGCGGATCGGCTTGACCCATTTCATCGAGAAAAAGTACGGCAGACAGATGCAGAGCTTGCCCGCGTCGTCCACGAGTATCGCGAGCAGATAGGTCGTGATAAACGGCAGCTTCCACACAAGCCCGCAGAGCACCGTAACGGGCAGAACGAGCCCGTATTGAACGCAGAAATCACAGATCAGGCCGATTTTCGTATCGCCGCCCGAACGGAAGATGCCGACCGTGCACATATACGGAATGTTGCGAATCGTCACATCCGCGGCATAGATGGCAAGCAAAATGCGCGCGGTTCGCGCGGCGGCGGACGAGATATCAAACAGCGAGATCATTTCCGCGCGCAAAAGCACGATGACAAGACCCAGCATGATCCCCAGCACGGGTTCGAGCAGCATAAATCGCTTGGCGTGCAGCTTGCCCTCCTCGACGCGCCCCGCGCCGATCGCTTTGCCGACCATGATGTTGCACGCGTTGCAGATGCCGACAAAAAATACGAATATGATGTTCTCGATCGTCCGTTCCACGGTCAGCGCGGCGTAATTGTCCGTGCCCATACGCCCGAACACCATGTTGATTCCCACGATGGACAGGCTCCAAAGCATTTCGTTGAGCAGCGCGGGCAGAACGCGGATCCAGTATTCCTTCAAGAACCCTTTCAGGCGAAACAGTTCCTTGATGGGCGAAATCAGGATATTGCGGCGCGCAAACGAAAGCAGCAGTATGATAAGCGGGTTAAGCAGCGCGGAGACGGAGGTTGCAAGCCCCGCGCCCGCAACGCCCATGGCGGGCAGACCGAACACGCCGAATATGAAGATGTAGTTGAGCACGGCGTTCAGCGCGGAGCAAACGCCGCTTGCGACCATCGGGATGCGCACCTGCTCCGTGCAGCGCAGAACGGTTGAAAACGCCATGTTCAGCGTCAGCGAGAAATAGGAAAAGCAGGCGAACGAGAGATAGCGCGCACCCTCGTCGATCAAGGCGGCGTCGTTCGTAAACAGGCGCATGAACTGCGTCGGAAACAGACCGACCCCGATGGTAAACAGCGCGCCTATGGGAACGACGAAAAGCAGCATCGCGCCGAATGAGCGGCGAATGCCAAACGTATTGTTCGCGCCGTGATACTGCGCGATGAATACCGCGCTGCCGCTCGCCATGCCGAAAGCGATCAGCTCGACGAGGAACGAAGCGTAGCCCGCCAGCCCGACCGCCGCGATGGAAACGTCGCCAAGCCTGCCGATCATGAGCGTATCCACAAGGCGGAAGGACGTCATGAGCAGGTTTTGCAGCGCGATGGGCAGCGCCAGCGGCAGCATTTCGCGCAAAAAGGCGCTCGTAATCAGCCGCGGCTTGGATTTGGGCATGGAAAAAGCCTCCCTCTTTCCCGCGGGCAAGCGAGCCGTTTGCATTGGCGTTGATCGCGGCGCGTGAGAAATGAGAACAGTATATCGTTTGGCGGCGCAAAACGCAAGTTTTCGGGCAAGGAACGCATCAGAGCCGAACTGCGTCAGAACGCATTATCAAGTAGAAACGGATTGACGCGCAACGTCGAATCCCGATAGTGCCATGCGGTATGCACGGTGGAAAACGTATCGACCGTGATACTGCGCGCGAGCGGATCAAACGTTAACAGGCGAATCTGTCCGTCCGGGTTATAATGTTGGAAGTTTTGCATCATGGTGTATACGGTTCGATCCGTCTGGCCATCGCTGTCATCGTCAAACGTATCGATACGGAATGCGTCGCCGCGAAAATGCCCGCAGAGAACGAGGCGCACGTTTTGATGCGGCGCAACAAGCGCGGAATACAGCATCGGGCCCTCCTCATATAAACCCAAACGGGGATGCAGGTATGAATGGAAGAGGAGGATTGCAACATGATTTGGATAAGCAGAAAGCACCGAACTCGCCCATTCAACGCTCTGTTCGCCTGCGGAAAAACCGACGCCGACAAGGATAAAGTCGGTTCCGCCCGCGGTTAAGAAGGCGTACAGGGCTTTACCGCCTTCAAATTTCTGCTCCGCGGGCAGTTCGTCCAGAAAGCGCTGCGAAAGAAACGCGTTGTAGGACGGCGCGAGAACATTGAGATCATGATTGCCTGCAACCGTAACATAAGGGATTTCTTCGTGGAAGAGATCGTAAGCGCGGAAAAAGGCGTTCCACTCGCGTGCGCGGCTGCCGCTGTCCACAAGGTCGCCGGTTTGCACGACCTGAACGATATTCAGATTCTTGGCGTTGTTTGCGATCCACGATCCGAGCGTGTAAAAGACGTCGGGTTGTGCGTATGCGGTGTTTTGGGTATCGGCGATCCAAACAATGGAAAACGGAGTCGGTTCGGGCGTTTGTGCGGCCGGTTCGGGCGTGGGGGAAGGGGCGAGGGTTGGGCTCGCGGACGCTTGCGCCGCCGTGCTTTCGCAGGGGTACGACACGAACGCAGCAAAGAAAAGCAAGCAAAGGATGAGGCATAAAATGAGCTTTCGTCGGTTAAGGTGCATACAAAAGGCCCCATTTACTCTCCGTTTTTCGTAAATTCTCTTCGGATCAATCGCCCGCAGACAGCCGCGCTTCACTCGGCTCGCCGATGACAATCGCGTCGCTGCATCGCCTGCCGCCGCGCGAGGGGCTGTTGACAAGCGCGGTTTTCGTCGCCATAACCGTCGTCATGCCGCCGTCGAGATTGAACGCGGCGGTTAAGCCGAGCGAAGCGCAAAATTCGGCAAGCTCGGCCATTTCCATGCCGATGGAATACGCTCTGTCGCGCCCGTCAACCGCGATCAGGCAGTAGTGACCGACCTCGTAATAGCCGATCACCGTGCGTGGGTTTTGCGGCAAAACCTTATTGGGAAATTTGGTGCGCGCCGAGCCGTCGTCCTTCAAAAGCGACGGGCCGAACCCCCAGACCTGATAGCGCGGCGTTTGCGTGATGTCTCTGACATGATATGAGTACGCCGCATACATCTCCATCGTGCCGTCGTAATTGAGCACGCAGATATCCGAATAGGCGGAACGATAGGTGGAGAGCCATTCGCCGTTGCGCGCGAGCGGACCGACGCGATTCGTGCAGTAATCGCCGTTCGTGCCGAGAATACCGCCCGAATCCGCCACCATGCCGAGAATGGATTGAACGCCGATCGTTTCGTCCGAATGGTTTGGCGCGGCGAGCGTGGTGTACAGGCTGGACAGGTCGCGGATGAAAATATCCGCAACGTATGCGACGGAATCGTAAGCGCGGCGCGTTTCGATCGTAATGCTGACCTGCTCGCTGCGGTAATTGCCCATGCCGTCGTCGTCCGTGCCGTCGTACTCGAAACGGTCGAAGTCCCGCTCGTCGCACAGCCCCGTGCGAATCGTTTCGACGAACGCGTCCATGTCGGGCAGCTTGTCTGCCGAAAGCCAAAGAATCACCTTTGCGTCGGTTTCGTCAATGGTTCCGTTTTGCGTCAGGTCGGCGCTTTGAAGCGCGGCGTAGGGCAAGCTCGTCTTGCCGGAAGCAAAGCGCAGCAGCTTTGCGGCGTCCGCGGCGGTCAGGATGCGATCGGCGTCAACGTCGCCCGGGATCGGCGTGGGCGTCGGGGTAGGGGCGAGCGTCGGCAGCGCGCTCGGCGCAGGCGAAACGGACGCGCTGACAGGAAAAGCGTCCCGCCGCGCAAAATCCGCTTGCAAAAGCACAACGAGCGCGCATAGGACGCTGATAAGCAACAGGTATTTTTTCGAGACGCGAGGGAGATCCATTTCTTCCTCCAAGCGCGGCGCGAGCGGAATACGCCGCGTCAGCCGACCACGATGTTCACGATGTTGCGCACGACGATGATCTTTCGCACCGTTTTATCGACCAACAGCGCTTTGACCTCATCCTGCTCCAAAACGGCCGCTTCGACCGCCTTGGCGTCCATCGACGCGTCCAGCTTGACGCGCGCGCGCACCTTGCCGTTGAGCTGCACGCCGTATTCGATCGTTTGCGCGACGAGCGCGCTTTCGTCATAGGTCGGCCATGCGGCGTGATGCAGCGGCTCGTATCCGCCAAGCTGCTCGTTGAGCTCCTCGGCGATATGCGGGGCAAACGGGTTCAGCAGCAGCAAAAGCGTATGGAACTCGTCCCGCGTGAGGCTGCCCTTATCGTAAAACTCGTTAACCAGCGACATCATGGCGGCGATGGCGGTGTTGAACTTCATGCGCTCGATGTCCTCGCCGACCTTCTTGATCGTCGCGTGGACGCTGCGGCGCAAGTCCGCATCCGTGTCGCCCTCGCCCTTTTGCATATCGGCAAGCCCCCAGACGCGGTCCAAAAAGCGGCGGCAGCCGCGCGTGCCCTGCTCGTTCCAGGGAATCGGCTGATCGAACGCGCCCATGAACATGATGTACATACGGAACGCGTCCGCGCCGTACGCGGGGATATAGTCGTCTGGATTGACCACGTTGCCGCGGGATTTGCTCATCTTCTCGCCGTTCGCGCCGAGCACCATGCCGTGGCTCGTCCGCTTTTGATACGGCTCCCTGGTCGGCACGAGTCCGCAGTCGTAAAGAAACTTATGCCAAAAGCGCGAGTAGAGCAGGTGCAGCGTGGTGTGCTCCATGCCGCCGTTATACCAGT
>CAZBVC010000003.1:0-43584 GCA_964495255.1 uncultured Oscillospiraceae bacterium
CCCGCCATCCTCATAGAGATACTGCATATCCTTGGTTTCGATGTGTGCGGGCGGATATTTGTCCGTTGGGTTAAACGTGCGCTCGAGCACGGCGCCCGTCATAACGTTTTTGAGCGTGGTGCGCACAAACGCGGCGCCCTTGCCCGGCTTGACGTGCTGAAAGTCCGAGATCGACCAAACCTGACCGTCGATCTCTACGGTCATGCCTTTTCTGAATTCTCCTGCGGTAATCATGGTTCCAATCCTCCGTTTAGCTAATCTGTTTCTTTTTTATAAAGGTATTTGCCCTATTTCCTCGCCGTCCAAACAAAATTCTTCGCAGGAACGCGCGTTTTTTCCGTCCAAGCCGCTCGCTTACAGGAGAATCAGTTCCTTCGGGCTGGAAACGAGGTTGATATGCCCGTCCTCCGTCACGACGCAGCAATCCTCGATTCGAACGCCGCACTTGCCCTCGACGTAGACGCCCGGCTCGACGGTAATCGTCATGCCCGGCAAAAGCGTGTCCGTTGACGACATTGCCGCGCGCGGCGGCTCATGAATCATCAGCCCGAAGCCGTGACCCAGACCGTGTCCAAAGTTTTCGCCATACCCGAACGAGGCGATATAGTCCCGCGCAACCGCGTCCAGCGCCTTGCCCGTTACGCCGCCCTTGAGCGCGTCAAGCGTGAGAAGCTGCGCCTGCAAAACGATATCGTAAATGCGCTTTTGCTCGGCGTCCACGCTGCCGATGCCGAACGAACGCGTCATGTCGGAACAATAGCCGTGATACAGGCAGCCGAAATCGGCGACGACCAAATCGCCCTTTTGCAGCTTCCGTTCGCCCGGCACGGCATGGCACATCGCTCCGTTTTCACCCGCCGCGACGATGGGCGCAAACGACGGGCCCTCGCTGCCGTTCTTCGCGCAAACGTAAATAAGCTCCGCCGCCGCCTCGCGCTCGGTCATGCCGACGCGGATGCGCGTCAGCCATTCGGCATAGGAAACGTCCGCGATGCGCTGCGCCTCGATGAGGTTTTGAATCTCGTCGTCGGACTTATACAGCCGCGGCAGCGCGATCTGTTCGGCAAACGGTCTCCATTCGACCGGAAACGCGCGATAGCTCTCAAACGCGGCGACGGTCACGCTGTCCTGCTCAAACCCGCAGACCTTGCAGCCGTCTTGAACGAGCTTTTGTTTGAGAACGTCGAGCTGCTCGGCATACCCCGCCTCGACGACCTCCGCGCAGCCGTTCGTTTCCGCCTTCGCCGCGATTGTGTAGCGAAAATCGGTCACAAGGTACGCCTGCCGCATCGTGATAAGAGCGGTTCCGTCCACGCCGCCCGTAAAGCCCGTATAATAACGGATGGCGACGGGGCTTGTGAGCAGAGCGGCGTCCAAGCCGTTTTCGCGCATACCTGCGCGCAATTTCTCGATTCGGGTTTCCATTCGTGTTTCCATATCGGTTCATTGTAACACACGAAGCATATTCGCAACAAGTGTCAACTTTGCGCCGCGTGCCCTTTCCAAAAAAATAGTCGTGCTTTTTTTACTGATGATACAGCCCCTTGTTTTGGAACTCGGGCGTGCAGGTGCAGTTCACGCCCAGCTTGCGATACGTCTCCGCGTCCACCCGCGAAAGGATCACGCTGGAATGCGCCTCGCAGCCGCGCAGCTTGGGGAGCTGTCTAAGCGCAAGCGCCGCCGTCGGATTGGTCGCCGCGCAGATGGCAAGCGAGATAAGCGCCTCGTCGCTGTGCAGCCGCGGATTCACGCTCCCGAAATGCTTGGTTTTGAGCGTTTGGATGGGGCCCAGCACGATCGGCGAAATGAGGTCGATGTCGTGATGGATGCCGCCAAGCGTTTTCAGCGCGTTGAGCAGCGCCGCGGAAGCAGCGCCCATCAAATCGCTCGTTTTGCCCGTAATCATCGTTCCGTCCGCAAGCTCGATCGCCATAGCGGGTTCGCCCGTCTTCTCCGCGCGCTGTTCCGCCGCCGCGATCACGGGGCGGTCGCTCGGGGACGCGCCCGAACGGTTGAGCAGCATCTCACTTTTCAGCTCCTGCTCGGGCGAAAGAATGCCGCGCTTGCAGGCGCACATCGCCTGATAATAACGGCGGATGATCTCCTGCAAAGCCGCGTTTCGCACGGCTTCGTCGTCCGTGATGCAGAAGCCCGCCATATTGACGCCCATGTCCGTTGGCGACTGGTAGGGCGACGCGCCCAAAATGCGGCGGAATATCTCGGAAAGCACGGGGAACGACTCCACATCCCGATTGTAGTTCACGGTCGTGACGCCGTAAGCCTCCAAATGGAACGGGTCGATCATGTTGACGTCGTCCAAATCGGTCGTCGCCGCCTCGTAAGCAAGGTTGACGGGATGTTTGAGCGGCAGATTCCAGATCGGAAACGTTTCAAACTTCGCGTAGCCCGCGCGCTTGCCACGCTTATATTCATGATAGAGCTGCGAAAGGCAGACGGCGAGCTTGCCGCTGCCCGGCCCCGGCGCGGTAACGACCACCAAGCGCCGCGTGGTTTGGATATATTCGTTCTTGCCGAAGCCTTCGTCGGATACGATGAGCGGCACGTTGGCGGGATAGCCCGCGATGGGATAATGATGATACACCGCGACGCCGAGCCGCGTGAGCTGCGAAGCAAACGCGTCCGCCGCCGCCTGTCCCGTATAGCGCGTGATGACTACGCCCGAAACATATAGCCCCTTTGTGCGAAACGCGTCGATGAGACGCAACACCTCTTTGGAATAGGCGATGTCCAAATCGCCGCGCACCTTGTTGCGCTCGATGTCGCCCGCATAGATGGCGATAACGATCTCCGCTTCGTCTTTCAGTTGGAGCAGCATATTGACCTTGGAATCCGGCTCAAACCCCGGCAGAACGCGCGAGGCGTGATAATCGTCAAACAGCTTGCCGCCGAATTCCAGATAGAGCTTGTCCCCGAATTGTGCGATTCGTTCGCGGATCTTCTCGGATTGGAGAGCCGCATACTTTGCGTTGTCAAATCCTATTTTTGTCATAGGTTGAGTATACCACTCAACGTGCGATCGTTGCAAGCGCGTCCTCGAGCTTTTGCAGCGCCTTCTTCTCGATGCGCGAAATGTAGGAGCGCGAAATGCCGAGAAACGACGCGACCTCGCGCTGCGTCATGCGGTATCCGCCGCGGATGCCGAAGCGAAGCTCCAAAACGGCGCGCTCCCGCTCGGACAGATGCGCCGCCATCGCTTGGCGGATAAACTGCGCGTCCAGCCGCGCGTTGACCTCGTTTGGCACGAGATCGGGTTCCGTACCCAGCACGTCGCAAAGCGAAACGTCGTTTCCGTCGCCGTCCTTGCCGATCGCTTCGGACAGCGACACCTCGGGCGCGAGCCGCTTTTCGGCGCGAATGCTCATAAGAATCTCGTTTTCCACGCAGCGGCTGGCATAGCTTGAAAGCGCCGCGCCCTTATCGGGATCAAACGTCGTAACCGCCTTAATCAGCCCGATCGAGCCGATGGAGATCAAGTCGTCCATATCCCGCCCCGCCCTCATATATTTACGCGAAATGTGCGCCACAAGCCGTAAATTATGCTCGATCAGCTTCTCTCGGGCGCACGCGCTTGTATACGCGTCGCCTTCCCGCATACGTTTGATACACGCCCGCTCCTCGGCGGCGGAAAGCGGCTCCGGAAAAGAGCCGTTGGCGCTGACGTATGCGGCAAAAAAGAACATCTCCTGAAAAAATCGCAAAAGTTCCATGCCCCATCCTCCGCTTCGACAGGTTTCGATACATTATGCTTATGCGCGGGGGGCGTTGTCCCATGACAGGGAGGGCGGGCTTGCAATCAAGCCCTTGTTTCGTTATAATACGGTCGTATTTGTATGACGCGCGGAGGTACGGTTCCTTGCGGACAAGCGATTTCTTTTTTGAACTGCCCCATGAGCTTATTGCGCAGACGCCGATCGTTGATCGCGCCGCCTCGCGCCTGCTCGTGTATCGCCGTGCGGACGGCTCGATCGAGGATCGTACCTTTTCGGATATCGTCGAATACCTCTCGCCCAAGGACGTTCTCGTTCGCAACACCACGCGTGTTTTGCCCGCGCGGCTTTACGCAAAACGTTCGGATACGGGCGGAACGATGGAGTTTTTGCTGCTCAAACGCGTCACGGAAACCGAGTGGGAATGCCTTTGCAAACCCGCGCGTCGCGCGCTTGCCGGTCGGGAATACGCGGTCAACGGCGAGCTTTCCATCCGCGTTTTGGGCGACACGGACGCGGAGGGCGGAAAGCGCGTCAAGCTCCTTTACGACGGCGTGTTCGAGGAGGTGCTCGAACGCGCGGGTCAGATGCCGCTGCCCCCGTATATCACGACGCGTCTGGCGGATCAAACGCGCTATCAAACCGTATACGCGCGACAAAACGGCTCCGCGGCGGCGCCCACGGCGGGGCTCCACTTTACAAACGAGCTGCTGAACACAATTCGCGCGCACGGCACGGACGTAGTCGACGTTTTGTTGCATGTCGGGCTCGGCACGTTTCGCCCCGTGTCGGAGGAAAACGCCGAGGATCACGTCATGCACGAGGAATACTGCGAGGTAACACTGGACGCGGCGGCGCGCATCAACCTTGCGCGGCGAAACGGCGGACGCGTGTTCTGCGTCGGCACAACCTCCACGCGCACGCTCGAAAGCGTGACGGACGAAAGCGGCGTCGTTCACGCGCAAAAGGGCTGGACGGGCATCTACATCATGCCGGGTTATCGCTTCCGCGCGACGGACGCGCTGATTACGAACTTTCATTTGCCCGAATCCACGCTGCTCATGCTCGTTTCTGCGCTGACGGGGCGCGAGGAGGCGCTTCGGTGCTATGCCCACGCCGTCGAAAACCGCTATCGCTTTTTCAGCTTTGGCGACGCGATGCTTATCCTGTAACGACTGTTATCGAAACGGAGAACCAATGATGCCGCAAACGCCCTTTTCCTTTGAACTGAAACACGTCGACGCGCAAACGGGCGCGCGCCTCGGCGTGCTGCACACGCCGCACGGCGACATCGATACGCCCATCTATATGCCCGTCGGCACGCAGGCGACCGTCAAGGCGATGACCCCGCGCGACCTTTTGGACGTAAACGCGAATATCATTTTGGGCAACACCTACCATCTCTATCTCCGCCCCGGGCATAAGCTCGTTGAAGAGGCGGGCGGGCTGCACACGTTCATGCACTGGGATCGCCCGATTCTGACCGACAGCGGCGGCTATCAGGTGTTTTCGCTTGCCAAGATCAACGATATTCATGAGGACGGCGTGCTGTTCCGCTCGCATATCGACGGCAGCAAGCATTTCTTTACCCCCGAATCGGTCATGGAGATCGAGCAGTCGCTCGGCGCGGATATTGCCATGTGCTTTGACGAATGCGCCCCCTATCCCTCCGACCGCGCCTATACGATCGCCGCCATGGAGCGCACGCATCGCTGGGCGGAACGCTGCCAAAAGGCGCATACGCGGCAGGATCAGGCGCTGTTCGGCATCGTGCAGGGCGGCATGTTTTCCGACCTCCGCATCCAAAGCGCGAAAACGCTGACGAGCATGGACTTTATCGGCTACGGCGTCGGCGGGCTGTCCGTCGGCGAACCGAAACCCGTTATGTATGAAATGCTGGAAGAACTCATGCCGTATATGGTGGAAAACAAGCCCCGCTACCTCATGGGCGTCGGCAGCCCCGACTGCCTGCTCGAAGGCGTATTGCGCGGGATCGACATGTTCGACTGCGTGCTGCAAACGCGCTGCGCGCGAAACGGCATGGCGCTGACGCGAAACGGCAGGATAATTCTCAAAAACGCCGTGCATGCGCATGACTTTTCGCCGTTGGAAAATGACTGCGACTGCTATTGCTGCCAAAACTTTACGCGCGCATACCTGCATCATCTCGTCAAGGAAAAGGAGATCCTGGGCGCGCAGCTTTTGACCATGCACAACCTGCGTTTCTCTTTGCGGCTCATGGAGGACGTTCGCGCCGCGATTGCAGCGGATTGCTTCGGCGACTTTTCGCGCGAGCTTTTATCGCGCGATCTCTACGCCGGTAAGGAAGGTGCCGCCAAATGAAAACGATCGTTTGCGCGACAAGCGAAGAAACCGAAGCGCTTGGCAAACGGCTTGCCTCGCTTCTGACCGCGCCCGCGTTTCTCGCGCTGTACGGCGACCTCGGCGCAGGCAAAACCGCGTTCGTTCGCGGCATGGGCGCGTTTTTCGGCACGAGCGAGGTGCGCTCCCCGACGTTTACCATCGTGCAGGAGCACGAAACGAAGCCGCGCCTCATTCATTTTGACGTGTATCGCCTCGCGGACGAGCAGGAGCTTTATGAAATCGGCTTTACGGACTATCTTGCGGAATCGGCGATTCTCGTGATGGAATGGGCGGATCGCGTGAAGGGCGCTCTGCCGCGCGAACGGCTGGAAATTTCCATTGTCGGCAGCGGAGACGAACCGCGCAGCATCGAGATTTCCGCCGTCGGAGAACGGTTTTCAGCCGTGGAGGAGGCGCTATGACATTGCTTGCGCTGGATACGACGAGCCGCGTAGCGACCGCCGCGCTGATCAAGGACGGCGTATGCGTTTTGGAACGATCCGCAGACGAATCGAAAAAGCACGCCGAGACCGCGCTGCCGCTGATTGAGCGTCTGCTTTCGGAAGCGGGCGTTTCCTTGAACGAGGTAAAGCTGTTTGCGGTCAACGTCGGGCCGGGGTCGTTTACGGGCGTGCGCATCGGCGTTTCGACGATCAACGCCATGGCGTTCGCGCTTAATCGCCGCATCGTACCCATCGACGCGCTATATGCGTTGTATGCCGCCTCGGGCGAGCGGGAAAAGCCCGTCTGCGCGCTGATCGACGCACGAAACGGAAACGCCTACGCCGCGCTGTATCAAGCGGGCAAAACGCTTGTTGCCCCCGCCGCGGTCGAGCTTGCGCCCTACTTGAAGACGCTGCCGTGCGACACGGTGTTTGTCGGAGACGTGCATACGGACAAAGAAACGCTGCCCTCCGCCAAATTCGTCGGGCTTTCGGCTTACGCGCTTCGCGAGACTGCCAAGGGAAGCGTCATGCCGCTGTATCTGCGCGCATCACAGGCGGAGCGTCTGCATACGGAGGGTTTGCATACGGAAGGTTTGCATCGGGAGGCGAAAAAGCCATGAGCGAGGAAATCGTCTTTCGCCCGATGACGCGCGCGGACGTGGGCGCGGTATACGAGGTTGAATGCGTCTGCTTCCGCTCGCCATGGTCCAAAATGTCGCTTTTGGGCGAGCTGCGCAACAGCGTTGCGCATTACATCGTGCTGGAAGCGGACGGCAAGGTGCAGGGCTACGGCGGACTGTGGGCGCTGTTTGAGGAAGCGCATGTGACAAACGTCGCCGTCATGCCGGCGCTGCGCGGCAGGGGCAACGGAAAACGGCTGCTGCTTGCCATGATGGCGACCGCGCTGTCTCTGGGCTGCACGAAAATGACGCTCGAGGTGCGCGAGCATAACGTAATCGCGCAAAGCATGTATCATAAGCTCGGGTTTCTGCAAAATGGATTCCGCGCGCGCTATTACGACGACACGGGCGAGGGCGCGCTGATTCTCTGGAACGAGAATATCAAAGCAACATGGGAAAAGGAGCAACAGAACAATGAAACCGTATGAAGCATGGAACGAGAGCGTGCAAAAGGAGCGCACGGAGCAGCAGCAGCAAGCCTTTTGGGCGGACTATTTCGATAAGGAAACAGCGGCGTATCGGGCGATTCTTACAAAGAAGACGGGCGAACTAAACGGCACGCACCGCGCGCTTGCGGAACAATTCCATATGACGGACGCGGAGTTTTGCGGCTTTCTGGACGGCGCAATGACGAGCTTCGTTTCCCCCATAGCGTCGCTTGACGAGGTTGACGCGGACAGCGAATACGCGCTCAAACTCGATTTCCCGCTTCTCTACCACAATATGCTCAAAGCAAAGGCGGATTGGCTGTATACGCTTTCCGAATGGGATGCGCTTTTGAGCGCGGAAAAGCGCCGTGAGATCACGCGCGCGTTCCACGCCGAGGGAATCTATATCAACCCCAACAAGCGCGTCGGGCGAAACGATCCCTGCCCCTGCGGAAGCGGCAAAAAGTATAAAAACTGCTGCGGGAAAAACGCGTAACCCGATCGGACAAGCGTCGTTTTGCGCGGAAGATTTTTTCGGTTTCCGCGCGAAACCGTCGCTTTGACGTTGACAAATGAAAGTTGAGTTTGCTATACTCACAAAGGTGCCTTTTTTGCGGAGAGATGTCCGAGTGGTTTATGGAGCCGGTCTTGAAAACCGGTGATGCCGTGAGGCACCGGGGGTTCAAATCCCTCTCTCTCCGCCAGTATCGCCGTTTATATGGAGAAGTACCCAAGTGGCTATAAGGGGCTCCCCTGCTAAGGGAGTAGACTGGGTTGACCGGTGCGTGGGTTCAAATCCCACCTTCTCCGCCAAACGAATGACCGTCCTTCGGGACGGTTTTTGTTTTGGACTTCAATCTGCACGCCCGCGAAGCGGTGCGGGGTTTGTATCAGGCGATTAAGAGCGCCACATATAGAATAACCGAGGACGCGTTCGCGCTGACCCTGCCCATTCTGACGAGCACAAGATTCTTACACAGCGTCACAACACACAGCAAGCGACAAATCGCCCCGTTTCCCACAGGCAAATCCGTGTGCAATGATTACTCGGGGAGATTGCTTAGTCAAGAACCTCGCAGGAAGACTGTTCCAGCGCTTTATAAAGCCATTCTCTGTTGACCTTTCCCTCGGCGTAGTTCTGCATTTTTACGGTTTCACTCTCCATAATCTTGCGGGCTGCCGCCGCCACTTCCGCTGCATCCGCCTTTGGAATAACGATAAGGCCGTCTTCGTCGCCTACGATCACATCCCCAGGGAATATAACCTGCTGCCCAACCGCGATGGGGTAATTCATTTCGCCGGGGCCATTCTTGTATGGGCCGTTCGGCTGAACGCCTCTGGCATAGCACGAAAAATTCGTGAATTTCTCAGCGTCCGCCCTGTCGCGAATGCAGCCGTCCAGCACAAAGCCGCGTATCCCCTTTTCCCTGGCCGTTTCCATCATCAAACCGCCGCACAGAGCTCTGGCCATATCGCCAAGCCCGTTTACCGCAATAACGTCGCCCTCCTGCGCCAGCTCAATCGCTTTATGGAGCAACAGATTGTCGCCGCCGGGAACCTTAACCGTAAACGCCGTCCCCAAAAGCGGCACATTGTTATAGGGTCGTATTCCTTGATCCAGGGCATAGATCCTGCCCATCGCGTCTGCTATGTTTGCAACGGGCAGTCCCTCAAACAGCTTCACCGTCCGCGCCGGCGTCCGCTCCACCTTCGTATGGATTCTGAATCCTATCGCCATAGTCTGCCTCCTTCGATCCGATGTAAAAAGAGTAACACGCATAACGTATAAACGTCAATACGGTAATTTTATTCCGCAATCCGTTTTTTTGAAGTACCGCAAAAAATATGCTCAGTTTTGGGATTAAAGTTGTGTTTTGATATTGACAACTAAATTGCTTTACTGTAAATTTAAGAAAAGGTAATATTCTTTACTTTCAATTTCTTGAATCGGGAGATCTATATGCGTCTGGGTTATATCGGGTATGGAGAAGCGGCGTTTGAAATGAGCCGCGGTTTAAAGCAAGCCGGTTTGGAGCAAATCTGCGCATTTGACAAGATGATGCACGACGCAAAATTCGGCTCGCAAATCAGCGAACGCGCGTGTGCGGCGGGGATCACGCTCTGCGAAAATGCGGAAAGCGTGATTTCGCAATCAGATATCGTGATCGCGGCGGTGCCGGCTAACTTCACGTTATCTACAAGTAAGGAAGTGCTTCCGTACTTGAATTCCGGCAAGCTGTATGTAGACGTGTCCGCTGCGGACCCCGTCACAAAGCGTCAAATTGCCGAAGGCGTCCTCTCAACGGGGGCACAGTTTGCGGATGTTGCCATGATGGGTGTGCTTCCGAAGTTCAAACACAAGGTGCCGATCCTCGTCTGCGGCAACGGTGCAAAGACCTTTTGGGAATCCATGCAGCCCTACGGCATGGACATTACATATGTAGGCGAAGAAGTGGGAAAAGCCTCCGGCATCAAGTTGATTCGCAGTCTTTGTCTGAAAGGCATGGCGGGGCTTCTTATGGAGCTGTTGGACGCCGCGACTACGTTGGATGTGGTAGACGATGTGATTCCCGAAATTTGCAAAACCATGGACGAATGCTCCTTTGAGCAGACCATGGATCGTTTGGTAACGGGGACAGCCATTCACGGTGCGCGCAGAGCCGCCGAGTTGCAGGGGTGTGTAACCATGCTGGATAACATGGGGCTTGACAGCAGCATAACAAGAGCCGCGATCAAGAAGCATGAGTGGGCCGCGGGGATGGGTCTCAGGGAACGCTTCGTAGAGAATCCGCCCAAGACATGGCGTGATACGTTTTCCGAAATTCAGAAAATAAAGCATGAAAAGGATGGAAAGGAAGAATAACATGAGCGAAATCGATATCAAAGCCATTCGCGAAAGACTGATGAAGATGTCTACGACCGTTGTTTCGGATGCGCTGGACGCCGTTGGGATTACAAACAACGCAGTATCCGGGATCGGGCCGGCGTGGATCGGTTGCCCGCCCGTTGTCGGCATCGCGCGAACGCTGCGCAGCCTTCCCGCAGGAAACCGCACGCAGAAGCATCACAGCAGTCTTGTGGCCGCGCAGCAGTGCCAGCCGGATGAAATCGTCGTTATCGGCAACGGCGGCGACATTGAGAACAACAGCTGGGGCGAAGTTGTCACCTGGGCCGCAAAGGTCAACGGCGCGGTTGGCTGCATTTCGGACGGCGCCGTCCGCGATGTTGACGCGATTGCCAAGATCGGGTTCCCGGTTTATGCAAAGGGCGTCGTTCCTCGAACCGGTCGGGGACGCATGGTGCTCGATTCAATCAATGCGAATGTCCGCTTCGGCAACACGCAGGTCAACCCCGGCGACATCGTGTTTGCGGATATAAACGGCATCGTATTCATTTCCCCCGAAGTGATCGATGCGGTTCTCGTGAAAGCCGAGGAGATTCAAAAGCGCGAGGACGATATGATTGCAGAGATCAAAAGGGGCGCCGACGCATTGGAAGTCGGACAGAACAAAGGCTATGAAACAATGCTGCGGGGGAAATAAGGATCCTCTGCGCACGCAATAAGAAAGGAGCACATCATGAAACGTATTCTGAGTCTCATCCTTGTCCTTCTGCTGGCGGCGTCCATCATTGGCTGCGGCAAGAAGACCGACGCCCCGGCGGAACCCGAGGTTACCGAGGCGCCCACCGCCCAGGAGCCCGAAGCCGCGGCAGAACCCGCACAGCCGACCGAGGAACCTGCGCCCCAGACCGACTGGCCCAAGAAGGTCGTCCAAATCATCGTCCCCTACAATGCCGGCGGAGATACGGATCTATATGCCCGCGCAGTCGCCAAGCAGCTGGAAAAGACGCTGGGACAGACCTTCGTCATCATCAATACGGCAGGCGCCAGCGGTATGACCGCAGCCCAGGACATGCTTGACGCAGCGCCCGACGGATACACCTGCCTGTTTACCCACACCGCAAAGCTCACGCAGGAAGCTGTCGGATTAACGGACTTCTCGTTTGTGAACGACTTTGTAACCGGCGGCAACATGGTGTTGGACAGCACGTTCATGATGATTGCCTCCGCAAAAGGGCCTTATCAGACGCTGGAGGATGTTATCACCGCTTCCGCGGCAGCCCCCGAATCCGTCCGCTATTCTCAGGTGTACGGTTCCCTCGCACATTGCGCAGCCGTCCAACTTGAAGACGCGGCCGGCATCAAGCTGAAATGGTTGGACGTCGGTTCTTCCAACGGCGATAAGATTGCCGCGTTGCTGTCCGATCAGGTCGATCTGATTGCGGTCAATTACAGCACCGTAAAAGACTACATTGCCAACGGTGATTTTGTCTGTCTCGGCATCATGTCCGAAGAGCGCATCCCGACGCTGCCCGAATTCCCGACCTTTGTCGAACAGGGATATAACGTCGTTGCCGACAAGAGATACTCCTTCAGCTTCCCGAAGGGAACGGAGGACGCAATCATCGCCAAGCTGAACGAGGCTTTCGCGGTCATCGCTGTCGATCCGGAATTCATTGCCGACGTGGAGAGCTACAACGGAACGGTTCACTATACCAACCCCGAAGAAACCTACGCGTATGAAAGCGCAACCGTGGAGCGCTTCAGGGAGCTGTTTGCAAAGAGCACGCACTGACAAAGTTACAAATGAAGGAAGGAGCGAGTAGATATGCTGACCAAAAAAGGTAAAGAACTGAGTATAGGCATCTTCTTCGTTCTTCTATCGGTTGCGGCGTATATCTACTCGCTGACCTTCGTCAACAAGGTAAAAACGGACGTCGGGCCGGCATATATTCCGCAGATCATCTCCGGGCTTCTGTGTTTCCTGGGGATAATCAAGGTGATTCAGGCTTGCCGCCTGCCGAAGGAAGAAAAGAAGGATTCCTCCCAACCAACGAAAGAAAGCGCGACAGCAAAGCAATACCGGCGCACGGGCGTCCTTACGATTGCGTCCATTGGCGCCTATATCTTTCTGTTTGAACCTTTGGGGTTTATCGTAGATACCATGCTATATGTTTTTGTGCAGAGCACCTTGTTTGCGCCGAAGAAAAAGGAAACGCTTTGGATCCGCGTCGGCATGAGTTTGGTGATCCCGTTTGCACTGTATTTCCTGTTCGTATACGCGTTCAACCTGATGCTGCCCGCGGGAATCCTCGGCACGCTCGGGATACTGGGATGAGGAGGTAAGCGTATGGCCGCAGAAGGTCTGTTATCCGTTGTAACTTCGCCAAGCTGTTTGATCTTAATCGTAATTGGCGTAATTATCGGTATTATCTTTGGCGCGATTCCCGGTCTGTCGGCGAACATGGCCATCGTGCTGTTTCTGCCAATGACCTTCGGAATGGAGCCTATACAGGGAATCTCCACGCTTTTGGCGCTGTATGTCGGCGCTGTTTCCGGCGGGTTGATTTCGGCAATTCTGCTCAAAATTCCCGGAACGCCTTCCTCCATCGCCACCGTTTTTGACGGCGGCCCGATGGCGGATCGCGGGGAAGCGGGGAAAGCGCTGGGCATAGGCATACTGTATTCTTTTATCGGCGGCTTGTTCAGCGCAGCCATGCTGATTTTTCTGGCAAAGCCCTTGGCAAATGTAGCGTTGAAGTTCACCTCCGCCGAGTATTTCTCGATTGCGGTGTTTTCACTCACGATCATTGCCGGGCTTTCCGGCGATTCCGTTGTCAATGGTCTGATCAGCGGCGTATTCGGAATGCTGATCGCATCCGTCGGCAGAGCGCCGATCGACGGATACTCCCGTTATACGTTTGGCATTCGCGCCATGTCCGGCGGCTTTGCTACGGTTCCGGTTCTGATCGGCTTGTTTGCGGTGGTGGACATTATCAACTCCGCTTACAAGAAAAGCACGCTCGGCGTCGGTACGATCAAAACCTATAAGATGAAGGGCTTTGGCGTTTCATTTCAGGAATTTCGGGCGCAGTTTTGGAACATGATCAAGTCCGCGGTTGTCGGGCTTGTCGTCGGGATTCTGCCCGGCGTGGGCGGATCCACTTCTTCCATCATGGCTTATTCCGTCTCAAAGAACACATCCAAGCACCCGGAGCGTTACGGAACGGGCTGCATCGACGGCATTGTTGCATCCGAGACCAGCAACAACGCGACAACGGGCGGCGCGCTGATTCCGATGCTCGCGCTTGGTATTCCCGGAAATGCCGCTACGGCTCTTTTGTTGGGCGGGTTGACCGTGTACGGGATTTCGCCCGGGCCGTTGGTCTTTCAACGCAGCGGGGTGTTCGTCTACGGAGCGTTCGCCGCGTTTGCTTTGGCCAACGTCGTCATGTTGGTTGTGGAGTATTGCGGGCTTTCCGGCTTTGTCAAGCTGCTGAAAGTACCCAAGTACGTCCTGTATCCTATCATCATGGTGATGTGCGCCATCGGCGCCTTTGGCGGAAACAGCCGAATTTTTGATGTGCAGAGCATCTTCCTGTTCGGGATGATCGCGTTCATTTTCAAGAGTGTCAAAATTCCGACGACCCCGATGATCATCGGCTACATTTTGGCTCCGTTGGCGGAACAGAATCTTCGCAGAGCGTTGCAGGCAAGCGACGGAAGCTGGTCCATTTTCTTCACCCGCCCGATTTCTGCGGCATTTCTGATTATTGCCGTGCTGTCCCTTGTGTACTGCCTGTGGCGGAACTACCGCACGCAAAAGACCCTCAAAGCGACTATGGCCGAAAACGAAGATTTAGTGAAGAAAATGGAGGAAGACGCTGATGAATGATCGCCTGTTGGTAGTCGCTGCGCATCTGGGTGATGCAATTTGGCGCTGCGGCGGAACGGTTGCAAAATATTGCAAGAACGGGAACCCTGTTAAAGTTATCGTGCTGTCCTACGGTCTGCGCGGCGAATCGAACACGCTTTGGAAGAACAATCCCGAACAGACCATAGACAACGCTCGGAGGATACGCGCGAAAGAAGGCGACGATATTATGCGCGCGCTTGGGGTTACCGACGTTGAATTCTGGGATCTGGAGGATTATCCGCTCGAAACATCCACGGAACTCACCGTACGGCTTGCCGAAGCCATCCGCGTGTTTCGCCCCACGGTGATGCTTACCCATGACAGAAACCGTGACGTGTTCAATCAGGATCACGGAATTGCCGCAGAATTGGTTTGGCGGGCGAACGTGCTTGCGAGCGTTTCCGGCATTGATTTCCACGGTCACGAACCGGTGATGGTTTCCAGGGTATACGGATTCGAACCGCACATGCCCGATTTAAGCAGCTTTAAGCCGGACGTATACATCGACATTACCGATGTAATGGAAACCAAGAACCAAGCGATGCAGCGCAATGTCACGCAAAAAGGCTTAATTGGCAATTATGTTGCCAAAGCCGAAATGCGCGCCAATCATTTCCGTCGGTTAGGCGGTCATGGGGGCTGTAAGTATGCAGAATGTTTTTCCAGCTTCTATCCGGAATTCCGTGAATGGCTGTGATGCGGCTGAGCGATTTGTAACGGGAATTCATATTTTGATCAAGAGCCGATGCGTCAGAACATCGGCTCTTTGTTATCCGCAAAAAAACGGTTGGTTATGAATCAATGTATATAATATTCCATCTCTTCGAGCAGCTTTGCCGACGATTCGAGCCTTGGTTTGATTCTTGCAGAATATCGAAGCGTAGCGACATTGATGATGCAGTCGGCTATGAACATTGCGGAAACCGCTGAGTTGTGAAAACCGATGCTGCTGCATTTACAGGGCAACACAATATCGGCTCGCTGCGCAAGAGGCGCGGTATAGCTGTCCGTAACGCCGACAACGAACGCTTTTTGGCGCTTAATCGCATCTGCAAATGCCAGCGGCCCTTTGGAATAACGCGGATAACTGAATACGATTGCAAGATCCGTTGCATCGGCGCCCGGAATATAGGTTGACCACTGCGCGCAAAGATCGGCTTCGATCAACGTGCTGTTGCCAAACATGCGGGAAAGAAACAGGTGTAAAAACTGTGCTACCATAATGCCGCCGCGCGCGGCAACAAGATAAATGTTTCGAGCGGAGGCAACATGGCTGACAATGTCGTCCAACACTTCCAAAGGAATCGCTTCCATCGTTTCGGTAATGTTCGACAGCTCCCGTTGATAGCATTTTTCCCAAAAATTCTCTTTATCAATGGTTTTCAGGTTGTACTCCAAGCGTGATTTTGGGCTCATTTGCTCACGGACAAGTTCCTGCAACTGCTTTTGAAATTCACTGTAACCGGAATAGCCCGCAACCGCCATCAGCCGCATGATTGTGGTTGTGCTTGTTCCCACGGCGGAGGCAACCTGATCGATTGTGGAAAACGCAACGTCTACATAATTCCGAATGATATAATCCGCAACGCTTTTTTGCATTGCCGTCATCCTGGAAATATTCTGTTTGAGATTGTCAATCGGATTTTTCATCAGTTATCTTTCCTTACTATATATTTATATAGTATATTACAATCCATATTTGGATGCAATACACGACATTTTGTTCACAGCATGCTTTTGTGGGGCTGCAATTTATCAACAGGGTTGAATTTGAATGGCACTTTGAACATCAACCATTGGGAAAAGCTCTGCTACATGGATTTTGTCAACCGCACCGATATGCCAGACGGCGGCGTTTATTGATGGCTTAGCCGCGCGGCGCTTATTGCCGCGCATTCGTGTTATAAAAAGGAATAAAACTGTACGGAAAATATATAAAAAAGCTTGACGCGACCGCGTCGCGGTGCCATAATAAGCAAGTATTTTTTGTCTGACGACGGTGGTGGCGGATCCTCGGCGTCAGACTCTTTTTTGTGAAGGAGGCTTCTCTATGTGCGGCATCGTCGGCTATACGGGTGAACGGAACTGCGTTCCCGTTTTGATGGACGGTCTGTCCTCTCTCGCCTACCGCGGGTACGATTCGGCGGGCGTTGCGGTTTGGGACGGGCGGGAAATCGCTTTGCGCAAATGTCAGGGCAAGATCGAGCTGCTGCAAAACCTGCTGAACGAAAGCCCCGTCTCGGGCAAATGCGGCGTCGGGCATACGCGCTGGGCGACGCACGGAGAGCCATCCTACATCAATTCTCATCCGCATACGGACGGCAACAAAACCCTCGCGCTGGTTCACAACGGCATCATCGAAAACTATGCAAAGCTCAAACGAATGTTGCAGGAGCACGGCTGCGTATTCGTTTCCGAAACGGATACCGAGGTGGTCGCCCAGCTTTTGGGCTATCTCTACCGCGGCAATCCGCTCAGCGCGCTCAAACAGGCGGTTCGTTTGCTGGAAGGCTCGTTCGCGCTTGCCATACTGTTTGCGGACGACCCCGAAACGATCTATTGCACCTGTAAGGACAGCCCCATGGTCATCGGCCACGGGCAAAACGAAAGCATCGTTGCAAGCGACATTCCTGCCATTTTGTCCTACACGCGGGACGTTTTCTACATGGCTGATCGGCAAATCGCCATCCTGCGGCGCAGCGGCGTCACGTTTTACGACGAGTTCGGCGTGCAAATATACAAGGAGGCGTCCCACATCGATTGGGACGTGGAGTCCGCAAAAAAGGGCAACTATGAGCACTTCATGATCAAGGAGATCTGCGAGGAACCCGAGGCGTTCCATAAAACGTTCGAGCAGTACGTTTCCGTTCAGACGCACGCGCTCAAACAGGATCGCTTCCCTTTCTCCGCAGCGGACGCGCAGAGCATGGAGCGCCTGACCATCGCAAGCTGCGGCACGGCATATCACGCCGCCATGCTGGGGAAGCATTTTATCGAGCGGCTCTCAAAGCTGCCCGTGGACGTTGAGATTGCAAGCGAGTTTCGATATGGCGACACGATGCTGAAACCGAACGACGCCTTCATGGTCGTCAGCCAGTCGGGCGAAACGGCGGATACCATCGCCGCGATGCGCCGCGCAAAGGGGCTTTCCTGCCGCACCTACGCGCTTTGCAACGTCGTCGGCAGCACGATTGCCCGCGAAGCAGACCACGTCATGTATACCTACGCGGGGCCCGAGATCGCCGTCGCCGCAACGAAAACCTATTTGACGCAGATCATCGTTTTATACCTGCTCGCGCTCGATCTTGCGCTTCTGCGCGGGACGATGAGCGAGGCCGAGGTTTCCGCGCGCCTATCCGACATGGAGAAAATACCCGATTCGATGCGGCATATTCTGGACAACCGCGCGCAGATCCAGCATTTTGCCTCGCGCTCCTTTGCCGTAAAGCATGTGTTCTTCATCGGGCGCGGCATCGACTATGCGCTTGCGCTCGAATCCGCGCTGAAACTCAAAGAGATC
This sequence comes from uncultured Oscillospiraceae bacterium, assembly GCA_964495255.1. GTDB lineage: Bacteria > Bacillota > Clostridia > Christensenellales > CAG-138 > UBA7703. The sequence goes on from CAZBVC010000003.1 coordinate 17,925, forward strand.
TCCTATATTCATTCCGAGGCGTATGCCGCGGGCGAATTAAAGCACGGCACCATCGCGCTCATCGAGGGCGGTTCGCTTGTCGTTGCGCTGGCAACGCAGCCGGAGCTTTACGCAAAGATGGCAAGCAATATGGAGGAGGTTCGCGTGCGCGGCGCGCGCGTGCTCGCGCTGACGAACGGATACCGTGCGGACGCCGCGTCGCATTCCGTCGAGCAATGGCAAATCGACGAAACGGACGAGACGCTCTCGCCTTTTACCGCGATCATCCCCATGCAGCTGTTTGCTTACTACCTCGCGGTGCAGAAAGGCTGCTCGGTAGACCAACCCCGCAACCTCGCAAAAAGCGTCACGGTGGAATAAGCTTCTCTCTCGAACGCCCCGCAAACGGGCGTTCGTTTTTTTGTTGCGATGTTCCGATTTCAAAAAGTCAGTTTTGATATATTTGGATATAAAGGAAACGAGGAGGAAGAAAGACATGACGAAATACATCTTTGTGACGGGCGGCGTCGTATCGGGGCTGGGAAAGGGCATCACCGCCGCGTCGCTCGGCAGGCTGCTGAAAGCGCGGGGGCTGCGCGTCGCCGCGCAAAAGCTCGACCCCTATATCAACGTCGATCCCGGCACAATGAGCCCGTTTCAGCACGGCGAGGTCTATGTCACCGAGGACGGCGCCGAAACCGACCTTGACCTCGGGCACTATGAACGCTTTATCGACGAGGATCTGAACCGCTATTCCAACTTGACGACTGGCAAGGTGTTTTGGAACGTGCTGCACAAGGAACGCGCGGGCGATTATCTCGGCGAGACGGTGCAGATCATTCCGCATGTAACGGACGAGATCAAGCGCTTTATTTACAGCGTCGGACGGGAAACGGACGCGGACGTGGTGATTACCGAGATCGGCGGCACGATCGGCGACATCGAAAGCCAGCCGTTTTTGGAAGCGATTCGTCAAGTCGGGCAGGAGGTCGGGCCGGAAAACCGCCTGTATCTGCACGTCACGCTCGTTCCGTATCTCTCCGGCTCGGATGAGCATAAAACCAAGCCCACGCAGCATTCCGTCAAAGAGCTGCAAGCGGCGGGCATCACGCCAAACATCATCGTTATGCGCATGGATCAACCCGCAGACGAATCCATCAAACGGAAGATCGCCTTGTTTTGCAACGTCAAGCCCGACTGTGTGATCGAAAACCTGACGGTGAACACGCTTTACGAAGCGCCGATCATGCTGGAAAAAAGCGGCTTTTCGAGTATTGTTTGCAGAGAGCTGCAACTTGACACGCCCGCGCCCGATATGTGCGAATGGGAAACCATGTTGACCCGCATCCATGCCGCGGACAAGACGGTTCGCATCGGGCTGGTCGGCAAATATGTAAAGCTGCACGACGCCTACCTTTCCGTTGCGGAGGCGCTGCGGCACGCGGGCTACGCAAGCGGCGCGCATGTCGAGATCGAATGGATCGACGCCGAACGGATCACGCGCGACAACGCCGCCCAAACGTTTGCGGGCCTAAACGGCATCGTCGTGCCGGGCGGATTTGGAACGCGCGGCGTCGAGGGCATGATCGAAGCAGCGCGTTATGCGCGCGAAAACAAGCTGCCCTTCCTCGGTCTGTGCCTCGGCATGCAGATCGCCGTGATCGAGTTTGCGCGCAGCGTCGCGGGGCTGACCAACGCCAATTCGAGCGAGTTCGACGCGGAAAGCCCGTATAAGGTCATCGACTATATGCCCGAGCAAAGCGACGAGCTGGAAAAGGGCGGCACGATGCGCCTCGGCAGCTACCCCTGCGCGGTTCAAAGCGGCACCCTGCTCTTCGAATGTTATAGCAAGGCGCGCATCGCGGAGCGGCATCGCCATCGTTACGAATTCAACAACGCTTACCGCGAAACGTTACAGCACGCGGGGCTGATCCTCTCCGGCACGTCGCCCGACGGGCGCCTCGTGGAAGCGGTCGAGCTATGCGGACATCCCTTTTACGTCGGCGTGCAGTTTCATCCCGAATTCAAGAGCCGCCCCAACCGCCCGCATCCGCTGTTTTGCGGCTTGATTCGCGCCGCGCTGCAAAGGTAGAAACCATCGCCCATACTTGGAACAAAACAAAAGCGACCGCCGACAGACGCCGACGCTCGCTTTTTTTGCGCACCTTTTTGCGGATCAAATGAACGGCAGAACGAACTGCTCCGCTTCGCCCGTTTTCCAATCGTCCAGATACGGCGAATAGGTTTTCACCGTGAGCGTATGCTTTTGCATATCGACGGTGAGAATGCGCATATATCCGCCTCCGTCGTCCGCTTGCACCTCTTGATAGTTGTAAAGCATGGCGTAAACCGTTCTGTCCGCCGCGCCGTCCGCGTTGTCGTCGAGCTCGTCCGCGCGAAGCGCAACGCCGTCCCGATGCCCCGAAATAACGAGCCGCACCGTCGGAAAGCGCTTAACGACCTTCTCAAACAGAATATCGCCGCCGTCGGTGAGCGTTCCGTTTTCGTCCAAATAGCTATGGCAGCAGAGAATGACATAGCGGTCGCTGTTTGCCGCAATCGTTTCCTGCAACCAAGCGACGCTTCTGTCGTTATAGCCCCATCCCGTCCCGATGAGCAAAAACGGCGTTTGATTCGTCTCAAACGGCAGCGCCGCGCCGCGTCCGCCGTCATAGAGCGTTTGCCTTTCCGTGTAGCGCGAGGCGACGTATTTCTTGAAATAGCCGTAATCCAGCGTGCTCGTGCCAACGTCGTGGTTGCCCGCCAACGCGAGAAACGGCACCCCTTCCAGCGCGTCGAGCGCGTTTGTAATCGCCGTCCATTGCCGCGACGAGCCGGAGCGGTTGACCATGTCGCCCGAATGCACCAGCGCTTGGATGTTGTACGCGTCTTTGTTCGCGTTGATCCAGCTTGAAACGGCAAGCAGCATTTCCGGATGCAGCTCGCTGTAATGCTGCGTATCCGAAAGCCATACGATCGAAAACGGCGTTGGCGCGGGCGTAGCGTTCGGGTCGGGCGTGGGCGAGGCGGTTGGCGTCGGCATAGGCGTTGGCGCGGGGGTCTGCTTGATTTCGATCACCGCAATTTCGGTATTCGGCGTTTCCGTCTGCCGCGCGTCAAGCGATGCCCCTTCCCCGCTGCATCCGAGGAGGAGCGCCGCAAAAAGCCCGATGGTTATTGCCGTCCCAATTTGTCGTTTCATGTCGTAATCAGCTTATCACCGTCGCCACGCGCCGTCAAGCGACGCGATTAGCCTGAATCCGCCGCGCGCCGCATCACCGAACGAACAGGTTTTCGCCGTCGAAATCCACCGTCAGAAGTGTGTCGGGCGCAAGGTCGCATGCGATCATCTTACGCGCAAGCAGCGTATCCACATGGGACTGGATATAGCGTTTGAGCGGACGCGCGCCGTAGAGCGGATCGCTGCCCGCTTCGACGATATGTGCCTTAGCTTTGTCCGTTACGACGACGCGAAGCTGCCGTTCGGCAAGACGGCGTTCGAGATCCGCAAGCAGCAAGTCCACGATGCCCGTCAAATCGCTCTTGGTCAGCGGGCGGTAAAACACCGTCTCGTCCAAGCGGTTTAAGAATTCGGGGCGGAAGCTCGCCTTCAAAAGCTGCATCACGCCGTTCTTCGCCGATTCGGAGATTTCGCCGTTTGCCTGAATGCCCTCGAGGATCAAATCGGAACCCAGATTGCTCGTCAGGATCATGATCGTGTTCTTGAAATCGACCGTCCTGCCCTGCCCGTCCGTGATTCTGCCGTCGTCCAGCACCTGCAAGAGCACGTTCAAAACGTCGGGATGCGCCTTTTCCACCTCGTCGAACAGGATGACCGCATACGGTTTCCTGCGCACCGCCTCGGTTAATTGACCGCCCTCGTCGTATCCGACATAGCCCGGAGGCGCCCCGATCAGGCGCGACACGCTGAATTTTTCCATGTATTCGCTCATGTCGATGCGAACCATGCTCTTCTCGTCGTCAAACAGCGCCTCGGCAAGCGCCTTGGCAAGCTCCGTTTTGCCGACGCCCGTCGGCCCCAGAAACAGAAACGACCCAATCGGGCGGTTCGGATCCGCAATGCCCGCGCGCGAGCGCAGAATCGCGTCGCTGACGCGGTCTACCGCCTCATCCTGCCCGATCACGCGGCGATGCAGGATCTCGGGCAGACGCAGGAGCTTTTCCCGCTCGCCCTCGACCAGCCGCGAAACGGGAATGCCCGTCCAGCGCGACACGATGCGCGCGATTTCCTCCTCAGTCACGCGGTCATGTAAAAAGCTGTTCGCTTTGGCTTCGCTCTCCGCGCTTGCCTCCGCCTGTTCCAGCTCGGAGGTGAGCTGCGGCAGCTTGCCGTATTTCAGCTCGGCGGCGCGGTTCAGGTCGTAATCGTTCTCCGCTTTACGAATCTCCGCGTTCGTTTTCTCGATCTCCTCGCGAAGCTGCTGCACCCTGCCGATGTCCTTCTTCTCGTTTTCCCATTTCGCCTTCATCCCCGCAAACTGCTCGCGCAGCTCGGAGAGCTCCCGCTTGATCTCCTCAAGATGATCCTTGGAGAGCTTGTCCGTTTCCTTTTTGAGCGCCGCTTCCTCGATTTCGAGCTGCATGATCCTGCGGCTGATCGAATCCAGCTCCGCGGGCATGGAATCCATCTCGGTCTTGATCAGCGCGCACGCCTCGTCCACAAGGTCAATCGCCTTATCGGGCAGAAAGCGGTCGGTGATGTAGCGATGCGAAAGCGTCGCCGCCGCGATCAGCGCGCCGTCCTGAATCTTGACGCCGTGGAACACCTCGTAGCGCTCCTTCAAGCCGCGCAGGATGGAGATCGTGTCCTCGACGGACGGCTCCTCGACCATGACCGGCTGAAACCTGCGTTCGAGAGCCGCGTCCTTTTCGATATACTGCCTGTATTCGTCCAGCGTCGTCGCGCCGATGCAATGCAGCTCGCCGCGCGCAAGCATGGGCTTTAACAGGTTGCCCGCGTCCATCGCGCCATCCGTCTTGCCCGCGCCGACGATCGTATGCAGCTCGTCAATAAACAGTATGATGTTGCCGTCGGACTCCTTAACCTCGTTGAGCACCGCCTTCAAGCGCTCCTCGAACTCGCCGCGGAACTTCGCGCCCGCGACCAGAGCGCCCATGTCCAGCGAAAACAGCTTTCTTTCGCGCAGGTTCTCCGGCACGTCGCCGCGCACGATGCGCAGCGCGAGCCCCTCCGCAATGGCGGTTTTACCCACGCCGGGTTCGCCGATGAGGCAGGGGTTGTTCTTCGTTTTGCGGGACAGGATGCGTATGACGTTGCGAATCTCCTCGTCGCGCCCGATGACGGGATCAAGCTTTTGCGCGCGCGCGAGCGCAACGAGATCCTGGCCGTACTTTTTCAATACGTCATAGGTGCTTTCGGGGCTGTCGCTCGTGACCTTTCGGTTGCCGCGCACGCTTTTGAGCAGCTCCGAAAACCGCTTTTCCGTCACGTCGAATTTTGCGAAGATTTCCTTCATTTTTGCGGACGGCTTCGCCATCAGCCCAAGAAAAAGATGCTCGACGGAAACGTATTCGTCCCCCATCTGCTTCGCGCGCTTCTCCGCCTCGTTCAAGGCGGCGTTCAGGTCGCTTGAAACATAGATCTGCTCGGCGCCGCCCCCATTTCCGGAAAAACGCGCCTTCTCATCCAGCGCGCGGTTCAGCTCGCCCGCCATCGCGCCCGTGTCCACGCCCATGCCCGAAAGCAGGCTCGGAATCAAGCCGCCCTCCTGTGTCAGCAGGGCAAGGCACAAATGCGCCTCGGAAACCTCCGTATGACTTCTTTCGCTCGCAAGCTGCTGCGCCGCCTGCACCGCTTCGATGCTTTTCTGCGTAAACTGATTGATGTTCATATCGTTACCCCCTCTCAGGATGTTTTACAGGATAATCGGCGCCTTTGCCATCCGTTCGGCATAGATGCGCTCAACCGCCGAAATCGCCGCGCTCGGCTCGTCCACATGCGCGAAATATGCTTTAAGCGCGGCATCCAATGCGGAAATATAGTCCGAAATCGCCTGCCCGATCGCTTTATGCGAAACCGCTTTCTCATCTTCCTCATATTCCGCGTCGGGAAGGCGCAGCTTGCGGCAGAACCTGCCGTCCTCCAAGGCGCATTCCGCGCGCCCGAGATAGCTTTGTTCCAGCTTCGCCCAGAGCTTGAAAAATTGCAGCATCGTCAGCGTCAGCACGCTGTTTTGGCTGCGCACCGAAACGCGCAGCTCGCCGATCAGCGGTAACGCGTTTTTATACAGCTCCACGCTGTATCTTACGCTCGGGTTATACTTGTAGGCAAGCGAGCTCCTAAGCGAATACATCGTTTCCGACGGTTGCAGCATCGGCTCGAACGCCGCCTGCGTAAGAAGCTGCTCCATCTCGCCGAACACCTCGCGCATACGCTTTTCGGGCGTCGTATAGCGCACATGCTCCGCAAGAATCTCATTGATAACGCTCGAACGGCTGCCGCCCGATTGAAACGCGATACGATCAATCTCGCGCACAACGTCGTCCGTCAGCACGAGCGAATACACGTTCTTTGTCATGCCCTCACCTCCCGTTGATTCTGCTTTTATTATACCCCGTGTTTCATAATTTGCAATCGAAATTAACAACTATAACTACAATTTTTCATTTTCGTCACTTTTGATCGTCTTGGCAATCAACTAGCGGAAACGATACCGCGCCGCGTGCGTATCAAGCGGCGGGCGACGCGTGCCGCGCCCCAAAAACGCGAAAACGCAAAACAAAACCCCGTGCGAATACGGCGCGGGGTCTTGCGGTCGAATTTGAAAACGAGGCGGTCTTACTCCTCGGGCGCGTCCTCCATGCCCTTGTCGTCGGGAACGAAAATCGTGATCGCGCCGCCGATGATGAACATTGCGAGCACGCTGAGCACGCCCGCGTTGACGTTGCCCGTCAGCGTTACGATAAGCGACATCAGCGCCGTGCCCAACACGGACTCGAACTTGCTGAAAATGTTGTAGAAGCCGAAGAACTCGCCCGCGCGCGTCTTATCGGGGATCAGTCTGCCGAAATAGCTGCGGCTGAGCGCCTGAATGCCGCCCTGCGCCGTTCCGACCAAGGTGCAGAGGATGTAGAAATGGACGGCGGAATTCATAAAGTAACCGACGACGCAAACCACGAAATAGGTCACAATGCCGACCAAAATCATGCGCTTTGCGGAATACTTCTGCGCAAGGTTGCCATACAGAATGGCGCAGGGGAACGCGACGATCTGCGTGATGAGCAGGCCGATCATCATGGCCGTGCTGTCGATGCCCAACGCCGAGCCGTATGTGGTCGCCATCTTGATGATCGTGCCGACGCCGTCGATATAGAAGAAGTAGCCGATCAGGAACAGGAACAGGTATTTATACTGCCTGATATGTCCAAGCGTTTGCCCGAGGCGCTTGAAGCTCTTCTTTACGATGCCCTTTTCGCGCTCGATGCAGGTGATCTGCTTGCAGTTTCTGAGGAACGGAATCGTGAACACCGCCCACCAGACAGCGGTCATAATCGCCGCGATCTGCATGGTTTGCGTGCCGTTGATGCCGATCTTCTCGCCGAACGTGGAAAGCGCGATCGTAACGAGGAACGGAATCGTGCTGCCGCCGATATAGCCCATGCCGAACGCCCATGTGCTGACCTTGTTCATGCGTTCGGTCGTGGTCACGTCAACGAGGAACGCGTCGTAGAACACGTTCGCGCCCGCAAAGCCGAAGTTTGTCACGCCGTAGATGATCAGAATCGCGGCGTAGTTGTTGACGACGGGAATGACGCCCGTTGACAGCACGCCGATGATGAAGAACGCGATGAAGAAACGCTTGCGCAGCCCCCGATAATCTGCCATGGATCCGAGGATCGGCGCACAGACGGCGACGATGGCGCAGGCGATCGAGCTTGCGACGCCCCAGTTCGCCGTATGCGTAACGGCGTCAACGCCCGCCTCTTTTGCAAGGCTTGCCGCAAACAGCGGCAGCACGACCGCGATAAAGATCGAGTACGCGGAGTTCGCCCAATCGTACATGATCCAGCCCTTTTCCGGCTTGGTGAATTTCGGTGTGCGCTTCGTTTTCGTTTCCATTTATACCCTCCCATATTCGTTTTTTTCGAACCCCATATGATCAAAACCGCAAGACGCGGTCACGACGCCTCGTGTGATACCGAAAGATAGGTCTTCTCGACGTAGGCGCTCGTATATGCCGCCAGCAGCGCGCCATAGTTCGGGACAAATTCTATCCTATCACCAACCGCGTATTTTTGCACGGAATTTGTCAAATTCACGATCAAATGATCCGAGCTTGCGCCGAGTATGACAAGACCCGCGTCCAAGGGGGAAAGCCCGTCCGCAATGGTATCCTGCCGCCCGATGTTCAATATGCCGCGCGTCTGCTCGCCCTCGTCTTTGATCGCGACCCGCTCGCCGAACGCGTTGGCGCCGCTTGTGCCGATGGGCTTGGACGGCTTTGTCTGCACCTCGATCAGCTTTGCGGAAACGATGAACGCGTCCGAATACAGCCCTTCGATCGGGCGGCACGACGCGGTGTCGTTGCCAAGCAGGATGGATTCCCCGAGCCGCAGGTGGTTTACGCTTTTCGGCATGCGCCCGCTTTGCATCAGCCCCAGCGAGGAGGAGTTGCCGCCCGATACGAGCGGTATCCTCTCCCCCGTCTCGCGCCGCAGCCAGTCCGCAATTTCGCACAGCGCGCCGAGGTTTTCCTCGTCGGGCAGAATCGCGCCGTAGCAGGTGAGGTTTGTTCCGACGCCGTACAGCTCGAGATGCGGCGCGTTTTGCACCGCGCGCGCCGCGAGCAGAATACGCGTGCGCTGCGTGTAAAAGACGCCCTCGCGTAAATCGCCCAGATCGATCATCAGAATGATCTTGACCCGCACGCCTCGCTTTTCTGCCGCCTTTTCCAGCGTGCGGATCGTATCGCGTTCCGAAACGAGCATCGCCTCCGCCGAGGAAACCGCTTCCTCCGCCTCGCTCGGCGCGGGTGCGCGCAGCAAGAGCCGCGACTTTTCGGTCTGCATCGCGACGTCTTGCAGCGCGGCAAGGTTTCGTATGCGCGAATCGGCAAGCATACATACGCCGCTTTCCGCAAGCACGCGGGAGATGCGTCCGTCCGCGCAAACGACCTTCGTCACCGCCGCGACGGATACGCCATGCGCTTTGCAAAGCCGTGCCAACGTTTCCGCGTTATGCCGAATCTTCCCGAGATCCGCCGTTACGCGCGGGTATCCCGCCATAGAAACGCGCCTCCTCCCCATGCCGTCAAATCTGCGACAAGCCCTCGATCAAAAGCGCGCGCGCCGCCTCGCGGTTCGTTTTCGCCAGCACGCCGAGCGACGCCATGATATAGCGTGTGTCAAACAAAAGCCGCATCTCGCCCTGCCGCGGCCAAAGCATCCTGCCGCCCGAATTGCAGTCCGCAAGCGCGCGAAGAATGCGTTCCCGCTCGGGCAGACGCGTCAGCGCCCCGCCCGTGGCGATCAGCGTTTTCGCCTTGGTCAGGTCTTTTCCCGCGACGGACAGCTTCCGTCCCTGCGGCGTATAGGCGTAGCGCATCCTGCCCGCGTGCCGCTCGATGGCGACCCGTCCCGCCTCCATGCAAAGCCGATGCACGAGCTTTGTTTGCGCGTTTGTCGCAGGGATCGGGAGATAGGAAGCCATCACGCTCGAAACGTCAACGCCCAGCTCGTGCGAAAGCGCGCTCTCGCCGATGCGGTCGATCAGGTTTTGCGCGTTGACGTAAAGCCCGAGGTCGCCCTCCACCGTGCGCTTCATCAGCGGTTCCGGCTCGGTCGCCAGCGCCGCAAGCTCCGCCGCGCCCTCCGCAACCGAATGCACGTCCGTCGTCGCGCCGCCGATATCCAATACGACAAGGTCGCCGAGCGTTTCATACAGCAGCGCCGCCGCCTCCATCACCGCGCCCGGCGTCGGCAGAATCGCGCCCGTAACCATGTTTCGAATATGCTCCATGCCCGGCGCGGAAACAATATGCCTTTCAAACGCCGTATGAATGACCTTTCGCGCGGGCTCGACGTTCAGCTCGTCCAAACGCGGATAGACGTTTTCAACGACGTACAGCGCGGCGTTCGCCTTCTCGAACATCGCTTTGATCGCGGGAACGTTCGCGGCGTTGCCAGCGTAGACAACGGGCGCGCCCGTCCCGAACGAAAGCAGACGCTCGGCGTTGTCAAGCGCGGTCTCCCGCTCGCCATAGTCCGTGCCGCCCGCGAGCAAAACAAGATTCGGCTTGATTCTATGCTGTTCGGCGAGGTCTGCGTTTGTCAGTCGACCCGCCGTGGTTTGGCAAACGATTGCGCCCGCTCCGAGCGCCGCGGCTTCGGCGGCATGTGCGGTCATCTCGTAAACCAGCCCGTGTACGCACATTTTCAGCCCGCCCGCCGCGCTGGACGAAGCGAGCATCGCATCGTATACAAACTCGTCTTCCCCGAGCTTCGCTTGCAGATCCGCAATCGCCGCCGTCAGCCCGATGCGCACGTCGCCCGCAAGAACGGTTGTCTCCGCCTGCCCCTGCCCCAAAAAACGCGGCGCGCCATTCAAGCCGTCAAACGCGTTGACGAGCGTTGTGGTCGAGCCGATCTCGGCGATCAAAACGTCCGCCCGCATGGCGCTTACGCCCTTGCTTCGCGCCGCGCGCGCTCGCTTACGAGAAACGTCGCAACGTGGTTTCCGTGCGTGCCTCTTCCAAAGCCCGCGTCCGCGCCCGCTTTGATCGCATCTTCGTTTGTCACCTGCGTGCCGCCCGCAACGAAGATCAGCCGCTCCCTTACGCCCATCTCCCGCGCGATGCGATCCACCTTGGCAATATTCTTATAATGAATGTCGTTATGCGAGATGATCGCGGAGCAGAGAATCGCGTCCGCGTTCCATTCGACCGCCGCGCCGACGAGCTTTTCGGGCGAAACGGACGTGCCCAAATACTGCACCTCGATCCCGTATTTCTCGACGCCGCCGTGCTTGATGTCGATGATCTCGCGCATTCCGACGGAATGCTCATCCTCCCCGATCGTGCCGCAGACAACGCGCATGGGCTTTTTTTCAATCGCGGCGCGCAGCTCGTCGTCGGAAAGCGTTTCCGTCTCCTTGGGCAATTCCAACGCATCCATATCCAAATCGAAGGTTACGCGCGCTTTCATCTCGATGCGCGTGCCCTCCGCGCGATGCATGACCTCGCGCGAGATCACGACCGCGTCGGAAAGCCCCATCTTCTTTGCGCAGGCGAGCGCCGCCGCTTCCGCCATGCGCTTCTCCGTCGGGAAAAACAGGGTGAGAAGCACCGTGCCGTCCGCGAGCCATTCCATCTCGGGGCGGAGCTTCTTCGCGTTCGGCTGCGCAAAATCCTTGACCGCGTCCATGCGCAGATACACGTTATCGTTTTCGTCCTGCTCGTCGATGTATTGAATCAGCTCCGGCTTTTCCAGCGTGCAGCCGCCGATGAGCGCGGCGGGGTCGCTTGCGTCTCCGCCGTATTGGGAAACGTTGTTATAACCGAAATGCGCCGTGACGGGCGCCATATAGTCCCTTGCGCGCAACACGACCGTACCCGCGCCGACGCCGCCGTCGAGCTTGCGCACGATGCCGTCTCCGCTGCGCTCGGGGTATAAGCCGCTGTCAACGAACATTCCGCTTTCCACGGCGGCAAAGTAGCCGCCCTGCTCCATCATTTCTTCGAGGAACAGCACCGCGCGCTCGGTCAGCTCGCGCGCCTTCTCCTCCAAATAGCCGTCCTTTTTCAGCTCCACCATGTCCATGAGCCCGTCCAGACCCACGAGCGTCTGCTTCGCGGTGTCGCAAGCCTCGATGTTGTAGATATGCCAAGGCACGTTTCGCCCCTCGTCCGGCGTGATGGTGGACTGGATATCCGCGCTTGTGAGCTTGCTCACGAGCATATTCAAAACATGCGTCACCGTCGCTTCCCGCGTCGAGGATTCGATGTATTTCGTGTTCATCTGCGCGCGCATACGATAGCCGGCAAACAGCCGCCTGAGCGCCAAGGCATAGGGCAAGTCCATATAGACGCAAGGCCCGGGCGTCGCGGTCGGCGGCACGGTGGACAGGCAGATGTTCTCCTTTTTAACCCCGACCTTTGCCGAAAACAGCGCGTTGATCGCGTGCTGCACCATCAGCTCTGGCATGACCTTCCAGGCGTCGCGCGCCGTGGCGTTGGCGTTATGCGCGCCGTCGATCTGCGCCATGCCCGCCCACGCGATGAGCGCCTTGCTCTCGCAGGCGTCAACGAACGAGCGCACCATGTTGATGTTGCGATAGATGACGTTGTATTGCGGATCCTGATGGCAGCCGTTGACGCCCTCCTCGGCGAACAGCACCGCGATATCGGGGCCCGCCACGCCCGAAACGTAGCTATGGTAATTGATCGGGCGGCCGACCTCGTCCTCGATGAGATCGAGCGCCTTTCTTTGCGCGCGAATCTGCTTGCGCGAGATCGGTACGCCGCCGCTGCCCTGCGGCGTTCCTTCGATCAATCCGTCAAAATGGCTCTGTCCCGCCGTGCGGATGACCATGATATGATCCGCGCCGTGGTGCGCCGCCATGCGCATCCTGCGAATATCGTCCTCAAACCGGCCCGAAGCGATCTCCGTCGTGATAACGGGCATGGGCTGGGGATCCACGTCGTCAAAATTGTGCGCGGGCGGAAGCGGCACGCCGTCCTTGAGCGGCTGACTGCAATCTTGATAGGTAAACGGCCCCATTGTGAGATCGGGCGCGGGCGTTCGCCATGTCCAGCCGCGCCGACGCGGGCGATAGCGCTCCAAATCCTCCAAAATGGCGGAAACGTCGATGTTTTCATCGGGATTCAGCTTATATTCGCTCATTTTGCTTCCTCCGCAAACAGGCTTTGCACCTCGTCCCAAGCCGCGCCCTGTTCCAGCGCAAGCCCCGCTTCGCGTATGCCGATCCCCTTTGCCTTTGCGTAGCGGTAAACGACGTTGCCCGCGCCGTGCTTTAACAAATCGTGCGCAACGCAGCCCTCCGTGATGCTTTTCGCCTCAACGGAGGAAAAGCCCATGCGCAAAAGCACGCTCCGCTCGATTGCGGGGGACGTATACGCTCTGCCAAGCTGCAAAAGCGGATCGACCAGCTTCTCGGTCAAATCCCAAAACCGCGCGTAAAGCGCCTCGTCCGACAACGACGCAAGCTGCGCGCGCCGCGACAAATAGTCGTCTTCCCGTTTCATTTTATCACCTCGCGCACAAACGCTTCGTTCGTTTTTGTTTCCGCCGCAAGAAACGCGACGTCCGCCGCATCGGGCGCATGGTCGATGGTCGACGCCGCGTGGCGAATCAGCGATGCGCGCATATGGTTTAGATCCGCTTCCTTGGCGCGCATCAGGTTCGGATGCGACGGCAAAACGATGTTCTCCCCCGCGACCTCGTCCTTCGGGTCGCCGCGCATCACGCAAACGCCATTTTCCCGTGCGAAAGAGAGCTGGCAGGCGCCGTGCTTGCCCGCGCCCGTATACTCCGTTTCCTGCACGACGACGATCTGCTCTTGCGGCAGCTCCCGCGCAAGCGAAATGGCGGCGGCAAGCGACGTGTTGCCCGCGGGGCCGCGCTCCATGCCCTCCAGCCGCGCGAGCAGCTCGGTCGTATAAAACACCTCGCCCTGCGTCACCGTAACGTAGGAATCCATATAGCGAAGCGGTCTTGCCGCGCTTCTTGGCACGTCGCTGCGATCGGGCCACGTTGCAAACGGCACCCCAAAGCCCGTATGCCCCGTGGTAAAGGATTTCTTATTAAATTGTGTGTCGGACGCCATGTGCAGTCCTTTCAGGTTCACGCTCGCGCCGACGATCTTCGCCTTGCAGCCCGCCGCGATCAACCCGCGCGCCGTTCCCGTCAGGTTGCCGCCGCCCGCGTTCGTGCATACGACGACGTCGGGATCGTTTCCCGTTTGCGCGCGGCACTGGCTCGCAAGCTCGAACCCGAGCGTTTCGATACCGCGCACGCCGAACGCCGTATACAGCGACGCGTTGAAATAGCCCGTCTCCTCCAACATACGCAAAAACACATAAAACAGCTCGGGCCCGACCGTAAGCTGAACGACCTCCGCGCCCAACGCCTCGCATTTGCGCGCCTTTTCGACGATTTCGGGCTGACCGATCCCGCGTGAATCGTAGCATTCCTGCACGACGATGCAGCGAAGCCCCGCCTTTGCCGCACAGCTTGCGACCGCCGCGCCGTAATTGCCGCTCGTTGCGGAAATCACGCCCGCATACCCCAGTTTTTTCGCCTGATGGATTGCCGTAGCCGCCCTGCGCGCCTTAAAGCTGCCCGACGGGTTCGCCGCCTCGTCCTTGATAAAGATGCGCGCGCCAAAGCCGTCCGCAGATATTTTGCGCACGAGCGCGGTGATGTTTTTCAGCTCGATAAGCGGCGTGTTGCCGATCGCAAAGCCGCGTTGAATCTCCGCGACCTCGGAAAGCGAATAGCCCGTGTCGCGCATCATGCGCTCATAATCGAACGCGATGGAGCCGCTTTCATATTTGTCGTAGTCCATTCCGACCGCGGCTTTCATGATCTCGTTGCGGCGGGAAATAACCGCCTGATAGCTCATATCCCGCGTCATTTTTCATCCCCTCCGAACAAAAAGCGAAACGCCTCGTCGCCCGCAAGCTGCAATTCGGGCACGAATGCGCCGAAGCTGTGCGAATAATGCGGGGCTTCGTCGCAAAGCGTTCCCGTAAGCGTTCGCCCCGTTCGGGTAACGACCGCGACCTCCTCGCCCAAAGACGCGTCCTGTTCCAGATAGCCCTTCGTCCAAAGCTCCAGCGGAACCTGTTGGGTGTCCGCGGGAAGCGACGCCTTCGCTCGCTCGTCGGGCTGTAAAACGATTGTATGAACGCGAACCCAGTCGCCCTTCTTCGCCATGATGCCGCCCCTTTCTGCCTGATCTGTTTGCTTTTGCCGCCTCGGGCTTATTCTTGTTCCTCGCCCAGGTCGATTTCCAGCATGGAACGCATATCCCCCATGATCGCCCGCGGCACGGGCAGGTCGATCATCGTTTTCAGACCCGCGCGCGCGTTGATGACGTGCGGTATCATGTTGACGCACATCGCGATCGTGCCGATTCCGCCGTCCACCTCGGGAACGATCTGCATATGAACGTTCGGCGTGCCGGTCAAAGTGATATAGTCGCCCGTCTGCGTGCCGCCAAGCTGCGGCTCGATCTGCTGCGGATGCACCATGTCGATCAGCACCTCGCCGTCTCTCAAGCCCTGTCCCGTCATGTTTACGCCCGCAACGTCGCCCTTCGCCGCGAAGCCGTATGCGCTTTTCCGCTCAACGTCGGTTACGATGGGGCGCATCTGCTGCTCAAAGCCGTCCAGCTTCCAGCCGAGCGCATCCGCGATCATCCTTACGCTCTCGCGAAAACCCACATGCCCCGCAAGCGAGCCGTCCGAAACGCCCTGTTCAAACGCCGCAACGGAAAGCCCGACGCCCTGCTCGTCCATAACCGCCTTTCCGAACGGCGAAAGCGAGTTTACGCGGCGGCAGGCGACCTTTTGCACGTCCGTCATGCAGCCCGTCAGGCAAACGGCGAGCAAGTCCATCATCAAGCCGGGGTTGATGCCCGTGCCGAGCACGCTTACGCCGCCCGCTTTGGCAAGCGCGTCGAGCTGTTCGGCAAGCTCCGGCTCGTTCGCCTTGGGGTAGCTCATCTCCTCCGCCGTACAGATGACGTTGACGCGGCAGGAAAGCGCGTAGGCGAGCTTGTCAAACACATTTTTCGTGAACGAATCGGTTGCCACGATGCAGACGTCCGCGCTGCGCTCATAGAGGATCGACTTACAGTCGCTTTGAACGATGACGTCCGCATGCTTGCCCCTCGGCACGTTAAGCAGGGAAAAGATGCTCTTTCCCGCGCGCAGCGGGCTCATGTCGCAAACGCCCGTGATCTCAACGCCCGTTTTGGTTAAAAGCGTGCGCGCAATGCCGCCGCCCATCGCCCCGAAGCCCCAAATGCAAACCCGTATGTTTCTCATTTGAACCATCCTCCTTTTGATCTGCCGTGAAAGCCGTTAATAACAAAGGTGAAGAATCAATCGCGGCGCAATACGCGGCGCGGAACGAACAGATCCTCGCTCGTCAAGCCCGCCGCTTCGATGATCTGCTCGGGGTAGCGCAAATCCCCGATTTGCAGCGCTTCGTGGCAGTCGCTTCCCGTGCTGAACACCGCGCCCGCCGCCTTCGCGCGCAAAACCAAATCGAGATTCGGCACGCGGAACAAGCCCGAAAGCTCGATTGCGACGTTGTGCTTCACGCAAAGCGCGATCACCGCGTTCTCCCAGTCGCGCAAAAAGCGCGTGCCTTGCAGCTCGTCATAGCAGGGCAGCGCCGTGCAATGCGCAAAAATGTCCACGCGGTGGTTTTCAAACTTTTTCTCGATCTCGCGCAGGATGTACGCAAGGTAATAGCGCGCCATGAACGGCGAATGATTGCGCCTGTATCCGCCGTGATAGCCCGTTCGGTTCGCAAAATACGCGCCGAGATCGACCCTGCCGCCGCGCCCGTCCGGCATGGAATGCACCGCCGCGATGACATAGTCCAGGCGGTCGTCCAGCTCGTCGGGCAGGGAGGAATCATGCTCCATATTCGTTTCGACGGCGCGGTATACGGGGTATTCGTCCAGCACGTCGAGATAATTCTTGACGTCGGACAGCGTGTAGATTCCGCCGCAGAAAACATGATCCGAAACGCCGCAGGTCAGCCCCATCGCGGTCTCGGTCTTGACAAGCTCGGCGGGCGAAAAGTTCGCGTCCGAAAGATTCGTGTGCGTGTGCAGATCCAATAATTCCATGCTGTTCTCCCATTCGGAAATGAAACGTCTCTTTGCCCGTTTATGATACCATACCCCGCATCCTTTCACAAGAACGCAGAAAGGCGCGATTCGCGAATCTTTTTGCCATCGGCCCGCAAATCATGTATAATTCATTCGGAACCATATCGGAACCATATCGGAACCATATATAAAGAAAACGCGGAGGCGAATTTCATGCAGACCATCGTTTTATACTACACCCTGGGCGGTTCGACGCGCCGCGTTGC
Organism: uncultured Oscillospiraceae bacterium; assembly: GCA_964495255.1. Lineage (GTDB taxonomy): Bacteria > Bacillota > Clostridia > Christensenellales > CAG-138 > UBA7703. Next base: position 35,019 of record CAZBVC010000003.1, read on the forward strand.
CGAAAAGCGCGCGCAGACCGAAAACGCGACGCTCGTCGAGATTCGCGAAACGAAAAAACGGACGCCGTTTTCCGCCTTTTTGCCCGGCTGTCCCGACGCGATGCGCCGTAAAGCGTCCAAAATCGAGCCGCCGAACGTCGATTTTTCGCAGTTTGACCGCGTCGTGATCTGCTGCCCCGTTTGGGCGGGATTTCCCGCGCCCGCGTTCAACGCGCTGCTCTCGATCATGCCCGCGGGCAAGGAGGTTTGCCTCGTGCTCTGCTCCGCCGGCGGCGAAACGCCCAAGAGCAAGGAGGGCACGATCGCGCTTGTTTCCGCGCTCGGGCAAACGGTCGCCGAATACACGGACGAGAACACGTCCGAACCGAACGCGAACGGGAAAACGGCATGAACCTCTGCCGATAACATTCGTCTGTATGCAGCCGATAACATTCGTCTGTTTTTGAATTCTTTATTCATTTTTCGCTCAAACCGCATTTGACAAAAAGTGACGCGTTTTTTACGACGCAAAAGCTCGTAAGCTAACGTTGTTATGAAACGCTTATTGATTTGTTTAACCGCATTTTGTCTTCTTGCGCTCTGCATCGCCTGCAAGAGCGGCGCCGCTTTGCGCGACGATACGCGCCTCAAAACCTCGATCGTCGTGGACGGCATGAATGTGTCTGGCATGACCGTCGGCGAAGCGCGCGCATCCGTCGAGAAGCTCGCCGAAAAGCGCCTGAACGAAACCTATGTCGCGTTCTCGCTCGGCAGCGACGCCGTTCGGTTTTCGCTTCGTCAGCTCGGCGTTTCGCTGGATACGGAATCCGCGCTGAGAAAGGCTGCCTCGCTGGGAAAGCGCGGCGGCGAACGCAGCATCGCCTCCGCCGCGCGCATCGACCGTTCCCTTCTGGAAAGCGTCGTTGACGCTTACATTCTTTCGCGGACGCGTCCCCCCGAGGACGCATACGTTTGCATCGACCCGAAAAGCCCTCTGCCGCTTTCCTACGTCGCCGAGCAGGACGGCGTTTCCATTGATCGCGACGCGCTGCTTTCGCGCGTGTACGCTGCGGCGCAAAACGGCGCCTACGCGACCGTCGCCGTTCCGCATACCGTCGAACCCGCCGCAAAAACGGTAAAGAGCGTGTTGGAGACGCAGTCTTTGATCGCGTCCTTTCAAACCTCGTTCGACAAGTCCCCTTACAACGCGAAGAACCGCGTGTTCAACATCAAAAAAGCGGCGGCGGCGGTCAACGGCGTGGTCTTGCAGCCGAACGAGGAATTCGACTGCAACGCCGTGCTGGGCGACCGAAACGCCGAAAACGGATGGAAGGAAGCGCCGGGCATTCGCAACGGCAAGTATGAAAACGAATACGGCGGCGGCGTATGCCAGCTTTCCAGCACGCTGTACAACGCCGCGCTGATGGCCGACCTGACCATCACGGAACGTTCGCCGCATTCCTGGCCGATGGGCTATGTGGACATCGGGCGCGACGCGGCGATCAGCACGGGCGGGAAGAACCTGCGTTTTGTCAACAACACGGGCGCGCCGCTGTATCTCTATGTGCATGTGGACGAGGAGGCGTTTGTCTTGACGGCGTCCCTTTACGGAAAACCGCTTGAAAACGGCATGACGATCTCCATCGAATCCGAGCATACGGGAACGATCGAATCCGCGGGCGAGGTCTATATGCTGGACGAATCGCTGCCGTTCCAAACGCGCGTGGTCGAACGCGAACCGCGCGACGGGAAGACCGCCGTGACGTATAAGCTGTATCACGCGCGCGACGGCTCGCTGCTTTCGCGCGAGGTTGTCTGTAAGGACACCTATCGCGCCATAGACGGGCTGACATACGTCTCGACCGACCTGTATTACCCGTAACGCGCTGCGCTGTGTTCATCCGCCGCGTCGTCACAAATTCTTTCGAAATCGTCCCATCCCCGTCCTTTCTTTTCCCGTATGCTTGCGGTATAATGTCATGTGAATCCGATTTTATTTGGAGGAAGCATGCGTAATATTCCGATGTTCCATCCGCTCTATGCCGAAATGCACTTGCCCGATCGCGTTGCGTTTCGCCTCGGCGGACTTGAAGTTTACTGGTTCGGCATTTTTCTTGCCGCAGGCATCCTTGTCGCCATACTGCTCGCGCAGTTTGAGGTAAAGCGCAGGAAGCTGCCCGAGGACACCGCCATCGATATCTGCCTCGTCACGATCCCGACCGGCATCATCGGCGCAAGAATCGCTCATGTTCTCATGTTCCGCTCGTCGTATTTTGCCGCGCCCGCAACCATATTGCAGCTTTGGGACGGCGGATTGAACGTTTACGGCGCGATTATCGCGGCGCTCATCGGTCTTGCCGTTTACGCGCGCGCCAAAAAGCAGCCGCTGTTTCGCCTGACCGATTTGATCGTTCCCGGGCTTGCGTTCGCGCAGGGGCTCGCCATGTGGGGCGACTTTTTCAACCAAGAAGGCTACGGCGCGGTTGTCGAAAACGCGGCGCACAAATGGTTTCCGCTCGCGGTGTACATCGAGCGGAGCGAATCCATCCGCTATGCCGTGTTCTTTTACGAGTTCGTTTGGTGCATGCTGCTCTTTGTTCTTCTTTGGTTCATCCTTCGCAAACGCGCGAAAAGGAGCGGAACGCTCACGCTTTGGTATACGCTTCTTTACGCGTTCGGACACGCGCTGTTTACGTTTTTCAGAGCGGACAAAACCTACCTTTACGGCAATATTCCCACCGCAAGCGCCGTATGCGCCGTGTTTTTCATAACGTCGCTCGTCTTTTTGCTGATCCGCACGATTCAGGCAAAAAAAGCCGCGCCCGCATCCGACGCGCTTTGTGAAACGAATTTCGAAGCCGCGCCCGAAGGAAAAGCGGAGCCTGACGCCGCAAAAGCGGAGCCTGACGCCGCAAAAGCGGAGCCTGACGCCGCAAAAGCGGAGCCTGACGCCGCAAACGAATCCCCTGTTTCCGACCCCAACGACCCCAACGAACCTGACAAACCCGACGCGCCCGCATCCGACGCGCCCGAAAAAAAGGAGTAACCCCTATGCGCAATCTGACCATGCTTACCGACCTCTACGAGCTGACCATGATGTACGGCTATTTCCGCAAGGGCATGCAAAGGCAGGAAGCGATATTCGACGTATTCTTCCGCCCCAAGGAAAACATCGTATACGCCGTGATGGCGGGGCTGGAGAGCGTTACGGACTATGTAAACAACCTGCATTTTGCCGAGGAGGACGTCGCCTATCTGCGTTCGCTCAACCTATTTGACGAGGATTTCCTCGCCTACCTGACCCGCTTCCGCTTTACGGGCGAAATTTACGCCATGCCCGAAGGCACGGTCGTGTTCCCATACGAGCCGCTCGTGCGCGTCCGCGCGCCCATCATGGAAGCGCAGCTTGTCGAAACCGCGCTTTTGACGTTTGTCAACCATCAAACGCTGATCGCAACCAAGGCGAGCCGCATCTGCTATGCCGCCAACGGCGACTCCGTGCTGGAATTCGGTCTGCGCCGCGCGCAGGGCCCCGACGCGGCGATTTTGGGCGCGCGCGCCGCCATCATCGGCGGCTGCAACGCGACGAGCAACGTTCTGACCGGGCAAATGTTCGATATTGCGGTTTCGGGCACGCATGCGCATAGCTGGGTGCAGAGCTTCCCGAGCGAGCTGGACGCGTTCCGCGCCTATGCAGAGGTGTTCCCCGACACCTGCCTGCTGCTTGTGGACACCTATGATACGCTGCGCAGCGGCGTTCCGAACGCGATCAAGGTGTTCGACGAACTGCGCGCAAGGGGCTACGAGCCGATGGGCATTCGACTCGACAGCGGCGACCTCGCCTACCTCAGCAAGAAGGCGCGCGTCATGCTGGACGAAGCCGGCTATCCCAACGCGAAGATCGCCGCCTCGAGCGACCTGGACGAATACGTCATCCGCGACCTCAAAATGCAGGGCGCGCGCATCTCGGTTTGGGGCGTCGGCACGCGTCTCATTACCAGCGAGGACAACCCCGCGCTCGGCGGCGTATATAAGCTCAGCGGGCTGGTCGTCGACGGCAAGCTCGTTCCGAAGATCAAGGTATCCGACAACCCCGCCAAGGTGACGAACCCCGGCTATAAAAAGGTGTTCCGCCTGTATGACAAAGCGACCGGCAAAGCGATTGCAGACCTGATTTCGCTGAACGATGAAACAGTGAACGAGACAAAGCCCTTGCGCATTTTTGACCCCGTTCAGACCTACAAGAGCATGACGCTGACCAACTTTACCGCGCGCGAGCTGCTCGTTCCCATCTTTATCGGCGGGAAACAGGTTTACGACCTGCCCGACGTCAAGCAGATCTGCGCCTACGCGCGCACGGAGATCGACTCCATGTGGGACGAATACAAGCGTCTGCTCATGCCGCATACCTACAAGGTCGATCTTTCGGACGCGCTGTACGACCTCAAAATGGGGCTTCTGCACGACGTTGCGGGGGACAAGGCGTGAGCCCTTCGCCCAAAAAGCGCGCGGCGCGTCATATCTTGCTCATCGCGCTTCTTGCGTTTCTTACGCTGCTCGCGGTTCTTTCGGGCTGCGACAACGTGAAGCCGACGCTTGCCGCCACGCCGACGCCTACCGCTTCCCCGACGCCTCTGCCCGACGCGCTGACGTTTTCCGTTACCGCCGCTCCCCTGCCCACGGACGCGCTCGGCGCGGAAATTTGGGGCGGCGATCACTATCGCCAGTATCTCTCGTTCGGCGAGATCCGCGTGTATGAATACGACAACGGAACGTTTCTCGACGGCTTATGCGTAAACGCGTATCCTTTGCCGCTCGACGGGCGCATCAACGTCGTATACTATACGGCGGAGGGCAAGGTCTGCGGCGTCGGCACGCTGCACAACGCCTTGGGCACGACCGTTCTCGACACGGGCACCAACGCGATTTATGCCGAAATCAGCACGGATATCGACGTGACCATGCTGGATTTCGTATTGGAGTATCAAACGGAATTCGCGCCCGCAGAGGGCGAATAAGACGCGTAAAGCCGCAACAAGTCCGAATCAAACGCAAAATCGCCGCCCTTCCGTTTCGGAGAGCGGCGAATTTTTCGCATACAGGAACCCGTTTCGCATTTCTTTGTCCGCGGCGGGAGCTGCGGCGCTCGGAGCGTCGGCGACGGCGCTTACCTTGCGCTTTCGAGCGGAATCAGCACGATATAGTCGCTCATCCCGCTTTCGGGCGCGGAATATACCGTTCGCGTCGGCGGCATCGGGATGCTGTCGCTCAGCAGGAACAGCGGCTGCTTTGCGGAAAGATAATATCCCGCTTCATCGTCAAACAGCAAATGAATAATGAACTGATCGTTCGCCTGATAGTAGATCACGGCGTATCTCTGGCACGGCAAAAGCGTCAGTATGCCGATGTCATAGGGGATCAGCTCGTAGCGGGTTTTGAGAATTGCTCCCTCTTCGCGCGCCACCGCCTTTAACCAGGGCATATCGCTCGTCCTGACGGAGATCCGCGCATCGTTGGAAAAAAGCATCACGGTCTGCGTGGTCTCGTCCGCGATCGGAAGCTTGTCCGCCAGCCCGGTGAAAGAAATGACTTCTTTCGTTTCTATGTTAAGCATGCCCCTGCTTGAAAGCATCGTTCCATGTTTCTTGTGCATATCCCGCAAATTGGTCAGCATGGTTTCCAGCGCCTTTTGCGGAACGTTGATGCGCGCGTCATATTCTTTGCGCACGGCGTCGATTTCCGCGTCGGTCTGGTTCAAAACGCACATGCGTTCCAGCGGTTCAAGATTCTCTCGAACCTGCCGCACCATCTCCTCGTCGCAGCAGGCAAGCAGCCGCGTCATCATGCCGCGGGGATCCTCCGAAGCGGCGAACGCCTCAACCATGGCAAGCGCGGTCACGCTCCTGCCCGCCTCCTCGGTCGCGCGCTTGATGAGAACCTGCTTCATCGGGTCGTCCGCCAGCCCCGCGTCGCCCTCATACAGCCATAGCCCGAGCGCCGTTCGATAAGCGTTTGCCTGCGTATCGAGACAGAGCGCGTTCAAAAACGTCTGTTCGAGACGCACGCCGTCGTCCTCAAACACGATGCTTTTGAGCTTGTCGCCATACTTCGTGTCGCCGAGCTCGAACGTCAGCTCCGTCTCGACGCCGTAGGACGCGAGCGTTTCCGCAGGTACGCGAATCAGGCTGCCCAGCCGCGCCTCGACAATCTCGATCGTTACGGTTTTGCCCTTCGCGTGCGGAATGACGAGCGCTTGGATCGGAATCGGCAAAAAACCTTTGTATTTCGCGGCGACAGATATCGTCGCACCCTCCTCGGAAAGCGACAGCGCATAGTCCTCGATCGTAACGCCGTATTCTTGAAGCGGAAGCTCCTCGGATATGGCGCTTACATCCAGCAGCTCGTTCGCGGCGCGATAAAGATCGTTTTCCGTCAGCAGAAACGACACGTTCCCGTCGGCAAGATACGTTACCTCGCCCGTATATGCGCCGCCCGCGTCCGCCGCGGCATGGCGCTTTGCGACGCCGCTTGCACCGATTGCCAGATAGGCGTAGAACCCGCCGACAAGGAGCAGCAGAATCGCCAAAATCACGGCAGGCGCGATCCAACCCCGGTGTTTCTTTTTCTTGACCTGTTCCATTTTCGCTCTCCTTTTTCGTAATCCACAGATTTCATCGTTTATCATGCGTTTGAAAAGAAAGTGAATCTGTCGAGAAACGGCTTGATACGCGAATCGTACCGTCAACGGAAAACGAAGCTCCGCGCTCAGCGGGGCAAGATGCGCAAATAAGCGGACATACCGCCCGTTTTGCCCTTGTCGCGCCGATGGGAATACAGGATGGGCGTTTCCGCCGTGCAAACGTTCATCAGCGAAAACCGCTCGATCGGTACGCCCGCCTCGCAAAACTGCTTTGCCGCGACCATCCAAAGATCGACCGTCGGGCGCGCGCCCGCATGCGAAAGCACGAGCGGGATGTCGGGAAACGCGTTCTCAAACAGCGCCGCTACGTTTTCCCCAACCTCAAAGCAGTCTTGGCAAATAGAGGGGCCGACGCCCGCGAGCATGTCCCGCGGATTCGCGCCATAATGCGTTTGCAGCGCGGATACGAGGCTTGCGCCGATGCGCCCCAGCGCGCCGCGCCAGCCCGCGTGCGCCAAACCGATGCTGCGCGTGACGGGATCAAAAAGGAAAAACGGCATACAGTCCGCATGACCCGTGATCAATACGACGCCGTCGTCGTTCGTCACAAGCCCGTCGCAGCTTGGAAGCGGCTCTGTCAGATACCCGCGCCCCGCGTCCTCGTTTCCGACGCGCAGAACCGTCGTCTCGTGCGCATAGTTGTCCATCACCATGCGTTCGTAGGGAATGTTTGCCGCGCGGCAAAAGCGGCGGTAATTTTCCAGCACGTTCTCGCGCGTTTCCGGCTCTGGGCGCGTGAAGCTCAGATTCAGCGACAGGCATTCGCCCTTGCTGACCCCGCCCGTGCGCGCCGAAAAGCCATGATCAATCTGCGCGCAGGCGGAAAAGGACGGCAGCGTATAAACGCCAACGCCGCCCGAAAAGGAGAGCTTATGCGCGCGGGAAACCGTATCGTAAGCGCTTAGAAACGCCGCGTCGAGACTCATTTTTCGTCAAGCAGGAGCTGCAACTCATGCATAAACGTCTGCGTATCCTTGAATTCGCGATACACCGACGCAAAGCGCACATAGGCGACCTCGTCCACATCCTTGAGCTTGCGCATGACGATCTCGCCGACGTCCGTCGTCGAAATCTCGGATGCAAGCGTATTGAACACCTCGCGCGTCACGTCGTCCACGAGCTGATCCTGCACGTCCGCCGGAATGGGACGCTTTTCGCACGCCTTGCGAACGCCGTTGCGGATCTTTTCGGAATCGAACTGTTCCCTGCGCCCGTCGCGCTTCACAACCATGATCGGGATCTCTTCGATTTTCTCATAGGTGGTGAACCGCTTGCCGCAGTTGATGCATTCCCGTCTGCGGCGAATCGCGCTGCCGTCCTCGGTTGGACGCGAGTCGATAACCTTGCTCTCCGTGCTCGCGCAGTATCTGCATTTCATGGCGATCTGCTCCTTATGTATATAGTGCATGGATTTTATGTATCATACCATATATATGTGTAAAACGCCAATACTATTTGCTTAAATCTCGACCAAAATCACGTCCTCGCCGATTTTTTTCAGCTTGGTAAACGGAATGACCAGTTCCTCGCCGCCGCGCAGCAAACCAAAGCAGCGCGGCTGCCCCGGCACGATAACCGCGATGAGGCAGCCCGTGCAAAGATCCAGCTCCAAATCGCAGATCAGTCCGAGACGCGCGCCGTCGCACACGTTGATAACCTCCTTGGTGCGCAACTCGCAAAACGTTGTTCGTTCCAGCATGCGCTTCTTTCCCCCTCGGTCAGAATATGTCGAACGAGAACAGATTATGTGCATAGAAAAACGAACCGCTTGCACGGTTCGCTTTTTGTTCGGATGAATACCGTTTTGCGTTGAGAAGCGCAATCCTTGCGCTTACGGGCGTCAACCCGCTCGATGCGGTTTGCTGCTTTGCTCAATACTTGCGCTTA
>CAZBVC010000003.1:43684-96721 GCA_964495255.1 uncultured Oscillospiraceae bacterium
CGGGCGTCAACCCGCTCGATGCGCTACAAGATTCGGCTCAATACTTGCGCTTACGGGCGTCAACCCGCTCGATGCGCTACAAGATTCGGCTCAATACTTGCGCTTACGAGCGGCTTCGGCTTTCTTCTTCCGCTTCACGCTGGGCTTTTCATAGTGCTCACGGCGACGGACCTCCGCCAGGACGCCGGAACGCGCGCACTTGCGTTTGAATCTCTTCAGAGCGCTTTCCAGGGACTCGTTTTCACCGACGCGAATTTCCATTCCAATATCCCTCCCCTCCGTTGCGATTCTTCCTGCAAGAAGACGCTACGAGACATTATAAGCGAGCAAAACGGTAAAGTCAATAAAAACCGTTTTCGCAAACCATGTTTTTTGCGGTTCCGAATGCGGATCGAAGCATTCGGAAAACGATAGGAACCAAGCGGCGAAAAAATGATATATCTTTCGTCTGCCCCCTTTCAAAACGCATACGGATATGTTAAGATTATGTGAACACCGTGAAAGCGGTAATAATCAGGAGGAATGAAAATGAAGAAGATTCTCGCAATCGCTTTGGCTCTCTTGTTTGTGCTCTCTCTCTTCGCCGGCTGCGCCAAGAAGGAAACCTACGAAATCGCCCTCGTCACCGACGTCGGCAACATCGACGACAAGTCCTTCAACCAGGGCACCTGGGAAGGCGTCAAGGAATACGCCGAAAAGAACGGCAAAACCTACAACTATTTCCGTCCGTCCGAGGACAGCACGGAAGCGCGCGTAGAGACGATCAAAACCGCCATCGATAACGGCGCGAAGGTCGTCGTCTGCCCCGGCTATCTGTTTGAAGACGCCATCTTCGAGGTACAGAAAAAGTATCCCGAAACGATGTTCCTGCTCCTCGACGGCGAGCCGCACACCGCGGACTATACCACCTATGAAACGACCGACAACACGCACTGCATCCTGTATCAGGAAGAGCAGGCGGGCTATCTTGCGGGCTACGCCGCCGTCAAGGACGGCTATACGAAGCTCGGCTTCCTCGGCGGCATGGCTGTTCCGGCGGTCATCCGTTACGGCTACGGCTTCGTGCAGGGCGCAAACGCGGCTGCCGCAGAGCTGAATAACACCGCCGACGTCGAGATCAAATATTGGTACAGCGGCGTGTTCGCTCCCTCCGACGACATCAAGACCAAGATGACCGGCTGGTACACCGAAGGAACCGAAATCGTGTTTGCCTGCGGCGGCGGCATCTACCTCTCCGCGGTTGCAGCAGCAACGGAAGCGAACGCGAAGGTCATCGGCGTGGACGTTGACCAGAGCGCGGAAGCCGACCTGATCGTCACCTCCGCCATGAAGGAGCTTGCGGCTTCCGTCATCCTCTCCCTCGAAGCGCTGTATGCCAACAACGGCACCTGGCCGGCAGAATACGCGGGTCAGACCGCAAAGCTGGGCGCGGCGGAAGGCTGCGTCGGTCTGCCCACCGCAGAGGGTTCTTGGAGATTCCAAAGCTTCACGGCGGAAGATTACAACACGCTGTTTGAGGCTGTCAAGAGCGGCGCGGTCGAAATCGACAACAGCAGCGATCCCGACGTGCATCCCGCCGTCGAAATCGCGGTCGATTACCAGGGCTAATCGAAAAAACGCATTTGCGAGCCAAAAGGGGCCGGGTAACAAGCCCGACCCCTTTCCCTTTATCCCGCGGAAAAGCGCCCCCTGTTTCTTTCACATTCGGAAAACGTCTTTGGCATACCCGTCAAACTAAACGAAGGGAATACGCCCATATGAGTGAATACGTCATCGAGATGCTAGGCATCACCAAGGAATTTCCCGGCATCAAGGCGAATGACAACGTCACCTTGCAGCTCAGGCAAGGCGAGGTACACGCGCTGCTCGGTGAAAATGGCGCCGGAAAATCAACACTGATGAGCGTTTTGTTCGGTCTGTATCAGCCCGAGCAAGGCGTCATCAAAAAAAACGGCAAGGTCGTTTCGATCAAGGATCCAAACGACGCAAACGCCCTGCATATCGGCATGGTGCATCAGCATTTCAAGCTCGTTGAGGTGTTCACCGTGCTGGATAACATCATCCTCGGCGTGGAGCCGAACCAACTCGGTTTTTTGAAAAAGAGCGAAGCGCGCCGAAAGGTCGTCGCCCTGTCCGAGCAATACGGGCTTGCGGTCGATCCCGACGCTTTGATCGAGGATATTTCCGTCGGTCAGCAGCAGCGCGTCGAAATATTGAAAATGCTCTACCGCGACAACGAAATCTTGATCTTCGACGAGCCGACTGCGGTATTGACGCCGCAGGAGATCGACGAATTGATGGAGATCATGCGCTCGTTTACGCGCGAGGGCAAGAGCATCCTGTTTATTACCCACAAGCTCAACGAGATCATGGCGGTTGCGGATCGCTGCACGGTTTTGCGCAAGGGTAAATACATCGGTACGGTCGATATCAAAGACACCTCCAAGGAGGAGCTCTCCCGCATGATGGTCGGGCGCGACGTCGAATTCGCCGTGCATAAGCAGGACGCAAAGATCGGGGAAACCGTTTTGCAAATATCGGGGCTGACCGTTCCGAGCCGCCTGCATAAGAACAACGCCGTCAAGGACGTTTCCTTCTCGGTTCGCAGGGGCGAAATCGTTTGCCTCGCGGGCATCGAGGGCAACGGGCAAACGGAGTTTGTTTACGCGCTGACGGGGCTGGAAAAGCCGAGCGCGGGCAGCATTTCGTTTATGGGGCAGGACGTCACGAAGGCGTCCATCCGCGAGCGGAGCAAGCTCGGCATGAGCCATATCCCCGAGGATCGGCATAAGTATGGACTCGTGCTTGACTATACGTTGGAAGAAAACCTTGTGTTGCAGCGGTATTGGCAAACCGCGTTTCAGGAGAAGGGCTTTATCAAGAAGGACGCGGTGCGCGCCTACGCCAACAAGCTCATCGAGCAATACGACATTCGCTCGGGGCAGGGCGCCGTTACGCGCGCGCGCAGCATGTCGGGCGGCAACCAGCAAAAGGCGATCGTCGCCCGCGAGATCGACAAGGATCCCGAGCTGCTCGTCGCCGTTCAACCCACGCGCGGGCTGGACGTCGGCGCGATTGAATACATCCATAAGCAGCTCGTCGCGGAGCGCGACAAGGGACGCGCGGTGTTGCTCGTTTCGCTGGAACTCGACGAGGTGATGAACGTTTCCGACCGCATCCTCGTGATGTACGAAGGGCGCATCGTCGGCGAATTCGACCCGAAGCAGACCACGGTTGAGGAGCTCGGGCTTTACATGGCGGGCGCAAAGCGGCAGGAAGTCAAACAAAACGACGAAAGCGAGGCGAGCGCGCATGCGTAAGGAAAAAAGACGGCTCATGGACATTCCGGGCGCGACCGGCTTTACCGCGTCGCTTATCTCCATCGGCGTCGGTCTGCTGGTCGGGCTGATTCTGCTTCTGCTGTTCAACGCGGCTTACGCGTTTTCGGGCTTTGCAAGCCTCATCAGCGCGGGATTCAGCTCCAGCGACAAGTTTGCCAAGGTGCTTTATCAGGCGGCGCCGCTCGTGCTGACGGGTCTGTCCGTCGGGTTCGCGTTCAAGACGGGTCTGTTCAACATCGGCGCAACGGGGCAATACACCGTCGGTTCGTTCTTCGCGCTTCTGTGCGCGCTGCAATTCGGGCTGCCGTGGTATGTCTGCCTGCTCGCGGCGATGCTCGGCGGCGCGCTTTGGGGCGTGTTCCCCGGGCTGTTCAAGGCGCTGTTCAACGTCAACGAGGTCATCACCTCCATCATGTTCAACTGGCTCGCGCTGTTTCTCGTGAACCTGTCCGTTGCGAACCTGCCACGCATGCTTGCAACCTATTGGGGCGCTTCCAATGCGGATCGCACGGGCGCGCTCGGCGCGGCGAATCCCTCGGCGATCATACCGAAGCTGGGGCTCGACACGCTGCTTGGCAGCAACTATATGAACATCAGCATCTTCATTGCGATCTTCATCGCCGTGCTGATGTGGATCATTTTGGATAAAACCACGTTTGGCTACGAGCTGAAAGCCTGCGGCAACAACCGCAACGCGAGCGTTTACGCGGGCATCAACGCCAAGCGGAACATCGTGCTTTCCATGACCATCGCGGGCGCGCTTTCGGGCGTCGGCGGCGGGCTGTACTATCTCGCGGGCACGGGGCAATACACGATCGTCAAATCGCTCCTGACGGCGGGCTTCAACGGCATTCCCGTCGCGCTGCTTGCAACGTCCAACCCGATCGGAACGATCTTCTCGGCGCTGTTTGTCTCCTACATACAGGTCGGCGGCGACGCGATGCAGCCCGAATTCGTTAAGGAGATCATCGACATCATCATCGCCGTCATCATCTATCTCGCGGCGTTCTCGCTGCTCGTGCGCGAGCTGCTTGCCCGCAGGAAAATGAAGGACGCGGCCGCGCCAACCACGCAAAGCGAAACCGTCGCCACGCCAAACGCGCCAAGCGCGCCAACCAATGAAGCAACCGAAAGCGAGGGAGCGCAAAAATGAAGATCGTAGCAGATATTGTCAGCGCCACCATACTATTTGCCGTACCGCTGCTGCTGGTCGCGCTCGGCGGCATGTTTTCCGAGCGCAGCGGCGTAATCAACATCGCGCTGGAAGGCATTATGATTATCGGCGCGCTGTTCGGATGCCTGTTCATGCGCGGCATGGATCTTTGCGGCTTCGGCCCCGCGCATCCGCAGCTTGCCATGCTGCTGACGGTGCTTGTTTCCGCGCTCTGCGGCGCGGCGTTCTCGCTGCTGCTCGCGTTCGCGTCGGTCAACCTGAAAGCGGATCAAACCATCGGCGGCACGGCGCTGAACATGCTCGCGCCCGCGTTCGCCATCACGCTGACCTGGGCGATTCAGGGGCAGGGGCAAACCACCATCCTCATCCCCACCTGGTCGCGCATTTCGCAGGAGACGCTCGGCATAGCGGTTCGCGATACGTTTTTCCAAAACCTCGTATTCAAGAGCTTCTATATCACCACGCCGATCGCCATCGTGCTGTTTGTTGCGGCGTATATCCTGCTGTATAAAACGCGCTTCGGGCTCCGCCTGCGCTCCTGCGGCGAGCATCCGCAAGCGGCTGACTCCGTCGGCATCAACGTTTACAGGATGCGCTATGCGGGCGTCGTTATTTCGGGCGTGCTCGGCGGCATCGGCGGCATTGCGTATACCATCGCAGCGGGCTCGGGCTTCCAATCCACGGTTGCGGGCTACGGCTTCCTCGCGCTTTCCGTTATGATATTCGGCAACTGGAAACCGTTCAACATTCTCGGCGCGTCGCTGTTCTTCGCGCTGTTCAAAATCATCGGCTCTTACAGCGGCAGCATTCCGTTCATGCCGAAATTTGCGAACGTGAAATCCAGCGAATACATCTATCTCTCCCTGCCGTACATCGTAACCATGATATTGCTCATCCTTACGTCCAAGCGCTCGCGCGCGCCCAAGGCGGAGGGCATCCCATACGACAAGGGTCAGCGCTGACGCGAGCGTTGCTTAGAGGATCAGACCGGTAACATGACGCGGCTCGCTTTGTTTGATGAAACGCGAGGCGAGCCGCCTTTTTCGGAGGATATGTATGGCAAAGCTCTATTTTCGGTATGGCGCGATGGGTTCGTCCAAAACCGCAAACGCCATCATGGTTTGGTATAACTATAAAGAACGCGGGCAGAACGCGCTTTTGTCCAAGCCCGCCGTGGACACGCGCGACGGCGTTCATACCATCCGTTCGCGCAGCGGTTTGGAAACGGAGTGCGTTCTGTTTCACGAGATTGATTGGGACAAGGTGCGCGCGCATGTTTACGACTGCGTCATCATCGACGAAGCGCAATTCCTTTCGCCCGAGCAGGTCGATCTGCTCATCCCCATCGTGGACGATTACCGCGTCCCCGTCATTTGCTACGGACTGCGCACGGATTTTCGCGGCGAGTTCTTCCCCGGCAGCGCGCGCCTGCTTGCGCGGGCGGATACCATCGAGGAGATCAAAACCATCTGCTGGTGCGGCAGGAAGGCGACGAACAACGCGCGGCTGGACGGCAAGGGCGGCATAACGAAGGTCGGCGAACAGGTCGTGCTTGGCGCGAGCGACAAATACATCGGGCTTTGCCGCAAGCATTGGATAGAGGGCGACCCCGGCCCGGGATTAAGAGCCGCAAACGATGCACAGGATGCGTGCGGCGGACGCGAGGAAAAAGACGAATGAAATTCTATGTGGCAAGCGGCGTAACGAACGCCATTCGCGTCAACGAGGCGGCGCGCGCGCTCGAAGCAAACGGACACGTCCGCACCTACGACTGGACAAAGCACGGCGACGTTTCCGCCGCGAGCAACGAAACAAAGCGCCTCGTTTCCGCGACCGAGAGCAAGGCGGTTCTCGAAGCGGAGCTGGTCGTATTGCTGCTGCCCGGGCGGTTTGGCACGCATGCCGAGCTGGGGCTTGCCATTGCGAGCGCGGAAAACAAGCGCATCCTGCTTTGGAGTGAGCAAAGCGCCCCGTTTGACGGCGCGGAAGGCTTCTGCGTGTTCTACCATCATCCGTCCGTCGAGCGGCTCTGCTGCCCGTTTTCCGAGCTGCTCTCGAAACTGCAAACGCTTTAACCTGCCGCCTTTTTGCAACAAAACGCCTGTTTCGCAAAGGAGCTTTGTATGATACGCTACGCGTTTCCCAAAATTGACCTGCATCTGCACCTTGACGGCTCCGTGCTGCCCGAAACGGCATGGGAGCTTGCCAAGGAACGCAACGTCGCTTTGCCCGCGGACAATCTTGCGGACTTTCGGACGTTTATTGTCGTAACGGCGGACTGCCGCAGCGTTAACGAATACCTGAAACGCTTCGAAATGCCGCTTTCCATCCTGCAAGACGCCCCCGCGCTCACGCGGGTTTCGCGCGAGCTTGTGGAGCTTCTTGCCGCACAGGGGGTCGCCTACGCGGAGATCCGCTTTGCGCCGCAGCTTCATTTGCGCGAAACGCTGACCATGCGCGGCGCGGTTGAAGCGGTGCTGGCGGGCGTCAACGAGGGCATGGCGCGCTGCCCCTCTGTCCGAATCGGCGTGCTGCTCTGCGCCATGAGCATCGGACGGGCGGAAAGAAACGAATCGCTGAATCTGGATACCGTGCTGCTTGCCAAAGCGTTTCTGGGCAAAGGCGTCGTCGGCTGCGACCTTGCGGGCGCGGAAGGAATCGTTCCGCTGGAACGCTTTGCGCCGATCTTCCGCCTTGCCAAGGAGCAGGGCGTTCCGTTTACCTGCCACGCGGGCGACAGCCAAGGTCCGGAGACCGTGAAAGCGGCGCTGGATTTCGGCGCGAAGCGCATCGGACACGGGCATCACATCATTCTCGACCGATCGCTTTGCGCGCGTGCCGTGCGCGACGGCGTTACGTTGGAGATCTGCCCGACGAGCAACATCCAATGTGAAACCCAGCCCTCCTACGCGGCGCACCCGCTCAAACGCCTGATCGACATGGGCGTTTCCTGCACGATCAATACGGACAATATGATCCTCTCGGACATCGATTTGGAGTCCGAATATGACCATTGCTTGTTTGAGATGGGCTTCACAAAGCAAGACCTGATCCGCTGCAACATCAACAGCGTTCGCGCCTCGTTCATGCCCGAGGAGGACAAAATCGAGCTGATCGAGCGGCTTTTTGCCTGTCTCGACACGGAATAAGCGCCCCTGCTTCCAATCACTGCGCCCATAAAAAACCGCCGTGCCAAATGACGCGACGGTTTTTCATATGCGTATAAACCCGGCGGGCAAACGTCAAACGTCGATGCCGAGCAGCTTCTTTGCAGCAATCGCGATGCAGAACGAGATCGCCGCGACCGACAGCGAGATGATCGCCATCTCGCCGAAGCGCCGCAAAAACGGTTCATCCTTTGCCACGGAAAGATAATAGTTGAAAAAGAGTATAATACACAGCACGATGCCGATCATAACCGCAAACGCCGCGATATACAGCTTGCTCGGGAACAGCAGATACGGCAAAACGAGCAGCGCCACCGTAACGAGATACGCCGCGCCCGTGTACAGGCTGGATTTGAACGCGTCGTCGCTGCCCTCCGCGCGCTGCGCAAGGAAGTTGGACGCCGCCATGGACAGCGTCGCGGATACGCCCGTTATGATGCCCGTCAGCGCGATGAGGCGCGTGTTCGCGAGCGCGAACGTTACGCCCGCGATGGCGCCTGTCAGCTCGACCAGCGCGTCGTTGAGCCCAAGCACCATTGCGCCGACATAATGCAGCCGCTCCTCGTCCAGCATACCGTACAGCTCTTTTTCATGCCGCCGTTCGTCGTCCAAAACCGCCGCCGCCTGCGGCAGCTCCTCCTGCAATTTTTCGTAAACGCCCTGCGCGAGCTGCTCGTCCTTTTGCAGCGTTTTCACCACGAACGTGAACCCCAACAGTACGGTCAAGACCTTCAAGAAAAGCACCTTCGCGCCGGACGGCTTGCAGGGCGCGCCTGTGATATTCTGCCAAATCAAGGCGTGCTTTTTCTCGTCGCTCGCCATTTCGGCAAGCAGATAACGGTTTTCCTCGTTCTTCTCGCGCCGGCTCATAAAGGCGTACAGCGCCGCGCCCGTCTCCTCGTCCGCCTGCGCCTTTTTTACGACGGCAAGCGTCGTTTCGCTCAATCCCTGTTTCATGTAATCCCCCTTACGCTCTGTCGCGCTATGCGTTTTGCCCGTCGTTCGCGTCTTTTCCGCCGAACACGCCGTTTGCCGCATCCTTTGCTTTTTGCGCGACCTCGGGCGCTTTCCGCTTGACCGCGTCCGCCGTCTCGTGATAAACCTCCGTCGCCGCCTTCTTCACCTCTGCGGCAACATCCTTGGCGTCCACCTTTCCGTCGCCGTTGACGTCCTTGACGCCCTCGGGGTTGTTCTGTTGATAGCGATCCGCAACGCGCACCGCCGCGACGGCAGCGCCCGCCGTTGCGCCGACCTGTAACAACTTTTTCAGCAAACCCATACTCTCGCCTCCAAGCTCCCATTCTTCTTTTTTGCATGATATCGTAATTCTTGGTGCATCTTTTTAATTTTTCGCCCGTTTCAACGCGAAAGATCGGTCGATTCCCAGTTGATGTTCGCTTTGCGCGCCTGCGCGTGCTGCAACCTGCGCGGGATGCGATAGTGCTTTCCGTCCTTGATAAAGTTCGCACCCGTCTGCTTAAAGTGAAACGCGACGCCGTTTGCCATGCACTGCGAACGAATGTCAAGCACCCATTCATAGTCGCATGGGCGCGCGTTTTCGCCCGATTCGCCGCCCACCGTGACCGAGCGCACCCAGCTTCCGAGATGGTTTCGCAAGTCGATCTGCGAAAGCAGCGGCTCGCAAACGATCATTTTGGTTCGAATGGGCGCGTCGCGGAAAATGGGCAGGCGGTAATCCGCCATTTGCCGATTCTCCGCCGTGCAGCAAATCTGAACGTTCGGATACCCGTCTCCCCAATCGTCGGGCAGGCAAAGGGAAAAGCGATCAATCCGCTTCGTGATAAACAAAAACGTGCAGTCCGAGCGGGTTTTCATCATGCGCCATGCCTCGCCGCGCCAAGCATCGGCTTGATCCAGCAAGAAATCCGAGGTAAAGCACGTCCAGAAAAATGAGGACGGCGGAACCTTATAGGAACCGTCCCGCCCATGCGCGATCGGCAGGTAAAATTCATTCGTGCGCGTGACGATGCTCGCGTCGCGCTCGTGTCGCGCGTCCGTGCGGTATACATAGCAGTTTTGGCAGCCCGCCGAGATCTTTTTGCAGCCGTGCCACGGGTTCCAGTTGATCGCCGCCGTATGCGTCCCCCCGCTTCCGCTTCTTTCGCGCCTACTCGTCCATTTGCAGCGTGTAGCTGCCATAGCCCGTGTCGGTCAAGCTCGCGCCGAACAGCACGCGAAGCGCCGACGCGAGATATGCGCTGTCCAGCGCGCCCGCCGTTTCATACGGCGCGTGCATGGCAAGCTGCGCCAGCCCGATGTCCACCGTGTTGAGCGAAACCTTCGCGTTTGAAATGTTGCCCAGTGTAGAGCCGCCCGCAACATCCGACCGATTCGCAAACGACTGCCAAGGCACGTTCGCGCGCGCGCAAATCTGCTTGAAAATCGCGGCGCTGACGGCGTCGGTCGTATAGCGCTGATTCGCGTTATACTTGATGACGACGCCTTTGTTCATGCAGGGGCGGTTGATCGGATCCGCCTTTTCGACAAAGTTCGGGTGCAGCGCGTGCGCGCTGTCCGCGGACGCCATAAAGCTGCACGCAATCGCCGCGCGATACGCCTCGTCCGTGCGGCCGCAGCAGGCGTTGACGCGCATAAGCGTATCCCTCAAAAACGTGGAAGCCGCGCCCTGCTTGGTGCCGCTGCCGACCTCCTCATTGTCGAATATTGCGAACACAGGCACACTTTTTGCGTTCTTTGCGTCCAAGAATCCGCGAAGCGCTGCGTATGCGCACATGAGATCATCCAGCCTGCCCGCGGAAACATACTCGCGATTTGCGCCCCAAACGGTTCCCTCCGTGCGGTCGAACAGAAACAAGTCGCTGCCCAGTATATCCTTTTCGTCAACGCCCGCCGCTTCCGCGATGATCGGCAGCAGCCGCCCCTTCGCCTTCTCGTCGCCAAAGAGCGGCAGCATATCCTTTTGCGCGTTATACGCGTGCCCCTCGTTGACCGTTCGATCCATATGAATCGCAAGGCTTGGCAGCATAAGAAGGTCGCGATCGACAGATACGAGCCGCGTCGCGAAGCGATCCCCGTCGCGCACGATCACGCGCCCCGTCACGGACAGCGGGCGGTCGAACCACGGCGCGCAGAGCATACCGCCATACTTTTCGACGTTGAGCGTAACGTATTGGTCGTTTACGATGATTTCGGCATTCTCTTTGAGTTTGAGCGCGGGCGCGTCGCTATGCGTCGCGGCGATCTGAAAGCCGCAAAAATCCATGCGCGGCAGTTGAAACGCAATCAGCGAGGACTCGTTGCGCACGACGAAATATTTTTCTTCGCCGTTCAACGTCCAAAGGCTTCCCTCGTTCAGCTCGATATATCCGTTTTCCGCGAGGATGGCGCGCATATTGGCGACGACATGATAGCAGCTCGGCGACGCCTTGATAAACCCAAGCAGCTCCTGCGTAATGGTTTCGTACATCGGTTTCGTTCCTTTCCCTATGCGCCGCGAGAAGCATCGCGCGGGCAGATTCGATCACGCTAACAGCAGTATAACAGGTAAACCGCGCCATCGCAACGTTGACCTCGGTCTTGCGCAACATGGCGAACATTGTCTATAATGGGAAATGTCGAAATAATCACAGGGGAATCCATCATGCAAACAGAACCAGACCATTTTGAGGCGCCGTCAAGCGCGCCCGCGCCCGAATATCGAAAGAAAGCCGCTCTGTTCCTAACGAGTCAGGGTATTACGCTGTTTGGGTCGTCCGTCGTTCAATTTGCGATCATCTGGTATGTCACGATGAAAACGTCGTCGGGCGCATGGGTTTCCGCGCTCACCGTCGCGGCGTATGTGCCGCAGTTTTTCATTTCGTTCGTTTCGGGCGTGTGGGCGGATCGCTTTCCGCGCAAACGGCTTATCATCCTGGCCGACGCGGTTATCGCCGCCGCAACGCTCCTGCTCGCGCTTTTGGCGCCGCATATCAAAAACGATACGACGCTGCTTGTCACGCTGGTTATCATATCGGTTATCCGTTCGCTTGGCACAGGCGTGCAGACGCCCGCCGTCAACGCCGCGATTGTGCAGCTTGTGCCGGAAGATAAGCTCATGAAGTTCAACGGCGTTAACGCAACGCTCCAATCGCTTGTTCAGTTTGCCGCCCCCGCCGTCGCGGGAGCTGTGCTCTCCGTCGGCACGCTGCGCGGAGCGCTGCTCATCGACGTTGTAACGGCGCTTGTCGGAATCGGGCTGCTTGCCGCCGTCCTTATCCCGTTTGAACGGGCGCAGGACGCGCCCTCCATGCTTTTCGAGATGAAGGCGGGCTTTTCCTACGCCGCAAAGGAACGTTTCATCGGCAAGCTGCTGCTGCTTTTCGGGCTGTTTATCTTCCTCTGCGTGCCCGCGGGATTTCTCGCCACGCTGTTTGTCGGGCGATACTATGGCGAAACATACTGGTATTTTACGCTCGTGGAGGTTATAGGCTTCCTCGGCATGACGGCGGGCGGCCTGCTCATCGGCGCGTGGGGCGGCTTCCGAAACCGCGTCAAGACGCTTGTCGTCGGCATGATCGCGTTCGGTCTGCTTGCCGTCGGCATGGGCGCCGTCAACAACTTTGTCGTCTATCTCGCGCTGATGGCGGTCTATGGCGTTGCGCTGACGATGGTGCAAACCGCGTCTACGACGCTTTTGCAGGAGAACGCCGCGCCCGAAATGCAGGGGCGTGTATTCGGGCTGTTCGGGGCGATGTATGCGGGGTTTCTGCCGCTCGGCATGATCGTGTTCGGGCCGCTTGCGGACGTCGTCTCCATGCGCTTTTTGATGATTCTTTCCGGCGCGCTGCTGCTCCTATTGTCCGCAGTCATTCTCGCGGACAGGCGTTTTTACGGGCGCGGGCAAAAAAACTGACGCTCGAATAAGAGCGTCGGTTCGCTTTCGGGCGGGACGTGATATAATCAATCGAATCCCGACAAAAGGCGACCATATTCGGCGGAGCGAAGAGCTTACACACGCGCGCATCGTCTTTTTGCATGAGAAACATTCAAAAACAAAGAGGAGCGAAACCATGGGCAACGAAAACGAATCTCACGAATCCTACTACGAAGCGTTTAACCGCGCGTTCTGTCAAACGCTCGAGCGCGGCGTCAATGCGCTTCCTGCCGAAATGCAGGCGGAGCTGTACAAGCCCTGCGCGATCGGCTGCGTGCAAAACTATGTTTTGAAGGAGCAGCAGCGGCAGTTTGACGAGTGCGGCGGCGATTTGGATCTGCAATACGAAAGATACGGCAAGTCCGAATACTTTTTTGCCGAGATCATCGAGCGCGGGCATGTATACGAAATCGGTTATCCGCGCTGCCTCTGCCCGATGGTGCAGGCGGGATTCTCCACGCTGGAATCCCATTGCGAATGCTCGAAGCAAAGCGTGCTCTATGTGTTGCAAACCCTGCTGCCCGAAAAAAGCATTCGTGTGGAGATCATGCACACCGTCCTTTCGGGCGCAAGCGAATGCCGATTCCGCGTAACGGTCGATTAACGGCCTATGCCAAACGCGCAGATCACGGCGATTCTCTACGCGCTGCTTGCCGCGGTGTTCTACGCCGTGAATATGCCCGCATCCAAGGCGCTGCTTGCCCATGTCGATGCGACGATTCTCGCGGGGCTTTTGTATCTCGGGGCGGGCGTCGGGCTGCTTTTGCTGTCCTGCGGGAACAAAGCGCGCGCGGTAAAGCGTCTGCAAAAAGGCGACCTGCCCTATGTGCTCGGCATGATCGCGCTGGATATTGTCGCGCCCATCTGCCTTTTGCTCGGGCTGGAACGCACCGCCTCCGCGAACGCCTCGCTTCTGAACAACTTTGAAATCGTGGCAACCGCGATCATCGCGCTCGCCGTCTTTGGGGAGGCGATCTCGCGGCGGCTTTGGCTTGCGATTCTGCTTGTGACCCTGTCCAGCGCGCTGCTCACGTTCGAAGGAAAAGCGAGCCTTACGCCGTCATGGGGCTCGCTGCTCGTGCTGCTTGCCGCAATCTGCTGGGGGCTTGAAAACAACTGCACGCGGAAAATCGCGTCCAGAGACACGTTTGAAATCGTAACGCTGAAAGGCGTGTGTTCGGGCATTGGCTCGCTCGTCGTCGGGTTCGTGATCGGCGAACGGCTGCCGCCCGCAGCGTATATCCTTCTTGCCATGCTGCTCGGATTCGTCGCCTACGGGCTGAGCATCTTTTACTATATCAAGGCGCAAAACGTCATCGGCGCGGCGAGAACGAGCGCGTGCTACGCCGTTGCGCCGTTTATCAGCGCGTTTCTGTCGCTCATATTCTTGAAGGAGCCGCTCTCGGCGCGGTTTTTCCTCGCTTTGATCGGGATGCTCGCCGGAACCGCGCTGATCGTTTGGGACGCCGTGTCGCCCGCAAAGCGATAGCCGCCTTCCCCGATTGTCTTTCGCGCGGCGCCGTGATACAATTCAAAAAATCGGAATCGCCGTGATACCAATCAGAAAGGAACGTTTCACTGATTATGAAGCTCATCACCAGCCGCATTTCGGATGCGGAAACGCCCGCCATTCTGCTCGGAAGCGAAGTCGTTCGCATCAACGACGTCCTGCATATGGCGGGAATTCCCGCCGTTGACTCGCTTTTGACGTTCATCGAAGCCGCCGCGCGGGATACGCGCTATGCCGCCGCTCTGGAACGCGCGGCGCAAACGAACGCGGCGCGCATTCCGTTTGATTCCGTCGAACTGCTCGCGCCGATCCCGTTTCCCAAGCGGAACGTGTTCTGCCTCGGCAAAAACTATGCCGAGCACGCAACCGAGGTGAAAGCGACGCGGCTTTCGGGCAGCGGCATACCGACCCTGCCGATTTACTTTACCAAGACCGCCGCGCCTGCCGTTCCAAGCGGCGGCGAGATCCGCTTTTCCCGTAAGCACACGCAAAAGCTCGACTATGAAGCCGAGCTTGCCGTCATCATCGGGCGCGAAGGGGTCGATATTGCTCCCGAGGATGCGGAAGCATACGTTTTCGGCTACACCGTGCTCAACGACGTGTCCGCGCGCGATTTGCAGCGGAGCCATGAGCAATGGTTCAAGGGCAAAAACCTCGACACGTTTTGCCCCATGGGGCCCTGCATTGTGACGAAGGACGCGTTTTCCTTCCCGCCCGCGCTTCCTATCTCCTGCTTCGTCAACGGCGAACGCAGACAGCACAGCAACACGGGCAAGCTCATTTTCGACCTGCCGACCATACTCGCCGACCTCTCCGCCGGCACGACGCTGTTCCCCGGCGATATTATCAGCACCGGCACGCCGGCAGGCGTCGGCGCGGGGTTTGAACCGCCGCGTTTCCTGAAAGACGGGGATACGATCGAATGCCGCGTCGAGGGCATAGGCTCGCTCGTCAACCACGTTGTCGAGGTCGGCTGATCGCCGCACGCTGCCGCTGATTTGGTAGCTCAGAAGAACAGCGAAACCGCGCAGTAAACAAGCAAAAGCGCCATAATCGCGTTCGTTATCCTCGCGTATTTGGAGAACAGCAGCTTCATCACGGAGCCGAACCCCGCCCACACGAGCGTGCAGCAAAAGCCGATGAACGCGAGCAGCAGCGCAAACGCCGCCAAAATAACGGGTCGGTCGGCAAACGAAGGCAGGATATACGCTTCGAGCGAAACAATGATAAAGATATAGAGCTTCGGGTTGACGAATTGCAGCAAAAAGCCCGTAAGGAAGCTGCCCTCGACCTGCTTTTCCTGCGGCGCACCCGTGCTTCTCCACGTTTTCCAAGCAAGATAAAGCATATAGACCGCGCCGATGATGAGCATCGGCAGCTTGATCTTCGGTATCACGGACGACAGCAGGCTGCAAAACAGCGTGCAAAGCAGCGCTACAACGGAAAACCCGCACCAAATGCCGAAGTTGAAGCGCACCGCCTTGCGAAAGCCGACCCGACTTGCGTTGGACATGGACATCATAACGTTCGGGCCGGGCGTGATCGCCGAAACGAGCGCATACGTCAAAAAGTGAAACCAGTTGAACATGACGAACCCCCTCCCGATCGTCATTGCGCGAGAAAGCGGCGCATTACGCCCGCAGAATCTGTTCGAGCAGCTCGTCCGCGTCGTCAACGATCGTTTCCGCGCCGGCGGAAAGCAGCCTGTCGCGCGTGCGATAGCCCCACGATACCGCGATGCAGCGAACGTTCGCGTTGCCCGCAAACGCAACGTCCACGTCGGAATCGCCCACATAGAGCGTCTCCTCGGGCTTTACGGAAAAATAGTCCATCGCGAACGCCAGCGCCTCGGGCGACGGCTTGATCGTGAAGCGCTCCATGCGCCCGACCACGAGGGAGAAGCTGTCCCGCGGGAAGAGCGTATCAATCACCTTGATCGCCTGCGCATGCGGCTTGTTCGTGACCACGGCGGTTTTTATACCCGCTTCTTGCAGGCGCGAGACAACCCGAACAACGCCCTCATACGGCTTAGAACAGTCGCAGCAATGCTTTGCATAGTAATCCATCACCGAGGTAATCACGCGCGGCGCAAGCGATTCGCGCCCCTTCGGTATCGCGTTTTCCGCCATGTATTTCACGCTGTGCCCGACGATCAAGGCGGTTTGCGCCTCCGTCAGCGTCGGACAGTCGTATTCCTCAAGCGCGTGGTTCAGCGCGATGGTCAGATCCGATATCGTATCGACAAGCGTGCCGTCCAAATCGAACACACAGAGCTTTATCATGATTTTTTTCCTCCGTTCTTTCTTATCTTGACACGATGCCCGATTAAAGCCCCATACGGATTGCAAGCAACCCGATCAGCACGAGCAGCATACCGAACGCCATGGAGCCCGTGAGCTTCTCTTTTGAAAAAATGCGCGCCGACAGAAGCATCACCGCGTAAGCAAGCACCGACACGGGCATAAACGCGCTGACGTCGCCCATCTGCGCCGCAAAATGATCGCTCCAAACCGACGCGGCGAGAAACGCGCCCCCAAGCGGTAACGCGACCCATGCGCGCGCGCCGACGTCCGAAATCGCCCTTTGCCTGCCGCGCAAAAGCACAAAGATCCAAAGCAGCGCGCAGGCAACGAACGCGCGCGACGCAAACAGATTGCCCGCATCCAACACGCTCGACAGCCGCGCTTCCAAGATGGACAACGCCGTCTTGCCCAGAAGCGCCAAAAGCGCATACACGACCCATAGCTTGCCGCCGCCGCTTGCATGGCTCAAAATCAACACCGTGCCGAGCAGGATCAGCGCCATGCAGCACAGCTTCCAAACGCCGAGCGGCGCGCCAAACAGGAAATGCGCCGGCACGAGATAGACCAAATACCAAAGCGCGAACACGGGCGTAACCTGCGTGCTGCCCGCGCCCGTCAGCGCCGTAAACAGGCAAAGCCATAGAAACGCCGTCAGAAAGCCGCAGCCGAGCAGCAGGAGCAGCGTTTTGACGTCTATGGACAAAAACGCCCGCGCCGTGCCCGCATAAAACGGCAGCGGCGCGGCAAACCCGAATGCGAACAAGGCGAACAGCGCTGCGGCGAGCGACGGATCCGCCCGCTTTGCGCCCCCGCGCATACAGGTCGGCACAAGCCCCAAAAAAAACGCGGAGAAAAGCGCCAGCGCGCCGCGCAAAAGTAACGCGCGTATCGCCAAGGGATCCATCGACATACCGCCACCTCCGTTTCCTCTCCGCGAGATATTGTATCACAACCGCCGACCGACCACAACATCCGCCAAACGGAAAACCGATTTTGGCGGAATCGCTGTTTTCGCGGGCGCAATATGGTATACTTTTTACGGCAAAAATCGGAAAGGATCAAATTAAGGCATGGAAACCGCCCCAAGCGCCGCGCTCGAAAGCGGCATAACCGAGCTCGTCATCGAGCGGCGCATCGTCAGCGGCGTCGGCGTATCCTACGGAAACGCGGATCAAAGCGCGACCTTCTGCCGCGGCAACGTGCAGGAAACGCTGCTGCAAAACGGCGCGTTCTCCCCCGCCCCCGTCGAATTATCAAACGATTCGATCTATGATCTGGCGTCCGTCACAAAGCTGTTCACCTGCATCGCGATTTTGCAGCTTGTCGAACAAAAAAAGCTCTCGCTTGACGACTGTATGGCTGCGCTCGACCGCCGCTTTTTGCACGTCGGCGACGTAAGCGTGCGCGCGCTTTTATCCTTTTCCGCTGCGCTTGCAACCGACGAGCGCATCGACGCGCAGCTCGACCCCGTCCGCGCGGAGCGGCTGCTTTTCTCCATCCGCAAAACCATTCCGCACGAGCGGCGGTTTTATACCGATATGGGCGCGATGCTGCTCAAATACGTCGTCGAAGCGGTCTCGGATCAATCGTTTTTCGCCTATCTTTCGGAGAACATCCTGCGTCCGCTCGGCATGAAGGACACGTTCGCCGAAATTCCGCAAAGCGCCCTCCCCCGCACGGTCAACTACAACTATGAGCGGCGTATGCCGGGCGGCGCGTTCTTTGTCGATACAAACTGTCCCCCGGGCGTCGTGCACGATCCCAAGGCGCGCATCCTGTCGCGAAACGGCGCGAACCTCTGCGGACACGCGGGTTTGTTCTCGACCGTGCCCGATATGGCGCTGCTTGCCAGGGGGCTTTTGCAAAACGAAATCCTCTCGCGCGAAACGCTGCTTCAAATCGGCGTTGACCGAACGGGAAAGCGCTTTGCCGACGGCACCTATTCGCAGCATATGGGCTATCTTTGCTACGCCAAGCATCCCGTTCAAACGTTCAGCGAGGTACCCGCCTGCTTTGGGGCGCGCACCATTGCGCTCAACGGCTTTACGGGCAATCACTTCTCCGTGGATCCCGTGCAGGGCAAATATATGATTCTGTTCGCCAACCGCATCCATAACCGCATCACCGTGCGCACGGGGCGCGCGCAGCCGGACGACGACGTGCAAACGGCGCTCTGGAACGACGGAAAGGAATATCCCGTGTCCCAAAACTTCGTTTACATGAAGGATCGCTGCCTGAAAGGCCCGATCGGGGAGATTTTGAAGGGGTTTTAAAACGACCTGTTCCAGCTTGCGGCTATGTTCACGAAGCACACAAAGCAACCCGCTGTTTATCGTTTACCGATTGAATTCCCTCACAATTTGTGTTGTAATATAAAGTGTTTTGATTAAAGGAGCTTTTTATGAATATCATTGATGCAATCATAAATTTGGTCGACAACCCTGTTACACGACTTGTTGAAGAGTATCGAGACCGAAATAGAGCTAACATCGCAGGTGATGCGCTCGAAGAGTATGTTAAGGATTTGTTTGCGGGAACCTTTAAGTTGCCCGAGAACGAACGGCTTGAAATAATTGATCGCGTGTTTTCTTATTTGGGAAATGCTTCCAATCCACCAGACGCAATGCTACGCGGCGGAGATGCGATTGAAGTAAAAAAGATTGAAACAGACGGCGCATCGATCGCCTTAAATAGTAGTTATCCAAAACACACGCTTCTTTCGTCAAGTCCGATGATATCAAAAGCGTGTATGGCTGCCGAACGGTGGACTGAAAAAGACATTATCTATATCGTCGGTTTGGTTGATAAGAAAACCAATCGTTTGAAGCATTTGTGCATGGTCTATGGACTTGATTATTGCGCATCGGACGAATGCTATAATCGCATAAAGAAAACCATTAAAAAAGGTGTTGAATCCATACCGGGCATTGAATTTACTGATAGCCGCGAATTAGGTCATGTCAACAGAGTTGACCCGTTAGGCATAACATATTTGCGTGTTCGCGGGATGTGGGGCATTGAAAACCCATGGAACGTTTTCCGCTATATCTATTCGCGTAATCCTGCAAATGCTTTTGATTTCATGTGTATCATAAATGATAGCAAATGGGTAACGCTTGGTAATCATAGCCAATTGACCGAATTATCAAAACATTGCGCGTCACTGCGCATCCAGAATGTACGAGTGAAAAACCCGGATAACCCCGCGCAGCTTCAAGGGGCAAAGCTCATAACATTCTGTATATAAGGAGCGACCACGATGAGGGTACTTAGTCTTTTCAGCGGCTGCGGCGGCTTGGATTTGGGCTTTGAAAAAGCTGGGTTTGCAATACCCGTTGCAAACGAATTTGACAGCTCGATTTGGAAAACGTTCAGAATCAATCATCCTGCAACACGTTTGATTGAAGCTGATATTCGAAGCATTCAAGAACAAGATTTCCCAAACGGTATAGACGGAATAATTGGGGGGCCGCCGTGTCAATCCTGGTCGGAAGCGGGTGCGCTGCGTGGAATTGAAGATAAGCGCGGTCAACTATTTTTTGACTACATTCGAATCCTGCGAGAGAAACAGCCGAAGTTCTTTTTAGCCGAAAACGTGAGCGGAATGCTTGCAAACAGGCATACAACCGCTGTCTCAAACATTCTGCATTTGTTCGAGGATTGCGGCTATGATGTTACATTAACACTTGTAAACGCAAAAGATTATGGCGTTGCGCAAGAAAGAAAACGTGTTTTCTATATCGGATTCCGAAAGGATCTTGGGATTGACTTTACTTTTCCGAAGGGTTCGACGCAAGATGACAGCAAAAAGATTACGTTGCGTGACGTTATTTGGGATTTGCAGGAAACAGCTGTGCCGGCGATGGGCAACAACCAGCATAATCCTGCTGCGATCAATAATAATGAATACTTTATCGGCGCATATTCACCGATATTCATGAGCAGAAACAGGGTAAAAGGATGGGACGAACAAGCTTTTACCGTTCAAGCCTCAGGTCGGCAATGCCAGTTGCACCCACAAGCACCAAAAATGGAAAAGTACGGCGAAAACGATTGTAGATTTGTTCGAGGGAAAGAAAGCCTATACAGACGAATGACAATTCGGGAAGTTGCCCGTGTACAGGGGTTCCCCGATACGTTTCGTTTTGTTTATCGCGGAACAAACGACGCCTATAAAATGATAGGGAACGCTGTTCCCGTCAATTTAGCATATGAAGTTGCAATGGCAATAAAAGCAGTTTTTGAACAGTAAGCCCTTTGAGCGGGGAGGTTCTTAAACCTTGTCTGTTCGGTTTTGACTTTCAGCGCCGCCGTTTGCTACACAAGTTTGCGTTCTTTTCTGTGATAGAACGCGTCTTTAAGCCGCGCTTTTTTGATCCAGCAGCAGATTGGCGATCAGACCCGCGGCAACCAGCACCCCGCCGACGAGGTTTTGCGGCGAGAACGTTTTGTCGATCACCGCGTCCAGCGCCATGCCGCTTGCCACCTGCCCGACAAACAGAAACAGCGAAACGTAAAACGCCGAGATGCGCCGCGTCACCACGTTGCAAATCGTAACGGTCAGCATACCGAGCGCGCCGCCCAAATAGATCCACCAGCGCGGCGAAACGACGAACCCGCCCCCTATCGCTTCCCCGCGTCCGAGCAGGAGGAATACCGCAAGCGCCGTGACGAAGCCCGTGATATAGTTGAACAGCGTGCTGACGCGAACGCTCGTGCGCGCGGCAAGCTCCGCGTTCAGCGAGCGCGAGATCACCAGCAATACGCCCGATAAAAACGCCGCAAGCGCGGGCAAAACGGAAAACGAACCGTACAGCATGCACCCGACGCCGCAAAGCACGAGTAGCAGCCCCACGAGCTTCCGCCTTTCAAACGGGCGCTTCGGCATACCGAACAAACCGTATTGATCGACGACCAGCCCGAACACACTCTGCGCAAACAGCCCCACCGCGAGGATCGAGGAAACGCTGATGCGGCCGAACGCGAAATTGTTGCATACCGTCGTACCGACGCCCAGCACGCCGCCCAACAGCAGCGGCAGGGGCAGACGCTTGCAAAACGGTTTATCCCGCTTCCAAAGCACGGAGGCGGTCGCGGGCAGGATCCCGACGATATGAATCAGCACCGTCGCGGCGTATACGCCGTATTGCGCGGTTAATTCGCCGTTGAACACGATCATGACCGCAACGATGACGCCGCATAGCGTGGACAAGAGATAATACACGCCCGCTTCCCTCCCTTTCAAGCCGTTTTTGCCGTTTCGTTTCGTTCAGTATAGCCGCGCGCTTGACAATCGCCTATGACAAATGTCATACTGTGAAAAAAGAGGTCGATCCCGCGTGAAAAAGAGTCCGCTTCCGCAAAGGTATCATGAGCGCGTGCGCGCATACGGCTTGTCCGAGGTTTCGCTTTCGGACGCAAGGCTTGTTTCCTGCGAGGCGGGCGAATGGTTTTTGCGCGAGGGCGGAACGATCGACGCGGTATATTTCCTGCTTTCGGGCAAGCTGCAAGTCTGCATGGACGCGGCGAACGGCAGAAGCCTGCTATTATGCGACTATGTTTCAAGCGGTATGATCGGCGATATCGAGCTGATGCTGAAAACCGAAACCGCCTTGACGTCCCTGCGCGCGGTCACGCCGATTTTGCTCGCGTGCCTGCCGCGCAAGGTCTACGAGCCGATTCTGCTTGCCTGTCCCCCGTTCGTTTTATGCGCGTGCAAAGAGCTGGCAAACAAGCTCGACGCGCGCTCGCGAAGCAGCGCGGAGGCGATTCTGCATCCGCTCAAATCGCGTCTTTGCGGATACATTCAGCAAACCGCGCGAAACGGCATGTTTGTCGAGCCGCTCACCGCCGTATCCGACCGTTTGGGATGCAGCTATCGGCATTTGCTGCGCTGTTTGAAGGATTTGGCGGACGACGGCGTGCTGGAAAAAGCCGCGCGCGGATATCGCGTTGTCAGCGAGAGCGCGCTGTCGAAGCAAGTAAGAACGTAAAGGAGATCCCCCATGCCGTTTGATTTTCGGAAGGAATACAAGGAGTTCTATCTCCCGAGGGGCGAGCCCGCCATCGTCAACGTGCCGACCATGCGCTATGTCGCGGTGCGCGGCGCGGGCGACCCGAACGCGGCGGAGAGCGGCTATCAGCAGGCGGTCGCCGTGCTGTATGCCGTTTCATACACGAT
The DNA here is from genome assembly GCA_964495255.1 of uncultured Oscillospiraceae bacterium. Taxonomy (GTDB): domain Bacteria; phylum Bacillota; class Clostridia; order Christensenellales; family CAG-138; genus UBA7703. Next base: position 66,255 of record CAZBVC010000003.1, read on the forward strand.
CAAGATGAGCTATTTGGGCGATCGACGCATGGACGGCTATTTTGCCTACGTCGTGCCGCCGCTCGAGGGATTTTGGCGGCAGGATGGCGTGGACGGCATGGATTACGGAAAAAAGGAACGCTTTTCGTGGATCTCCGTGATTCGCCTGCCCGATTTCGTGACCCAAGCGGACTTTGATTGGGCGGTTGGCGAAGCCACGCGCAAGAAAAAGATGGATTGCACGCGCGCAGAATTCGTTACGCTGACAGAAGGTCTGTGCGTGCAAATCATGCACTTGGGTTCGTTTGACGACGAGCCGGCGTCCGTTCAAAGGATGGATGCGTTTCTCGCGGAGAACGGCTATGCAAACGACTTTTCCGACGCGCGTATGCATCACGAAATCTACCTTTCCGATCCGCGCAAGGTCGAAACAAGCCGCTTGAAAACCGTCATCCGCCACCCCGTGAAGCAGCTCTGACGGCGGCTCTCGAACGACAACGCCATACAAAGCAGTAAACAGCAAAACAGGCGAGCGCTTTCTTTCCGCGTTCGCCCGTTTTTTTCGCCTATGGCGTTAACTCGATTGATAAAATCCGATCAGCCCCAGTATTCCTGATACGTTCGCACGTTCTCCTGATGTTCCTCATACGTCTTTGCGAACACGAGTTCCTTCGTAACGGCGGGGTTCTGGTTGCAGAAGTAGAGGTAGCCGTCCGCCAAAAACGATTCGTTCGGGTAGAGCGCCGCCTCAATCGCCGCTTTGCCGGGGTTGCAGACGGGCCCGATCGGCAAGCCCTTATAGTAGTAGGTGTTGTAGAGCGAATCCGTGGTGCGCTCGGACTCGGTAAACGTGTACTTGTTGACACCCAGCACATAGGACAGGCTCGCGCAGGATTGCAGCGCCATATCCTGCTTCATGCGGTTATGGAACACGGCGGAAACCTTCGCGAAATCCGTGTCCGCCGCCGCCTCGCGCTCGATCAATGACGCGAGCGTGATGACCTGATCCGGCGTCATGTTCAGTTCCTCGGCGCGCTTGATGTATTCGTCCGTAAAGATCTCGTTGAACCGGTTCAGCAGCTTGATGACGATCGTTTCGACGCTCGCGTCGGCATAAACCTCATAGGTGTCGGGAAAGAGATACCCTTCGAGCAGGAACGAGCGGGACGCTGCGTTTGGGCTTGTCAGCACGTCCGAAATAAACGCGAAATTTCGAAACGTTTCGCCCGAACGCGCGACCTCATACAGCTCCGATTCGCTCGAAATCAGCCCGTTTTGGATCAGCACCGCCGCAATCTCGCGCACGCCGAAGCCCTCCGGAATCGTCAGCTTAACGGTCGTTTTCGGCGCGTTTCCCTCGCACAGCGTGTCCACGATCTGCTTGACGGTCATGTTTTTGCTCAGGATATAGTCGCCCGCTTTGAGGTTGTTCGCCTTGCCGACAAAATCGACGTATACCTTAAACACGGCCGTGTTGGTAATCAACCCCTCCTTGTCGTAGCCGCACGCGCCGTAAAGAATGCGCGCAATGCTGCTTGCCGACGAGGAGGACGGAATCGTGACCGCGTAGGGCGTCGCGTCGTTTTTGTCCACGGGTTCGAGATAGTTGGATGCGACGTATTGCACGGCGAAGCGCATACCCATAAAAACAATCGCCACGCTGATGAGCAGCACGACGGCGGGACGAATCGAGCGCCATGCCTTCAACAGCTTTTTTTGCTTCGGTGTCAGTTTTTTCGCGTATTTCATATCGGTTTCGTCCTTCTCCGCCGCGTCGCCTTTACGCCTCCAACGAGCCCAAATCCACGCCCGCCGCGTCCGCGAGTATCTTGTACAGATCCGCCAGCATAGCCTTCAAGCGGTATTCGCAGAGCAGATAGTTCGCGCCGTCTTGATCAAACTGCAACAGCTCGCCGACCTTTTGCAGCTTTTGCAGCGCTTCGTCCGAGCGCTCGCCCATGATGGACGCAGCCTGCGCACGAATTTGCAAGCGGTTGTATTCCTCGATCAAAGCGCGCGTCGTCGCGTTTTCGTTTGCGCGTTCGCGTGCAAGCGCATAGTCCGAATATTCGCCGCTCGCCTTGATCTCCGCGGCGAGCCGATGCGCGGTGTCGTAATTCATTGCTGCAAGTTGCCTCCGCTCAAATTTCGATCACAATCGGGATAATCATCGGCATGCGCTTGGTCTTGTTTTTCAGGAAGTTTTTGAGCGAACTGCGGATGGCGTTCTTAACGCCCGCATACTCGCTTTTGCTCACGCCCTCGAACTTACGCGTTTCCTCGGTCAAAAGCGCCTTTGTTTCGGCGATCAGCTCCTCCGAGTCGCGCATATAGACGAACCCGCGCGAAACCAGCTCGGGGGGAGCCAGCATACGTCCCGTTTCGCAATCAATCGTCAAAACCGCGACGACAAGTCCGTCCTGCGAAAGCAGCTTGCGATCCTTGAGCACCATGTCGTCGATATCGCCGATGCCGTCCACCATGACGCTGCCCGCGGAAACATAGCCCGCCTTCGTGCCGCGCTTGGTCGTAAGCTCGATCGTCAGGCCGCAATCCGCAACGAATACGTTCTCGGGGCGAACGCCCATCTCCTCGGCAAGCTGTCCATGCATGAACAGATGACGGTATTCGCCATGCACGGGGATAAAAAATTTCGGCTTGGTGAGTTCGAGCATGAGCCTAAGCTCCTCGCGGCAGGCGTGGCCCGAAACATGAACGTCCGCCATACGGTCGTATACGACGACCGCGCCCTTTTCGAAAAGCTGGTTGATGACGCGGGAAACGCCAAGCTCGTTGCCCGGAATCGCGGAGGCGGAGATGATAATCGTGTCCCCCTGCCCGACGTTGAGCTTATGCGTCGCGGTCGCCATGCGAAACAAACCGCTCATCGGCTCGCCTTGGCTGCCCGTCGTAATGACGCAGACCTGATCGTCGCGATAGCGTTTGAGCTGATCCGCCTTGACGATATGATCGGTCGGAATCTGCAAATAGCCGAGCTTCATGGCGATTTGCACAACCTGCTCCATGCTGCGCCCCTGGAAGCAAATCACGCGCCCGTGCCGAATGGCGACGTCCGCCACCTGCTGGATGCGGTAAACGTTGGACGCGAACGAGGCCACGATCACGCGCCCCTTCGCCAAATCGAAATAGTGTTCAAACGTTTTGCCGATTTCACGTTCGGATTGCGTATGCCCCTGCCGCTCGATGTTGGTCGAATCGCTCATCAGCGCCAATACGCCGCGCGAGCCGTAATATGCAAAACGGTTGATGTCGATGGGTTCGCCGTCGATCGGGGTAAAGTCCACCTTGAAGTCGCCCGTATGGATGACTGTTCCGATCGGCGTGTTGATCGCAAGCGCGACCGCGCCCGCAATGGAATGCCCCGTTTTGATAAACTCGACCTTGAAACAGCCGATTTCGACGCGGTCGCCCGGCTTGATCGGCATGAGCTTTCTGCCCGGGAGATGCGCTTCGTCGAGCTTGTGCTCCACAAGCGCCATGGTGAAATTCGTGCCGTAAACGGGCACGTTGAACTCCTGCAAGGCATACGGCAGCGCGCCGATGTGATCCTCGTGTCCGTGCGTAATCAGAAACGCGCGCAGCTTGGCGCGGTTCTCCCGCAGATAGCTCATGTCGGGTATGACGACGTCGATGCCGGGCATAAGGTCTTCATCGGGGAAGATCAGCCCGCAGTCGATTACGATCATATCTTTGTCGTATTCGAGCACGGTCATGTTCTTTCCGATTTCGCCGACGCCGCCCAGCGGTATGATTTTTAGTTTACTTGCCATAAATTCGTTTGTTTCTTTCTCCTATATCCTTGGTTCGTCGTTATTTTGTTCGTTTTCATCTGTCAAAAGCCGCTTTTGCGGCATAGGCTCAATAATAAAAGTCGTTCCCGCCAAACGTGCCGTAATAGGTGCGGTCGCCCCACGTCTTGTCGTCCTTTCCCGCGCGAAAGGACATGACGTTGGCGGGCAGAAGTCGATTGCCGCCGTTTAGCACGTCGTCCGCGTAGGAGATGACGTCGTCGGGTATGGTTTTGGTCAGGAAATTATCCCGATTGACGACCGTGAACTGCGATTTTTGGTAGACCACGTCATATACCGTATCGGGCCACTTTCCCGCCTCGACGCGGTTCACGATCACGCAGAGCACCGCGCGATAGCCCTCCTCCGTGCGCCCCGCCTCAAAGTAGGCCACGCGCGCCGCAAGCAAAACGTCCTCCGCGTCGTATGCGCCGCTCGACACGCTCGGCAGCGTCTGGGGCGGCTGCTCGGGCGCTTCGGTCGGAATCTGTTCCTCGGCGGGCGCTTCGGTCGGCTTGGGCGTGGGCGACGCCGTCGGTTTCGCGGTCGGCTTGGGCGTGGGCGACGCCGTCGGTTTCGCGGTCGGTTTGGGCGTAGGCGAAGCCGTCGGTTTGGGCGTAGGCGTTTCTTCGTCCGCTTCGGGCGTAGAATCGGGTTCGTTCGCGGGCGAAGGCGTCTCCGTCGGCAAATCCGTCGGCAAAACCGTTGGATTGGGCGTTTCCTGCCGCTGCTGGGAGGCAAGAAGCGCTTCCCCGTTCCAGTCGGGCGTTGGCGTAATCGGCGGCAAGGCGGCGTTTTGCGCCTGCGCTTCGGGCACATAGTTTACGCGAATCAGCTCGGCGTATGGCGTCGGGGACGGCGTCAACAGCCGAATTACGACCGTTTGCACCGCGCCCGCGCCTTGACACCCGACGATAAGCGGGCAGCAAAGAGCCAATATGGCGCAGCATGCGATGAAAACGAATCGTTTGCGCAAATGAATTGTTCTCCCGTTCATGCGATACAAATATGCGCGCGGTTACCGCGACATACCGTTCGCGTTATAAAATATACTTATGAATATCGTCCTCGTGAAATTCCTCGCCCAGATGTTCCTCGACATACGCCTCGTCGATCACCAGATCAATCTCGGGATGCTGCCCGTTGGCGTTGAAGGAAATATCGTCCAGCAGATTCTCCATGACGGTATGCAGCCTGCGCGCGCCGATATTCTCCGTGTTCTCGTTGGCCAAAAACGCATATTTCGCGATCGCGGACAGCGCGTCGGGCGTAAACGACAGCCTGACCTTGTCCGCCGAAAGCAGGGCGATATACTGCTTCGTAACCGCGTTCTCCGGCTGCGTCAAAATCTGTTCGAAGTCCGTCTGCGTCAAATCGTCCAGCTTGACGCGGATGGGAAAACGCCCCTGTAATTCGGGGATCAAGTCCGTCACCTTCGCCGTGTGGAACGCGCCCGCCGCGATAAAGAGAATATAATCCGTCTTGACGGGCCCATACTTGGTCGAAACCACGCAGCCTTCCACGATCGGCAGGATGTCCCGCTGCACGCCCTCGCGCGAAACGTCGGGGCCGCCGCCGACGCGATCCGCGCCCGCGATCTTGTCGATTTCGTCGATGAATATGATGCCGTCCTGCTCCGCCTTGCGCAGCGCCTCGTTGTTGACCTCGTCCATGTCAATCCGCTTTTCGGACTCCTGCTGAATCAAAACGCGGCGCGCCTCCTTGACGGACAGCTTGCGGCGCTTGGTCTTCTTGGGCAGCAGGTCGCCGAACATATCGCCGAGGTTAATATCAACGCCCGCGGCAAACATCGCGTCGTTTCCGCCGCTCTTTTCCTCTACGTCTACCTCAACCATGACGTCCTCAAGCTGAAAGGCGCGAAGCTGGGTAAGCACGCGCTCGCGCTCGGTCATGCGCTTTTTCTTCTCCTCCTCGGAAAGCTCGGGCGACGGCTGCTGCGGCTGGCCCGCGCCAAGCAGCATTTGAAGCGCGTTGACGGGCGCGGTCAGGCGACGGTCGGCAGGGCTCAGCGGTACGATCAGATCCAACAGCGCCTGCTCCGCGGCGGTTTCCGCAACGAGGCGCACCTCGTCCATCTTCTGCTTTTTGCAGATGCGAATCGCCGCCTCGACCAAGTCGCGCACCATGCTTTCCACATCGCGCCCGACGTAGCCGACCTCCGTATACTTGGTCGCTTCAACCTTGACGAACGGCGCGTCAACGAGCTTGGCGAGCCGCCGCGCGATCTCCGTTTTACCGACGCCCGTCGGCCCCATCATGATGATGTTTTTCGGCGTGATCTCCTCGCGCAGCTCCTCACATAGGCGGCTGCGGCGATAACGGTTGCGCAGCGCGACCGCGACGGCGCGTTTTGCGCGCTCCTGTCCGACGATGTACTTATCCAGCGATTCGACGATCTCTCTCGGGGTCAGTTCCGCCATAGTCTTTTCAAACCTCCTCAACGACGATGTTGCCGTTGGTAAACACGCAGATTTCGCTTGCGATGCGCAAGCCTTCCTCGGCGATTTCCCGCGCGCCCAGATCCGTGTTGCGAACAAGCGCCTTTGCCGCGGAAAGCGCATACATGCCGCCCGAACCGATCGCCGCGATTCCGTCGTCGGGGTCGATAACCTCGCCCGTGCCCGATATGATGAGCAGCTCGTCCGCGTTCGCCGCGATGAGCAGCGCCTCGAGCTTATGCATGATCTTGTCGCTGCGCCAATCCTGCGCGAGAGAGACCGCCGCGCGCGTTAAGTTTCCGCCGTATTGTTCGAGCTTCTTTTCAAACCGCTCGCAAAGCGAAAACGCGTCCGCGACCGAACCCGCGAACCCGACGACGACCTGATCGTGATACAGCCTGCGCACCTTTTTTGCCGTCGCCTTCATAACGACCGATTCGCTCATCGTGACCTGACCGTCGCCCGCAACGGCGCAGCGCCCGCCCTTCTTGACGGCAAGTATGGTCGTTCCCCGCAGTTCCATAAAGTTTTTGCCTCCGCAAGCCGAATCCGCGCGACAAAGCGCGAATCGGTATCGTATATTTCCTACCATACTAGCACAAAACGGGCTTTCACGCCCGCATTGTGCAATTCGTTTTCAATTCTTTCACGATTTCGTCCCGCACGATCCCAAGCGCCCGCGCCGCGATGCGCGCGTATCGCTCCCGTTTGCCGCGCACGCGGGCAGGCAGCGAATCCATGATCCCAAACGTCACGTTCATGGGCTGAAAATCCGCGCCCGCGTATTCCGAAACGTAATGTCCGAGGCTTCCGATCGCCGTCTTTCTCGAAAAGTCGAGCGCGGGAAGCCCCTTTTGTTCCCGATCGAGCGAAATCGCCGCAACGAACCCGCTCGCGGCGGATTCGACATAGCCCTCTACGCCCGTCATTTGACCGGCAAAGTATACGCCGTCGGAATCCCGCAGACGGAAGTTGGGCGAAAGCAGCTTGGGCGAGGGCAAAAACGTGTTGCGGTGCATCACGCCGTAGCGCGCATACTCCGCGTTGCTTAACCCGGGAATCATGCCGAACACGCGCTTCTGCTCGCCGAATTTCAGGTTTGTTTGGAATCCCACGATGTTATACAGCCTGCCCGCCTCGTCATCCTGCCGCAGCTGAACGACCGCAAACGGCGTTTTCCCGTTTATCTCGAGTCCGATGGGTTTCATCGGGCCGAAACAGAGCGTCATCTCCCCGCGCTTTGCCATGACCTCAACGGGCATACAGCCCTCGAACACGCGCGGCGTTTCAAACGCGTGCAGCGGCGCGGTTTCCGCCGTAATCAAAGCGTTATAGAACGCGAAATACGCCTCTCGCGTCATGGGACAATTCAAATAATCCTCGCCTCGCCCGTAGCGGGAGGCGCGGTATACGAGCGATAGATCCAGCGAATCGTAAGTCACGATAGGCGCGGCGGCGTCGTAAAAATGCAACGGCTCGCCAAAGCGACGCTCCAAGGCGGCGCAGAGCGCGTCGCTCGTAAGCGGGCCCGTCGCGATGATGCAGGGCGCGTTTGGCAGCTCGATTTGTTCCGTTTCTTGAATGGTGATGTTCTTATGCGTTTTGAGCGCGTCGGTAACGTAGCTTGCAAAGCCTTCTCGGTCCACCGCGAGCGCGCCGCCCGCGGGCACGCGCGTTGCGTCCGCCGCGCGCAAAACGAGCGAATCAAGGAGCCGAAGCTCCGCTTTCAGCAAACCGACGGCGTTTTCGATGCGGTCGGAACGGAGGGAATTGCTGCACACCAGCTCGCAAAAATTGTCGCTCTGGTGCGCGGGCGAACGTTTTGTCGGTTTCATGTCGATCAACGTAACGCTGTTGCCCCGCTCGGCAAGCTGATATGCCGCCTCCGCGCCCGCAAGCCCCGCGCCTACGACCGTGACGCAGGTCATGCTTCTTCGCCTTCCTCTTCGGGCTTCGCTTTTTTCGCGTTTCTGTGGATATAGCCGCAAGCCTTATCCACGCAGGTGATATAGCTGCCGTTTTGCCCGATCTTCTGAACCATCATGCCGCCGCATTTCGGGCATTTCATATTGGTCGGTTTGTCCCATGAGACGAAGTCGCAGGCGGGATAGGTTTCGCATCCGTAAAACGCCTTGCCCTTCTTGCTCTTGCGCTTGATGATCGCCGCGCCGCACTTCGGGCAGGGTACGTCGATCTTCTCCGCGACGGGCTTTGTGTTGCGGCAGTTGGGAAAATTGGGACAGGCAAGAAACTTGCCGAAGCGCCCGATTTTATAAACCATCAGCGCGCCGCACTTTTCGCAGACCACGTCGGACACCTCCGGCTCGGGCGGCGTGGCGGGCGCGTTCTCGATCGCCGTCTCGACCTCCTTATGGAAGGGGGCGTAGAAACGGGACAGCAAATCGACCCAGCCGACCTTGTCGGATTCCACGTCGTCAAGCTGCGCTTCCATCATGGCGGTGAACTGCGTATTTACAATGTCCTTGAAGTTTTGGCACATGAAGTCGTTGACCAGGAAACCGAGCTCCGTCGGCGCGAGCTGCTTTTTTTCGCGCGCGATATAGCCGCGATCCACGATGGTTGAGATCGTCGGGGAATAGGTGCTCGGGCGACCGATCCCCTTTTCTTCCAGCGCCTTGACCAGCGTCGCTTCCGTATAGCGCGAGGGCGGCTGCGTAAACTTCTGTTCGCTTTCGAGCTTCTCCGCTTTGCAGGAATCCCCCTCTTTCAGCTCGGGCAGGGCGGTTTCCTTTTCCTGCACGTCGTCTCTGCCCTCGGTGTACACCGCGGTAAAGCCGTCGAACAGCGTGCGCACGCCGCTTGCCTTAAACGTCGCGCCCGCGCAGTCCAGCGTGACGGACGAGGTCGCATAGCGCGCGTCCGCCATTTGGCTCGCCAAAAAGCGCTCGTAGATGAGCCGATACAGGCGATACTGCTCGCCGCTCAAAAATTCCTTCATCGCCGCCGGCTCGTTCTCGATGCTCGTCGGGCGAATCGCCTCATGCGCGTCCTGCGCGTTCGTGCGCCCCTTGTAAACGTTCGGCTTTTCGGGCAGATACGCTTTACCGAAGCGCTTCTCGATCTGCGAAAGCGTCGCGTCCTGCGCTTCCTTTGCCACGCGCACGGAGTCCGTGCGGATGTAGGAAATCAAGCCCACCGCGCCCTTGCCGCCCAGCTCGATGCCCTCGTAAAGCTGCTGCGCGATCATCATCGTGCGCTTCGTCGTAAAGCCCAGCTTGCGGGACGCCTCCTGCTGCAAGCTGCTCGTTGTAAACGGAGGCGCCGCGTGCCGCGTGCGCTCGCCGTCCTTGATCTCGCAAACGGAAAACGGTTTGCCCTCGATGCGCGAAAGCACCGCTTCGGTCTCCTCCGCCGTATGCAGGTCGTTCTTTTTGCCGTTCTCGCCGTAATACTTCGCTTCAAACGGTCTCTTGCCCGCCGCATCCTTCAGCTTTGCGGTCAAAAGCCAATATTCCTCGGGTACGAACGCTCGAATCTCCATCTCGCGGTCGCAGATGATGCGCGTCGCAACGGATTGCACGCGTCCCGCGGAAAGCCCCTTGCGCACCTTGCGCCAAAGGATCGGGCTGATCTCGTACCCCACGAAACGATCCAGAATGCGCCGCGCCTGCTGCGCGTTGACCAAGCGCATATCGATGGCGCGCACGTTCTTGATCGAGTTCTTTACCGCCGTCGCCGTAATCTCGTTGAATTCGATGCGGCATTTGGAGTTGACGTCCAAGCCAAGCACCGTTGCAAGATGCCAGCTGATCGCCTCGCCCTCGCGATCAGGGTCGGTCGCAAGATAGATCTTCCCCGCCTGCTTCGCTTCCTTGCGAATGCGTTCGAGCACGTCCCCGCGCCCGCGCAGCGTGATATATTTCGGTTCGAAGCCCTTTTCGACGTTGACGCCGATCTGGCTCTTCGGCAAATCGCGCACATGTCCGTTGGACGCGATCACGCGATATTTGCTTCCCAAAAACTTTCCGATCGTTTTCGCCTTCGCGGGCGACTCCACGATCACCAATGTATCCGGCATGCTTCCCTCCGCTGTTGTTCTTTACCAAGCCGCGCGGCGGCGCCACAAAAGCCCGCTGTCGGCAACTGCTTCATTATTATTCCCGAAAAGCGCATGGCTGTCAAGTTCGTTTTTTCCTTTGCCTCGGCAAAAGGCGTTTCGCCGCACCCGTGTCGCGATGCACGATCTTTTACGCGGCAAAAGAATCTGTCGAAATATGGCGAACTGTGTTATGATGGTAACGGCGTTCCATATTATGCATCACACAGTTGACCAATGACTTTGAGGAGCTTATGCGTTTTACCAAAGAAGATACCAATGTGATAAAAGGAATTGCGATTCTGCTGATGCTGTGTCATCATCTCTTCGCGTTTCCCGAGCGCCTTTCGAGCGGCGTTTTCTACTACTCCGCGTTCGCAATCGGCAATCACACGTTGTCCTACTACATCGGCGTATTCGGCAGAATCTGCGTCAGCATGTTTCTGTTTCTTTCGGCGTACGGAACCTATCTTTCAAGCATCGGACAAACCTCGGACAGCTATTTGACGAGAAAGTTTGTGCGGCTGTACGGCGCGTATTGGCGCGTGTTTTTCATTTTTATTCCGATCTCCATGCTGTTACGGGTCGATCAGGTGAAAGTCAGCGCGCTTGTGCTGCTCCAAAACCTGACGGGTCTCAACATCACCTATAACGGCGAATGGTGGTTTTTCACGCCGTTTCTCATCCTTTTGCTTGCCTTCCCGCTCGTCAAGCGGTTCGTTGATCGAAAAGGCGGCGCGTTTTATTCGGATCTGCTCATCACGGTGCTGCTCAACGCGTGTATCGTCTCGCTTATCCCGCAAATCGCCGCCCAACCGATCTTTTCAAAGCTGACCGCCACGCTGCTTTGGACGAAGCTCTATCTGGCGCTGATGATGCTTCCCGTATTCCTGCTTGGCTGCCTTTTCGCCAAATATGATGTGCTCTCGCGCATCAAGACGCGTTTTGTCGGAAACCGGCTCTCCTTTGCGGGCGCGCTTATCCTGCTTGCCGCGATCTTTTACATTCGCCGCTGTTACGGCGGGTTGTACGACTATTTGCTTACGCCGCTCCTGATTGCCGCAAGCATCGTCCTGTTAACGAATCGTCTTTTGAAGCCCGTCTATTGGGTCTTACAGCGCATCGGCGAGCAAAGCACGGTCATTTGGCTGACCCACAGCTTCTATTGCTACCTGTGGTGCCAGAAACTGATTTACCTTCCGAAATATTCGGCTTTGATTCTGCTGTGGCTGCTGCTCATTTCCTATGGCACGGCGCTGCTCCTGCAATTTTTCTACAAGTATCTCGGTAAGCTCCTTCTTGTTTTGAAGCGCAAGCTCGCCTTTCGCATCTAGCCTGCAAACCGGCGCTCGAAAAGCCGATCAGTCGTCCGCGAGTAAAACCGACGGCTCCAACACGTAGATGCGCCCCGCCCGCTGCGCCACGATTCCCGAAAACGCAAGCGACGTCAGCGCCGCGTTGAGAAGCCCCGTCGGGATCGACAGCGCGTCGGCAAGCTCGTCAAAGCTCATTTCTCCGCCGCTTTTGAGCAGGCGCGCAACGCTTTGCTCCTCGGCCGAAAGCGAGGAAAGCGAAACGCGCTCCTTCGTGCGTTCCTCATCCGAAGATACGTTTGAGCAGGCAAACTCCTCGAGCACGTCGTTTGGCGTAAGCACAGGCTTTGCTTCTCCGCGCGCAATCATGCGGTTCGGGCCGACGCTGAGCCCGTCCGTGATGCGTCCCGGTATGGCGAACACCTCGCGACCCTGCTCATGCGCAAAGTCCGCCGTGATGGACGTTCCGCTGCGCTCCGCCGCCTCGACGACGAGCGTACCATGCGCCATGCCGCTCATCACGCGGTTGCGAATCGGAAAATGAATGCGTTCGGCGCGCGACCCGGGCAGAAACTCCGAAACCACCGCGCCGCGCTCGATGATCTCGTCATACAGCCTGCGGTTCGACGGCGGATAGACCACGTCGACGCCCGTTCCGAGCACCGCGACGGTCGGAAACGCCGCGCCCTCCGCGTCCAAAGCGCCGCGCGCCGCGCACGCATCGACGCCCTCCGCCATGCCGGATATCACCGTTATGCCAACGGAAGCGAACGCGTGCGAAAAGCGCTCGGCAATCTCCCTGCCGTACAGCGTCGGCTTACGCGAACCCACCACCGCGAGCGCAAGCGCGGGCGCGCTGTCGTATTTGCCGATTCGGTACAGTACGCTCGGCGGGTCGGCGATTTCCTTCAGCAGCGCGGGATAGCTTTCCTCATGCGGCAACGCAAACGAAATGCGCTTTTGTTCCATCCTGTCGAGGAAGGCGTTCATTTCGTCCCCCGACGCATATTTGACAAGGTCGGATCGAAGCTTGTCGGGCAGAAAATCAAACGCGGCAAGCTGCTTTTTCTCCGCTGCCGCACGCGCCTCGCGCAAGTCCGGAAACCGCGCCTGCACGCGGCGAAACCACCGCACCTGAAACCCCGTGCAGCGATTCAGCCAAAGATGCGAAAGCACGTTCTCGTCGATATGGCGCATGGCGCGTCCCCTCTCCTATCGTTCGCCCATGTCGAGGCTGCGGTATTGAATCGCCTCGGCATAATGCGCAAGCCGAATCTCGTCAAACCCGTCCACGTCCGCAATCGTTCGCGCAACCTTCAAAATGCGTTGATACGCGCGCGCGGAGAGCTTCATGCGCTCGTATGCGCGATGTAAAAGCCGCTCGCTTTCCGCGTCCGGCGAACAATATTTCTTGATGAGCGCGGCGTTCATCTGCGCGTTGAGCAGGATTCCGTCCTCCGCAAAACGCGCCCTTTGCCTTGCGCGCGCCTGTTCCACCCGCGCGCGAACGACGCTTGAACCTTCGCCCGCCGCTTTTTCGGATATCTCCAAAAACCCGACCTCCGGCATTTCTATTTGAATATCAACGCGATCCAATAGGGGCCCCGAAATGCGGGCTTGATAGCGCTCGATCTGCGACTGCGAACAGCGGCAGGTATGGATGCGCGAACCGTGATTGCCGCAAGGACACGGGTTCATGGCGGCAACGAGCACGAACTCCGCAGGATAGGTCGCGCTCGCGTTGGCGCGGCTGACGGTAATAAACCCGTCCTCGAGCGGCTGACGCAGCGCCTCCAAAACGTCCCGCTTGAACTCGGGCAGCTCGTCCAAAAACAGCACGCCGTAATGCGCCAGGCTGATCTCGCCCGGCAGCGCGCGCGTGCCCCCGCCGACCAGCGCGGCGGACGACGCGCCATGATGCGGCGCGCGAAACGGCCGCGTGCGAATCATGCCGAGCCCCTTCGTTGCGCCCGCAACGGAATGGATCTTGGTGATTTCGAGCGATTCCTCGTATGTTAATTCGGGCATAATGGACGGCAGCGCGCGCGCAAGCATGGTTTTGCCCGCGCCGGGCGTGCCGATGAGCAGCAGATTGTGTCCGCCCGCGATGGCGATCTCTGCGGCGCGCTTTGCGCCCTGCTGCCCCTTGATCTCGGAAAAGTCGGTTGTATAGCGGATTTGCTCGCTCTGCCAAGGCTGCGTTTTGAGCGGCTCGATGCGTTGCATACCGCGCATATGCTCAACCAGCTCGGAAAGCGTCGAGATTGCCAATACGTTCACGCCTTCGACGCAAGCGACCTCGTCCGCGTTCTCCTGCGGCACGACAAACGTGGTTTCACCCCTCGTATGCGCGTCGATCACCATAGGCAGCGCGCCGACGACGGGCCGAACGCCGCCGTCCAGCCCCAATTCGCCGAACGCGACGAAATCCGTTTGCGGCGTTTCCCCGAGCTGTCCCGAAGCAAGCAGGATCGAAAGCGCGATCGGCAGGTCGTATACCGCGCCCTCCTTTCGCATATCCGCAGGGGCGAGGTTGACCGTGATACGCGCTGCGGGGAACGCAAAGCCGCTGTTCTTGATCGCGGCGCGCACCCGCTCGCGGGATTCCTTTACCGCCGCGTCGGGCAGACCCACCGTCTCGAACGCGGGCAGGCCGTTGGATATATCCGTTTCGACCCAAACGACAAAGCCGCCCAAGCCCGTTAAGCCATGGCTCTTGACGCGCGAAAGCATCGTTCGTTCCCCCCAATCCCTATGCCGGAAAAGTTTATTTCGCCGTTTCCTCCGCCGAGTTTTCCGCAGTCTCCTCGGTGCGATTCGGCTTTTTGTTAAATACGAGCAGGCGATTGCCCACGAAGTTTAGAACGATCGTAATGGGCAGCGAAATCAGCTTGCAAACCGTGTCGCCCTTGATAAAGCCGGAAAGGAACGACGGAAGCCAGGCGCTTACCCATGCGTCCGACACGCCGAGCGGGTTTTTGCAAAGCCAGATGACGCCAAACGATACGCACAGCGTAACCGTGTTGACGATAAAGAACGAAACGATCTCCCGCACGGAGCGCGTGCGCGAATCGCGGAACGTCCAGCCGCTGTTGAGCAGATAGCTGTTTGTCACGCCGAAGAGATAGCCCATCGCCTGCGCCAAATACAGCCAGCCGAACACGAGGTTGCAGACCTGAAACACGATAAAGTCCACAAGCGTGTTCATCACGCCCACGATTACGAATTTGACAAACTGCGAAGCCGTGCGCTTTGCTTCTTCGTTATGCGCCATACATCAATTTACCTCCCGGCAGCTTTGAAATAAACGCCGCCCAGGCGGGCGAAACGGCAAGCCCCGATATGCCCGGATACAGCAGGATAAAGAACAGGATCGCAAGCGCAACCCACGCCCACTTGACGTAGCCGATCCCCTCATAGCGCTCCTCCGCCTTGCTCAAAAGATAGACGCTCGCAAGCAGAATGAACGGCACCGTCGCAAAAAAGTGATAGATGAACGTACAGCGGGTCACGAGCACCCATGGCAGGAAGTTTGCGCAAACGCCCACGCAGAGAATTTGCAGCGCGCGGTCGGGTTTGATCCGCTTCGTCAGGCGCAAAACGAGTAAAACGATCGCGCCGATTGCGGAGACCCACCATACCGCAGGATTCCCGCTCGCGCTCATCGTGGAGATCTGCTCGCCGCCGAGATAATAGTTATAGTAATACCACATCGGCTTGACGGTGAACGGCCATGAATACCACATGGACTGGTACGGATGCGTGGCGTTCAAACCCGAATGATAGCGGTACATAAACGATTGGTAATCGGCAAACGTGCGCAGCATGTCGGATACGCCGTAGTTTGCGCTCTCGCCCGCCTCGTAGATAAAGTACGGCGTGTACGACGCGAAATAGATGCAAAACGGAATCGCGACGAAAAACAGGCAGCACCACAAAAGCGTTTTGACCGTATACCGCCAAAACGGTTTGACGCGCTCCTTCTCTTCCGCGCTGCCCGCGGCGTTTACCCGCACAAGCTCAAAATAGCGCGCGATCAGCGAGCCGAAAAACAGCACGGCAAGCCCCGCGCCCGCGTATAGGCACGTCCATTTACACGCCGCGCCGACGCCGAAAAACACGCCCGACAGCGCGAGCGGACGCAGCGTTTTCTTGAAGTCGTCGGCAAAGAAGTTCATCGTGATGTAGCGATACATGAAGTAGTACATCAACAGGATGAAGAACACCGCGTAAACGTCGATCGTTGCGATGCGCGTCTGCGTAAAATGCATAAAGTCGAACGCAAACAGCGCCGCGGCGACAAGCGCATAGTCCGAGCGCTTTGTGATGCGTTTGGCGAACAGATACACGATGGGCAGCATACCGACCCCGAACAGCGCGCCGACAACCCGCCATCCGAACGCCGTCATGCCGAATATCGCCACGCCGAGCATGATAAACAGCTTCCCGAGCGGCGGATGCGAATTTTCGTAGGGCGCGAGGTTATGCAGATGCTCATATGCCGTTCTGCCGTGATACAGCTCGTCGAAATACATACCGTTCAAGTAGCTCGGCACATATGCGACCGTATCCTGTTCGTCAAACAGGCACGCCTGCGAACCCACGGGGCTTTCGACATGGGCGGGAATGACGTTGCCGTCGTCGTCAAAGAACGCAAGCTCGTTGAGCTTCAACGCGCCCGCATAGAGCGTGAGCGTGACCTCCGACGCGGTAAAGCTCGTATCCGTGCGCTTCCAGCGGAACATATCGTCATACGTCTGCTCGAAGATCAGGCTCTCGCCGCCGCCCTCGATGAGCAGAGAACCGCTTTGCGCGATGTTCCCGAACGCCGTATACGAGGAGACGTGCGTCTGCTTATCAAAGCGGACGACCATGCTTTCGCCCGCCGTATTCGATTCCCAAAACGTTTGCGGCGCCTTTGTCGAGCCGAGGTTCGTCAGCGCCACGACGGCGTAAATCAGCGTGACGCATACGGCATAGATCGTGTCGCGCCGCGTAAAGAACGGCTTTTGCTCGGTCTGCGGGGCGGGCAATATCGCAAGGCGCTCCTTTTTACCCGATTCGGGCGGCTCGCCGTCGTGATGGTGCGCGTGATCCGCCGAAAGCGGCGGCAGGATGCGCCCTTTCAGGATGATCGAGACGGCGGTATAGATCAAATAGACTGCCGACAAAACGCAAAGCGCCGAGCCGAACGCCGTCACAGCGTTATAAAGCGTGCCGCGCGCGGATTGCCGCGTAACGATAAACATCGCGGTGCTTACGTTGAGAAGCGCGCTCATGCTGCCGAATCCGAACGCGACAAGCAGCCGCCGATCACGATAATACGCATACGCAAACAGCAGGAAAATCAGCGCGGGCAGAACGTACCGCTCGTGCATATAGTGTCCGAACGTAAAAACGCAGGTGATCATCACCGCGCCGCAAAGGAACAGCGCGCCGCGGCTCTTGCGAAAGCCCTTTGCATACAGGAAGCCCGAAAGCGCGACGGAAAGCGCGATAAACGTCGTCCCGAGCACGCGATACGGCACGCCCAGCACGCGCATATCCACGTCCTTCCAGTTGCCGCCGAGCAGCGAAGGCAGGTTGAACGCCTCGATGGACGCATACGGATAGGACGACGCGGTGGAAAAGTATTTCTCGACGAGCCAATCCCACCCCTGCGTCCCCTTGAACGGCAGCGACAGCACAAACAGCACGCCGAGCGCGGAAAGCACGGCAAGCACCGTTTCAAGCAGCCGCTTCCATTTTCTTTCCGCAGCGCAGACGTCCGCGATATAAGCCACGGCAAGCAAAGGCCCCGCCATAAGCGCCTGCGGCTTCATCAAAATGGCAAGCCCGTAGATCGCGCCCGCCAAAATGCGCTTGTCCGCTTGGAGCAGGAACATCGTGAGAAGGAGCAGCAGCGTCAGAAGCGTGTCGATCTGCCCCCACGCGCCCGAAACGAACATCAATACAGGCGAAAACGCGAGCGTTGCGCCCAGCAGCAGCGCGCCGTTTTCCGCCATGCCGTTTCGCTTTGCCAGCCGATACAGCAGATACACGCTGCAAACGTCCGCAATCGTCGCGGGCATCTTGAACAAGAGCGCCATACCGCCGCTGTTGTAGGAAAGGTTCAGCGCGCGGCAAAGCCAGGCAAGCGCGCCGCAAATATACATATAGCCCGGCGGATAATCCGCAAACATGCCCGACGTATAAAACGTGCGCATACCGCCCGTCAAAACCGCGTTGCCCCACGCCATGAAGCAGCCGAGATCCGTCGGATGCCCGTGCAGCAGCGCCGAAAGCAGCACGCGAAGAACGAACGCCGCGACGAGGATCAGGCTAAGCGCAAAGCTCGCGCGATTCGTCCGCGGCAGAAGCGCCCCTTCAAAGCGCAGATAACGCATATAGAAAAAGGCGTACAGCGCCGCGCAAACAAGCGACAAAACCGTCGCCCAAACGATCGGGCGCAGCTCGTTCGTCTGCTCCTCCTCGATCGTTTGCTCATAGCTGCCGCTTTCCGACGAAACCACGCCCGTTTCGCCGCTTGCCAAATCGACGACCCGCGCCTCGGCGGGCGCCGATACGCATTCCGACAGCGAGATATTGCGATACAGCGCCGTGCCGACCGCCGTCGTTCCGTAGCCGCCGAGCCGAAGCGCGACGTTGACCTCCGTCTGCGATTCGCCCGTCAGAAAATACAGCGTGACAGCCCGCCAGGTATCCGTTCCGAACAGGTTTTCGGAATAGCAATATGTTCCGTCCAGCGCGTAATTGTCGATGGAAAGGTTCGCGCCCGTGCCAAACGAAACGTCCTGCGTTAAAATCTCGCCCGACAGCAGATAGACCGTGTTCGGCTTGACGCTTGCCGTGCGGCAGCAGCGCGCGTCGTTTCCCGTGACGTTCTCCAAAACGACATACGTCTTTCCGTTCTCATCCGTCTCCGTCCACGCGGCGGAGGCCGATTCGTCATACGCGGTAAACGCCCATCCGAGCGGCAAGGATGCGCCCTCCGCCCATTCGGAAAAATCGCCGTTGTCGAGCAGTTCCTCCCCGTTCTCCGCCAGCGCGGCGGAGGAAAGCGCGAAGAAAAGCGCAAATACAAGAAGAAAAGCCGCAATGCGTCTCGGCATACTGGATTCCTTCCTTCCTTTGCATGCAAAAAACGGGTTTCCTGCATGAATCGTTCGCAACCGCGCGCCATGGAAAAGGGCGCGATGCTCAAACCGAGTATAGCATATGCGCGCGCATAGGGCAAACGTCTTACGCCGCCGAATCGGGCGTAACGTTGGTCTTTTACGTCGAAAAAGCGTTGGGGATGTGATGCGTTTTGCTCGTGAGCAGATCGATCTCGACCACGTCGAAACGCGCGGGCAGGTTGAACACGCCATGTTCCATGAGATAGCTCTGCGCCGCAAGAATCAGGTATCCCTGCTTGCGTTTGGTCACGAACGCGGCAGGCGTTCCGAATCGCACGGAGCTGCGCGCCTTGACCTCGACGAATACGATCACGTCCCCGTCCATCATGACGAGGTCGATCTCGTGATGGTCGCTTACGTAGTTGCGGCAAAGCAGCGTGTAGCCGCGTTTTCGCAGATAGGAAAGCGCAAGATCTTCACCCCGCTTGCCAAGAGTGGTCGCGCTCATACAAACCTCCCGATGAACGACCGCCTGTGAATGGGACACGGGCCATACTTTTTCAGCGCCTCGATATGCTCCGCCGTGCCGTAGCCCTTGTTATGCGCAAAGCCGTACATGGGGTAAAGCGCGTCCTGCTTCGCCATATACCGATCGCGCTCCACCTTCGCCAAAATCGAGGCGCAGGCGATGGAGTAGGAGAGCGCGTCTCCATGAATGATCGCATGCTGCCGCGCGGGTATGTCAAGCCCCGTCAGCGCGTCGATCAACACATCCGTAACCGGGATCTCCATGCGAGAGAACGCCTCGCAAAAGCCGCGCTTCGTCGCCTGTAAAATATTGATTTCGTCGATGACCGCAGGGGCTATCCACGCCGTTTTGTAGGCGATCGCGGTCAAAACGAGCTGTTCGTATACGCTTTCGCGCCGCTTTTCGGACAGCTTTTTGGAGTCGTTGACGTATGGAATGAGCGGGGAGGGCGGCATTACCGCGCAGCAGACCACCACGGGCCCCGCAAGCGGCCCTCTGCCGACCTCGTCCATGCCCGCGAGCACGACGCCGTCCGTTTCCCAAAACGTCCTGTCGCGCGCGGACAGCGCCGCCAAGCGCTCCTCCTCGGACGGGCGGGTCATGCGTCCGCCTCCGCCGTTTCCAGCGTTACGCGAGCGATCTTCCCCGCGCGAAACTCGTCGAGCACCACGCTTGCGGCGCGCTCGGTATCAAACCCGCCGCCGCGCATGAGGAACCCGCGGCTTTGGCAAACCGCGTTCAACAGCTCGGCTTTTTCCGTTTCGGGCGCAACTTTCTTATACCGCTCCGTCAGCGCCGCTGGACAAAGCGCGTTTAGCAGAAAAAGCAGCTCGGTCGCAAGCGTTTCGCCGTCCATGATCTCGTCTCGAATCGAGCCCAAAAACGAAAGATGCATGGCGAGCGTTTGATCCTCCAGCTTTGGCCAAAGCAGACCCGGCGTATCCATCAATTCGAGATAGGGCGAAATGCGCACCCATTGCTTGCCGCGCGTCACGCCCGGCTTATCCCCCACCTCCGCGCGGCTCACGCCCGCAAGACGGTTGATAAACGTTGATTTGCCGACGTTCGGAATGCCGACGATCATGCAGCGCACGATCTTGTTCACGCCCTTTTGCCGCATCGCCTCCACGCGTGGGCGCGCCGCCCGTTCGATCAGCGAAAGCGCGATCTTCTTCGCGCCGTTTCCCGTAGAATCCAGCGCCGCGGCGGCTTTGCCCTGCGACTGAAAGCGTGAAATCCACTTCTTCGTCTGCGCGGGGTCGGCAAGATCCGCCTTGTTGAGCAGCACCACGCGCGTTTTGCCGACGAACAGATCGTCAAAATCCGGGTTGACGGAGGCAAGCGGCGCGCGCGCGTCCAAAAGCTCGATGACCACGTCGATGAGCTTCAAATTCTCCGCAAGCATACGCCGCGCTTTCGCCATATGCCCCGGGTACCAGTTGATAACCATGTCGGGTTCCTCCCGTCGTTCTCCGCTTCTCTCGGATATGAAAAACCCCGAGCCGTCGTTTTCGCGCGGGCAGGGGGTTTTGTTTTGCAGCGATGCAGCGGTTTCTTACTTCGCGTCGATGCGCTCGCGCACCTTGGCGGCCTTGCCCGAACGCTCGCGCAGATAGAAGAGCTTCGCGCGGCGAACGACGCCGTGACGAACGACCTCGATGCGGCCGATGCGGGGGCTGTTGTAGGGGAAGGTTCTCTCCACGCCCACGCCGTAGGAAATGCGGCGAACGGTGAAGGACTTTCTCACGCCGCCGCCCTGAATCTTGATGACGACGCCCTCGAAGTTCTGCAATCTCTCGCGATTGCCCTCGATAACCTTGACGAACACGCGAACCGTGTCGCCAACCTCAAGCTCGGGCAGATCCGTGCGAATCTGTTCCTTTTCCAATTCCTTGATGATGTTCGACATTTGAATTTCTCCTTTCATTCGCGAACGTTCTTATCCGATGCCGAACAGAGGACCGTCCGATGTCACGAACGCGATTATACCACGTCAAAACCCCGATTGCAAGCCGAATTTTACCGAAAAAGCGGCGTTTGCGCGGGTTTTACAGCCAAGCGTCGTCGGGCAGGTCGCGCTCGTCCTCGCTTAAAAGCTCGGGACGGTTCTGCGCGGTCTTGATGCGCGATTGCTCTTTGCGCCATGCCGTGATCTCCTTATGGTTGCCGCCAAGCAAAACCTCGGGGGTTTTCATGCCGCGAAAGTCCGCCGGGCGCGTATACTGCGGGTATTCGAGCCTGCCGTCGGAGAACGATTCGTCCTCCGCGCTCTCGCTGCACCCAAGCACGCCCGGCACAAAGCGGCTTACGCAGTCGATCAGCACCATGGCGGGCAGCTCTCCACCCGTCAGCACATAATCCCCGATGGAGATCTCGTCGTCCACAAGCGCCGTCACGCGCTCGTCAACGCCCTCATAATGCCCGCAGATGAGAAGCAGCCGCTCCTCCCCCGCAAGCTCCTTTGCAAGCGCCTGGTCAAGCACCCTTCCACGCGGGGTCAACAGAACGCGCCGCGCCTTCTTTTCCCCCAATACGGCGTTTACGCAATCGAATATGGGCTGCGCCATCATGACGAGCCCCGCGCCGCCGCCGAACGGATAATCGTCGGTCTTTTTATGCTTGTTGTTTGTATAGTCCCGAATGTTGTAAACGTTCAGTTCGAGCGCTCCGCTTTGCTGCGCGCGCCCGAGCATACTGCTATGAAGCACGCCGTCGAACATTTCGGGAAACAGCGTCAGCGTGTCAATCCGCAAAGCAACCGACCTCCGCGAGCGCTTCCGCGTCAAACACGATGCGCCCGTTCTCTATATCCACGTCGGATAAAACCCGTTTGAGCGCGGGCACGAGCAGCTTGCCGTGCGCAATCTCGTACACGTCGTTCGCGCCCGTTTCCAACACGTCCGTGAGCTTGCCGTAGGAAACGCCGTTGGTATCGAACGTTTGACAGCCGATCAGATCGGCGACGAAGTAGACGTTTTCGGGCAGGCTGACCGCATGTGCGCGATCCACGCAGAGAAACGCGTTGCGAAGCCGTTCCGCCTGCTCGGGCGTATCCGTGCCCGCAATGTGCAGGATCACGGCGTCCGGAAGCAGGCGAACGTTTGAAACCGTTATGGAAGCATACGTTCCATCCTGCTCCAAAAAAGCGTCCTTCAAAACGCGAAAGCGTGCCGCGTCGTCCGTCAGGGCGTTGACCCTTACGTCCCCGCGCACGCCGTGCGGACGCGCGATTTGCCCCACGCGCAGATAGTTACTTCTCAACGATGTCAACCATGTACTTTTTATCTTCGCGGACGCTTGCCGCCTTGACGACCGTGCGGATCGCCTTTGCGATGCGTCCCTGCCTGCCGATGACCTTCCCCATGTCCGACTGACGAACGGAGAGAGAGAGCACGATCGTGTCCCCCTCCTCGCGCGAATCGACGGTCACTTCGTCGGGTGCGTCAACAAGGCTTTTCGCGATGAAGCGTACCAGTTCCTCCATCTCGGGCCGTCCTTACTGGATCGCGCCGCTCTTTTTGAGCAGAGCGCGCACGGTTTCCGTGGGTTGGGCGCCCTTCTTGATCCATTCCGCCGCCTTCTCGTTTTCAACGGTCAGCGTGACGGGGTCGGTCAACGGATTGTAGAAACCGAGCTCCTCGACGCAGGCGCCGTCGCGGGGCGCGCGGGAATCCGCAACGATGATGCGGTAAAAGGGAGCCTTCTTCGCGCCCATGCGGCGCAGTCTGATCTTCAACATTTGGTGTGTTCCTCCGATGTTTTGTTTTTTATATGGAATCCGCTTTGGTAGGCGGGATTCTCCGACGTCGGTTTCGGCAGCGTCAAAACCCGAACGGGAATTTGCCGCGCCCGCGCTTCTTGCCGCGCCCCGAAAGCTGTTTCATCATTTGGCGGGAGGCGGAAAACTGGTTCATGAGGCGGTTGACCTCCTGCACGCTCGTGCCGCTGCCGCGCGCGATGCGCTTCCTGCGGCTTGCGTTGAGCAAATCGGGATTCGCCCGCTCCGCGCGGGTCATGGAACGGATGATCGCCTTCGTCCGCCCGATCTGCTTCTCGTCGATCTGAACGGAGACCGCCTGCTGCGCGCTCATGCCGGGAATCATTTTGAGAATGTCCTGCATGGAGCCCATGGACTGCATCTGTTCCATTTGATCGAGAAAATCGTCCAGCGTGAACGAATCCGTTTTGAGCTTGGACGCAAGCTCGACGGCCTTTTTCTCGTCGAACGCGTCCTGCGCCTTCTCGATGAGCGTGAGCACGTCGCCCATGCCCAAAATGCGGTTCGCCATACGGTCGGGATGGAACGGCTCGATATCCGTCAGCTTCTCGCCCGTGCCGCAAAACTTGATCGGCTTTCCGGTCACCCTGCGAACCGAAAGCGCCGCGCCGCCGCGCGTATCGCCGTCCAGCTTGGTGAGGATGACGCCCGTCAGTTCCGCCCGTTCGTTGAACGCCTTCGCGGCGTTGACCGCGTCCTGCCCCGTCATGGCGTCCACAACGAGAAGGATCTCCGCGGGGGAAACCGCGTCGCGAATGCGGATGAGCTCGTCCATCATGTTCTCGTCGATATGCAGCCGGCCTGCCGTATCGATGATTACAACGTCCCAAAAACGCCGCTTCGCCTCCGCGACGGCTTCCTTTGCCGTCAGCACGGGATCCTGCGTGCCGCGCTCGAACACGGGCGTTTCCGCCTTTGCGCCGACCACTTTGAGCTGATCGATGGCTGCGGGACGATAAATATCACACGCCGCGAGCAGGCAGCTTTTTCCGTATTGCTTTTTGACGTATGCCGCGAGCTTGCCGCACATGGTCGTTTTGCCCGCGCCTTGCAGACCCGCCATCAGGATAACCGCCGGCTTTTGCGAGCCGAACGCGAGCTTTGTCAGCGTGCCGCCCATCAGGCTCGTCAGCTCCTCGTTGACGATCTTGACGACCTGCTGCCCCGGCGTCAGGCTTTCGAGCACCTCCGCGCCGACGGCGCGCGCGCTCACGGTCTTGACAAACTCCTTCACCACGACGAAGTTTACGTCCGCTTCCAGCAAGGCGAGCTTAATCTCGCGCATCGCTTCGTTTACGTCGCCCTCGGTGAGTTTGCCGCGCGAGGTCAGCTTTTTGAAAACCGCCTGCAACTTGCCCGTGACGCCTTCAAATGCCATCGTCGTCCTCCATGAGTTCGGATAGGGAGCGAATCTTTTCCTTCTGTTCGTCCGTCGTCGAAAGCGCCGCCAAATCCGCAAGCAGCGCGCGCGCCTTCGCGCTTTTCCGAACCAGCCCGAGCTTTTGCTCAAATTTGAGCATCTCGCTCTCCGCCGTCGCGATGGAATCCCGCACCGCTTGCCGCGAAACGCCCTCGCGCTCCGCAATCTCGGCAAGCGAGCAATCCTCGTAGGCGTACTGCTTCGCAAAGCCGTACTGCCGCTTCGTGAGCAGCGCGCCATACCAATCGAGCAGTCTGCCCAGTTCCACGAGTCGTTCCATGCGCACTTCCTGTAAAGGTTTTTTGCTTTACACTCTGTCTATTATACGATGCGTCCCGCTTTTGTCAAGCAAAACAATCGCTTTCTCCATAAAAAAGCGTCCTCGCGTCTCGCTTTTGGCTTGCAAAACCGACGCTTCTCCATAAAAAACGCCCATCCCATATGGGAAAGGCGCGGCAAACGGATCCAAGCGCGCTCAATCGTCGATCAGCAGCGCGCGCGCAAACAGCTCCGCGTCAAACGGCTGCAAGTCGTCGATCCCTTCGCCCACGCCGACAAAGCGAATCGGCAGACGCAGCGCGTCCGCAATGGCGACCACGACGCCGCCCTTCGCCGTTCCGTCCAGCTTGGTGAGAATCACGCCGTCCAAATCGCATACCTCTTTGAACGCACGCGCCTGCATGAGCGCGTTTTGACCCGTCACAGCGTCCAAAACAAGCAGGGTTTCGCAGGGCGTGTCGGGCAGCTCGCGCAAAAGCACGCGCCTGATCTTGCCGAGTTCGCTCATGAGGTTCGCTTTGTTATGCAGCCGCCCCGCCGTATCGCAGATGAGCAAATCGCATTTTTTCGCCTTGCAGGAGGCGACCGCGTCAAATACGACCGCGGCGGGATCCGCGCCCTCTTGATGCCTCACCATCGGCACGTTGGCACGCAAAGCCCATTCGCCGAGCTGCTCCGCCGCCGCCGCGCGGAACGTATCCGCCGCCGCGAGCATGACCTTCCTGCCGTTTTCCGAATAGATGTGCGCGAGCTTGCCGACGGTCGTCGTTTTGCCCACGCCGTTGACCCCAACGATCAAAAGCGCCGCCGCGCCCTCGTCCGCGCGAAAAGGCTGATCGCAGCGAACCGTGTCCGCTACGATCGAAACGAGCAGCTCGCGCGCCGCGTCCCGCGTGGTCACGCCCTTTTCCTTGATCTGCGCTTGCAGCGCGTCGAGCAGCTTCTCCGTCGTCGCCGCTCCGACGTCCGCCAAAATGAGCGCTTCCTCCAATTCCTCATAAAACGCTTCGTTCACGCCCTCCTTCGCGCCGAACAGACGCGAAAGCAGGCTTGTGCGCGTTTTGCCAAGCCCGGTTTTCCATTTCTTGAAGATGGATTTCTTTTCCATATACGATCGACTCCCGTCTTTGCCGCGTTATGCGCCCTCGCCGAACCGCGCGGACACGACCTTCGAAATGCCCTTTTCCTCCATGGACACGCCATAGAGCACGTTGCAAACCTCCATGCTGCCCTTTCTGTGCGTAATGAGGATAAACTGGGTATCCTCGCGGTAATTGCGCACATACTCCGCAAACCGCGTGACGTTCGCCTCGTCGAGCGAGGATTCGATCTCGTCGAGCAGGCAAAACGCGGGCGGTTTGAGTTTGAGCAGCGCAAACAGCAGCGCGATGGCGGTCATGGCGCGCTCTCCGCCCGAAAGCAGCGACAAAAGCTGGAGCTTTTTGCCCGGCGGCTGCGCGATGATGTCGATTTCGCAGGAAAGCACGTCCGTCTTGTCCGCAAGGCGCAGCTCCGCCATGCCGCCGCCAAACAGCTCGACAAACACCTCGGCGAAGTTTTTCTGAATCTCGGCGAACTTGGCGAGGAACGTCTTCTGCATGGTTTCCGTCAAGTCCACGATCAGCGTTTCGAGATCGGTCTTTGCCTTGCGCAGATCGTCGCGCTGCGCGTTGAGCGAAGCGTGTCGTTCGGATACGGCCTTATAATCCTCAATGGCGGCAAGGTTGACCTCGCCGAGCGCGCGCACCTCGTTCTTGATTTCGGTAATTCGCGCGTTCGCCGCCCCCACGCCGATCTCATGCCGATACGGCAGCGCGTTTTCGTAGGTCAGCTCATATTCTTCCCAAACGTGATCCTGCCATGCGGCAAGCTCCATCTCCATGCGGCTGACGGAAAGCTCCTGCTTATGAATGCGTTCGGAGAGCTCGCGCGACGAGGACAGCAGCTCCTCCCTGCGCGCGCGGGCTTCGTTCAGCGCGTCGGAAATGCTTTGGCGCTCGTTTTCGAGCTTCTCCTGCGCCTGCTTCTCCTCATCGGTCAGCTTTTGCTCGTCCGCCGCCGCCTGCTCGGCTTCCGCCGCCTGTTGTTCGAGCTGAGAAATTGCCTTCTCGTTTTCCTCCGCCTCGCGGGAAAGCGCCAAAACGCGCTCCGACAGCGCACGATGCTCGGACGCGACGCGCTTTTGCTCGGCTGCGACCGCGTCGCGCTCCTTGATCAGCGCCATGCGCCGCACCTTTAAGTCCGTCACGGCGGATGCGGCGATCTCACGCGCCTGCCTGCGGCTAGCCAGCTCCGACTGCGCGCGCAAAACGTCCTCGCGCCCGGCTTCGCTGCCGCGCGTTGCGTCGGTTTGCCTCAGCCGGGTTTCCTCGCGCTGTTTTTCAATGTCGGTCAGGTTTTCCTCAATTTGCGCCTTTTCCTCGGCAAACGCGGTCTCGCGTGCAAGGCTGTTCTGCTCGTCTCGAAGGATGATGTCGAGCTGCTCTTGCTGCTTTGCCGCCTCAACCTCGCAGGCGTGCACTTCGTTTCGAAACGCGTCGGACTGCACGTCGCATTGCAAAAGCGTTCGCTCATACTGCGTCAGCGCTTCCTTCTTTTCAAGCAGCGCGCGCTCGCTCTTGCCGATCCGGGCGCGCAGCTCCTGCATCTCGCGTTCGCGTCCAAGCAGAGAATAACCGCCCTTTTTCACGCTGCCGCCGCTCATGGAACCGCCCGTGCTGATGATATCGCCCGCAAGCGTCGCGATATGAAATGCGCCGCGCGAGCGCTTTTTCAGCGCCACGCCCGCGTCCAGATCCCGCACGATCACCGTGCGGCAAAGCAGATAGTCAATCGCCGTGCGCACGCTCTCGTCGCATGCGACAAGCTCGCTCGCAACGCCAACGCAGCCCTCCGCGCTCAAAAAGGATCGCTCCTCGCGCGAAAGATGCGATGGATGCAAAAGCGCGATTGGCAGAAGCGTCGCCCGCCCGTAATCATGCGCGCGCAGGTATTCGATAACATACTGCGCGTCCTCCGCCGTCAGGGTCACGATGTTTTGCAAGGACGACGCGAGCGCCATGGAAATCGCGGTTTCATACGTTTGCGGAACGTCGATGAGCTCCGCCACTACGCCGACAATCGCGCTTTTCAGCCTGCTGTCGCGCGGACAGTCCTTCAAAACGTTTTTGATGCTCGCATAGTAGCCCTCGCGGGATTTCGCCATCTCGTCCAGCACGCGCAGGCGCGACTGCATCGCGGAAATCGCCTGTTCGTCCCGCTGTTCCGCCTCGCGAAGGGCGGCGTATGCTTTGGTCTGCTCCTCCCGCTGCAAAAGCGAAGCGGCAAGCGCGTTCTTTGCCTTCGTCAGCGCGGCGGCATGCTCGCTTTGGCGGGCTTTCGCGCTTTCGTGTTCGGCGGCAAGGCGGGCGGTTTCGTTTTTCTGGCGCTCCGCCTCGCTTAGGAGCAGGGTCATGCGCTCGTTCAACGCGGCGCGCATCGCGTCGAACCGCGACGCGCTCGAACGCAGGTCGGACATACGGTTCATCGCCTCGATGATGCTGTTCTTCATTTCTTCGAGCGCTTTCTCGCGCGAAGCAAGCTCCGCGTCAATGGACGACAGCGTCTGCTCCGCTGCGGAAAGCTCGCCGTCTATGTGCGTCAGCGCAGCCTCGCCCGCATGCTCGCGTTGCATTTCGGCAAGCGTTTGCTCCAATTCGCCGAGGCGCGCGCCTGCGCGCTCTTGCTCCGCCAACAGACGCTCGCGGGTCTCAACGGCGTGTGCGCGGCGCTCAAAAAGCACGCGGCTGCCGCCCAAACGCGTTTCGACCGCCGCCATCATGCGCATGAGCTGCCCATGCCGTTCGGAAAGCGCCGCATCCAAAACGCGGGACTGCTCCTCCAAGGCGGCGCAATGTTCGAGCAGCTTGGTCTGCTCCGTTTCGGACGCTTCCGATTCGGTTTTCATCTGCTCGATTGCTTCGCGCGCGGCGGCAAGGCGGTCGCCCGCCTTATCATATTGGTATAGAAACAGATTGATTTCGAGGTCTTTGAGCTCGTCGCGCAGCTTTAAGAATGCGCGCGCGGATGCGCTTTGCTCCTCCAGGGGGGCGATGCGCGAAAACAGCTCGTCTATGATATCCTCGATGCGAACGAGGTTCTTCTCGGTGTTATCGAGCTTGCGCTCGGCTTCCTCCTTGCGCACACGATAGCGCATGACGCCCGCGGCTTCCTCAAGCGCGGCGCGGCGGTCGCCCGATTTATTGGCGAGGATCTCGTCCACGCGCCCCTGCCCGATGATGGAATAGCCCTCTTTGCCGATACCCGTGTCGCGGAACAGCTCCTGCACGTCCCGAAGGCGGCAGGCGGTCTTGTTGATGCAGTATTCGCTCTCGCCCGAGCGGTATACGCGGCGCGTGACGGCGACCTCCGCATACGGCGCGGCGAGCTTGCCGTCGGCGTTGTCGAACGTCAGCGTAACCTCGCAGTATGCCTGCGCTTTGCGAAGCTGCGTGCCGTTGAAGATCACATCCTCCATCTTGGAGCCGCGCAAAGCCTTTGCGCTCTGTTCGCCAAGCACCCAGCGCACCGCGTCGGCGATGTTGCTTTTGCCGCTGCCGTTGGGGCCGATGATGGCGGTAATTCCGTCGCCGAAGCGAATCTCCGTTTTGCGCGCGAACGATTTGAAGCCGTTGATTTCCAGCTTGGTCAGTCTCATGCGTCCGCCTCCGCGCCAAGCAGAATAAGCGACGCGCGCGCCGCCTGCTGCCCCGCGCTTTGCTTGGTTGCGCCCGCGCCGCTTCCGAGCGTTTTTCCGTTCAGCCGAACGGACACGGTGAATGTCTTTTGGTGCTCGGGGCCCGATTCGGCAAGCAGAACGTATTCTGGCTGACCCATATGCTCCTTTTGCGTATGCTCCTGCAAGCGGGTCTTATAGTCGCGGTCAATCGCGTCGGTATGCGCTTTTTCCAAAAGGCTGACGACCTTTTCGATAACGACGCGCCTGGCCGCCTCCATGCCGCCGTCCAAAAACACGCCGCCCAAAACCGCTTCGAGCGCGTCGGACACGATAGAGGGCTTGTCCCTGCCGCCCGTTTGCTCCTCGCCGTTGCCCAAGCGCAAAAATCGCGGCAGTTCAAGCGCCTTTGCCGCGCGATACAGCGCGTTTTCGCAAACGAGCCGCGCGCGCAAACGCGTCAGCGCCCCCTCCTGCAATTCGGGATACCGCGCGTAAAGATACTCGCTGACGCATAGTTCCAGCACCGCGTCGCCGAGAAACTCCATGCGCTCGTTATGCGGCTTGCTTTTCCCGCCACCCTTGACAAACGAGGTATGCGTCAGCGCCGTTTCCAAAAGGGAACGGTTCGTAAACGTATAACCGAGACGCTCTTCCAGCAGACTCGGCAAACCCTCGCAAGAAGTCATATCCACCTCTTTTGCCGCGGCGCTTCCATAAAAAAACCCGCACCCACGTTATTCGTTGACGGATGCGGGCGGCTGAAAGTCCGACTCGGTCGCTTATTTTTTGTCGAGATAGCCGACAATGTCCGCAACCGTTTGTACGCGCGGCAGCTCCTCGTCGGGAATTTCGATGTTGAATTCCTGTTCGAGATCCATGATCAATTCGACGATGTCGAGCGAATCCGCCTTCAAATCGTCGATGAGCTTGCTTTCCATGGTGATCGTAGAAGCGTCGATGTCCAACTGTTTCGCGATAATATCGCGCACTTTTTCAAAATACATATCAA
>CAZBVC010000004.1:0-93468 GCA_964495255.1 uncultured Oscillospiraceae bacterium
ATTTCGAGTGCCGCACGATCGACCACTCTGACAACCCTCCAAATGCGAAATCCAGTATACCCGAATCACCCGCAGAATGCAACGCTTTTTTTGTTCGCCGCATGGCTTTCAAACGCGTTCACGACGATTGCCAAAGAGAAACGCGCGCGAAACTTGACCCGCGAGCGAATAAGCGGCGCTTCGGCAAACGAAAGGGCGACGGCATATGCGCATTCTATGCGACGCCGTTGCCCTTCTCTTTTGCGAAAGAGCGTTTTACCGCCTGCCGTTCTTGTTGTGATCCGCCGTGCGCGTTGCCCGATTGAGCAGCGCAATGACCAAAATAAGCACGATCGTGACCGCGAAGATGCCGCCCATGCCCTTCGCCATAATGGGCAGCGTGGATAAAAACGCCTGCACGTTCCACATAAAACGATTTCCTCCTTACCCGATCAGGTTCAAAAGCAGTCCGCCAGCAATGACGGAGGCGATCTGCCCCGAAACGTTCGCGCCCGCCGCGTGCATGAGCAGAAAATTCTGCGGATCCTCCTGCAACCCCATTTTATGAATGACGCGCGCCGACATCGGAAACGCCGATATGCCCGTTGCGCCGATCATCGGATTGACCTTTGTTTTGCAGAACAGATTCAGCAGCTTGGCGAACAGAACGCCGCCCACCGTGTCAAACACGAACGCGACCAGCCCCAGCCCGAGAATCATCAGCGTTTGCAGGTTCAAAAACGCCTCCGCCTGCATACGCGCCGCAACGGTCAGCCCGAGCAGCAACGTGATGAGATTGGCAAGCACCTTCTGCGCGGTTTCGGAAAGCGAGGAGAGCACGCCGCATTCGCGAATCAGGTTGCCGAACATGAGAAAGCCGATCAGCGCGACCGAGCGCGGCGAAACCACGCCCGCAATGACCGTGACCACGATCGGAAAAAGGATGCGCGTGCGCTTGGACACGCTCTTGCCCGTATCCTTCATGCGGATACGGCGCTCCTCGCGGGTCGTAATCAGGCGAATGACAGGCGGCTGGACAATCGGCACCAGCGCCATATACGAATATGCCGCAACGATGATCGGCCCGATATAGTTTGATTTCAAATAGCTTGCCACGAAGATGGAGGTCGGACCGTCCGCCGCGCCGATGATGGCGATGGACGCCGCGTCCTTGAGCGGGAATCCCAAAAGCGCCGCGACGCTCAGCGTGAAAAAGATGCCGAACTGCGCAGCCGCGCCAAAGAGCATGAGCTTCGGGTTGGAAAGCAGCGGCCCAAAATCGATCATGGCGCCAATACCGATAAACAGCAGCAGCGGGAACAGCTCGTTGGCGATGCCGCTGTCAAACAGCACGTCGATCACGCCGATTTCCTTCACGCCGTCTATGATCTGCGTCACCGCGCCCGACCTCGGCAAATTGACGAGAATCGCGCCGAAGCCCATCGGCAGCAAAAGCGTCGGCTCCATATTCTTGACGATCGCCAGCGCGATCAGAACGCCTCCGACGCCCCACATCACGACCTGTTGCCAGGTCAAATTCAATACGTTCCCAAACAACGCTTCCATCTCGGGCTCTCCTTGCCATGCTGCTTTTTCTGCGCTTCGATTGGCGCGCAATGTATCATACATTGCCTTGCATGACAAACTCCATCCCCAAACCGTAATCTTGATGCTTTCTTTATGCTCCGAATGCAAACCTTGATATCCTCTTGATACGCGCAGTTTCGCCTTGTTTCCGCCGCGCAATGTGATACAATAATCAGCATATGTTTCCTGCCGCACTGCTCGCGGGGAAAGGATACGGCGATGCGGACAAAAAGCAAAAAGTCCGTTTGGACGAACCTTCTCGTCATGGTCGGTATGCTGTGCGCCGCGACCGCGCTTTGCCTCCTTTTGGACTTTTTCGACAACAGGGGGCATGGGGACGCCTATTGCGCCATGCTGTATCTGCTTGCCGTGCTGCTTGTTTCGCGCTTTACCGACGGCTATGCTTACGGCGTGGCGGCGTCGCTTGTCAGCGTGCTGGCAATCAACTTTTTCTTCACCTACCCGTATAACGCGTTTAACTTCTTTCTTCCCGGTTATCCCGTGGCGATCGCTTGTATGCTCGCCGTGGCGATCTGCACAAGCGCGCTCATCACGCGCATCAAGGAGCAAGAGCGGCTGCGGTTGGAGGCGGAGCGCGAAAAGACGCGCGCCAATCTACTGCGCGCCGTGTCGCACGATCTGCGCACGCCGCTGACCTCCATTATGGGGGCGAGCGCCGCGCTGAAAGCGAGCGACGAGCTTTTGGGGCACGAGCAGCGCATGCGTCTTTACGGCGAGATCGACGACGACGCGCAATGGCTTTTGCGTATGGTCGAAAACCTGCTCATCATCACGCGCATTCGCCAAGACCGCGCGCAAAAGCTCACGAAATCGCCCGAGCTCATCGAGGAAGTGCTCTCCGAAGCGTTTCGGCGCTTTCAAAAGCGTTTCCCCGAAACGCCCGTGCTTGTTTCCGCGCCCGAGGAGCCGATCCTCTGCCCCATGGACGCGATGCTGATCGAGCAGGTGCTCATCAACCTGCTGGAAAACGTCGCGCTGCACGCGCACACGAAGGAGACGACCGTACTGCGCGCGGTTAAACGGGATCAAACGGTCGTATTTTCCGTTTCGGACAAGGGCTGCGGCGTGCCGAAGGAGCAGCTCAAAACGCTGTTTGACGGCGGATGGAGCGCATTAAAGGACAATCAAACGGACGGGAAGCGCAGCATGGGCATCGGGCTGTCCGTATGCAGCGCGATCGTTCGGGAGCACGGCGGGAGGATGTGGGCGGAAACAGGCGAAAATGGCGGGCTGATCGTGTCGTTTGACCTGCCGCTCTCGCCCGAAACCAACGAGCCCTCGAAACGAATCCCCGAAAACGCATAATTATGGAAGCAGGTATACGATGAGCGAACGGATCCTGATCGTTGAAGACGAAGCGAACATCAATCGCCTGCTGGCGGCGGCGTTGCAGACGGCGGGCTACGCAACCGTTTCGGCAAAGAACGGGCGCGAGGCGATGACGATTCTGACCGCGGATTGCATCGACGCGGTGATTCTCGATCTCGGGCTGCCCGATTTGGATGGGCAAACGATCATTTCGTCCGTGCGCAAATGGTCGGAGGTGCCGATCCTTGTGCTTTCCGCGCGCACGCACGAGCGCGACAAGGTTCTCGCGCTGGACAACGGCGCGGACGATTATCTGGTCAAGCCCTTTGCCATGGGCGAGCTGCTCGCGAGGCTTCGCACGGTTTTGCGGCATTCCGCGCGGCAAAAAGCGACCGCATCGGGCGCAACGCCGTTCCAAGCGGGCGATTTTCGCATCGATTTCGACAAGCGGCGCGTGTTTTTAGGCGGCGCGGACGTGCGCCTGACGCAAACGGAGTATCGCATTTTGGAGCTGCTCACGCAAAACGCGGGGCGTGTGCTGACCTATGATTATATCGGAAAGCGCATTTGGGGGCCCGCCGCGCCGTTCGACCGACAGATCCTGCGCGTCAACATGGCGAACATCCGCCGCAAGATCGAGCCGAATCCCGCCATGCCGCGCTATCTGCTGACGGATATCGGCGTGGGCTACCGCTTTTCGGAGGAATAGCGCCCGAATTTTTTTTTGCGCGACCGTTCCAAACGGTTTGCACGCGCCCGCGCTGTTGATTTTTGTATGAATTTCTGTTACGCTTAGATTCCGAGTATGCGGGCATAACCGCGTACATAACCACGGATGAAAGGGTTTTAACATGCAAATCGTCGTCGTCGGCATCGGCAAAGTCGGGCTTACGCTCGCCTCGCATTTGGTCGCCGAGGGGCATAACGTTACGGTCATCGACAACAACGAATCCAAGCTCACGCAGGCGGGCAACACGCTGGACGTAATCGGCTATTCGGGCAACGGCGCGGCTTACGCAACGCTCGCGGCGGCGGGCGTCGGCAGAGCGGATCTTCTGATCGCCGCGACCACGTCGGACGAGACGAACATGCTCTGCTGCCTGACGGCGCATCACCTTGGTGCGCAGCATACCATCGCGCGCGTGCGCAACCCCGAATACTCCGAATATACGAGCTTTCTGCGCGAAGGGCTCGGGCTTTCCATGGTAATCAATCCCGAGCTTGCCGCGGCGCAGGAGATTGCGCGCATCTTGCGCTTCCCCTCCGCAACGCGCGTCGAAATGTTTGCCAACGGGCGCGTGGAGCTCGTTTCCTGCCGCGTCAGGCAGGGCGGCCTGCTCGAAGGCGTTTCCCTGCGCGACCTGCCGAAAAAGGTCGGCGTCAAGGTTCTCATCTGCGCGGTCGAACGCAACGGCGACGTGCTGATTCCTTCGGGCGATTTTGTGCCGCAGGCAGACGACGTGCTGTACATCATCGGCACGCCGACGGACATGCTCAACACCTTCAAAAAGCTCAACCTCTTTACGAGCCGCGCCAAGACGGTCATGATCGTCGGCGGCGGGCGCATCTCGTACTATTTGGCGGACTCGCTGACAAAGGACGGCGTATCGGTCAAAATCATCGAACGCGACCCCGCGCGCGCCGCGGAGCTTGGGCGGCTGCTGCCCCGCGCGGTCATCTTGCAGGGCGATTTGGCAAACCACGACATGCTCCTCGAGGAAGGGCTCGACAAGATGGACGCGTTCGTCGCGCTGACAGGGCTTGACGAGGGCAACATCCTCGCCTCCATCTACGCCTCGCGGCAAAACGTCCGCAAGGTCATTGCAAAGGTCAACAACGACGATCTGGTGGAGCTCATGCGCGACACGGCGCTGGAAACCACCATATCGCCCAGAATGATTACCGTCAACCAAATCTCGCGCTATGTCCGCGCGCTGAACGCAAGCGGCGAAAGCGGAAACGTCTTGGCGCTATACCGCCTGATCGGCAGCCGCGTGGAGGTGCTGGAATTCCGCGCGGACGAAAAGGGCGACTATCTCAACACGCCGCTCGCCGACCTTACCACCAAGAAGGGCACGCTGATTGCGTGCATCATTCGCGGCGGACGCGCGGTTATCCCCGGCGGACGCGACGAGATCCGCGCTGGCGACGGCGTTTTGGTCGTCACATCCGATCGACAGCTGCAATCGCTTTCCGACATATTGGAGTAACGTATGAACCGTAAGATGGTCGCCTATATCCTCGGGCGCGTGCTATTCGTGGAGGCGCTTTTGATGCTGCCTTCGGTGCTGTGCGGTCTGATCTGCCGCGAGCATGCGGTTGTCTCCTTCCTGCCGTCGATTTTGATCGCAGGGCTGACGGGCGCGGTTCTGCTCGGCAAAAAGCCGCGCGATACGACCATCTACGCCCGTGAGGGCTTCTGCATCGTTGCGCTTTCGTGGGTTCTGCTCTCGATGATCGGCGCGATTCCGTTGCTGCTCTGCGGACACGGCTTCTCCGTGTGGGACAGCTTCTTCGAGATCGTATCGGGCTTCACCACGACGGGCGCGACCGTTATTTCCGACGTTGAGGCGCTGCCCAAATGTATCCTGTTTTGGCGCAGCTTTACGCATTGGGTCGGCGGCATGGGCGTTCTCGTGTTCGCGCTCGCCGTGATCCCCATGGCGGATAACCGCTCGCTCCATTTGATGCGCGCGGAGGTGCCCGGGCCCGAGGTTGGCAAGCTCGTGCCGCGCATGCGCGAAACGGCGAAGATTCTGTACGGCGTATACTCCGTTTTGACGGTCATATTGATCCTGCTGCTGCTGCTGGGCGGTATGCCGCTGTTTGACTCGCTCTGCACCGCGTTCGGCGCGGCGGGCACGGGCGGCTTTTCCGTCAAGAACATCGGCATCATGTACTATGACGACGTTTATTTGGAAACCGTGATCGCGGTGTTCATGCTGATTTTCGGCGTCAACTTTAACCTGTTTTACCTCATCATGATCCGCCGGGTTCGCGCCGCGCTGCAAAACGAGGAGCTTCGCTGGTATATGCTCGTCGTAACGGGCGCGGTTCTCTGCATCGCGTGCGACACGCTGCACCTCTACGAATCGTTCGGGCAGTCGCTGCGCTACGCGTTCTTTCAAGTCAGTTCCATCGTCACAACGACGGGCTACGCCACGGCGGACTTCGCGAACGACTGGCCGCAGTTTTCGCAGCATGTGCTCGTGCTGCTCATGATCATCGGCGCGTGTGCGGGCTCTACCGGCGGCGGTCTCAAGGTTTCCCGTCTCATCATTTTGGTCAAAACGTTTTCGAGCGAGGTGCGCCGCCTTATCCATCCGCGCATGGTATCCGTCATCCGTTTGGACGGCAAAGCGCTTTCCGAGGAAACCACGCAGGGCGTGCGCGTTTATTTCACGATCTATATGCTGATTATCTTTGTCTCCACGCTGCTCATCTCGCTCAACGAGCATGACTTGACAACGAACCTGACCGCCGTGCTCGCGTGCTTCAACAACATCGGGCCGGGCTTGGGCGAGGTGGGGCCGTTGGGCAACTATGCGTTCTATTCGCCTGCGTCCAAGATTTTGCTTTCGTTTGACATGCTGCTCGGCAGGCTGGAAATCTATCCCCTGCTCGTTCTGTTTTCGCCGGGCATTTGGAAGCGATCGGCGTCCTAAAACCGTTTCGGTCGCGCTGTTTTCCCATCATACCGAAAGGAAGTACCTTTTCTATGTGGTCGATTCTGTTGCCCGTCGTTTTGGTCGGCGTCGCGCTTGACGCCGCGTTCATCGTCACGGAGTATCGTAAAAAATACGTCGCGGCGGTCGTGCTCAAAGGGCTTGCGTCGCTCTTGTTTGTCGTTCTTGGGCTGATCTGTATGCAAAAAGCGGCGGGCCGACCGTTTGCCCTGTCTGTTCTGCTCGGGCTGATGTTCGGCGCGCTCGGGGACATCTTGCTGAACCTGCGCATGGTTCTCGAAAAGGGTAAGGACAAGATCTTTGCCGCCGGCATCGCGGTGTTTTTGATCGGGCATCTGCTCTACATCCTCGCCCTGATTCTGCGGGACGCGTCCGCCGCGCTGTACGGCATACCCGCCGCCGCCGTACTCGCGCTGATCCTCATACCGCTCGTGCTCAAACGCATCGACGCGCCGAGCAAGCAGCTTCGCGCATTTGGCGTCGTCTACCTCGCCGTTGTCGTCGTCATGTTCGGCTGCGCGGCGGCGCTTGCGATCCTGCATTGGGGCGAAGGATGCAGCCTGCTGTTCGCGCTTGGCGCGCTGCTGTTCCTCATCAGCGACTTTGTGCTCGTGTTCAACCTCTTTGGCAGGAAGAAGCATCCATCGCTGCGCGCGATCAACCTGTCGCTCTACTATGTCGGGCAGCTTCTCATCGCGCTTTGCCTGCTGTTTGCCTAGGGCGCAATCTGACTTTTAAGGAATTCGCATGATAAACGTACCGACCGAGCTGATTGCATACGGCTTTGACGAGCGATTCGCCGCAGAGGCGGCAAACGACCCCGATTTGACCCCCGCGCGCGTCGTATCGCAGGAAAAGGGGCTTTATCGCGTCGTCACACAGCGCGGCGAAATCACCGCGGAAATTTCGGGCAAGCTCCGTTATGCCGCAAACGCCGCGGCGGACTATCCTGCGGTCGGAGACTTTGTTTTGCTCGATCGGGCGGATGGCGACGCGGGCAACGCGATCATTTGCCGCGTCCTGCCGCGTAAAAGCGTATTTTTGCGCAAAGCGGCGGGCGCAACGAGCAGCGAACAGATCGTTGCGGCGAATATCGACGTCGTGTTCCTCTGCATGGCGCTGAACGAGGACTATAATCTGCGCAGGCTGGAGCGCTATCTCACCATCGCGTGGGACAGCGGCGCAAAGCCCGTGGTCGTATTGACGAAGGCCGACCTGCCCAACGACCTGCCCTCGCTTGTTCAAAACGCGCGGGAGGTCGCGCTGGGAGCGGACGTGTTAACCGCATCCGCGCTTGAAACGGACGGCTATACGCAGGTTCTTTCGTATCTTTCCGCCGGCAAAACCGCCGCGCTGATCGGTTCCTCGGGCGTCGGAAAATCCACGCTCATCAACCGTCTTTTGGGCGAGGACGCCCTGAGAACGAACGGCTTGCGAAACGACGGAAAGGGACGGCATACCACCACGCATCGCGAGCTGCTGCTGCTGCCCTGCGGCGCGATGGTGATCGACACGCCCGGCATGCGCGAGCTCGGCATGACGACCTGCGCGGGCACGGAACGCACGTTTGCGGACGTTGAGGCGCTTTTTGCGTCCTGCCGCTTTTCGGACTGCACGCATGCGAGCGAACCCGGCTGCGCGGTGCAGGCGGCGCTTGAAAGCGGCACGCTTTCAAAGGAACGCTGGCTTTCCTACTTAAAGCTCAAACAGGAGGCGGCCTACGCGAGCGACCGCGAGGGCTATCTCATCGAAAAGACAAAGCGATTCAAGAAAATCATGCACGATTACCAAGTTTGTCAAGGCAATCGGCGCAAATAGAAAGGATTTTACCATGCAATATGAAAAAAGCAGGGCGTATGACGCGCCGATCTTCCGCGCGCGCATCATGGGCCCGAACCCCGCAAAGCTCGAGGAGGAGCTGCTCATCGGCAACCGCATTCCCGCGGGCGCGACCGTGCTCGATTTGGGCTGCGGCATGGGCGTGACCTCCGTGTTCCTCGCGCGGGAATACGGTTTTACCGTATACGCAACCGATCTATGGTGCAAGGCGGAGGAGAATCAGGCGTTCTTCGATTCGCTTTCCATCCCGCGCGACCGGCTCATCCCCGTGCACGCGGACGCGACGGAGGGGCTGCCGTTCGAGCCGTCCTTCTTCGACGCGATCGTCACCACGGATTCCTACCACTATTTCGGGCGCGACCCCGCCTATTTGGATGAAAAGCTGCTGCCGTTCCTCAAATCGGGCGGATACGTCTATATCGCCATACCCGGCATGAAGCGCGATTTGCATGACGCGCTGCCCGAGGAGATGCTGCTTTCGTGGACGCCCGAGGATTTGAGCACCATGCACGACGTCGGTTGGTGGGCGAACATCGTCACAAAGTGCCGCGGCGCGCGCCTCGTATCCGTTCAAGAGATGGAGAGCATGGACGAGGTTTGGGACGATTGGCTCTCTTGCGAAAACGAATACGCCGTGGGCGATCGCAAGGCGATGGGCGCGGGCGCGGGCAAATACTTGAACTTTGTTTCGATCGTGCTGCAAAAGAATTAAGCGCAAAACGAATCAAAAAACCGAAAGGAAACCGCACGCGGCGCAGGAGCCCTTAACGCTCCCCCGCCGCGTCTTTCTTCATGTAAACCTCCACCGAGCGCTCAACGAACCCAAGCGCGTCGTAGAGCTTTCGCGCGCGGTTGCCGACCACGCAGTTCAGCGTAACGCGCCTATGCCCGCTCGCCAAAATGCGGCTGCACAAGCCGCTTACAAACACGCGCCCGACGCCGCGCCCCTGCGCCTCGGGCAGCACCGCGACGGACGATATACCGCTCCCCTCGATATGCGCATAGCCGAGAACGACGCCGTTTTCTTCATACACGAGCCTCTCGCTCGACGTTTTTGCCCAAAACACGCGCATATGATCGGAGGGCGGCTCGACCACGGAGTTCGGGAAATCCCCCACCCGCACGCGCATCTCATGAAACGCCCGCGCATACAGCTCGTGCGCCGCGTCGTAATCCGTGTCCGCGTAGGCGCGAATGCGCGCCGAATCGCAAAACGTGTTTTCGCCCTCATACGTCAGAAAAGCGGAGGTAAAGTCCCGTGCATAGCCGCTTTTTTCGGCAAACGCCGCGGCAACGCCGTCGCATAGCCGATACGCGCTCAGAAAGCGCATGGCGCCCGCCTCGCGCGCCCGCGTTTCGCATGCGGCAAGCGCGCTTTTCCCATACCCATGCCCGCGAAAACGCGGCAGAATGTACGGCTGGATAAACGCGGTTTTGCCCGTGTCACACGACGCATAGCCGATCTCCTCCCCAGAAAGGGAAAGCGCAAAAAGCGTATCGAATCGTTCCTCGAGCGCCGTTTTGAGATCGGCGGGCATATCAGGCAACGATACGTCGGCGTCCGAAAAGCGCATCGGCTCTGTCGTCACCCGCCGCGAGGCTTCCATGCCGCTCATTTCCAAGCCGCTTTTACGCATTCGCTTCCGTTTCGCCCGATTGAACCGTCGCAAACAGATAATCGTCGATTCGATCGCCGATGTGGTCGATGAGCAGATCCTCCGCGCGGTTTTGGATATTCCCCGCACGCACGGCGGCATACTGCTGCGGCAGATATTGGCAAAGCAGCGTCAGCGGGATCTCGACGGCGTTCAGGTTTGTAAGCAGGCGTTGAATCGCGCTTTGGATCTCCGGCTCGGGCAGGTAATAGCGGATGCGATCCGAAAAGCTGAACGCGCGCGCCAAATCGATGTACGCCCGGTCGCCATGGTAATACTTTTGCCATTGCGCGGGCTTTTCCAGCATCACGCGATCCATCACCGCGCGCAGGTCGCTTATTTCAAAGCCGCACAGCGCCGCAAGCTCGTTTTCGATGCTCGCAAGCGCGAACAGCCCCTCTCTTAACGCAAACGTCAGCGCGGGCCCGACCTTGAGAATCGCCACGCCGTCGCTCACCAGCTCGAACAGCTTTTGCTTTGATTGATAGTCCGTCGAATGCCCCTCGAATACCACGCCGTCCGTGTCGGAAAGCGCCGCCATCAGGCTTTGCGCCGCGTCGGGATCGTATTCCACAACGGACTGATCCGCAAATTCGACGCCCGGCTGCACGACCAGCGCAACCACGCGCCGCCATGCCTTTGTCACGCCCGCCTGCCGAAACGCCGCGCCAAAGGCGGTAAGCGTTTGCATACAGTCCGCGCGCAATGTGACCGAAACCGCGTCCTCGTTCTGCGTCGCGCCGCCGGGGATCGGCACCTCGCTGCCAATGACGTACACGGGCGGAACGGCGTTCGGAACCTGTTCCAGCCGCTTTGCATACGCCCGCTCCGCAACGGCGCAAAGCCGCGCGCCGCGCGAGGCGATCACCTCGTCGGAAAGACGCGCGGTTGGGTCGTCGTCGCCCAGGCGCATACTCGTGTCCAAATGAATCTTCACATAGCCCGCAAGAACATAGTCGTTTACAAGCGTGTCCGCGCGCGCCATCGCCTCCGCCTCTGGCAGGTTTGCCCATGTCAGCGGGCCCAAATGGTCG
The DNA here is from genome assembly GCA_964495255.1 of uncultured Oscillospiraceae bacterium. Classification (GTDB taxonomy): domain Bacteria; phylum Bacillota; class Clostridia; order Christensenellales; family CAG-138; genus UBA7703. The sequence goes on from CAZBVC010000004.1 coordinate 11,110, forward strand.
CCGCCCAATAGGAGGCGCTCCAAAGGAAAGCGCTCCTCTTTTGCGATGCGTTCGACAAACAAAAGAAAATCGGCGGGACGCATACCCGTATAACCGCCGAATTGATTGACCTGATTCGCGGTGGACTCGATCAATACGGGCGTGTCGCTCGCCTTGGCGCGCCGCATCGCCGCCCGCAGAACGTACTCGTTCGCGCTGCAACAGGAGTAGATTCCCCTCTGCCGCGCCGTTTTCCGCGCCGTTATAATCGTTTGGATCGGGTTTGTCGCCTGCATCGTATCCATATCCATCTGCTCCTTCGTTCGCTCTGCATTCGCGCCGTTTTTACGCGCGTCCGAATAACCGTGTTTAGCATCATGATACTCATTTCTCGCGATTTTGTCCACCGTTACCGTATCGGTTGAAAAATCGCGGTTTTCATGCCTGCGCGCGTTTGACGAACCTTGCCTGCGGCTCTATAATGCAGACAGAAGCGCTTTTGCGCATGAACCGAAGGAGGTCATTCTATGCTGCTGCGTTTTGCCCAAGTCTTTACCGAAGCGGGCGTGTTCGCGCCCTGCGATGTTGCGCTTTCTGGCGACCGTATTCGCGCAGTCGGCGAAAACCTGCCGCTCGAAGCGGAAAGCCTCGACCTCGGCGGCAAATATCTGCTGCCGGGTTTGGTGGACGTTCATACCCATGGCGCGGTCGGCGCGGATTTCAGCGACGGCGACGCTGCGGGCAATCATCGCATGGCGGCGTACCTGCTTTCCTGCGGCGTAACCTCGTATCTCGGCACGTCGATGTCCCTTTCCGAAACGGTGCTCGCGCGCGATTTTGCGCTTGCGCGCGCGCAGGTTTCCGAGCGCGACCCGCATTACGCGGTCATGCGCGGCGTCAACATGGAAGGGCCGTTTATTTCGAAGCAGAAATGCGGCGCGCAAAACCTCGACTATATCATGGATCCCGATTGCGAGATGTTCCGCCGGTTGTATGCAGCAAGCGGCGAGAGCATCCGCCTTGTGGATATTGCGCCCGAAACGGACGGCGCGACGACGTTTATCGAGCAGATCGCCCCGCTTTGCACCGTCTCGCTCGCGCACACGGCGGCGACATACGATGTTTCGGCGGCGGCATACCGCGCGGGCGCAGCGCACGCGACGCACCTGTTTAACGGCATGAACGCCTTCGCGCATCGCGACCCGGGCACGGTCGGCGCGGCGATGGATTTCGCGTCCCATGCGGAGCTGATCTGCGACGGGCTGCATGTGCATCCCTCCGTCGTGCGGATGGTGTTTCGCGTGTTCGGCGACAAGCGCGTCTGCCTCATCAGCGACTCCATGCGCGCCTGCGGTATGCCGAACGGAAAATACGATCTTGGCGGGCAGGAGGTTACCGTTTTGGACGGGCGCGCGACCATCGGCAACGGCTCGCTTGCGGGCAGCGTGGCAAACCTGTTTGCCTGCATGAAGAACGCGATCGCTTTCGGCGTCCCGCGCGAGCAGGCGATCCTTGCGGCAACGCGCAACCCCGCCGCCGCCGCCCATATCGACGACGAGGTCGGTTCGATTGCCGCGGGCAAGGTCGCCGACCTGCTGATCTTGGACGAGGCGTTCGAGCTTTGCGGCGTCATCCATCTGGGACAACGAGTCTCCTGACCGCTGCGTTCCGTTTCCCGCGATTTTTTCATACGCAAAAGCGCCGTTCGACAGGGAGCGGCGTTTTTTTCGTTTGGGGCGCGGCTGTTCAGCCCTTTTTCTTCGCGTTTTTCGACACGGTTCTTGGGGGAAGCGTCATGCTTTCATACAGCAGCTTATACTCCCTTGCCGAGCGCGTCCAACCGAAATCTGCGGCCATACCGCGCGAAACCAGTCTTTGCCACATGGGCTTGTCGTCAAACCAATAGCGCGCCGCGCGCTCGATCGTATACAGCATCTCGTGCGCGTTATAGTTCGCGAACGAAAAGCCCAAGCCCTCGTCGGTAAACTTATTGTACGGCGTGATCGTATCCTTCAAACCGCCCGTTTCCCGCACGATCGGCACGCTGCCGTAACGCAGCGCGATCATTTGGCTCAAACCGCACGGCTCGAACTGGGACGGCATGAGAAAGAGATCCGAGCCGGCGTAGATGCGATGCGCAAAGCCCTCGTCCAGCTCGATGCGCGCATGCACGCGATGCGGATAGCGCCAGTTCGCCCAGTTGAGCATATCGACAAAGCGCCTGTCGCCTTTGCCGAGGAACACAAGCTGCACGCCGCAGCCCAATATCTCATCCAGCACGCGCTCGACCAAGTCCAGCCCCTTTTGCGGCGAAAGGCGCGCGATCATGCCGATGATCGGCACGTCCTTCTCCTCGAGCCCGCATTCCTGTTGCAAAAGGCGCTTGCATTCCGCCTTGCCCCCCATCTCCTCGCGGCTGAAATGCGCCGTCAGGAAACGATCGGTCGCGGGATCGAATATCGCTTGGTCGATGCCGTTCAAGATGCCCGAAAGCGTGTTCGCGCGCGCGCGCAAAAGCCCGTCGAGGTTTTCGCCGTAGTACGCGGTTTGGATCTCCTTTGCATAGGTCGGGCTGACGGTCGAAATGCGGTCGGCAAACACGAGCCCCGCCTTCATGCAACTGATGCAGCCGTAAAACTCTAAATAGTCGCTCGTAAAATATCGCTCGTCCAAGCCCAGCCGCCCCGCGATCTCCTTCCACATAAACAAGCCCTGATACCGCAGGTTATGGATGGTGAACACGGTTTTGATGGGCGCATAGTCGGGGCTCGGGGCATACTGCGTGCGCAAAAGCGCGGCGACAAGACCCGTTTGCCAATCGTTCAAATGCAGCACGTCGGGATACCAGTTCAGGCGCGGCAGCGCTTCCAGCACCGCGCGGCAGAAGAACGCGAACCGCAGCCCCTCGCGCGCGCCGTCCCCATAGATCTCGTCCACATAGAAGAACGTTTCGTTGTCGATAAAGTAGTAGGTCACGCCGTTGTCCGTTACGCTCTCCACGCCGCAAAAGAGCTTTTCCCAGCCGAAGAGCACCTCGAAGGAGCAAACGTGCTCCATACGCTCCTTCCAGTAATCGTCGATCATGCGGTATTTCGGCAGAATCACGCGCACGTCCTCGCCCGCCTGTTTGAGCGCGACGGGAAGCGCGCCGATAACGTCCGCCAAGCCGCCCGTCTTGACAAACGGAACGCACTCGCTTGCGCAAACCAAGATCTTCATAGCCTATTCCCTCGTTTTCTTCCCTTTCGGCCCGATTTGTTTCCTCCCGAGCCGCCATGCGGCTTTTCTTCGCCCGCTAGATCGTCAAGCCCTTGCGCAGCACCACGGGGCAGCCCTTTTCGCCGCGCAGCGAGCGCCCGTCTCGAATCGTTACGCCCTTATCCAGAATGACATACTCCAAATGGCAGTCCGCGCCGATCGTTACGCCCTGCATCACGATGCTCTCGCGCACCACGCTGCCCGCGCCCACGCTCACGCCGCGGAAGAATATGCTGTCCTCCACCGTGCCGTCGATGGAGCAGCCGTCGGCAAGCAGCGCATTTTGGCAAATCGCGTTGTCGCCATAGCGCGCGCTGACCTCGTCCTTAACCTTGGTATAGATCGGATGCGCGGGATGGAACAGCTCCGCGCGAATCCCGTCGTCCAACAGCGCCATGTTATGGCGATAATAGTCGTTCACGCTGTCCAACCGCGCCACAAACCCGTCATAGCGATAGCCCATCACCCGAAGCGTCGCGCATTTTCTCAGCAGAACGTCGCGCAAAAAGTCGTATTCCCCGCGCGCATATGCTTCCTCAACCAGGTATTCGAGCAGCTTCTTGTCCATCACGAACACGTCGCAGCTGCGATGCGTCGAGCTTGGGCGGTAGGAGTCCAGCTCCATGGCGGTCACGCGCCCGCTTTCGTCCGGCATGAACCGCAGATCGCTGTTTTGCTCCTCGTCCGCCACGAGCGGCGCCTCGTTATACAAAACCGTTACGTCCGCGCGCGTCTCGGCATGGTAAGAGAGCATCTCCTCAAACGTCATGTTGAATATCGTATGGCTGCCCGAGAGTATGACGTATTGCTCGGGGCAACGCCGCACATAGCCCATGCAGGAGCGGAGCGCGTCCACGCTGCCGCGATACAGACCCGTGTTCTCCTTGGTCATAAACGGCGGAAGGATGAAAAGCCCCTCGCGCTTCCTGTGCAGATCCCATTCCTTGCCCGCGCCCAAATGATCCATGAGCGAATGATAGTTTTTCTGCGTGATAAGCCCAACGCTCGTCACGCCCGAATTCACAAGGTCGGACAGAATAAAGTCAATGCAGCGATAGCGCCCGCCGAACGGAACCGCCGCCACGCTGCGCGAAAACGCCAGATCCTTCAGGTAAGGGTTGCTGTCGCCCGTATAGATAAGACCGAACGCGTTGGCGATCACAGGCTTCTTCCTCCCTTCTCGTCCTCGGTTGCAATGGTTCCCTGCGGCAGATAGGCGTTGATCGGAATGATGAAATCGTTGCCCACGACCGTGATGCTGCCGGTCAGCGCGTTGTCTACCGTATCCCCGTGACGCAGCGGCCCGCCGATCACCGTGCTTTCGCCGATCTCCGCATTCTCGCCGATGATCGCCTGATAGACCTTCGCGCCCGCGCGAATCCGCGCGCCCGGGAAAATCACGGAGTCGTATACCTCCGCGCCCGCCTCGATCGTTACGCCCGAAAACAGCACGCTGTGATACACCGTACCCTCCACCACGGAGCCTTCGGTCACAAGGCTTTGGCGGATCACCGCCTTCTTGCCCGCATAGTGCGGCGGCATGATGGGGTTGCGGCTGTAAATGCGCCAAAGCGGATCGTTCAGCGCGAGCTTGGGCGGCGTGGAGATCAGATCCATATTCGCTTCCCAAAGGCTCTTGATCGTTCCGACGTCCTTCCAATACCCCGTGAACGGATAGGCGTACATCGGCAGCCCGCCTTGCAGCATGGCGGGAATGACGTCCTTGCCGAAGTCGTTGGAGGACGCGGGGTTTTCGTCGTCCCTATGCAAAAAGTCTTTGAGCAGCGCCCAGTTGAAGATGTAGATGCCCATCGAGGCGTTGTTGGACTTCGGCTGTTTCGGCTTCTCCTCAAACGAGAGGATGCGCGCCTCCGCATCGGTGTTCATGATGCCGAAGCGATGCGCCTCCTCCATCGGAACGGGCAGCACGGCGATCGTCGCCGCCGCCTGCTTCTCGATATGGAAGCGCAGCATCTTGGCGTAATCCATCTTGTAGATATGGTCGCCCGAGAGAATCAGAACATAAGAGGGGTCGTATTGATCGACAAATTCCCTGTTTTGGTAAATGGCGTTCGCCGTGCCCGTATACCAGCGCCCGTCCGCGCCCGTGACGTAGGGCGGAAGCACAAACACGCCGCCATGGATGCGGTCGAGATCCCAATGCTGACCCGTGCCGATGTAGGAGTTCAGCGCGAGCGGACGATATTGCGTCAGCACGCCGACCGTATCGATATCGGAGTTCACGCAGTTGCTCAAAGGGAAGTCGATGATGCGGTATTTGCCGCCGAACGGCACTGCGGGCTTCGCCATGCCGGAGGTCAGAACACCCAGCCGGCTGCCCTGCCCGCCCGCCAAAAGCATGGCGACGATCTTCTTTTTCATGAATCGTCCTCCTTCTCATCGCATGTTTCGCAAGGGTACTCGATCGAATCTTCGTTTATGGCAAAGCACACCGCGCCGAACGGCGGGATGCGCAGGCGGATGCGGTAGGGATGCGCGCCGTAGGGCTCGTCCAGCGCGGATATTGACGCGTTGGGATAGTCGCCCGTGCCGCCGTAATAGGGCGCGTCGCTGGAGAACACCTCCTCGTATACGCCGTATTTCGGCACGCCGAGCATATAATCCTCCCATGGGACGGGCGTAAAGTTGAACGCCCACAAGAGCGAATTTCCCTCCCGATCGGAACGGATGAACGAGAGGATGGAGTGGATATTGTCGTCCACGCCGCACCAGGTAAAGCCCTCCCAGGAATCGTCCGCTTCGTAGAGCGCGGGCGAATTCGTATAAAAGTGGTTCAAATCGCGCACATACGCCTGCATCTCGCTGTGCTTCGGATAATCCAGCAGGAACCAATCCAGCGAATCGTCAAACTTCCATTCGATAAACTGCCCGAATTCGTCGCCCATAAACATGAGCTTCTTGCCGGGATGCGCAAACTGATACGCGAACAAAAGCCGGAGCTGCGCAAACTGCCGCCAGTAGTCGCCCGGCATTTTGGAAAGCAGGCTCTTTTTCCCGCAAACCACCTCGTCATGCGAAAACGGCAGCACGAAATGCTCGGAAAACGCGTACATGAGCGAGAACGTCAGCTTCTCGTGATGATAGCGGCGATACAGGCTGTCCAGCTCCATATAGGAAAGCACGTCGTTCATCCAGCCCATGTTCCATTTGAACGTGAACCCCAGCCCGCCGTCCTCGCTTAGGCGCGTCACATACGGGTAGGACGAGCTTTCCTCGGCAAACAGCATCTTGCCGCCCGGCAGCGCGGATACCGCGTTTGACAGCTTCTTGAAGAACGCCACCGCCGCGAGATTGTCCCTGCCGCCATAGGCGTTGGGCAGCCACTCGCCGTCCTGCTTGCCAAAGTCGAGATACAGCATGCAGCTCACCGCGTCCACGCGAATCCCGTCAAAATGATACTCGTTCAGCCAGAACATCGCGGACGAGAGCAGAAACGACTGCACCTGCGTCTTTTCAAAATCGAACAGCACCGTTCCCCATTGCGGCATTTCGCTGCGGCGCGGATCGGGATGCTCAAACAAAGGCGTGCCGTCGAACAGCCGCAAGCCATGCGCGTCGCGCGTGAAATGCGCGGGCACCCAGTCCATAATGACGCCGACGCCCTTTTTATGCGCGCAGTCAACGAAATACATCAGGTCGGAAGGGTCGCCGTAACGCGTGGTGGCGGAAAAGTAGCCCGTTACCTGATAGCCCCAGCTCGGGTCGTACGGATACGCCATGATCGGCATAAGCTCGATATGCGTATATCCCATGTCCGCAACATAGTCCACCAGCTCCTGCGCAAGCGCGCGGTAGGAAAGCCCGCGCTTCCAGGAGCCCAAATGCACCTCGTAAATGCTCATGGGCTTGTCGAACGGTTCGCCGCACGACGCCTCGTATGCTTCATCCGTCCAATCGTAGTGCGGAATGTCCGACACCACGGAGGCCGTGCCGTGCGCCTCGCCGCGGAACGCGAAAGGATCCGCCTTCAACAGAATCTCGCCCGTGTATGCGCCGATGGCATACTTGTAAAGATCGCCCTCGTGCGCGACGCCGACGCGAACCTCCCAAACGCCCGTCGTGCCGACGCGGCTCATCGGATCCGCCTCGATATTCCAGCGGTTGAACGTTCCGACCACGCTGACGCATTCGGCGTTCGGCGCCCACACCGCGAAGCGATAAACGGGTTCGCCGTATTCGCCCGTTTCGAGATGGCAGCCCAGCGATTCGTAGGCGGCGGTGGATACGCCCTCATTGAAATAGTATAAAGCGGTTTCGTCCATATATGCACGCATGCGATACACCTCCGAGGAAACACCCTTATCTTGCTTCCATCATATCATTTTACGCGCGCAAATGGAACAGGGTATGATATAATCACTTCGCAAACGATGCTCTTTTCCGTCGCCGCCACGCCGCGCGGCGGATCAAAAAGCCGTGATTTTCGGATAAAGGACTTTTTTCATGCAAAACCTGCTGCTCTCGTTCAACGTTGTCGCGCCGCTGATGGTCTATATGCTCATCGGCGCGCTGCTTCGCCGCTTTCATATCGTTTCCGAGGATGTGATGCGCGGCGTCAACCGCATCGTGTTTTTTGTCATCATTCCCGCGCTCTGCTTTACGAAGATCTCGGCATGCAGTCTTTCGGAGGTGTTCCAAACGCCGTATCTGCTGCTGCTGGCGCTGTTCGTGATCGGGCTGTTCGTTCTTTCGTTTCTGCTTGTGCCGCTCTTTGAAAAGGACGATCGCCGCCGCGGCGTGCTCATACAGGGCGTGTTTCGCTCCAACGACGCGATATTCGGCCTGCCCGTCGCCGCCGCGCTGTTCGGAGACGATCATTTGACGCTGATGACGCTTGGCGTGGCGATTTCCGTGCCGCTGTTCAATATCTGCGCCGTAATCGCGATGGAGCGCTACCGCGGCGGCAAGATCAACGTTTTGCGCATGCTCCTTCAAATCGTCAAAAACCCGATTGTCATCAGCTGCGTGCTTGGGCTTGTTTTTAACGTTTGCGGTCTGCGCCTTCCGTCGTTTCTCTCAACACCGATTTCTTCGCTCGGCTCCACCGCCGCGCCCATCGCGTTCATTGCCCTCGGCGGGCTGCTCTCCCTCGGCTCGATTCAAAAAAACCGCCGCGTGATCGCAGTTGTTTCCGTCATACGTCTGATTCTCGTGCCGTCTTTTGTCATCGGCATTCTGTACGCATGCGGCTTTCGCGGCGAGCCGCTTGTCGTCGCGTTGATTCTCTACGGCGCGCCCGTCGCCATGACCACCTGCTCGATGGCGGCCGCCATGGGCGCGGATGACGAGCTTGCCGCCGAGCTGGTCGCCGTTACGAGCGCGCTCTCGATTTTGACCATGTTTCTGTTTATCTTTCTGTTCAAGCAACTGGGGGTGTTTTGATGGCGACCAAAAAGCTGTATGACGCGGACAGCCGCTTATTGACCGCGGAGGCGATCGTGCGCGCCTGCGATCCGTTAAAGGACGGCGGATATGACGTTTTGCTCGATCAGACCGTGTTTTTCCCCGAGGAGGGCGGTCAGCCGTCCGATTTGGGCAAAATGGACGAAGCAAACGTATTGCATTGCCGCATCGAGGGCGACGAGCTCATTCACCATGTCGACGCGCCGCTTCCCGTCGGTAAAACCGTCTCGCTTTCGGTGGACGACGCGCGGCGGTTTGACTTTATGCAGCAGCACACGGGCGAGCATCTGCTTTCGTTTTCGTTTTTCAAGCTGTTTTCCGCCGCAAACGTCGGCTTTCATCTTGCCGCGGCGGACTATTCCACGATCGATTTCGACAAACCGCTTACCGCCGACATGCTTCTTGCGGGCGAGCTGCTGGCAAATCGGCTCGTCTGGCGCGACCTGCCCGTGACCGCGACCTATTATGACGACGAGGAGCAAACGCGCGCCCTGCCGCTGCGCAAGCGCGCCGAAGGGCTCAAAGGGCGCATCCGCATCGTCTCCATACGGGATGCGGACATGTGCACCTGCTGCGCGCCGCATTGCCATACGACGGGCGAGATCGGCTGCATCCTGATAACCGACGCCGTGTCCTACAAAGGCGGCACGCGCGTAACGTTCGTTTGCGGTGGCCGCGCCCTTTCCTTTGCCAAGCACGCCGCGCTTTGCGAGGATACGATCGCGCGGCGCTTCTCCGTCGGACGCGGGCAGGCGCTCGACGCCGTGGCAAAGCTGTCAAGCGACTATGGCGCGCTGAAAAAACGCGAGCGCGAACTCTCCGAACGCGTGAACGGCTTCGTTTCCGCCGATCTCGGCAAAAGCGCGCGCAAAGCGGGCAAATACGCCTGCATCGTATCGCTGCAAAGCGGGATGGACGCGGCGTCCCTCAAGGAGCTTGCGCAGATGTGCGCCGTAAAGCATACGCTCGCCGTGCTGCTTTCCGCGCAGGCGGACGGCAGGCTTTTCTACGTCGTTTCGCTCGGCGAGGGCATATCCATTGACGTTTGCGAACTCATAGCCGCCGTAAACGCCGCAACGGGCGGCAAAGGCGGCGGGCGCAACGCGCTTGCGCAGGGCATGGCGCCGACGCAAAGCGGCGTGGAACAAACCGTTTCGCAGCTCGCCGACTATTTTGCAAAGCGCCTGTCCGCGCTCAAATAGGCTGTCGTTCCCTCTCGCAAGCATACAAAAAAGGGGTCGCGTTGAGGCGACTCCTTTTCGATTCACAAAGAGAATGTCTGAATGTCTCTTTGCTCCCGTTTTCTTACAGACCCTTGAACAGCGTGCCCAGGAACAGCAAACCGTAAGCGGCGGTCATAAACCAGAACTTATAGCTGCTGACAAATCCGCCGATAACGGGGATGGTGACGAACTGGCAAACAATCGCCAGCGCGGCAAGGATCAGCGCGATGATCCAAACGAGAACTTTCGGTGCGCTCAGTCTCATAAAACAATACCCTCCCATATATATTTGGATAATTCCATCGTCAAATTATACCACCAATATGCGAAAACGTCACACATTTTTTGGGGAACGCGCCAAGCGTTCTTACAGATCCTTTACGAAGCATCTGCGGCGCTTGTGCTGCTCGCTCTCGTAACGCCCCCATTGGGAAATAATGTTGGTGTTCATTTCCAGCATCGGTCCCGTCTCTGCAAACTTAAACCCGTAACGCAGCGCCTTGTTCTGGAACTCGTTTAATATCACGGCGTTGACGCCCATGCCCTGATAATCCGGATGCACGGCGATAAGCAGCAGATCGAGCGTGTCGTTTTTGCCTTTCAGAGCCTTGATGAGCGAGACCCATCCGAACGGCAGCGTGCGTCCCTTGATCTTGCGCATGGCGTAATCCAGCGCGGGGCAGGCGATGCCGAAAGCGATCATCTCGTTCTTGCTGTTGTAAACGAACGACGTGGTGCGCGCGTTCACCATCGGTAAAAACTCGCTCGTGTACTTTTCCATCTGACGATCCGTCATGGGCACCACGCCGAAAAGCACGTTATACGTCTCGTTCCACAGCGCGAACACGTCGCGCATCAGAGCCCTGATCGGGATGTCGCCCAAATTGACCACATGAAGCTGCTTGCGCTTTATAATATAGCTTGACAGCTTTGCGATATGCTCGTCGAGCCGGTCGGGCGTTTTCAAGCGCAGCTCCACCCAGTCCACCTGCTTGCCGTAGCCGCGGCGCTCCATCTGCTCTTTATAATATGGGTAGTTATAGTAGGTGTAGAACAGGCTCATGCGGTCGAACCCCTCCACGAGCATGCCCTCGCGATCCATGTCCGAAAAGCCGAGCGGCCCATGCACCGCCGTGCAGCCCTTCTCCCGCGCCCAGCCTTCCAGCGCGTCGAACAGCGCGTCCACGACCTCGTCGTCGTCGATAAAGTCTACATGCGAGAAGCGCAGATAGTCCTTACCGAACTTTTTGTTCGCCAGCGTGTTGAGGATGCCCGCGATGCGCCCGACGATCTTCCCGTCTCGATAGGCAAGGAAGCACCTTGCGTCGCAATAGGCGAACGCGGGATTCTTTTCGCGCTGCATATCCTCCACCTGGCTCTTGAGGATGTCCGGCACATAGTACGGGCAATCCCGGTAGAGCTCCAGCGGGAACTCCATAAACTTGACAAGGTCCTTTTCCGATTCGGCAATTTTGATCGTTACCACCTGTATACTCCCCCCGCTTATTAAACTGTTCGCGTCATTCGTTCAGGCGCGGCGTTTCCTCGACGTCTTCCTGTTTTTCCGCTTCCGCCAATGCGGCGGCGGTCTTCCTCTGCTTTTTCTTTTTCTTCGAGATGATGATCGGCAGCCCGATGCAAAGGAACAAAATGCCCGCGGGAATGATCGCGATGGCGATGAATATGCCGACCGCCGCGACCGCGTTCACCATGAACCGCGCGCTGTTTTGCAGCCCGTCCCACATACGCTTGCCCACGTCGGACGCCTTCCAAATCGTGATGAGCTCCTTCTGCTGCTCGACCGCCTGCTTGGGCGTGCGGTTGATCGTAAGCTCCAGCGTGGCGTAATCCACGAGGTTGTCGTAAAGCTGCATCGTCGCGGAATAGCTCTCGATATCCGCGCGCACGCTCGTCAAGCTCTGCCGCACGGCAAGCACGTCCTCAATCGTGTCGCAGCGTTCCAGCAGCTCGACCAGCTGCTTTTCCTCCGCCTGTGCGTTGCCGAGGCGCGCCTTGATATCGTAATAGTTACCCGAGATGTCGTCCGAGCTTAGGCGATAATCGTCCACCTTACCCGTCGCTTCGGCGGCGTTGATCAGCTCCTCGAGGGAATCCGCGGGAACTTTAAGCGTCGCCGTGCAGCGATACGCGCCGTCCTCGTCCGTCGTCGTGTAGGACGCGGCGACATAGCCGCCGAGCGCCTCCGTTTTCGCCGTCAGCTCGGCAAGCGCGGTTTCGGGCGCATCCGCCGTAACGCGCATATCCGCCGTGTAGACGATCTTGCGCACGGTGGAGTCCGCCTGCGTGCTCTGCTGCGCGGAATCCGACGTTGTTGACATTTCCTGCGCCTTGGGCGCCTCCCCCGCGGCGAAGGAATTGCCGTAAGACATATCGCTTTCATACGCGGCGGTATCATACGCGACCGACTCCGACTTCGCGGCGCATGCGGAAAGCAGCAGCACGCTGCACAGGGCGAACGCAAACGCGATCCATAGCTTTTTCTTCATAACACTCGTGCCTCCTTTTAATCGGGTTAACACCCTTCTACCATACCACACTTTGTCGAAATTGAAAAGGTTGCATATCATTACCCGTTATTTACCCGTTATTTTACAACATATCCCGCCGCGCGCACCCACGCGTCGGATATGTAAAAAACCGTCCTTTCTTCGGACGGTTGTATGCGCAAACAATCTTCTCTTTACGGCAGGTCGGGCGAGACGGCGGGATCGGTCGATTCCGCTTGCGGCAAGGTAACGGCGTTCGCTTCTTCGTTTTCCAGCTTGCAGGAAACGAGCAGCCTGCCTGTTCCGCCGTCCGGCAGGCACACGCAGAAGGAGACGACGCGATCGCTCGCGGTCACCGATACGTTGGATTCAAACGCGGAAAGCTCCCTCAGCTCGTCCAAGAACGCCTCGAACGCCTCGTCGCTCCCGAACGAAATCGGAATGTCGCTGCGGTGTTCGCCCACGCGCGCGCAGGCAAACACGGAAAGCGTTTTCTGCGTTCCGTCGGGCAAAAAGAGCGTCAACGCGGGATGACGCATCAGATAGTTGGGATTTTCGTATTCCCACAGCGCGCCGAGCATCGCGCCGCTTTTGAGCGCGTGCCCGTAGATCACCGTATGACGGTCGGAAAAGTCGCTTGCGTTGGACGCGTCCAGAAACGGCGTGCCGAGCTTGTTCCTCTTGCCGTTGAATATGCGGGTCAAATAGGTTTCGTTGTCCGCAGTCTGCACGATGGGCAGGTCGATCGCCGTACCGCTTAACGCGACCCACGCCTTCACATCGGAATTGGCGGCGGACAGCGCGGAAAAATCCACGGCGTCGCCGATATGCGCGCTCTTTGCAAGGTCGGCGTAATACGAACCGCCCACGGTAGGCGCGAACAGCGCGGAGGCAAGCAGATACAGCCCGAGCAGCGCGGCGGCGCAAAGCAGCACAAAAACCGTCCAAAGGACGCCCAAAATCACGTTTTCCTTGCGTTTTTGCCGTTTTGTCCGCTTCATAAAAAAAGTATACTCCCGCGCGCACGGCTTTGCAACGCGCCATGACAAAACGTTACAAATTATTGCCACATTTCATAATCTTCGCGCGCATAAAAAGCCGCCCCCGTCGGAGCGGCTCAGAATCAATTCGAATCGTTACCCGACCTGCTTTTCGGCTTCTTCCTTTTCCAAAACCGTATACGCAACCTTGCCCACGAGCGTTTTGGGCAGCTCGCTGCGGAACTCGATGTCATACGGCATGGCGTATTTCGCAATATGCTTGCGGCAATGCTCCATGAGCTCCTCTTTGAGCGCGGGCGTCGGCAGCACGTTTGCGCGCAGCACCACGAACGCCTTGACCTTCTGCATACGGTAGGAATCGGGCACGCCGATGACGCAGCTCATTTGCACCTTGTCGTGCATATCGATAATATTCTCGATCTGCGAGGGGTACACGTTGTAGCCGCTCGTTACGATCATACGCTTGATGCGCTGCCTGAAATACACGAACCCGTCCTCGTCCATGAAGCCGAGGTCGCCCGTATGCAGCCAGATATGCCCGTCGGCGTGCTTTTGGAGCGTGTCCGCCGTCTCCTGCGGCTGATTGACGTATTCCAGCATGACGGACGGCCCGCATAGGCAGATCTCGCCCTCCTCGCCGCAGGGAAGCTCGCTCGTCGTATGCGGCTTGACGATTTTATAGTAGGTGTCGGGATACGGCAGACCGATGCTGCCCTCGCGATACATATCGTAGGGGGTGAGGCAGCTCGCCGTGACGCACTCCGTCGTGCCGTAGCCTTCGCGCACCTGCACCGTCGCGCCATGCTCCTTCAAAAACCGGTCGAACTTCTTTTTCAGCTCGACGGAGAGCGAATCCCCGCCCGAAAATACGCCGAGCAGACAGCTCAAATCCACGCCGTCCATAAAGGGGTTGCGCGTGATGCCCTCATAGAGCGTCGGCACGCCCGCGATATAGTTCGGCTGCTCCTTTTTGAGCAGCTTGGCGTAGCTTTCCACCGATACGCGCGGCACGAGAATCGCCATGCCGCCCGAAGCGAGCATGGAGTGGATGCACACGCCCAGCCCGAATCCATGGAACATGGGCATGGCGGCGAGCATCTTCCTGCCCGGCTCGAAGCAGTTGCTCATCGCGGCGGTCTGCATCCCGAGCGCGTTGAAATTGAGATTGGAGAGCAGAATGCCCTTCGTTACGCCCGTCGTGCCGCCCGAAAACAGGATCACGGCGGGGTCGTCGCCCTTTCGGGATACGAAGCAGCTATCGTCCCTGCCCTTCGCGCCGCCGAGAAAGCGATCCCACCAAAGCACGGGCGCGTCCTTCGGAACCTTCTTGACCTTCCGCCCCTCGGTGAGCTTGTAGCCAAGCGCCATGATCGGCGTAAGCGCGTCGGCAACGGAGGTAAGAACGAGCGTATGCAGATCGACTTCCTTTCGAACCTCCTCAAACTTGCCGTAAAACTGATCGAGCGTCACCGCCACGCGGGACTCGGAATCCCGCAGGTAGAACGCGATCTCGCCCACGCTGGACAGCGGATGGATCATCGAAGCAATCGCGCCGATCCTGTTGAGCGCGTAAAAGCACAGAACGATCTGCGGGCAGTTCGGCATACAGAGCGTAACCTTGTCGCCCTTGCCCACGCCAAGCGCGGAAAACGCCTTCGCCACGCGCGCCACCTCGCGCATCATCTGCGCGTAGGACGTTTTTGCGCCCATAAACGAGAACGCGGTGTAGCTCGGATACAGATTTGCGATTTCCTCGACCTGGTCGGTCATGGAACAGTCCGGATAGGTCAAATGCTGCGGTACGTCGCCGTAAAACGCCAGCCACGGCGCTTTGACGTTGGACATATCCTCCTTCAACCAATCAGTATTCAATGTTCAGCGCCTCCTTTGCGGGCACGTCCAGCAGCGTCGGTTCGCTCAAAAGCCGTTTGAGCAGATGAACCGTCTTTGCGTAATAATAGCCGTCCGCGATGCGCTCGTCGAGCGTGATGCCGATCTCGACGGCGGGTCTCATCGAAACGCCGCCCGCATCATCATAAAACGGATACATATGCTTTTCGCCCAGCACCACGAACACGGAGTTCGTGCTCCAATTGGTAAGGTGATGATAGCCCGCGCTCAGCTTGATGGAGCCAAGGTTCGAGATAAATACCGTGCTGTTATACGGATCCTCCTTGGCGATATCCTTCGGCATGCGGCCGTGATCGTCCAAGCGGCGCAGCGTGTTCATCACGAATCGACGCACGCCCTGCGGCAGCTTGGCGAGCATATCCAAAATATCGGTCGTATTGTCGGTTTCGTCCTTCGTGCGCAGGGTGTAAACAAAGTCGCAGAGCTTGTCGTGCAAAACGTCGATGCAGGGCTTTTCGCTGTCCGTATCGTACTTCAAGATCACGATGGACTCCGCGCCGTTATCCGCAAACGCCTTTTTTGCGATCAGCGAAAACGTGATGTTGTCGCGGTCGTAATAGTTGCCGCCGATGATAAAACGGTTCATCCGCGGGCGCATCTCGACGGTGCGCGAAAGCGCGGCCAGCACGACATGAAAAATCGTGTATTTGTGCGCGGGATTCGTCGCGTTTTTTGCCGCGACATACGCGTCCACGGCGGAAAAATCGATCAGCTCCCGCACGAACGCCTCGTTGTCCGCACGGTTCGGCAGCATATGCGGCAGGAACGCGTGCATCGAGTCCAAATCGCGCACGCGCGACGCGTCGCGGCGATCCCCGCGCGGTCTCTTCATTTTCTTGTCCATTCCAATCCTTCCCCATCTTATAAGAATAATTGCGGTATAATGATTCTCATAATATATACGAACGGATCGGAAATGTCAACGAACTGTGACGGAACGCCACATTATGTACAAAATTTGGAATTTGGGTAAAGACGCGTTTCCTTTTTCTTTCCGCGTGAAAAAGCGATCGCCTGTCGACCGACCGCTTTCGTTTGTATTTGTTCTGTTTTGAACGAACGCACCCCTTACACCACGAGCTGACCCCGATCGGAGTCGATAATCTGGAAGATCTCCTCCTCCGCGCCCGTGACGGCGTTGATATACACGATAAACGACGTCTCGCCGCGCTTGCCCTTGAACTCATAGCAAAGCCGCTCGTCCGCCGCGGTTTTCGGAATCAGAGCAAGCGCCACGCTCTCAACCTTCAAGTTTTCGGACACCGCATTCGCCGCCTCCGCCTCGGTCATCGTCGGCGCGGGCAAATCCCGCGTCGTATGCCGCATGAGGTAGTTTGTCATGTCCGCCCCGACAATCCGCGCGTCCGCCTGCCAAACGTATACCTTGACGAGATCCGCATACAGGATGACGCCGTCCTGCATTGCGGCAAAGTTGAACACCGCCGCGCCGCCGTAAAACTGCGCATAGGCGGGCGTCATGTCGGGGTAGCCGCGTTCGGCAAGGTAAGCGCGCGCCGCTTCGCTCAGGCGCTTGGTTTCCTCCTCGGAGGGAATCGCATCCTCCGCCGCTTCCCGCTCCGCCATAAACCGCAGCACCTTTCCGCCCTGCCGCGTAACGGTAATCTCGATCGTTTGCCCGAACGCGTCCGTTCCCATAAACGTGTAAGCGGGAATCGTTCCGTTTTCAAAGGCAAGCAGGCTGATACTGCCGCCGCCCAGCCAGGCAAGCGCCGCTTGCTGCGCGCCGTACTCGTCCACGTCGGCGCCGGGCAGCCCGCGCGGGGCGGCCGTCTCGTTGCTCTCGGAAAACGGCCCGTCATAGATCAAGGTCGGATAATTGGCGATCGCGTCCTCGTTTTTCCCCTCGTCCGAAGCGCCCGCCTGCCCTGCTTCGCCTGTCGTATTGCCGCCCGCCGCGCCGTCGCTTACGGCATAATATCCGTCCTGCGTATAGGTCGGGAAATCGTCCGCGTCCAAGCGCGCCTTGATCTCGTTTCCGATTCGTACGCTCGCCTCATGCAGCGCGTCGAGCTGCTCATAATCGGCGCTTTGCAGCATACCGCCCGACAGAACGCGCGCAATCAGCGAATCCGCATAGTCTCCGATGCGCACGATCAGCGCGTTCAGCTCCGCCGTCTCCGCATGGGAAACGGGCAGGTTGGAAAGGTTTACCGCCGCCGCCCCCGAAAGCCGCCAAACGTCGGAAAGCAGCTCCACATGCCGCGCGGACGACGCGGTAATTTGCAGCTTGGAAAGCGCGGTCTGCAAGTCGTTTACGTTGTCATGCAGCGCATAATACGCCTCGCGCTCCATCGCCTCTGCGCGCCGTTCGAGCGATTCGGCATAGGATGCGCGCTCCGTGGCGTATACGCATACGACCCCGAGCGCGACCGCAAGCAGGATCGGCAAAGCGACGGCAAGCGCCGTCCAAAACCGTTTGATTCCGCGCCGCGCTTCCTTTTCACCGCCGTTTTCGATTGTTTCCCGTTCCATCGGGTTTGTTCCCTCCGTTTCGCTCATTTGCAGAACACATGCCGCCCGATGCGCGTGATGATCGGGCGCGATCGAATCCATTGATTGCTCGTTTTGTCCGGGTTGTAATAATAGATGCAGCCGTTTGTCGGGTCGTAACCGTTCATTGCATCCTTTGCCGCCTTGATTGCGGTCGCGTCGGGCGAAAGATTGATTTGCCCGTCGTTGACGACCGAGAACGCGCCCGGCTGATAAATTACGCCCGCGATGCTGTTTGGGAAGCTGCTGCTCTCGACGCGGTTGAGAATCACCGCGGCGACCGCGACCTGTCCCTTATACGATTCCCCGCGCGCTTCGCCGTAAACACAGCGAGCGAGCAGGTTGATATCCCCGCTCGCCGTAGACTGACTGCTTGACGAACCCGACGAGCCGCCCGACGAGTCGCCCGAAAGCTGCATACCGAGCGCCTTCAACGTCGCCTGCCCGACGACGCCGTCCGCCGTCAAGCCGTTCTTGCGCTGGAAATACCGAACCGCCTCCTCGGTCTTGCTGCCGAATATGCCGTCGATCGGGCCGCTGTAATAGCCCCAGTTTTTCAGCTTCTTTTGCAGCGTGATCACGTCGTCCCCGCTCGCGCCCTTTTTCAGCGACGCCGCCTGCGCCGAGGACGTCAGCGCAACAAGCAGCGCAAGCGTCGCAAGCAGCAGGCAAAAATAACGAAGCGCGTGTTTCCCGTGCCGCTCCCGCCGCGTCATGAAAACACCTCCAATGACCGAAGGAAGCGCAAAATGCTGCTTTCAAAGCGAATTTCGCCGTCCTTCGGCACGGACGCGCCGTCTCTTGTCACGATGCAGAGCGGCGGAAACAGCACGCACCACCAATTCTGCCCGCGCCCTTGTCCGAGCACGATGCGCAGCGCGCGGTAATCCCCCGCGGGGTATGTCTTTTCGCCGTATACGCGCGTCGGAAACGCATACGTTCCCAGCATGAGCTGCACGCCGTAGGAAAAGCCGTTTTCGCGCAAAACCGCTTCCGCCGCCGCGAGCAGCTCCCTGCCGTTTTGCAGCAAAAGCCGCTCCGTTTCGGCCGCGGTTTCACCCGCCTTCATTTGCGTAAGCACCGCGTCGCGCACAAGCAGCTTGACGCGCTGATCCGCCGCGGAATCGCTGTTTGCCAGGATGTGCAGCCGCAGCACGTCCGTTTCTTCCGCGCCGCGCGCGGAGATGAGCGGCATACAAAGCGCAAGTGTAAACGCCATCGCCAGCAGGCATGCCGCCGCGCGTGATTTGAAACCAAATATCATGTCCTTCACCTCTCTTTTGCGAGTATGGACAGCTTTGGGGGCGCTTATGCGCGCCGCGTCACGCAGAAAAACGTTTTTATCATCGAAATAAGCAGGAAAAAGCGCAAAAATAGCAGTGTAACAATAGACATTTTCTATAACGCGTGCTATGCTGGTATCGTTGATTGAAAATACCCGCCTTTTTTGCGGGTTCGCCGGCTCTTGATGGAATCATGGAGAATGCTTGATGAATGAGAAGAACGATCCCCCGTCCGATATGTCGGCGTTGGTAGAGGCAATTTTTTCGGAAAGCGGTTGCCTGTATTTATCCGATTTGCACGAAAACGCATACGCCGCCGACGTCGCCGACGCGCTGACGCGCTTGAACGTCAACGCCTACACGCCGCGCGCATGGAGCGACACGATCTCCTATATTTTGCGCGCGGAGCACACGGCGTCCACCGCGGAGGAATCCTGCGAATTTCTGCGGCGGGAGCTGCTCAAAAGGGCTTCGCATACCGAGCGGTATGTTTGAAAAACCGATTCCATACGAAAAAAGCGTCCTCGAAACGGGGATGCTTTTTTGTTGATTCGTTTCCTTCGCGTTCGCGCGTGCAAAGCGTTCGCCTGCCCGCGCTCCCAACGAGCCCATCGACGCGGCCCGCTTGGATGGCGCGCGAAATCAGATCTTTCTGCGGATAAAATAGATCGCAACGATCACGCTGAGCAGGATCGAGATCAGCAGGATCAGCGCAAACCCGTACGGCTGATTGGCAAACGGCATACCATCCGTATTCACGTTCATGCCGTATGCGGAGAAAATCATCGTCGGCACGGACAGAACGATCGTGACCACCGCCAAAAACTTCATCACGATGTTGAGGTTGTTGGAAATAACCGACGCGAACGCATCCATCATGCCGCTCAGAATGCCGCTGTATATGTTCGCCATCTCGATCGCCTGACGGTTTTCGACGATGACGTCCTCGAGCAGGTCGGTGTCCTCCGGATATTTCTTTACGCTTTCCAGCTTCATCAGCTTTTCGAGCACGACCTCGTTGGCGCGCAGGGACGTCGTAAAGTAAACAAGGCTCTTTTCCAGTCCGAGCAGCTCGATAAGCTCGCGGTTCTGCGTGGAATCATGCAGCTTGCGCTCCACTTCCTCGCTCTTTTTGTCGATCACGCGCAGGTATTGCAGATACAACGTTGCGTTGCGATACAGAATCTGCAAAACGAAGCGCGTTTTCATATGCGTATGGAATTCGCGCGAACGTTTGAGCTTCATGGCGCTCAGAATCGGCGAATCCTCCAAGCAGACGGTGATAATCGCTTCCTTGGTCAAAACGATGCCGAGCGGCTCGGTGACGTACCAATCCCGCCCGTTGCGGTTCTCGATGGACGGAATGTCCACGAGGATAAGCGTATAGCCGTCCTCCGCGTCGATGCGGGAACGTTCCTCCTCGTCCAACGCGGCGCGCAGGTCGTCAACGTCGATCCCGTAGCGCTGCGCCGTCTCGTTCAGTTCCTCCTCCGTCGGCTTGACGAGGGAGATCCAACAGTCCTTTTCGGGCGCGTCCAGCACGCGCATGCCGTCCTCAAAGGTCTTAAAAATGCGAATCATGGGTATGATTTTCCTTTCTTAGCCGCGCACGGCCGTCAAAAGGAGCGTCCGAACGTGCGGCTGATCGTATGATATTTTACTGGTATCCTACTTCGCCCCGGTTCGGGTTCCATGCCCTTCTCGCCTCCTTTGCCCGTTCATTATACTGCACCGCTTTTCCGTTTCGCAACCGTTTTTCGCAGGAAAATCGCTCTTATTTGCGGATATGCGCGCATGAAGAAAGCCGCACCTGCGCGAGAACGCATGAAAGCGGCTTGTATCGTTCCATATGGAAAAGGCGGACGTTACGCCTTTTTGTCTCCGTCGTGAATCACGATCTGCCGGAACGGAATCTCCACGTCGTTGTCGTCAAACAGGATCTTGATCTCACGGTTCAGCCTGCGCTGGGCGGAGAAAATATCCTTCTCGCGCACGGTGCCGAATATACGCAGCACCACGCCCGATTCGCCGAGCGCCTGAACGCCGGCATACGTCAAGGGGGTTAGAAATACGTCCTTGCAGCGCTCAAAAATCTCGGGCAGCCCTTTCTCGAGCACCTTCTCGACCGCCTCGATGCGCGCGCCGTAAGAAATGCTTACGTCGCACACCGCCCACGAGGGGTTATCCGAACGGTTTTGCAGGTTTCGAATATCGGAGTTGTTGACGATCTTGATGTTGCCGCCCGCGTCCTCGATCACGGTCGTTCGAACGCCGATGCGCCGCACGGTGCCGCGAAAATCATCGACGACGACAATATCGCCCACGCCGTACTGCCCCTCCACGATGATGAACATACCCGTAATGATATCCTCGATCAGGCTTTGCGCGCCAAACCCGATGATAAGGCTCACGATGCCAAGCCCCGCAAGCACGCCCGTGATGTTAAGCCCCAGTATCGTCAGTCCCCATACGAGGATCACGAGCACGGTCGCATACTTTAAGATGCTGAGCAGCATCTCCGCAATCGTGCGGGAACGTTTGTTTCGCGGCGCGCTGCGGCGAATGATGAGCTGTAAAATCGCGTTGAGGCACAGCACGAGCGCGATCATCGCCACGAAGCTGACGAGCTTGGGCAGCGCAAAAAGCGTTTCCCCGTCCTCTTTGGCGACGACGAAGGTTTGCCTGACCGTCGCGCTGATTTTCTCCTGCGTTTCGGCGCTCAAAAAAGGCAGCCACTTCGGATTGACCAGCAGGCAAAAAAGCAATGCCGTGATCAAAATAAAGAGGATCGTTCTGAGCAGACTCTTTTTCTTCATAAACCGTTTCCCTCCGTTTATCATGCCTGTTGCCATATATCAGCCGCCCGGTCGGGTGGTCGCAGCAGAATCCAACCCTACAAACACGGTTTCCGATCCGCCGTGGACGCCATGCGAGCAGACGAGCCGAAGCGTGTAATAGTCAAAGGTTATGTCAAGCGCATCCGCCGCATTAAAGTCTGGCAAGCCCGGTATGGTCACAGAGACGTTGCTTCCCGTTTGAGTGACGCCGCAGCTCGCAGTATGTAAATCGGCGCCGCGCGTCGCGGTCGGCGGATTGTCATACGCGAAGAAATCGCCGATCAATGTGCCCGTGAAGCCGACCTGGTTCGCCGGCACGGCGGGGAAGGTTACGCTCGCGCCGGAGGCCGAAACCGTCGCGGTTTTTTGCCGCGCTTCTCCGCCGAGCGTGTAGCTGACCGTAAGCGTGACGGTTCTCGTTTCCCCCGCGGAAACGAGAACCTCGTCGCCGGAGACGTCTCCGGCATCGCTTAGCGCCGAGGCAAGCGGCACGCCCCCCTCGAGCGTGATCGCCGTCACGACGTTTTCCTCGTCGTTCCGCGTGATCTGACCCAGCGGATAGATAGAGTAAGTGCCCAGATCCGCCGAAAAGAAATCAAGCGACAGATCCCGAAGCGTGGCCACGGCGGAGACCCGCAGCGAAAGCGTTTTTTGCGCGCTGACCTTCCCGTCTGTGGCGTAAAGCGTAACGGAATACTCGCCCGTTTCGATCGTGCTGCGCGTCACGCCGAGGATCGCGCCCGTCGCGGCGTCCACATACAGCCCGCCCGGCAGACCCGACGCGGAATAGGTGACGCCCGTCGCATCCGCACGGCTGACGGTAATTTGATCCCTATATTGGTAGCCGCGCTTCGTACTCCTGAGCCCCGTGTTGGTGATTTCCAGAGGCTCGGGCTGCGCGTCGATATAGAGGGAGAAGGTCTTTTGATCCGACACGTCCCCGTCCGTTACGGATATCGTAACCGTATACGGCGTTTCGGAAGCCGTTTCGAGCGCGGGTTTTCCCGACAGCGCGCCGTCCTTTGTCATCGTCAGCCCGCTCGGAAGCCCCGACGCGGTAAACGAGCGCGCCGCTTGACCCGTATAATACACGCCGATCGTTTGCAGATAGGCGACGTCCTCCGTTCCGCGCGCAAGCTGCCCGGTAATAATGCGCAGCTCCGCCTTCACGATCGGGTCGGGTATGACGATGATCTCGGGTTCGCCGATTTGTTTGTCTTCCCCGCTTTCGTCGCCCGCAGCGGTTCCCTCGGACAGGGTCGTGAACGCAAACCGCCCCGCTATCTTCGTATCGCTTGTTCGCTTGCCTAACGTGTAATAGGTCAGCTCATAGGTCGTGCTTGGGGTCAAATCGTGAAATGACAATTCCGATTGTTTGCTTTCCAGCAGAGCGCTTTGCATCAACGCGTCGTCCGCTTTTCGCGAAAGCCGCCAAAGAACCGTGGGGTTCGTATCCGTTACGCTTGTCATAACGACGTTTGCTTGTATCAAAGCGTAGGTGCTGCCGATGCGCGTCAGCGTGCTGACGACATAAACCGCCAGCGCAAATAAAACAACTGCGCCGAGCGCGGCGACGGCGGCAAGCGCTTTGAGCGCGAGCCCGAGCTTCGCGCCGCCAAAGCTGCTCCGCGCGGCGCTGTAAGCGTGCATCGGTGCAAACTCATCGTAAATATTATGGCTTTCGTGGTCTTCCCGCTTTCGCGCCGCCATTCGCTTCTCCCAACCGATCCGTCCTGATTCCATTATAGGCGAATTCTGTCAAAAGCACAATGCTTCGCCCACAATGTGTTCGAAAAAACGCGCATCTTGTCGTTATCTGCCGTAGATGCGAACCATTTCCGCGATGCGCGCGGCAAGCTGCGCTCCGTTTTCGCCCGAGCGCATTCTCCAGCGCCAGTTGTTGCCCCCGCGCGTGCCCGGCGTATTCATGCGGCAGCTTCCGTCCAGCCCGATATAGTCCTGCATCTGCGCCAAAAACAGATCCGCAACCGAGCCCATACCGCCGCGCAGCATACCCCAAACATAGCCCTCGCGCTCGTTCAGCCCGAGGTATTCGATCGCCATACGAACATCGTCCTGCGCCGCCTCCGCAAACCATGCCGCGGTGGTTGTGTTGTCATGCGTGCCGGCATAGCAGACGCAGTTGCGCGGGTAGGTATGCGGTAAATAAACGCTCGGCTCGCGCGCGTCGAACGCAAACTGCAACACCTTCATGCCCGGCAGCCCCGATTCTTTCAGCAGCTCGATTACGTCTTGCGTAAGGTATCCGAGGTCTTCCGCGATGATTTGCAGCCCCGAAAACGACGTCTTGACCATGTTCACAAAGTCGCTGCCCGGGCCCTTCATCCATTCGCCCGTGCGCGCGGTCGGCGCGGTCGGCGGCACGCTCCAATAGGACGCAAGCCCGCGAAAATGGTCGATGCGAATCGTGTCATACATCCGCGCGGCGGCGGAAAGCCTTCGCTTCCACCAAGCATAGCCGTTTTCCCGCATATGCGCCCAATCGTAGATCGGGTTGCCCCAAAGCTGACCATCCGCCGTGAAATAATCGGGCGGCACGCCCGCAACGCACGTCGGGCGGCGCTCCTCGTCAAGCAGGAACTCCGAAGGCGCGCTCCATACGTCCGCGGAATCGAACGGCACATAGATCGGCAGATCGCCGATGAGCGATACGCCGTTTGTATGCGCGTAAGAAACCAGGCTCACCCACTGCTCAAAAAAGAGAGTTTGGATAAACCGATAAAATTCCATGCGCATAGAAAGCCGTTCGCGCGCCGCGTCCATCGCGCTTTCCTCGCGCAGGCGCACCCCGCGCTCCCATTCATGCCACGGTTTGCCGCCGTTTTCGTCTTTCAAAGCCATAAACAGCGCGTAATCGTCCAGCCAGTCCGCGTTCGACGCCGAAAACCGCTCCACGCGCTCGGTGACGTCCGCGCGCAAGCGCGCCCTCTCGAACGCCGCGTACAGCACGCGCGCACGGCTTTCGTAAACGCGCCCAAAGTCCGCATACCGCGCGTCCCCGCCCCAATCGCACGCCTCGACCGCGCTTCTTTCAAGCAGGTCGTCCTCGATCAACCGTTCGAGATCGACAAAATACGGGTTGCCCGCGAACGTGGAAAACGACTGATAGGGGGAATCTCCGTAGCCCGTTTGCCCCAGCGGCAAAACCTGCCAATGCGACTGCCGCGCGCTTTTCAGAAAATCGACAAAGCGAAACGCCTCCTTGCCGAGCGTCCCGATCCCGTAGGGGGACGGCAGAGAGGAGATATGCAAAAGGATCCCGCAGGAACGTTTCAAATGGAGAACCTCCGTTTCTTGGCCGCATGAATCGGCTCGATTTCTCGCGCCGTGCGGAATCGTCAGCCCAGCCAAATACCGACCGTTATGCCGATGAGCATACCGACGCCAACCTGTATGGGCGTGTGTCCGATCAGCTCCTTCAGCTCGAACTTGGGCAGGTCGATGACCGTCCCCTCCTTGATGAAGTGGTCGATAATCGCGGAGATCGTAATCGCCTGCTTGCCCGTTTCCAGCCGCACGCCGCGCGCGTCGATCAAAACGACGATCGCCAGAATGAACGAAACCGCAAACTCAAACGACCCGAGCCCGAACTGCTTGATCGCGGACGCCGTAAGGGCGCATACCGTCGCGGCATGTGAGCTTGGCATCCCGCCGCTGCCGACCATGCGCTCAAAGCGGAATTCGTGGTTAATCATCGTGTACAGGATCGTTTTGATGATCTGCGCGACGGCCCATGCGGCGACCGCGCACATAAGCGGTTTATTGTTCCACAAATCGGTTACATACTGCATCTGCTTTTTCTCCGTGATCGACAATCGTCGACGCCGCTCTTATTTTAGCTTAAACTTGCCTTGTTTACAACAACCGCGTCGAATCTGCGCATCAAAAAAACGAAGCGTTTGCATGGAAACTTTGCTTGACAAGCGCGCATAAGTTCTTTACGCTAATAAAATGAAACAGTTTTTCAAGCGCCTTTTGCCCGTTATGCTCGCTGCCTTTTCCTGTTTGCCGCGCTGCCCGCTTCCTTTGCCGAGGAGAACGCGGATACGCCCCAAAACGATCTTTCCTTCCGCGAGGACGGCACGTTTACGGTGCTGATTCTCGCCGATTTGCAGGATACGCAGTTCGTTTCCCCGCTTTTGATCGACTCCGTCAACGGCGTTTTGACCGATTACAAGCCCGACCTCGTCGTGCTGCTTGGCGACCAGCTCGAAGGCTCCAGCCCCGTGATACGCCTCGGCAGCGGCGTAAAGAACGCACAGACGGCGATCGAGCGCGTGCTCGCGCCCATTGTTGACAGCGGAATTCCGTTTGCCGTCGTATTCGGCAACCATGACCACGACGCGCCCCTATCCGTGCGCACGCAGGCGACGCTCTATGAAGCGCATGAAACCTGCTTGGGCGTATGCTACGGCAGCAATCTTTCCGACAGCGGCGCCTTCGCCCTGTCGGTGCGCACGAACGACCAATCGGACGTCGCACTCGAGCTTTATTTCTTTGACGACGGCGCGTATGCGAAAAACGGCGATTATGGCGCCGTAAGCGCGGCGCAGGTCGCTTGGTATCGGGAAAAAAGCGCGGCGCTGATCCGACAAAACGGCGGCTCCGCCGTTCCGTCCATCGCGTTTTCGCATGTCATGCCCGCGGAGGTATACGAACTGTTCACGAAGGTCGAAAAGGGCGTGACGGGCGCGTTTTCGGGCGTCGGCGTCGGCAAAGGGAAATACTATCTGCCGAACGAAAAGCGCATTTTCCTCGGCGAGGTGAACGAAGCGCCCTGTCCCTCGTCCGAAAACTACGGCCTGTTCGACGCGTTTGTTGAGAACGGGGACGTGTTCATGAGCGTTTCCGGGCACGATCATATCAACAATTTCATCGGCACGCTGAGTGGAATCGACCTCGTAAGCGCGCCCGGCGCAACCTATACGAGCTATGGGAAGGAGAGCGTGCGCGGCGTT
This sequence comes from uncultured Oscillospiraceae bacterium, assembly GCA_964495255.1. GTDB lineage: Bacteria > Bacillota > Clostridia > Christensenellales > CAG-138 > UBA7703. The sequence goes on from CAZBVC010000004.1 coordinate 38,023, forward strand.
CGCCTGTTTCGCTTTACGGAGCACAACGTGCGGGACTACGAAACGCTGCACGTTCCGTTTTCCGACTATAACACGCCCGCGCGCTTTGGCTACATCCGCTATTACCTGACGACAACGACGCGCATTCCCAACGCGGCAAAGATTCTGATACTGGCTGTGCTGCTTGTCGCCGCGCTGACGGTTTTATGCGTTTGGGGCGTGAAAAAGCATAAGCGCCGCGCAATCGAGCCGCTCGAAGCGGAGCAGGCGGATCCGGGGTTTGACGACGAACACACAGAGAAATAGCGCTTTCCCCTTCCTCCTCCACCCGAACTCCACCCGAATTAAAAAGGAGCGAAGCATGGACGCTTAACTCCTTTTTATCGTTTGATGCATTTGATGCAAATGAAGTTTCCTACTGCGCTTTTTTGAGCCGCTGCAACTCGCTTGTTACGCCGCTCAGAACGGCTTCCAACAGTTTCACGCGGTTTTCGAGCTCGTCTACGCGGCTGGTCGGCACAAGCTGTTCGAGAATTGCGGAAATCCCCTCTGCTGCCGCTTCCTGCTTGGGAATGATTTCCGTTTCGATTCCGACTTTGACTTTCACAAGCTCATTGCCGATGGAATCGATTTTTCGATTCGTTTCCAGCATACCGCCTTGCATGGATGCAAGAATGTCAAACAGCTTCTCTTTTTCTTCTCGGGTCATGGAGCCGCACCTCTTTCCAACATCAGTATACAGAGATTGCGCAAAACTGCAAACGGAATTCCTGATGATCCCGCGTGAGCATATTTGCCCGAGAAGGACGTTTTCGGGCTTGTTTTCGCATATTCTTATACGTCCGCCACGCCGTCGCCGTCGTAATCGTAGCCCTCGTGGAAGAAATTCACAATGCAGTGCATCGGGCAAACGTCCACGCAGGCGCCGCAGCGCGTGCAGGTTTGTTCGTTGATCAGCGCCACGCCGTCCACCACATGGATGGAGTCCGACGGGCATTGCTTCTCGCAGCGCTTGCAGCCCACGCACGCGGTCTTGCATTGCAGGCGCGCAACGCGCCCCGTCGCCTTGTTGCGACACATGACGACGACCGTGCTGTCCCGCGGAAGCAGATTGATGATGCCGCGCGGGCAGGTCGCCACGCACACGCCGCAGCCCATGCACTTTGTTTCGTCGATATGCGCAATGTTGTTTTGAATGCTGATGGCGGAAAACGGGCAGCGGTTCAGACAATCGCCCATGCCGAGGCAGCCGAACTCGCATTGCTTGGGCCCGCCGGAGATGCCGCTTGCCGCGCGGCAGGAATGCAGCCCGCTGTAATCATACCGCGCGCTGACGTTTTCGCAGGTGCCCTGACAGCGCACGCGCGCAACCATCGGCTCCACGTCCTCCGACGCGACGCCCATGATGCGGGAAATCTCCCTTGCCGCCTTTGCGCCGCCGGGAATGCAGCCGTTCGGCTTCGCTTCGCCGCGCACGACCGCTTCGGCAAACGCGTCGCAGCCCGTATAGCCGCATGCGCCGCAATTCGCGCCCGCAAGCTGTTCGCGAACGTTCGTCACGCGCGCATCCTGCTCCACGGCGAACTTCTTGCCCGCAAACCCGAGCGCCGCGCCAAAAAGCACGCCCAGCCCGCCCAGCGTCGCGACGGCGAACACAATCTTCAAAATCGCTTCCGTCGTCATCTTACATCACCCCCGCGAACATGTTGGAAAAGCCCATGAACGCCACGCTCATCAGCCCCGCGATGACCAAGGAGATCGGGAAGCCCTTGAACTGCGCGGGGATATGCGCGGATTCGAGCCGCTCGCGCACGCCCGCCATGAGCACGATCGCAAGCAGGAAGCCCAGCGCACCGAACACGCCGTTGAGCACCGAGTAAAACAGGCTGTAACTCTCCGTCACGTTCAGAATCGTAACGCCCAGCACCGCGCAGTTGGTCGTGATGAGCGGCAGATAGATGCCCAGCGCGCCATAAAGCGACGGAGACGACTTTTTCAGAAACATCTCGACGACCTGAACGAGCGACGCGATGACGAGAATGAACGCGATGGTATCCAGATAGGTGATGGAAAGCGGAACCAGCACCCAATGGTAAACCATATAGGTAAACAGGCTCGCCAGCGCCATGACGAACGTCACCGCTATGCCCATGCCGAACGCCGTTTCGACCTTGTTGGATACGCCGAGGAACGGGCAGCAGCCGAGGAAGCGCGAGAAAATGAAGTTATGCGTCAGCACGCAGCTGAACATAAAGAGCAATACCTGCACGATCGGGTTCATTGCTTTTCCGCCTCCTTCGCTTCGGCTTTCCTCGCCGTTTTTTCGGTTATGATATTGATCGCGCCGAGCAGCAGCCCGAACACGATGAATCCGCCCGCGGGCAGGATGAGGAGCAGCATCGGCTGATAGTTCGCGCCGAATATCTGCATGCCGAACAGCGTGCCGTTGCCGAACAGCTCGCGGATGCAGCCGATCAGCGTGATGGCGAGCGTAAACCCAAGCCCCATGCCCACGCCGTCCATCGCGCTGCGCGCGACGTTATTCTTGCTTGCGAACGCTTCCGCGCGCGCCAATATGATGCAATTTACGACGATCAGCGGGATAAAGATGCCGAGGCTCGCATAAAGCGACGGCAAAAACGCGTGCATAAGCATCTGCACCATGGTAACGAACGTGCAGATCACCACGACGAACGCCGGAATGCGGATCTTGTCGGGAATGAAGTTCCTTAAAAGCGAAATGACCACGTTGGAGCCGACCAGGACGAACGTCGCCGCCGCGCCCATGCCGATGCCGTTGATGGCGCTCGTGGTGATCGCCATGGTCGGGCAGGTGCCGAGCACGAGGCGGAAGGTCGGATTCTCGGTAATCACGCCGTTGATGAACACGCCTTTCAGATTGTTTTTCGTGCGTTCCATATCAGTTTGCCCCCTTCGTAAGCTGCGGCAGCGCCGAAAGCGAAGCCGCGGCGGTTGCGATCGCGTTCGTTACGGCGCGCGAGCTGATCGTCGCGGAGGTCACCGCGTCGATCGAGCCTCCGTCCTGCCTGAGCGCAATGTTGCCCGTTTGCCCGACAAACTGCTCGCCGAACCACGCTTCCTTCGTGCGCGCGCCAAGCCCCGCCGTTTCCGAGAAGTTTGCGCCGCCGACGCTGACGCCCGTAACGACGCCCGAAGGATCCACGCCGACGATGATCTCGATCTCGCCGCCGTAGCCCTTCGTCAGAATGGAGCATACGTTGCCCACATACGCGCCGCTTGCGTCATAGCCCGCATACGTCGCGGTCATGTCCGAATCCGAACGCGCCTCGAACGACGACGCCGCAGACAATACCTGCTGCCGCGCCGCAGCCGCGTCCAGCTCGGAGCGCGCCGCGATCGGCCCTTCCGTAATGGCGTTCGTCACGCCCAGCGCAAGCCCCGCGCACGCGGCGAGGGCAAGCAGCTTCAGCGCCAATTTCCAAATGCTGTTCATGCTTTTTTTACCTCCCCGTAGATCCTGCGGCTCGTTGCGCGATCGATCAAGGGCGAAGCGATGTTCATCAGCAGGATCGCATAGGTCGTCCCCTCGGGATACCCGCCGAACGCGCGAATGAGCGCGATGAGCAAGCCCGCGCCCGCGGCGTAAACGATTTGCCCCGGATGCGTAACGGGGCTCGTAACATAGTCCGTCGCCATGAACACCGCGCCGAACAGCACGCTGCCCATGAGCACGCCCGTGAACGGATTGCCGCCGAAAAGCCATGTAAAGAGCATGAACGAGGCGATCATCGTAACGGGAATGTGCCAGGTGATCGTTTTGCGCAGAAGCAGGTAGACAAGCCCCAGCAGGATCGCAATCTTGCAAACCTCGCCGATGGAGCCGGGTATGCGCCCGACGAGCAGATCCATCTCGGAGAATATGGGCATCGGTTCGCTTGTCAGCGAGGTCGCCTGCGACACCCCGTCCCCGATGAGCGCTCCGCCCGAGAGCGGCGTTGCGGTGGACACGCCGTCAAGCGTGAACGCGTGGCCCGCCATAAGCGCCGGCCAGGACGCGAGCAGCACGCCGCGCGCCGCCAAAGCGGGGTTGACGAAGTTGTCGCCGATTCCGCCGAAAAGCTGCTTGACGAGCAGAATTGCAACCGCGCTGCCGACGATCACCAGCCACCAGGGCGCGGTGGGCGGCAGGTTGAGCCCCAATATGAGCCCCGTTACCGCCGCGGACAGATCATTGATGCGCACCTTGCGCTTGGTCAGCTTCTGAAAGAGGTATTCCATCACGACGCAGGAGATCACGGACACGAGCAGCACCCGCGCCGCGCCCCAGCCGAAGCGCCAAATGCCCGCAACCACGCAGGGCGTAAGCGCCGTGAGCACGTCCAGCATGAGCGACGCGGTCGAATCCTTCGCGCGAATATGCGGCGCGCTGGATACGGCAAACCGTTTTTTCTGTTGTTCCATCCCGTTTACCTCCTCGCCTTGGCGGCAAGCTCGTCCCGCGCCGCCTTGAACGCCGCCGTCAGAAACCGCCGCGCGGGGCAGATGTAGGAGCACGCGCCGCAAAGCACGCAGTCCATGAGTCCGTGCGCCTTCGCGCTGTCATAATCGACCTTGTCCACGTCCGTGCGAATGCGGAACGGATACAGCCCGATCGGGCAGGCGTCCACGCAGCGCCCGCAGCGGATGCAGGGCGATTCCTCGATGTCAAGCGCCTGCGTCTCGTCGAACACGACGATGCCGTTGGTCGCCTTGGTCATCGAAACGCCCGTATCGAACGCGCAGATGCCCGTCATGGGCCCGCCCGCAAATATCTTTTTCGCGCGCTCGGGCAGACCGCCCGCCGCTTGAATCGCCTGTTCAAACGTCGTTCCGACGCGAAGGCGCAGGTTGGACGGCTGCTCCACGCAGCCCGTAACGCTCGTAATGCGTTCGATAAGCGGCTTGCCCAGCGTGACGGCGTCAAATATCGCCGCCGCCGTGCTGACGTTGAACACCAGCGCCTGCGCGTCGATGGGCAGCTTGCCGCGCGGAACCTCGCGCCCCGCAGCGACATGGATGAGCTGCTTTTCCGAGCCTTGCGGGTATTTGGTCACGAGCGGCAGCACCTCTACGCCCTCCATGCCCGCGCTCGCTTTTCGCATGCGTTCGACGGCGTCCGGCTTATTCTTCTCGATTGCGATAACGCCGCACTTTACGCCCGTTGCACGCAGGATAAGGCGCAAACCGCCCACGATGCGCTCCGGCGTTTCAAGCATCAAGCGATGATCCGCCGTCAAAAACGGCTCGCATTCCGCGCCGTTCAAAATCACGACGTCCGCGCTCTTGCCCTCGGGAATCGACAGCTTGACGTGCGTCGGAAACGCCGCGCCGCCCATGCCGCAAACGCCGCATTCCTTCACCTTGGCCGCGATCTTGTCGGCGGGCGCATCCTCGACGCCGCCCAAGGGCGTAAGCTCCGCCCATTCGTCCTTCCTGTCGTTTTGAATGCCGATGCAAAGCTCGGGCGCCGCGCGCAGCTGCTGCCGCAGCTCAACGAACAGAACCTCGCCCGAGACGCTCGCGTGAACGGGCAGACCGATGCCGCCCACGGGCGTTGCGATCACCTGACCGAGCTTGACATGGTCGCCCTTCTCCACGCAGGGAGCGCTCGGCGCGCCAACGTGCATGCCCATGGGTATCACCACGAATTCCGGCTCGAATGCACGAACCGCACAGCCGCTCGTCAGCGTTTTTCCCTCTTTGGCAGAATGCATGGGATGCACGCCGCCGCGAAACGTATGTTTCAAACCTTCCACCTACCTTATTCTGAATCGATCAACCAAAAAGATGCAAGCAAAAAAGAGCCGCTTCGGTTATGTATTATATACGAAACGCAACAAAAAGTATATACAGAGAGCATGCATTCTTCGACAAACTGCTCATTTTTATGGGATCTTTATGGTTTCTTTTGGTACAGGAACGCGTTGCCCCGCTTGCCGACGCGCTCGACCGCGCCCATAACAAACAGCACGTTCAGCGCCGTCTGTGCGCGCGAAAGCGAAAGCCCCGTGCGCTCCTTGTACAAACGCGCGGAAAACGGCTCCTCCATCGCGGGCACAAAGTGACCGTAATCCGCCGCGCAGTCGATAAAAACCTCCCCCGCCAAGCCGAGCGGTATCCGCTCGCGCCGCGACGAGCCGCGCTTTTTGTTCGCGCTTCGACCGTCGAGCGCGCGATACTCCTCCGCGTCCACCAGCACGATCCGAAACCGCAGGTTCGCTTCGGGCAGGTACGATTTGATGCGATACAGCTCGGGCAATATCTCATACGCGGCGCCGTGCTTCGGGCTTTTGCGCCGCTTTGTCGCCTCGCCCGTCTCGGGATCCATCCAAACGAGCCACTTTTCGCGCACCACGGGATAAACGATCGTAACGCGCTTCCCCGCGGCAAGATACGCCTCGAGCTTGCGCCGCAGCACGCCGAACGAGCGCGTTTGAATTTCGTACACGTCGTCTCCGCGGCATACGTCCGCGATAAAGCCGCAGGTTTCAACCTCGTGATACGTCTCGTCCGGCTCGATATAGCGCTTTAACGCGGCGTGCAGATTCTTTTCGGCATACGTTCCGATGTTCGTCCCCGTGCGGTTTTCAATCGCCGCGCACGCCGCCCGAAAGGCGCGCTCGTTTTCCGCTTCCCGCATCACAGGCGCCCCTTGATCGTTGTGGTCGTAAACGTGCGCAGCGTATGTTGCAGCTGTTCGCGCTTCAAAAGCGGCATGAGAGAACGCAGCATCTGCGTGCGGGTCACGCCCGTGAGTTCGAGCAGCATGGTCGAAGCGTCCTGCACGCTCGGCGATTCGTCAAACACGATCGTAAGCGAATCCTCAACGAACGTCATATGCATGACGCGCGTGAACGGCGTCTCGATAAAATGAACGTTCAAATGAATCGCGCGTTCGCCCGAAGCAAGCTGCTCGGTCTGCATGGATACGCGCGCCTCGTAGGTATCCTCGCGCTGCGTAAACGCCGCCGTCGCGAATCCCGCGCGCGGCAGCGGCACAAGATGCGTATACGCCCCCTCGACGAATTCGACCATCGGCACGGCGCCCGATTTCGTATGGAACACGACCTGACGAACGCCCGTGGAATAGTTGTTGTGTACGTTTTGCAGCACGACGGGGAATACGCCCGCAACATTTTCGCCGAAGGAATACACGCGGCCGTCCAGCCAATCGAAAAGCGGATCGGGCGGCGCGATTGCACGTTTTGCGTCGTAATACGGCGCTTTGCAGCGCGCGCTCAGGCTTCGTATCGTTCCCGTCAGCGCGGAAAACGCCGTCTCGTTTTGCGGCAAGGGCGTATCCGAGGCGCCGCTCATCGCCTCCTCCGCAAGACGCAGCACGTCGCCCTTTGCAAACAGGCGTGCCGTGCCCGAAAACAGAACGACCAGCGCATCCGCATCGGGCAGCGCGAGCATATATTGCCCGAACGCGCCGTTGAACAGGAACGCGCCCTTTCGCGCGGTCATCCAAATCTGATGCCCGTAGCCGTAGGTAATTTCGCCGTTCGGGGTTTCGATCTGCGCCCGCGTCGCATCGACGATCCATTGTTCGGAAAGAAGCTGCCGCGTTTCGCCGTTTACGTTCCAGCGCCCCTTGTTCAGATAGAGCTGACCGATCTTTGCGACGCTCTCGGTCGTCAGGGAAAGCCCCCAGCCGCCCTTCTCCGTGCCGTTCGGGCAAGTCTCCCAATGATGCGAAACGACGCCGAGCGGCTCGAACAGGCGCGGCGTGAGGTATTCCGTCAGCGTCAAGCCCGTTTTGCGCCGCACGATCGCGGCGAGCATGTAGGTGTTGAGCGAATTGTACGAAAAAGCCGTGCCTGCGGGAAACGCGTTTCCGGCGCGCAGAAACTCCCGCTCCCAATCCGCGCCGAGCGCCGTTCCGATCTCGTTGAACAGCGCGCCCGTACTCATATTGAGCAGGTGCCGCACCGTCAGCTTGCGGGACGGATGATCCGCGCGCGCAGGCGCTTTATCAAAGAAGATGTCGCAAAGCAGCTCGTCAAGCCCCAGCCGCCCCTCGTCAACGAGCATGCCGATCGCCGTAGCCGTAACGCTTTTGGAGAGCGAATAGAGCTCGTGCGGCAAGCCCGCGTCGTAAGGCGCCCAGCTTGCCTCGGCAATAACCTTCCCATGCCGCAGGATCATAACCTCCTGCGCGCATGCGCCCGCGTCCGCGTTCAGATGGTCGAGAAACGCGTTGATCGCCAGAGACGAAACGCCCTCCTCCTCGGGCGTCGCGCGCGGCAGCGGCTTTTCATCCGCGTTCGGGAACGCTGCGGGCTTCTGCGGCAGATAGGGATAGGCGTACAAATGTTGGTTGTCCTGCCTTAAAAAGCGCCACGCAAGATCCACAAACCGTTTTTCCAGCGTCAAATCGACGCGCGCAAGCTCCTTGCGGAAAAACCCGCGCTTGCGTTTGAGCTGCGCCCTGTCCATGCGCGTCAGCTCATAATAGCGCGTCTCCACGCGCGAAATGGTCGTTTCCCACGGAATCGGCGCGAGAGCGACTACGTTTGTTCGTATGCTTTTTCGGCGTTCGGGCGAGGAAAGGTATCCTTCGATCGCGTCCGCCATGCTTTCCGGGGTATCGCCGCATACAAGCCCGTTGACGCCGTTTTTGACCTGCGCGCCGACGCTGCCCGCGATAACGAGCGAAGGCGTGCCCTGCACCGCCGCCTCGCGCAAAACGAGCCCCGCGGTCACGCTGCTTGTCGGAAAAAGACAGAGCTCGCTCAGCGCGTACAAACCGTTGAGCAAAGCGTCGCTGCCGATGTAGCCAAGGAAGCGCGCCGTACCGCCAAGCTGCATATCGTGCGCCAGATTCCGCGCGGTCTTCTCCGCAGGCCCCTGCCCCACGAACAGAAGCTGAAAGGAAACGCCGCGCGCTTTGAGCAGAGACGCCGCTTCCAATATGCGCGGCAGGTTCTTTTGCTTCTCCAAGCTGCCGACAAACAGCAAAACGGGCGCGTCGGTCAGATGAAACGCCGCTCGCGCCGCGTTTATCTCGCTTTCGCCGACGGGGAAGTTGTCCGCGCCGTTGTCGAACACCTCGATGCTGCCGCCAAAGCCGTGCTCGGCAAGCAAATCGCGCATTTCGTCGTTCGCCGTCCAGATCTCGTCGCAGCGGCTGAAATAGTCCAGCGCGAAATATTTGGACAGCGCCGTCTGCTTCTCGTCGCCTTCGTCCTCGCTTAAATATTCCCGAATGTATTTCGAATGGAACGTGCCGATCAAGGGCACGCGCAGCTTTTCCGCGAGCCGCACGCCCTCCATGCCCGCCGCGCCTGGGCTATGCGCGTGTACGACGTCGAACGGGATACCGTCCGCGCGCGCAAGATAATGCATATCCAGCGTCGCCGCGCCCACCTTGCTTTGCGGAAGCCCGAGCGAAGAAAGCGTCGTAAAATCGAGCGTTTCAAAGGGAAGCCCGCCGCGATAGCCGTCGCTTGTCTGCGGCGTGATTACATAAACCTCGTGCCCCCGCTTGGCAAGCAGCCGCGCGTAAGCCTCCGCCACGCGTCCGACGCCGTCCTTTACGGGCAAAAACGAATCGGTACAAATCGCGATCTTCAACACGCAAAACACCTCGCTATGCTATAAAGATAGCATGCCGAGGTCGGCTTGGCAACGTATGCTTTGCGCGTCCGCACGCTTTTTATGGGGAACGCCGCTTGTCCGCCATGCGTATACGCGGTATAATTCGATGAGAAACGATCATCATGGGGGGTAAACCGAAATGGAAACGAAACCGATCATACAGTCCGACATGCACGCTTTCTTGAAACCCAAAGCGAACCACGCGATTCTGATCGCCGTCTGCGCCGTGCTTTTGCTCGCCTCCGTCGCCGCCGCCATTGTCGGCGCGAGAGCGGAAACGCCCGCGTCCGTTCGCTTTTCATCCGACCTGCCGAGCGGGACGTACGTCTATTCCGACGTGCTGCTGCTCACCGAATGGGTCTACCGCGTCACGGGCGACACGAGCTACACCTTCTATGAGCTGATGGACGATCAGGGCGATTGGCACGTCGTCTCCCTCGACAAATCGGACTTGACCAAGCTGAGCGCGCAAATTGAGGCCTGCGCGCTGCTGACCGACAGCACCACGGCGGACGACCTGCCAAAGCCCGTGCGTCTTTACGGCATGACCCGCTCGATCAAGTCCGACGACCTGGCCGCCATGGCGGAGGGCTACGGCATTACGAACGCGGAATATGAGGATTTCTTCGGGCGCTGCTATCTTGCCGAGGGCGCGGAGCCGACCAACGACCTGAGCACCTTCGGGCTGCTCGGCGCCTTGTTCTTCGGCATATTCCTGCTCATCGCGCTGATTCTGTTCGCTTCGGAGAAGAAAACCCGCAGGATCTGCGCAAACCGTCTCTACGCCCGTGGGGAGGAGCAGCTTGCAGAGAGCGAGTTTTCCGACCCCGACAACACCGTTTACGAAAAGGCGAAGCTCGTGTTTTCCAAGCATTTTATATACGGCGGTACGACCGGCGCGGTGATTTCCTACGAGGATATCGGCTGGCTGTTTCGGCATGTGACGCGCACCAACGGCATTCAGACGAGCGTCGAGCTCAACGCGAGCCTGATCAACGGCACGGCGGTTTCCCTCGCGCGAAAGGGCGTAACGGATATGCTCGTCGGCGACGCGATGCAGCTCATCGGCGGCAAAAACCCGAACGCGCTTTTGGGATATTCGAACGAGAACCGCAAAGCGTATCGCGCGCGCGTAAAGGAATGGAAGGCGCAGAACCGGTAAGCGCAAAGGCGAAATCCTTCTTTACGCGAGGATCTCGGCGAAGAACGCTTCGCTCGTTTTCCCGCTCGGGCGATTGTAGCGGCAAAGCGAAAAAAGGCATCCCGCGTCCCCGACGACGAGCGTGCTGACGCCCTCTCGGCAGGAAAGCGACGCCGAAAAACCCATCTCGATCAAAAGCGCGCGGCTGTTTTCCCCGATCTGTCCGAACGGATAGGTATAGGTTGTCGGCGTCACGCCCACGCGCGAGGTAAGCTCTTGTTGCGTGCGCGCCGTGTCCTCGCAAAACGCGCGCGCGTAGCTTTCTTCGCTTTCGCCGCGCATACGCGAGCTGCCCATGCGTCCGCTTTGCCCATGCATATCGTAAGAATGGTTCTGTATTTCGAAGCGATCGCTGAGATAAAGCTGCCTGATCTCGTCCCACGATAGGTACGCATAGTTCGGGTTGGGATCGGGCGCATCGGTAAACCGCTGCGCATACGCGCCGACGATCGAGATCACCGCGCGGCAGTCATAGGCGACCAAAAGCGGCAAAACATAGGTGAGGTTGTTCAAATGCCCGTCGTCAAACGTCAATACCACGGGCTTTTCGGGCAGATCGCCCACGCCGCGGACAAAGCGGATCAAATCGCCCATAACGACCGTTTCATACCCCGCGTCCAGCAGATAGCGGATGTCGCTTTCCAGCGTGTCGGGCGAAAGAACGTATCGGTTCGCGCGCGAAGCGTCCTTCAGGATGCTGTGATACATGAGGATGAGCACCTCGCGCGTTTCATGCGGGGCGTTATGCGCGAAGGCGCTCTCATCCGCAAATACGCTCGGCTTGCGCGCCGCGCACGAGAGCGCAAAAAAGCAGAGGAAAAGCGCGGCAACGGCGCAAAGAAGACGTTTCGTCATGCCTTACCGTATGCGCGCTCCCTTGCGGAAATGTCTCGCTTTTCTTTTTTGCGTCGCGTGGCAAATAAAGTTCTTTTGCTTCTTCTCTTACGGGCGTTTCTCGCTTTTCGCGTTTGCGTCGCGTGGCAAATAAAGTTCTTTTGCTTCTTTTCTTACAAGAAAAGAAGAGGAAAAAGAGGTCAAGCCGCAAAGCTCGACCCCTTTTGCATCGTATGGAAAATAAAGTCCTTTTCTTCTTCTCTTGCGAGAAAAGAAGCAGTACGCATCCCCTAGGAGAGCAGATCCCCCTGATGCGCAACAAGCGTTGCGTCGAACACGCCGGGCACGCGCAGGAACTTGTCGACAAAGTCCGTTTCGGAATCGCGGATGCGAAGCTCGATCGTCAGCTCGATGCCGTCGCGCTGAACGGTTTTGCTCTTGACGTGCGCCTTGGGAAGCTGACGCACAAGCCCTTTGATCTGCTGGCTCGCGCGCTCGTCAAAATGCAGAATGAGCAGATACGGCATGGCGTTGTTGCCCTTGATGGACGTAATCACGATCATGATCACGCCGATGACCAGCGCGCCGATCAAGCCCACGTCCACGAAGCCCGCGCCTAGCGCAAGCCCCTCGCCGACCGCCCAGAACATGAACACCGTGTCGATGGGGTCTTTGATCGCGGTACGAAAGCGCACGATGGAGAGCGCGCCGACCATGCCGAGCGACAGCGTCAGGTTGGATGAAATCAGCATGATAACGAGCGAGGAGACCATCGTGAGCATGATGAGGCTCAGGTTGAACGCGCGCGAATAGACCACGCCCGCGAACGTCTTCTTATAGACGAAATACAGCCAAGCGCCGATGATTAAGGCGATAACCAGCGTAAGCACGACTTGCAGGGGGTTGAGCGTGCTGGAAAACAGATCGCCCAGGTTAAACGCGGTCGCAAGCGGATCGCTCGCCGCAAACAGAATGGGATTCATGGCAGTTCCTCCTTATAGTAAAGCGTCGTAAAACAAACCGTTCGGGTTAAAACTCGTATTGCCTGCAAAACACATACTTGCTCGCCGCCGTATGCTGGCAGGCGTCAAGCTGCACAAGCTCCTGCACATACAGAGGCAGGCTCTCGTTGAACTTGACCTCCAATATCATGCAGTTTTTCAGGTTCCATACGGGATACGTCGGCAGATCGGGCGAAAACAGATCCGTTTGCCGCATGGCGGTTCGGATGTTTTTGTCGAACGTCACGCGCACGTCCTGATAGGGAAACACATACGGCTCGCGCGTATAGTCGACGATGACCTTCGGGCGCATATGCCGCGAAACGAATATGCCGTAAAACTGCTTCGCGTAAGGCTCCTCGCGTTTGAGCAGGCAGGCATAATCGCCGGAAACGATCGCGTCGCACTCCGCGCGGGAAAGCGACACGCTGTCCTTCTTGATATACGGCCCCTCCTTATGCTTGCGTTCGAGCTTGATCGCCGCGTCGGAGAGGTTATAGATACGAATGCGGAACTTGTCGCGTGAGTTGACGCCGTCCGCCTTTTCGGATACCGCCGTATCGAACGGATCGTCGAAATACAGGCTGCGAATGAAGTATTCGCCGCCGTTTTTGCCCGCGTAATAGTCCTGCTTCAAGCACGCTTTCAGGCGCGCAGACAACAGGCGATGCTCGCCCTCGGTAATGATGTATTTCAGTTCGTGTCGGTACGCCTTGCCGACAAGGGTTTTTTCCTTTGCCATTTGTGCCTATTCCGTCAGCGTTGTTTTGCGCCCGAAGATGGAAATCATCTCGTTGTCGCTCAAGCTGAAATAATTCTGAACGTATTTGAGGCAGTAATTCTGATAATTGCGCGCGTAATCGCGGATGTTATCGCAATGCTGTCCCCATGATTTATACCCGATTGCGTTCCAAATGTCAACGTCAAACACCATTTCGTCCTTGATCGCGTTTTGACATTCGTCCACGCGCGCCAGTATCTTTTCGGGCGTATAGACCTCGTTGAGCATGAGCGCGACCTTCTCGAGAAACAGCGCGCGGAACGACGCGTTCTGCAACAGCGCGCGCGAGAGCTTCGTCGAGGTCGATTTGCCCGCGCCGTGCCCGTCGGGATGGAAATACTTCGTGAAGAAGTCGCGGCGGTAACCGACCGTCGAGCCGAGCCCGTTGTCGTCGTTTCGGTTCATCGCCCAGCAGAAGTCGTAAAACAGCCAGCGCCATTTATTATCCGTCGCGGGCGAGCGCCAATACTTGATGTTGCCCGTGTCCGTGTTGCCGACGACGATTTCCGCCGCGCAATAGGTCGCGAAGTTTTCAACGTCCATAAGCGAGCAGATATAATCGTAATTTGAGGCGCTCGAAAGATCATGCTCGTCCGCCCAGGTCACCATGGCGGTATAATCCTTCCAGCCGTTGCCCGAAATGACGCATTTCTCGTTGCCGTTGCCCATCAGGATGTCGATGGTCTCCGGGTTGCCGATGTTGTAATGCGAGGCGATGAAATACTTCGTGATCTTCTCGCGCAGGTTGTATACGCCCCAGTATTTGCCGTTGATATATACGACCACCTGCCGATACGCCTGCACATAAATGTCCTGCTCTGGGGAAAGCCCGAGATCCGCGTCCTCCAGAAGCGAGGTAATCACGATGTCGCGGATGCGGCTTTGGGTCGCGTCCTGCGCGCTCGGGCGCAAAATGAGGGACTGATACGAGCCGATGGAGCGTGAGGAGAAAAATTCATGCTCGAATGCCGTGCTGCCGTAGCCCGCGCGGGCGATGAGCGACAGCCCCTTTTGCTCCTTGTTGCGCGAAAACGCGCCGAATATGCGGATCACGCAGTCCGCGTCGTATTCGTATGCGCCCGTTTCGTCGATCACGTCAAAATGCACGTCCCGCTCCCAGTTGCGCGCGAGCGGATCGGGATGAGAGATGGGCTGTGCGTTGAAATTTGCAAGGTTCCAATTCGGATCCGCCATGCCCGTTGTGATGGTCAGATCGCTCGGCGACTGATCCGTGTTCTTTTCGGCAAAATCGTTGCCGACCACATAGATGCCGATATCGCCGTCCCAAAAATTCTTCGGGTCGGTCACAAGGCTGATGATCGAAAGCGAGGTTTGGTGGTTTTGCACGCTTTCGGCGCCCGTATAGATGATATAGCTCGCGGTGACGACGTCGCTTGCCTCCTCGCCGCTGCGAAACGCACGCGCGCGCAGCACCGTGATATCCGAAAACGTCAGTGCGCCTGCATACTGCTTGGAGCTTTGCGTGGGCTCCGTGCCGTCGGTCGTGTAGGTAACCGTGCAGCCGTCGGGTACCAGGATCGATACGCTTTGCGCGCCGTCGTAGCTGCCCGAAGGCAGGGAAAACTGCGGCTTTTCCGTATACCGCACAAAGCCCGCGCTGTTTGCCGCGTTGGGCGTCGGCGTCGCAAAATAAAGAAGCTGCCCGTTCGAGCGCCCGTAGCTGACGTCCGTATGCGCCTTTGGCACTTGCAGCTTATCCACGATCGCGCCGTCCGGCGAAAACAAAAGCACCACCTCGCCGTCTGCGGAGAGGGCAAAGTTGGTTTCTAGATTATTTTTTTTTTGCGCGTCGGAAACGTTTTTCCCCGACGCCAGAACGGTGAGGTATTCGCCCGCGTCGATCGTAATATCGGGAAAGACCCATTTGGCGGGGTTCTTCGCGTTGTTGCTCAGCGCGTATCCGTTCAGCGAGATCGGCGAAGACGAGCCGTTGTGGATCTCGATCCAGTCGTAATACGCGCCGTCGGGCTGTTTCAGCGTAGAATTGTTCGCGTTGAGCGCCTCGGAGATCGTCAGGTCGCCCTTGCCGTAGGAAAGCGTCGCCATAAACGCATCAAGCCCCGCAGTGTTGTTCGTATAGCCGGGCGTGGGCTGCGACGTCGTCGCAAAATCGCCCGTACCGTCGGGCACGCGCGCCCAGCTCACGTCGCTCTGCGCGCGGGAATAGTCGTATTGATCGAGGATCCTGCCGGCGGGCGTGGAAAACACGACGCTCTCTTGATAGGAGGCAAGTCCGAACGGCGCTTCGATCGCGGCTTGTCCCTCGGGCGTTTCGCGCCCCGTGCAGTAGATGAGCAGCACGCCGTAGGCGGGTATCCTCGTGCCCGCGGGCAGCGTGTATTTCAGCGGCTGCGTGGCGGAATCCGATATGCCGCAGCCCGACAGGTCGATTTCCCCGCCCGTTGCGTTGTAAAGCTCGATCCAGTCGCAATAGGAGCCGTCCGGGCCGACCAGCGTGGAGACGTTGCTCGGCATAAACTCGTTGATCGTTACGCCGATCTGTTCCGACGCGGCGGCGGAAAGCGTGGCAAGATATTGACTTGCGCCCTCGTCCGTATTCGGATAGCCGGGGCTGGGCAGCGTCTCGACCCACTGGGTATTGTCCGACGCGCTGCGCGAGAGCGTATATCCGCTCGTCACGGCGCGGAGCTGTACGCTGTCCACAACCGTGCCCGAAACGGTGGAAAGGATCACCTCGTCCGAAGCGGAGAGCTTGAACGCCGCGTGCATCCTGCCGCGCGTTGCGTCGCCGCTGCAAAACACGACGATATAGCCGTTCGCCTCGATGACCGATCCGCTCGGAAACGTCCATTTTGCCGCAGAGAGCAGATCGTCCGAAAGACCGTAGCCGGAAATATCAACGGCGGAATCCGTGCGGTTATGCAGCTCGATCCAGTCGGGAAAGCCGCCCGTCTCGTCGGGCACGGAGCCCTTGTTGCTGGTCATGATCTCGCTGACCTCGACAACCGCGCCGCTCTCGCCCGAGGATGAAATTCTGCCTCCGTTTTTCAAATAAAGGATCAGCGCGATGATAAGCACCAAGGCAAGCGCAAGGATCAGCGTCCTTTTCGCGCCGCGCGCCCTCCTTCGTCTGTTTGCCATGAACCGTTTGCTCCTTCCGCGTTTTACTGCGGCAAGGCGCAGCACAACGCAACGTACAGTTTACCATACGAGCCGCGCCCCTGCCACCAAATCGCGGGATTATTCACAATTTATCCGTAATATGGGACGATTTGTCGCGTCCTATGCAAGCGTCAGAATCGCCGTGACGGCTGCGATACCGAGAAACAGAACGCCGATTCCGCCGAACACATACACGAACACGCGGGTGATGCGCGGTTCGCCCTCGACCAAAAACGTGTTCGGATTTTGCGGGTCGTACCGCACGCGCACGCTTTGCCCCTCGACATAGCGCGTGCTTGTCGAGCTGACGCGCGAAGGGCGCACAAGCGTTTGCTCCCCCACGCGGAAGGAGAACACGGGCAAAAGCGCCATAGAGCCCTGCCGCCGTTCAAGCGCCTTTACCTCGCCGTCGGCGTACGCCGTGCAGAGCGATTCCCGCTTTTTTTCGGCGACGGCAAACCCGATCCCGACGCAAAGAAACACGAGCCCCACAAGCGCGAACGTGCCGCCGAAGATAGCGCCGAACAGCAACGCGTCCCGCGCCGACGAAAAACCGGAAAACGAACGAACCATCATGTTTCAATCCACGGCTTTTGCAGAATGAAAAGCATCCTTTCTTTTCTTTCGGAATTGCGGCTGATTTTGCGCGGCAAAACGGGCTTGGAAGACGCGCCTTTCAAACTTTTTCTTCCTCACGCTTGCCCGCGCGATGCGCATGATTCTCCTTGATCTTTGCCTCCTGCCCCTGCTCGGACGGGATATAGTACCGTTTCCCTTTGAGCGAGGGCGGCATATAGTCCTGCTCGACCCAATGCCCGGGGTAATCATGCGGATATTTATAGCCTTTGCCGTATCCAAGCCGCGCGGCGCCCGCAAAGCTGGTGTCCCGCAGATGCAGCGGCACGGGCTCGTCAAAGCTGCTTTCCGCATCCGCCATGGCCGCGTCCTTGGCGCAGACCACGCTGTTGGATTTGGGAGATTCGCAGATGAATATAATCGCCTGCACGAGCGAAAGCCCCGCTTCGGGCATACCGATATGATCGAGCGCCTGCGCCGCCGCAACCGCTTGCAGCATCGCCTGCGGACTCGCCAGCCCGACGTCCTCGCTCGCGTGCGCAATGAGCCGCCGCGCGATGATGCGCGGATCCACGCCCGCGTAGATAAGCCGCGCAAACCACGCGATCGCCGCGTCCGCGTCGCCGCCGCGCAGGCTCTTGCAAAACGCGGACAGCATATCGTAAAAAAGCTGTTCGTCGCACTTGACGACCTTCTTCTGACCCGATTCCGCCGCGACCTCGCGCGTAATATGGATGACGCCGTCCGCGTTTGGCGGCGTGGTCAAAGCGGCAAGCTCCAAGGCGTTCAGCGCGTTGCGGCAGTCCCCGTTGGCAATGGCGGAAAGCGTATGCAGCGCCTCGTCGTCCAAAAGGATGTTCATCTTGCCCAGGCCGCGTTCCCCGTCGCGCAAAGCGGCTTGCAGCGCGCGCTCCACATCCGCCGACGTGAGCGGGTAAAACTGGAACACACGGCAGCGCGACACGATGGCGCTCGTCATGGCGATCATGGGGTTCTCCGTCGTGGAGCCGATGAAGCGGATCGTGCCCTTTTCGAGCGCGGGCAAAAGCGAATCGGACTGCGCCTTGCTCCAACGATGGCACTCGTCCAGCAGCAGATAGGTCGGCCGGCGATAGAGCGCGAGCCGATTCTCCGCCTCCTCGACGAGCGCGCGCAGCTCCTTCACGCCCGCGGACACGGCGTTGAGCTTGACGAACGCGCCGCCCGTGGTCTGTGCGATCACGGATGCGAGCGTGGTCTTGCCCGTGCCCGGCGGCCCGAAGAAGATCGAAGACTGCAAGCGGTCGGAAAGAATGGCGCGGCGAAGCAGCTTGCCCTCGCCCACGATATGCTCCTGCCCGATGAACTCGTCCAGCGAGCGGGGGCGCATACGGTCGGCAAGCGGCGCGCCTTCGTCGATATTCTGCGAAAAAAGATGCTGCTCCATATCAGGAATTATAGCATCTTTTCGCATCGTAAAAAAGCCTATTGTGCCGATGAATCGGGGTGCATTAAAAAATCGGGTCAGTTTTGGCGCTTATAGGAGCTTCCGCCGGAAAAGCCGCCCTCCGAGCAATACAACAGTTCCTGCACGGTTACGAGCTGATATCCGTCCTCAACCAAGCGCTTGACGATGTTGTCCACCGCGTCGCGCGTCGGCTTTCGCAAATCATGCAGCAGAATAATATCGCCGTCCTCGAGCGCTTTGTCGTCCTCGCTGTCATGGAACACGTTGCGCTCGATGCGCTCGGCGCTGTCCAGGCGATAGTCATGCGTCGAATGGTTCCAGAAAATCAACGCAACGTCCATCTGCCGCGCGAGCGCCTTGACGTTCGCATCGGAATTTCCCTTTGGCGGACGCACGGTTTTGATCTCGTAACCGCAGACGGTCTTTACCGTGTCGATCGACTGCTGAATCGCCTTGCGCGCGCCCTCGGTCGATATTTTGGTCAGGTCGCTGTGCTCCCAGGTATGACTGCCGATCTCGCAGCCCAAGCCCGCCATGCGCTTTAAGAGATCCTCGCAGCCCGCTATGCGCGAGCCGACGACAAAGAACGTCGCGCGCGCGTTGTATTGTTCGAGCACGTCCAAAATGTGATCCGTTACGCCGCGCGTTGGCCCGTCGTCAAACGTCAATGCGACCATGGGCTTATCCGGGTCGATCTGCATCTGCTGCATCCGCAAAAGCGCGTCCTGCTCGGTTTGGCACACGCCGTTTTCCAGCATCAATCGCACGAGATTGGCGCAGCGCGCCTCATACCACGCTTCCTTGATGGTCAATTCGGGCGTCGGCATGGGCGTCGGGGTCGGGACGGGCGTCGGCGTCATGGGCGGCTCGGTCGGGCGAAACGGCGTCGGCGTCGGCTGTAAGATAAAATCGACGACCTCGGGCGCCTGCGTCGGCGCAAGCTCGGGCGCGGCGGCAACGGCGCTCGGCACGCTCGTCGCGCATCCGCCGAGGCAGCAGACCAAAAGAGCGAGCGTCAAAAGCACGCAGAGAACGCCTTTCGGTGTTCCGCGCCGTTTCCGTTCGCTTTCGTTTTGCTTCATGGCGTCGTACTCCTCCGCGACAAGCAGCGTTTCTTGTCCTTTTCACGCATATCATACCATATTTTGTCGATTGCGTCCACGCAAAAGGATGGCTCGCGTCCATGCAAAAAGCGCGGCGCTGTGACACAGCCGCGCATTGGAAAAATACGTTTTCGTATGCCCGCGTTCAGCGCACGCGCAGTCCCTTCGGGATATGGTTCTTCAAAACCCCGTTCACCGCTTTGCCCCAGCCGACGGGAAAGCCGTATGCCGTCGCGGCGCACCAGCCCGAAAGCGCGGGGTCGCAGGGCACGACCTCGCCCGCCAAAAAGTGGGAAAGCGCATCCCCGACAAGCGGAACCGTGCGTAAGAACGCGCTTGCCGGATACGCCATGATCAGCGCGTGCGCAGGCTCGAAGCGCCGGTTGACGACCTCGCCCGCCAGCACGCCCGCGCGCAAAACGCGCAGCTTCTCCGCGCCGTCAAGCGCGCGCTCGGGCAGCAGCATCACGCGGTTATCCGAAAGCAGTCTTGCCGAGGCGGACGGCGGCGCGGCGAACGTTTCGCGGCAGAACACCTCCCAAGCGGGGATGCGCTTTTCCGCGCGCGGCGCTTCGAAAGCGGCGCTTGCGCTTCCTTCGCGCAAAAGCTCCGCCATATACTGTCCCTCCCCCGAGAACGTGTGAGGATACAGTCGGCGTTCAAAGGCGAGCGAAAAATCGGCGTGTTCGCCCAAAAACGCCGCAACGGTTTGTTCGTTTTCCTCGGGCGAGAACGTGCAGGTCGAATAGATCAAAACGCCGCCGCGCTTGACGGACAACGCCGCGGAACGCAGGATCTGCCTTTGCCGCTCGGCGCAGGCGCAAACCTGCCGAACGCTCCACGCCGCCCTCGCCTGCTCGCTTGTTCGGAACATGCCCTCGCCCGAGCAGGGCGCGTCGACCAAAACCGCGTCAAACGTTTCGTGAAGCTGCTCGCAGAGCGCGTCGGGGCGCATGCAGGTTACGAGCGCGTTCCTGACCCCGAGCCGCTCAAAATTGCCGATCAGCGCGTCCGCCCGCGCGCGCACGGGTTCGTTTGCGACCAGGATACCCGTGTTTTCGAGATAAGCCGCGAGCTGACCGCTCTTTCCGCCCGGCGCCGCGCACAGGTCGAGCGCCGCCATCCCGCGCGACAAACCGCCGCGCAAGAGCGAAGCGGGCATCTGCGCCGCAGGTTTCGCAGGAACCCGTCCCGATAAGAGCGAGGCGGGCATTTGCGCCGCAGGTTCCGCAGGAACCCGTCCCGATAAGAGCGAGGCGGGCATCTGGGCCGCGGGTTCCTGTGCATAACAAAGCCCCGCGATATGCAGAGGATGCTTGCCGATGGGGACATCGTTTGGGAAAAAGTATCCGTTTTCGGTTGAATCGATCCGTTCGAGCGGGAAATCTGCAAGCGAAAGAAACGTTTCTTCCTCCGTTTTGAGCGGATTCGTCCGAAGCGCGCGGCGCGGCGCGTGTTCCATCGCGGCAAGATACGCGCTAAATGCGTCGCCAAGCTGCAACCGCATACGGTTCAAAAACGCCTCGGGCAGATCCATGCTGACGCCAACGGCTTTTGCCAACGCAAAAGTTTCCTTCCTTCTGAATTACGGTCGGTCTTGCGAAGATGATTTGCCGCAAAACGGGTTGAAAAGGCGTATCCGCCCCCCTGCATCCCGACGCAAAGCCTATTCGCGCGCGCTCGGGATGGCGGAAACATCGTATGGCGTTTCCTGATACACGAAATAGTTCAGCCAGTTGGCAAACAGCAGCGCGCCGTGCGCACGCCAACGCACCACGGGCTCCTGCGTATCGTCGTCGTTCGGATAATAGTTTTTCGGCGGCAAAATCACCTTGCCCGCCGCAAGATCGCGGCGATACTCCAACGCGAGCGTTTCCGCGTCATACTCGCTGTGGCCCGTAACGAACACGCGCTTGCCGTCCCGCGAGGCGGCCAGGTAGACCCCCGCTTCCCGCGAGGTGCAGAGAATGTCCAGATCCGCTATGCGCGCCGCGTCGGAAACATAGATGGTCGTATGGCGCGAATGCGGGGCGAAAAACACCTCGTCAAACCCGCGCACGAGCTTATGCGAACGGTTTAGAACGTTATGCTCGAACACGCCGAACAGCTTTTTGTTGAGCGTGTGCTTATCCACGCCGTAAAAATGATACAGCGCCGCCTGCGCCGCCCAGCAGATATACAGCGTCGAAAACACGTTGCGATCCGCCCAGTCCATAACGCGCACAAGCTCGTCCCAATATTGCACGTCCCGAAAATCGATCAGCTCCACGGGCGCGCCCGTGACCACCAAGCCGTCGAACGGCTCGTCTTTGACCTCGTCGAACGTGCGGTAAAACGCGCGCAAATAGTCCTGCGAGGTGTTTTGGCTCTGGTAGCTGTCCGTGCGCAAAAGCGTGATTTCAACCTGCAAGGGCGTGTTGGCAAGCAGCCGCAAAAGCTGCGTCTCCGTCGCCTGCTTGGTCGGCATCAGGTTCATGATGGCGATGCGAAGCGGGCGAATATCCTGTGTTTTGGCGCGTTCCTGCGCCATGACGAATATGTTTTCCAGCGCGAGCGCTTCCGCGGCGGGCAGCCCGTCGGGTATTTTGAGCGGCATTGTTTCTGTTCCTTTATCTTCTCTGTATCGTCTCCGTTGTCGGATTGCTTCCGTTACAGCGGCTTTACGGCGCGATTTAACGCTTGGTCGAGATCGGCTATGAGATCGGCGGCGTCCTCTATGCCGATCGACAAACGGATCATATCGGGCGAGATGCCGCATTTTTCGAGCGCTTCGGGCGAAAGCGGCGAATGCGTCGTGCTCGCGGGATGCACCACCAGCGAGCGCACGTCGCCGACGTTTGAAACAAGCGAAAACAATTCCAATGCGTCGATAAACCTGCGCCCCGCCTCGACGCCGCCCTTGATGCGGAAGGTGAAGATTCCGCCCGCGCCGCGCGGCATATATTTTTTCGCGCGCTCGAAATACGGGCTGCTCGGCAAGCGCGCATAGTTGACCTCCTCCACGGCGGGATGCGTCGAAAGAAACCGCGCGACTTGATCCGCGTTCCCGACGTGCTTTTGCATCCGCAAGGAGAGCGTCTGCACGCCGAGCGCCGTCAGATACGCGTTGAACGGCGACATACAAAAGCCCGCGTCATGCAAAAAATAGTCCCGCAGGCGCGAAACGAACGCCGCCTTGCCCTTTTCGGCATACACGCAATCGTGATGCGCGCCGTCCGGCATATGAAACTGAACGAACCGCGGCGAATCGGAAAAGTCGAACGTTCCGAGATCCGTCACGCTTCCGCCGATGCAGGTTCCGCTGCCGCAAAGGTATTTGGTCGTCGAATGCAGGGTGAAATCCACGCCGTTTGCCGTCGCGTCAAACAGATACGGCGTGCAGAACGTATTGTCGCATACCACGGGCACGCCGTTTTCATGCGCGATCTCGACGATGCGCGCAATGTTCGGGATGCTCGCAAGCGGGTTGGCGACGGACTCGAAATAAACAAACCGCGTTTTCTCGCCGATCGCCGCAGAAAGCGCGTCCATATCCTCGGGCTCCACCTTGCGCGCGCGCACGCCGTAGCGATGCTCGAGCTGGTCGAACAAAAGCGAGTAGCTGCCGCCGTAAAGCGAGGAAAGCGCGACGAGCTCGTCGCCCGGCTCGCAAAGCGTCAGCGTCAGCGCGAGCAGCGCCGCCATGCCCGAGGCAAAGCAAACCGTTTCGTATCCGTCCTCCAACGCGCAGATTCGCTCCTCCAACGCCGTCACGGTCGGGTTTTTCAGGCGCGTATAGATGTTCCCCTCGACCTCGCCCTTGAACTGCGCCGCCGCGTCCTCCGCGTTTTCATACAGATACGCGCTGGTTTGATACAGCGGAAGCGCGTGCGCGCCCGTGGTCGGGTCGCCGCGCCAGCCCGCGTGCAGTTGCAGCGTGTCAAAGCCGTAGTCCTTTTGCATAAAGCCGTGCCTCGTTTCGTTCGAATGCGTTTATCCTATCAAAAATCGCCGTTGAATGCAACGCCGCTCTTCTTTCTTTATAAAGAAAGAAGCAAAGAAACCACGTTTGCCACGCGAAGATAAAAGGAGTTGAGATTTTTGTCTCAACCCCTTGCAAAATGATTGGTGTAAGCGAGGTTTTCTCTGCTTCTCTCTTTTTTAGAGGAAGAAGAAACCCTTACGCGATGCCGAAGTAGAACAGAATGCCGTCCACGATGCCGTTCGCCATCTTTTCCTGAAACGCCGCGTCGTTGAGCAGCGTGTCCTCGTCGCTGTTGGAGATATGCCCCATAATCAGCGTGCAGACGGGCGCTTTGGTCTTGTTCAAAAACGTCTCGTCGGTTTTTACGATCACGGACTCGCCGCCGATTTCACGCTTGGGCAGCCCCGTCTCCTCGCAATACGCGTTAAGCAGCGCGTCGGCGAGCTTTTTGCAGGCGCTTTGCTGGTTATGCGTTTTGGGGATCCACGCCATCGCGCCGCGCGTATCCTTCGCGCCGACGGAATTGCACTCGATGCGAATCGCGAGCTCGGGATTGCCGTTGTTGAGCTTATCTGCGCGTTCGGTTGATTCCATGGTTCCCTTTACGTCGGTCAGCGTGAAAATGACCTGCGCGCCCATGTCCTCAAGCTGCTGCTTGACAAGCGTGGCGACGGCATAGTTCAACCGGTTTGCGTAAACCTTGGTGGTAACGCCGCGAACGGTGGAGGTATAGCCGCGCGCGGGGTCTATTCCGATGATGCGCCCCGCGAGCTTGCCCGCCGCGGCGGAGGGCGTAGGCGTAGCTTCTTCGCCGTCCAAAGGCGCGGGCGTGGGCGTTTCGACGGACGCGACCACCGGCGTTTCCGTAACGGGCGCGACGGTGGGCGAGGGCGACGGCGTCGCGTTTGAGACCTGATAGGCGCGCACGGCGGGGGTGATCACGCCGGCTACGAGCGCATAGGTAACGCCCGTGAGCAAAATAAGGATCATCGCGCACAAAACACCGAAAGCCAACGGATTGTTGACTCGAAACGACCTTCTGCGCTTGACGATCTTTTTCATTTATCTCACCTCTGTCGTGCTGCTGGCTCTATTGTAACACGCTGCTTTGACAAGTTACCATAGAAAAACATAAGATTTTCAATTTTTACACGTTTTCGTTATAAAAAATTCATGGACGCCGTTGTATACTGTTTCCATGCCATATAATTACACGCATGCGCTTGTCGGTCTGCTTGCCGTAAGCGGGCTCGAACCGCCCGCGCAGAAGTTTGTGCGGGAGAACCGCGCCGCTTTTCTGATCGGCACGATGGGCCCCGATCCCTATTTCGGAGACGCTTTTCCGCCGCCGCTTTGTTCGCCCTGCCGCGAAACGTTCGCCGGTTTTTTGCACGGTCTGCCCGCAAAAACGCTTTTGCCCGCGCTCTTTTCGTCCTGCGAAGGCAAACACGCGCGCATCGCCTACACGATGGGCTTTCTTTGCCACTTTGTAACGGACGCCGCCGCGCATCCGTACATCGAAGCGCGCTTTTCGGGCAAGGCGCATACGCCCGCCGAGATCGCGCTCGATCTTGCGCTGATTCGATCGCTTCCGCAAGCGGATCTGATTCTGCCCATGCCGCCGAAAAGGCTGTATGACAAATCGCTCCTGCCCGAGCTGGATCGGCTTCACGCTTCGCTCTTCTTTGCGTTGGGCCGCGGCAAAACGCAGGGCGCGTTTGCCCGTTCGGCGCGAAAATGGATTCGCCTGAACGCGCTTACCTATGACCCGCGCGGCAGGAAGCTGCGCTTTTTCTCCGCGCTCGAAACCGCGCTGCGAATCGAAAACGGGGCTTCGCGCTTTCTCGTCGCGCCGCACGAGGATCTTTGCGACCGCATGAACCTGTCGCATGCGCCCTGGTCTGCGCCTTGGGCAAAAGCGGAATTGCGCACGGAATCCTTCCCCGACCTGATCGAAGCGGCCTATGCGCGCTGCGTGCCCGTGCTGAAATTTGCTTACGCCGTCCTGTGCGAAGGCTCGCGGGAAGCCATGCGGGCGCTTTACGACGCGCTCGGCGAAATCGGCATGGAGGGCTTCGTCCCCGAGGTGAACGGCTGAACATGGAAAGCGCTTTCCGAAACAAAACGGCCTGCTGCTTTACGGGGCATCGCCCGTTCGGGCTTCCGAACGGCGGAGACGCGCAAAGCGACGGTATGCGAGCGCTTCTCCTGCGCCTCGATTCGGCGATTCATGACGCGGAAGGCTGCGGCGTAACGGCGTTTTACGCGGGCGGCGCGACCGGCTTTGACACGCTTGCGGCGGAAGCGGTTTTGCGTGTGAAGGACGCGGGCGCGTCGGTTCGATTGTTTTTGAAGCTGCCGGGGCGCGATCAGCATAAGGGCTTCTCCCCCGCCGAGGAACGTCGCTTTTTGCGCATTCTGGACGCGGCGGACGGGGTCGATTATGCCGCCGAGACCTGCTCGGTGTTCTCCATGCAGGCGCGCAACCGTGCGCTTGTGGACGCTTCGGACGTTTGCATATGCTATCTTGCGCGCATGAAGGGCGGCACGCTCTATACGGTCAACTACGCGCTGGATTGCGGAATTCCCGTAATAAACCTTGCTTTATAAGCGCGCGTAACCGATTTTTTGGCAGGCGGCGCGCTTTTTTCCCGTGCGGAATTGCCAAGGGGCGGCAGACATGGTATAATCCCTTTTCGTTATGGATACGATGCAAAATAAGAGTTCTTTCAACAAAATGGGCGAAATGCCGGAGGGCAAGCTGCTTTTCTCGATGGCGGTTCCGCTCGCTTTCTCGATGCTCATTCAGGCGCTGTACAACTTCGTGGACAGCATCTTCGTTTCCCGCATCGGCGAAAACGCGCTGACCGCCGTTACGCTCGCCTACCCGATGTTCATGCTCATGATCTCCGTCGCGGTCGGCACGGGCGTCGGCGTCAATTCGCTGATTTCCCGCAGGCTCGGCGCAAAGCGGATTGACGAGGCGAACCGCGCCGCGGGCAACGGTATGCTGCTCATGGCGCTCGCGTCGCTCGCGTTCGTTTTGTTCGGCATATTCGGCGCGAAGCCGTTCGTCAACGCGTATACGGACGTTGCGGAAACCGCCGAAATGGGCGGAACCTATCTTTCGATCGTATGCACGTTCTGCTTCGGCTTGTTCATGCAGGTGTTTTGCGAGCGCATCATGCAGTCGCAGGGGAAAAACGTCGCCGCTATGCTCATGCAGCTTGTCGGCGCGGTGATCAACATCGTTCTCGACCCCATCCTGATATTCGGTTTGTACGGCTTCCCCGAAATGGGCATCGCGGGCGCGGCGGTCGCAACCGTGGTCGGGCAGATCGTCGGTATGCTGTTCTCGTTCCTGCTCATACTCGGCAAATCGAGCGCGATTCGCATCCGCCTTTCCGCCTGCCGTCCCCATTCAAAAACCATCCGCGACATCTACGCCGTCGGCATTCCGTCCATCGTATTGCAGGCGATCGGAACCGTTATGACGCTCGCCATGAACGCCATTTTGATCGGGTTTTCCGAAACTGCGGTCGCCGTGTTCGGCGTTTACTTCAAGGTTCAGTCCGTCGCGCTGATGCCGCTGTTCGGCATGACCAACGCCGCCATGAGCATTATGGCTTACAACTTCGGCGCGCGAAACAAGCCCCGCCTCATGCGCACCTATCGGCTCGCGCTCGTCTCGGGCGTAATCATCATGTCCGTTATGTCCGCGCTGTTCATTACGTTTTCGCATGAGATCCTCGCCCTGTTCAACGCCTCGCCCGATATGCAGCTCATCGGCGGCGCGGCGCTGACCATCATCCCGCTGCATCTGCCTATCGCGGCGATCTGCATCACGAACTCTACGGTGTTTCAGGCGGTCGGCAAGGGCGCGTACTGTATGATTATCTCCTTTACGCGCCAGCTGTTCGTGCTCGTGCCCGTGGCATGGCTGATTGCGCGCCTCACGCGGGACATGACCGCCGTATGGTGGTCGTTCCCGATCTCCGAGGCGGTCTCGTTCGCGCTGAGTCTGATCTTCATGGTGAACGTCTATCGAACGTATATCAAGCCGCTCGGAGAAAGCGAGCCGCTTTCAATCGAACCGACGGCATAAAGCGCAGCTTCGCCTGGCGACCCGCCCCTATTCGGCGGGTCGTTTTTTATTCCGTTCAAAGCAGGTTGGCAAGCGCGAACCCCTCGATGCCCGAAAGATGCAGCAGGGCGACGTCCAGCTCGTTCAGCGCGGCAAGCAGCGCCTCCCTTTCGGTCAGCGGCTGACACGCGGCAAGGCACGCGCCGACCGCATCCACGGACGCATGGTCGATAAACAGCCGCAGCTTCGGCGCGCATACTTCAAACGTCCGCTCCATCTCGACGAGGCTCTCCCCCGCGTCCTGTTCCGACAAAGCGCATGCCGCCGCCTGCGCGGAAAGCGCGGAGAGCCGCCCGCACAGGCGCGAAACATACAACCTCGGCACGATGAACAGAAACAGAAGAAAGCCGCAGACGACAATCGTCGACGTCCACTTTACAACCGCATACCTTTCGCATTTTACGCGGCTCATGCTTTGCTCCCTTTCGCCCGCTCGCAGCGCTCTTTCAGCTGCATGGTGTATTTGCCCGACGGCGCGCGATAGAGGAAAAAAACGTCCTCGGCGCGTTTGACGCCGCGGTCGATCAATTCCTTTTGCAGCGCGTCGAGCGAGAGCCCGAGCGTTTCCATCGCGTCGAAGCAATAGCGCCCATCCAGCACGAGCATATAGCCAAGCTGCGATTTTTCGGCGGGCAGATGCAGCTCCGCGCGAGAGGGCGGCTGCTCCTCGGCGTGCTGCAACACGCTGAGCGACCCGTTCGTTTCCAATATCGCATAGGCGACGGCGTTCAGATCGAACACGTCCTTCGCGCGCAGGCGGTCGAGCAGATCGGTAATCGTATAGCTCGTTTTGCGCATGGCTGTTTCGCACAGCCTGCCGTCGCGCACGAGTATGACGGGGCTGCCGCAAACCAAGCGCCGCACGGGCGCGTTTTTCAGGCAGATTCGGGTGATCGCCTGCTGCACGAGATACATGCCCAAAATCGGAACGATGCTGTAAACCAGCGGCGTGTCCGTATTCGCAATGGCGCAGCCCGCAAGATCGGCGATGAGCAGCGTGATAAGCAGATCAAACGGCTGCAAATCCGAAACCTGCCGCTTTCCCGTGAGGCGCAGGATCGCGAACACGAACAGATACATGAATACGGCGCGCAAAAACAACGTCAGCATACGCGCAGTATGCGCGAGAGAGGCCGCTTTCATGCGCTTTTTGCGCCAAGCGTTGCGTTTTGGCGCGAGGTATGCGAGAATATACGAAAAGGGGGCGGGCATCGCTATATGGAACGCATATCGAAACACGCATATTACCTTTCCATTGCCGCCGAGGTCGCCAAGCGCTCCACCTGCCTGCGCAGGCAGTATGGCGCTGTCATCGTCAAAAACGACGAAATCGTCGCAACCGGCTACAACGGCGCGCCGCGCGGAGACGAAAACTGCTGCGACGCGGGCTCCTGCTGGCGCGAGCGGAACAACATCCCGCACGGCGAGCAATATGAAAAATGCGTCGCGGTTCACGCCGAATGCAACGCCATCATCAGCGCGAGCCGCTCGGAAATGCTCGGCGGCACGCTGTATCTTTCGGGCTTTCAGGGGCTGGATCACCCGATGGAGGATCCGCGGCCCTGCATCATGTGCGCGCGCATGATCAAAAACGCAGGCATTGTACGCGTCATCAACAATCTGGGGGAGGTAACGCTATGAACCAAATGCGGGTCGGAGACGGGACGGTCGTTTTGATCGCGGGCGGCGGACGGGTCTATACGGACGTGGCGGCGCGCTTTACGCGCAGCGGACGCGGGCTTTCGGAGATCATCTCTTCGCCCTACAACGCCGAGCTGGTACGGAGCATCGTGGAAAAGGGTCATCTTGCCGCGACGGAGTTCGACTATTTCGTTTTTGGCGTGGAGGGGTATTCCCGCGTAACGGAGGTGCAGCTTGTGCGCAAGCGCATCGCGAGCTACCTTATCAAGAGCGGGCGCGTAGATAAAAAGGGCAAGCGCGGCTACGACGTGGTCATCCCCGACGGCGTCAAAGACCATAGCGCGATATGCACCCTGCCCGACGGCACGCGCGTTTCGCTTTCAACGTCCGAGCTGCTCTCCATGCTGGAAGAGTGGTACGACGCGGGCGTGGAGGCGGGCTTGAAGGAGGAGGAGCTGCGCTATATGAAGCCGCAGGCGACCGAATTCAAGGCGCTCATCGGCATGAACGCGCACGCGCTGATCGACTGGTTCAAGATCCGCTGCTGCATGAACGCGCAATATGAGATCCGCGACCTTGCAACGAAGATGCTTCGCCTTTGCAAGGAAGCGTCGCCCGACCTGTTTCGAGACGCGGGCCCGAGCTGCGTCTGCCTCGGCTATTGCCCGGAGAACGAGTTCCAAAACCCCGCCTGCCACGTCATAACCAAGAAGAACGCTTTGGAGATTCTGAAACGCGCGGCAAAGGAGGGCTGAACGGGTATGCACGTCTGCAAGCAATGCAAAACGGAGTTTGACGGCGCATTTTGCCCGAATTGCGGCGCCGAGTTCGAACAAAAACCACGTCCGCGCGCAAAACGCGGCTGCCTTTCGAGCTTGTTCCGCTTTCTCGGCTCGCTGCTGCTCATCGCGTTTCTCGTAATCGCCGCGCTCGTGATACTGGACTGCACCGCCTACGCGCACGACCCGTCCAACACGATCGCCTACGCAATCGTATCGGGCGCGCGCAATATGCTGCCCGAACGCGCCTTAACCGTTTATGAAACGCTCAAAGGTCAGGTTTTTGAGCTTTGGGCGCTGTTTTGGAAGAAGCTGAGGGCATGACGCAGTTTTCCGAACGACACGCCTACCTCGTCATGGCGCACGAGCAGCCGCATCAGCTTCAAACGCTGCTGGCGCTGCTCGACGACGCGCAAAACGACTTATTCGTCCATATCGATAAAAAGGCGGCGGGCTTTGACGAAAACGCGCTGCGGCAAACCGTTCGGTGCGCGACGCTCCGCTTTGTGCCGCGCATGGACGTCGTTTGGGGCGCAACTTCCCAGATGCGCTGCGAAATCAGCCTGCTTTCCGAGGCGGTAAAGACCGAGCACGCCTATTATCATCTGCTCTCGGGCGCCGATCTGCCGCTTCAAAAGCAGGAGACGATCCGCGCGTTCTTTCGCGCGCACAGCGGAAAGGAATTCCTGTCCTTCTCCGCCGACATGATCGAGCCGCTTACGCTGGACGATCGCCTGCGCACCTATCACGTTTTGCGGCAGCGCTGCCATAACAGAAACCGCGTCGCGGCATGCGAGCGCTATACGCAAAAGATTCAGCGCATGCTGGGCGTAAACCGACTGAAAGGCTGCGCGCTCACGTTTCAAAAGGGCGGAAACTGGTTTTCGATCACGCACGCGTTTGCCGTATATGCGCTGAACGCGCTCCCCGCATACGAACGGTATTTTCGCCTGACGAAGTGCGTGGACGAGGTTTTTTTGCAGACGATCTGCGTCAATTCGCCGTTTCGGGACAGCCTGTTTGTCAAAACGCCGAACGAGAACCGCTCCGTCATGCGCCTCGTCGATTGGGAGCGCGGCGGCGGCTCCTCGCCCTATATCTTCCGAAGCGCGGATTTCGATACGCTCGTTTCCTCGGATATGCTGTTCGCGCGCAAGTTTTCCGAGCGCGTGGACGCCGAGATCATCGAGCGCGTCGCCGCCTATGTCGGCCGCCCGAACGACTGACGCATTTCATTTTACGGAAAAGGGGGATTCGATGCAGCCCGCTATGCTTCGCCACGCCTATTTGATCGCCGCGCACGATAAGCCCGCGCAGCTTATGACGCTTTTAAGGCTGCTTGACGATCCGCAAAACGACGTTTTCCTGCATGTGGATAAAAAAGCAAAGTGGTTTTCCGCGGAGACGCTTTCCGCCTGCGTCAAACGCGCTTCGCTCACGTTTGTACCGCGGCAAAACGCGCTTTGGGGCTCGCCGCGCTTTATCGACGCGGTCTGCTCGCTTCTGTCTGCCGCCGTGCAAAGCGAACACGCATACTATCATTTTCTGTCGGGCGCCGATCTGCCGCTCAAACCGCAAAGCGAAATCCGCGCCTATTTCGCGTCCCACGCGGGCGAGGAGTTCGTCTCGTTCAACGCCGAAACGCCCGATGCGGCAATGATACGCGCGCGGCTGTCCCAGTTTCATTTTCATATGCCGATCCGCAAAACGGCGCGATTCCTTCTGCGGAATGCGGAACATACGCTTTATCCGCTGCAAAAAGCGCTTGGCGTCGACCGCATCCGCCATGCCCCCGTGATATTTCAGGCAGGCGCGGTTTGGTTCTCGATCACGCACGCCTTGGCGGAATACGTCGTATGTATGGAGCCGCAGTATCGCAAATATTGGCGCGGCTCGATGTGCGCCGACGAGATCTGGCTGCAAACCATACTGTTTGATTCGCCGTTCATGCAATCGCGCCACTTTTCGGGCTATGGCGACGAATGCGCCGCAACGATGCGCTATGTGGACTGGTCGGCAGGGGGCAGGTCGCCCCGCACGCTGACAAGCGCGGATTTTGAAATGTTGATGGGTTCGGGTCTGCTTTTTGCGCGCAAGTTCGACGAGGCCGTCGATGATGACGTAATCAGGCGCATCGCCGAAGCGGTCGGGTAAGCTTCCCTTTCGCAAATCGCGCTGTGTTTTGGCGCGGGGAAACGCCCTCCGTCAAGTTGGCATTTCCGACTTTTTCCGTTATTCCAAACGTTATGCCAAAGCGTTACCGCATGGGCTTGAAGCCCTCGCCGTGTACCTCCGTCGCGTTCGTTACGAAAATGAACGCCTTGTCGTCGATCGCTTTGAGCGTTTTGAGCGTCTGCGCGAACGTGTTGCGATGCGTCACGAGCAAAACCACGTTCTTCGGGCGGTTCGTGTAGCCGCCGCGCGCGTCCAGAAGGGTCACGCCGCATTCGAGCTCGCTCACGAGACGCAGCTTCATCTCGTCCCCCTTCTCGCTGACCACGAATATCACCTTGGTGTGGTCGATGCCCTGCATGATCGCGTCAATCGCGCGGGTCGTAACGTAAATGGTCACGATCGAATACAGCGCGACCTCAATCTCGCGGAACACCACCACCGCAAACACGACCACCATCGCGTCGACGACAAGCAAAAGCGACCCGACGGATACGTTCGGAAACGCGCGGTTCAGCAAAAGGCTGATGAGATCCGTTCCGCCCGTGGTCGCGCCGCGCACGAAGATAACGCCCATGCCCACGCCGCAGAACACGCCGCCCAGCACCGCCGCGAGCAAAACGTTGTTGGAATAGTGTGGCAGACACGGCGTAAACAGATCGATGAACGCGGAGAGAAGAAGCGTCGCAAGGATCGTTTTGGCAAGCGGACGAAAGCCCAGCTTGATCCATGCGATCAGGATCAGCGGCGCGTTGAGCAAAAGCGACCAAGCGCCCACGGAAAGCGGCAGAATGTGTGCGAGCGCGGTCGCAAGCCCCGATACGCCGCCCGGCGCGATATCGTTCGGCACGGTGAATATCACAAGCCCCGCCGCGACGAACGCGCTGCCGACCACGATCGCAAGAATGTCGATCAGCCACGCTTTTGCGGATTGCTTCATCTCGGATTCAGACCTTTCAGCGATTCGGGCAGGAACAATCCGTCCTTGCGCACGAGCACGTCGTCAAACCAGATCTCGCCGCCGCCGTACGCCTTTTTTTGGATGCAAACGATGTCCAAATGCAGCTGGGACTTGTTGCCGTTGAACGCGTCGGCATAGGCGCAGCCGGGGGTCAGATGGAACGAGCCGCCGATCTTCTCGTCATAAAGCGTGTTGCCGATGGCGCGGGTTACGGCGTTGTTCACGCCGAGCGCAAATTCGCCGAGATAGCGCGCGCCCTCGTCCGCGTCCAGCATCTCGTTGAAGCCCGCGGCGTCGCCCGCGCAGGTCGCCTCGTCGATATGCCCGTTTTTGAACACAAGCCGCGGAGACTCGAATTTCTTTCCGTAGCGCATGGCGGCGGTGTTATAGGTCACAACGCCGTTCGCGCTGTCTCTTACGGGCGCGGTATACACCTCGCCGTCGGGAATGTTCATTTCCCCGTGGCAGGGAACGACGGGAATGCCCCGAATCGAGAAGGTCAGATCCGTTCCCGGCCCCTTGATGCGCACGCGGTCGGTCTTTTCCATAAGCGCAACGAGCGGCTCCATATCCCGCGCCATTTGCGCATAATCGACCAGCGCCGCGTTCAGGAAGAACTCGTAAAAGTCGTCATAGCACATGCCCGCCTTCTGCGCGTCGGCATAGGTTGGCCAATGCAGGTAAACCCAGCGGCGCTCGTCGATGATGCGGTCGCGCAATTCACGCCGCGCCTCGCGATAGATGCGCATGGCGCGCGCATCCACGGCGGAAAGCTCCGCGTCGTTTTCGTCCACGCCGATGTCCACATGCGCCGTCATATGATCCCAATATTTGTTTTCCCATTCGAGCTGCGCATCGATCGCTTTCTTCGCCTCTTCGGGACGGTTCGGGTCGATAAAGCCGAAAAACAGGCGGGCAAGTTCGTCGTCGTCGAGCTTCAAAAACGGAACCGCGCCGATTGTGTGCGCTTCGGTCATCAGTGCCTTCATCAGCGGCTTTGCGGGCAATCCGCCGTTGATTTGGAACAGGTCGCCCTTTTTCAGCTCCAATGAGTCGTTGATGAGCAGCTTTGCCAGCTTGTTCAGCCGTTCGTCCTTCATATGCGTTTCCTCCCAATCCTGTTTTTATCGCGTAATGCGATATGTATGCGCCGCGTCAATCCACAAAGTCGAATTCCCAGTCCGCGATGCGAATCGTTGCGCCCTCCGCCGCGCCCATCTCGCGCAGCGCGGCGATCACGCCCAGCTTGACCAGCGTTTGCTGGAAGCGGCGCATGGACGCCTCGCTGTTGGGGTCGGTCGTATCCAAAAGGCGGTCGATATCCCCGCCCGAAACGACGTATGCCCCGTCATCCGCGCGCGAGAGCGCAAAGCCGCTTTCGTATGCGGACGTCTCGACGATCTCCGTTTCGTCGTACCGCTGAACGGGCGGCAGCGTTTGAAGCACCCCGACAATGCGGCTTTGCAGCGCGTCGAAGCCCCGATGCGTCGCCGCCGACACGGGAAACACCTCAACGTTCGGATACGCTTCTCGAAAGCGCAAGAGATTCTCCTCCGCGTCGGGCAGGTCGATTTTATTCGCGGCGACAAGCTGCGGCAGCGCCGACAGCGCGGGGGAAAACTTGCTCAGCTCGTCGTTGATCTTTTGATAATCCTCCACGGGGTCGCGCATCTCGCTGCCCGCAATATCCACCACGTGAACGAGCATACGCGTGCGCTCGATATGCCGCAAAAAGTCATGCCCCAGCCCCGCGCCCTCCGCCGCGCCCTCGATAAGCCCCGGGATATCCGCAAGCACATACGAGCGGTCATGGCAGGAAGCGACGCCGAGATTCGGCGAAAGCGTCGTAAAATGATACGCTGCGATCTTCGGCTTTGCGGCGGTCATCACGGAGAGTATCGTCGATTTACCGACGGACGGCAGACCGACAAGCCCAACGTCCGCAATGGATTTGAGCTCCAGCTCCAATTCGCGCTCGAGCGTGCGCCGACCCGGCTGGGCAAACTGCGGCGCTTGGTGCGTCGGCGTTGCAAAGCGCGCGTTGCCCTTGCCGCCGCTGCCGCCCCGCAAAACGACGCGCGTTTCGCCCGCGTCGCTCATGTCCGCAAGAATCGCGCCCGTCTCCACGTCCCGCACGATCGTGCCCACGGGAACGGAAATCACGAGAGCATCTCCGTTTTTGCCGTGTTGCAGCTCCGCCTTGCCGTTTTCGCCGTTCTGCGCACGAAAGTGACGCTGAAAGCGAAAGTCCAAAAGCGTGGAAAGCTGCGGGTCGGCAAGAAACGTCAGGTCGCCGCCTCTGCCGCCGTCCCCGCCCGACGGACCGCCCTTGGCGACAAACTTCTCGCGATGGAACGCCGCCGCGCCGTCTCCGCCGTTGCCCGCCTTCGCCACAATACGAACCTTATCAACAAACTGCATCGTTTTTTCCCTCTGCGGCCGTCCTTCTCCCGTCCTTTTCCTTGGCAGGCGCCGCTTTCCTACTCTTATTGTA
Source organism: uncultured Oscillospiraceae bacterium (assembly GCA_964495255.1). GTDB lineage: Bacteria > Bacillota > Clostridia > Christensenellales > CAG-138 > UBA7703. Next base: position 73,865 of record CAZBVC010000004.1, read on the forward strand.
ATACGCGCAAAGTCCGCTCAGAGGGCAAATCTCGCATTTTGGCCGCTGCGACGCGCAGACCTGCCTGCCGTGGTAGATGAGCCAATGATGCGCCGCGCTCCAATCCTCGCGCGGAATGGCGCGCATGAGCTGTTCCTCCGTCTTTTCCACGTTTGCCGCGTGCGCAAGCCCGATGCGGTTGGACACGCGGAACACATGCGTATCCACGGCGATGGCGGGCACGCCGAACGCGTTGCTCAATACCACGTTCGCCGTCTTTCTGCCGACCCCCGGCAAAGCGCGCAGCTTTTCCATATCCGCGGGAACCTCGCCGCCATATTCGGATAATAAAAGGCGCGACGTGTCCAGAATATGCCGTCCCTTCGTGCGATAAAAGCCGCAGCTCTTGATATACGGAAACAGCTCGTCCTCCGTCATCGCCGCAAACGCGGCCGGCGTATCCGCAACAGGAAACAACACGCGCGTGCACTTGTTGACCATTACGTCCGTACACTGCGCGGAGAGTATAGTCGCGACCAGCAGCTCGAACGGCGAACGAAATTCGAGCGCGGGCTTCGCGTTCGGATACGTCGCTTTGAGCAGATCCAGCGCCTCTTTTTTTTGCGCGCGGTTCAGCATCGGTTTACGCCTTGATCTTTCCTTGGTATTTGTCCACGACGATATGCGCCATCTCGAGCGCATAGCCTAAGATTTCCTTTTCGTCCTTGCCCTCGAGCATGATGCGAATCAGCGGCTCCGTGCCCGACGCACGCAGCAGCACGCGCCCGTCCGTTCCGAGCTTTTTTTCGATCTCCGCCTTCTTTTTGCCGAGGTCGCAATCCTCCATGGCGGCGGGCTTTTTATCGTTTTCCACGGTGACGTTGACGAGCACCTGCGGATATTTCGGAATCGCCGCCGCGAGCTTGGAAAGCCGTTTTTTGGACTCCGCAACCACGTTGAGCAGCGAAATGGCGGACATCATGCCGTCGCCCGTGCTGTTTTTGGCAAGCAGAATGATATGACCCGACTGTTCGCCGCCGATGCTGTATTTGTTTTGCAGCATACATTCGAGCACATAGCGATCGCCCACCTTCGTCTCCTCAACGGAGATGCCCGCCGCCTGCATCGCCTTTTTTAAGCCGAGATTGCTCATCACCGTCAAAACGAGCGTATCCTTTTTCAGCGTGCCGTGCGCCTTCATCGAAAGCGCGAGGATGCCCATCGCCTGATCCCCGTCCACAATATTGCCGTATTCGTCGCAGGAGATGAGGCGATCCGCGTCGCCGTCGAACGCAAAGCCCAGATCCGCGCCGTAATTGACGACCATCTCCTGCAAGCGTTCGGGATGCGTGCTGCCGCAATGGTCGTTGATATTGATGCCGTCGGGCGCGCAGGACTTGGCGATGACCTCCGCGCCGAGCCGCTCGAACACGTCCTTCGCGATGGCGGACGTCGCGCCGTTTGCACAGTCCAAAACAATGCGCAGCCCCTCGAAGCGGCCTGCGGACTGCTCGACGAGATAGTCGCAATAGTCCTGCCGCGCGCGCACCGCGCTGATGATACGCCCAACCTCGCGTCCCTCGGGATGCGGAATCGATTCGCCGTTTCGGATAATCGCCTCGATGCGGTCCTCAATCTCGTCGGAGAGCTTCAAGCCGTTCTGGTCGAACCACTTGATGCCGTTATACTCCATGGGGTTGTGGCTCGCCGAAATCATAACCGCCGCGTCCGCCTCGTACAGCCGCACGAGATACGCCATTGCGGGCGTCGGCAAAACGCCGACATCCAGCACGTCGCCGCCAACCGAGCAAACGCCCGCGGAAAGCGCCGCGCCGAGCATGGGGCCGCTCTTGCGGGTATCCATGCCAACGAGGATGCGGGGGGAGTGAACCTCGTTTGTCAGCACGAACGCGCCGACCGCGCCGATCTGAAACGCCAGCTCACAGTTCAAATCGCGGTTTGCCACCCCGCGAACGCCGTCGGTTCCAAACAGTCTTGCCATCCCATATCTCCTCTTCGTTTTCTTTCTGATTCAAAAATACGCAAAAAACTATTGATGCGCAGCGAGAAACTCCAATGCGCTCGTCGCCGCAAGCGCGCCGTCCGCGCACGCGGTAACCACTTGCCTCAGCGGCGTATCGCGTAAATCGCCCGCCGCATATACGCCGTTCACGCTCGTTTTCATACGCGCGTCGGTCAAAACCGCGCCGTTTTGAGCGAGGGCAACCGCGTCTTTGACAAGCGCGTTGTTCGGCTCGACGCCGACGGCGGCAAACACCGCGGAAACGGGAAGCGTGCTTTGTTCGCCCGTTTTCACGTTGCGAACCATCAGCCCTTCCACGGTTTGTTCGCCGACAAGCGCGACGGGCACGCAGGAATAACAAAAAGTAATCTTTTCCTCGGCAAACGCCGCCTCTTGCAGCGTGATCGCGCCGCGCAGCGCGTCCCTGCGATGCACGATCGTAACCGCGGAGCAAAAGCGCGCGAGATACAGCGCGTCGGAAAGCGCCGTATCCCCGCCGCCGACCACCGCGACGGCCTTATCGCGAAAGAACGCGCCGTCGCACGTTGCGCAATAGCTCACGCCCGATCCCACGAGCGCGTCCTCGCGCGGCAAGCCCAGCTTACGCGGGGAAGCGCCCATACAGAGAATTACGGTTTTTGCGAGAACCGTTTCCCCCGAAGAAAGCGTAATCCGCTTCTCGTTTTCGGTCAAAGCGACCTCGCTCACCCCGTCATAGCGCACGGTAAGCCCGAATTTCTCCGCCTGCGCCTGCAAAAGCGCGCCGACGGAATAGCCCTCCAACCCGTCGGGAAAGCCGGGCATATTGTCGATTTGATGCGTTTTGGCGATCTGCCCGCCGACGAACAGCTCCTCAAGCAGCACCGTTTTTGCGCCGCCGCGCGCAGCGTACAAGCCCGCCGTCAATCCCGCGGGCCCGCCGCCGATGATCGCAACGTCGATCCTGTCGTCTTGCCGCTCATTTGCGGCGATTTGATCCTTCATACATCGTATCCGTCCCACTGCTTCGTTCATGCATATCGTTTGACGCGGTATCTTCAAAAACCACATGGGAAGTATACAGGAATTGCGCCCAAAATGCAACGCGCACGAGGTTTCCCGCCCCGTGCGCGCCGCTCGCTTTCGCGTCAGAGATCGTCCGCGTCCTGTATGGGTCTTTCGCCCTTCTCGGCGCAGCCCGTATAGCTGCCCAAAACGTCCGACGGAATGCCTTCCCGCCCGACGTCGCCGAAAGCGTCGATCACCTCACGCACGCGTCGGTTCATTCGCTTTGGCATAAAACGCGTCCTCCGTTCAGAATTGGTACTCGTCGGACTGCTTCTTCGCCTTCTGCTGCTCCTTCTCCTTCGCCTGCTTTTGGTTATTCTGTCGGCTCTGCTGGTTCTGCTGGTTGACGCCCTGCTCGTTTTCGTTCTGACTCATGTTTTGCTCCTCCTTTCCGTAACAATCGACGTTTCTTTCCGTCAAAGCCTAGCATACCCGTGCGAAACAAAACGCACACAGCCAACATTTGGTCGCGAAAACGGCGAGCTTTTTCTTTTTTTGCGAAAGATCGCTTCAAGCGCGGCGAAGTTTCAGGCGTCGAAAAATTGCGCGCACGAGAAGCCGAGCGGCGCTGCGTCCGCGTTGACGGCGGTATAAAACCGTTCTGTGAAATCTAAGAGAGGGCTTGCGCGGGGAAATTCGACAGCGTCGCGGCGGCGGAGCGCAGGTCTGCATCCGTCGTCTGTTGGAAGCTTTGATAGTAATTCTGCAAAAAATCACGGAACTGCACCGCTGCCGTCGAAAGATAGCGGCGGTTATCCCAGCGCATATTGATGTAACGCATACAGCGCGGCGCGGAAATCTCGATAAATTTCAACTCGGGATAGAAGCGCGAAAGGCCGCGGATCGTTGTTTCCGGCAGCAAGCCCAAGCCGATCTCCGAACGGACGAAATTCATCGTTGTTACCGCGTCGTCGCACACGGTCACGATCCTTGGCGTAAAGCCCGCCTCTCGGCAAAAGATGTTGATGCAGGTATTCATAATGTTGTCCTGCGGCGTGGAGCCGATGAGCTTTTCCTCCGCGATAACGGACAAAGGCACGCTGTCATACGCGGATATCGGATGCGTTTGGGGAACGATCAGCAGGATGCGGTCGCAAAAAATCGTTTTGTCGTTGACGGCGTCCACCGGCTCCGTGCTGGAATACAGCATCAAATCGTTCCTGCCTACGCTGAAATTGTTGAGCAGAAACTGATGCTGCTCCACTTCGAATTTCACGTTCGGATGCAGCTTGCGAAACTGCGCCAGCACATCGGGTATCCCTGCGGGCGCGATGCGCAGGGAAAGCGAAACCGTGACGGCGTTGTTTTCGATATAATCGGCCATGCGCGTGCGCGCCTCGTTCAGAACCGACAGAAGCGTTTCCGCATAATTCAAAAAAAGGCTCCCCGCCTCGTTGAGACGGACGGATTTGCCGACCCTGTCAAACAGCGTTACGCCGAGCTCCTCCTCAAGCTGCCGAATGGTTTTGCTCAGCGCGGGCTGTGAGATATGCAGCTCGCGCGCGGCGTTTGTCATATGCTGCAACTGCGCGACCTTGTAAAAATATCGGATTTGCAACAGCTCCATGGCGCACCTCCGTCTGATTCATCGGGATATGATTTCATTCTAGCAGATCGTTCGCAGAATACCAAGCTATTTATAGCCCATAGGTTATGCATTCATAAAAACAGGGTATTGGTAAATAAATACGCGCCGCGATACAATGCAGTTGCAAGGAAACAAAGCCGCAAATTTCAGACCATCTCCATATCATGCGCAGCCGTTCACGGGCGGCGCGGCCACACAGGACAAAGCACGACGGAAAACATCGAAACAAAGGACGAAATGCATATGAAGTATTATCCGCGCAAGGGCTACGAGGAGCATTTGAACATTTACCGCACGTTGGCGTTCGGCGACGAGGCGGCGCGCATGGATGCGCTGCAACGCCAGCGGCGTCTGCTGTGCGAAACGTCGCTGCCCGAGGGCGTGCGCGTGGAAACGCGCAGCATTCCCGGGCCGGACGGGCAGCTTACGCTTCGGATTCTTCGACCGGAGCGTCTGCCAAACAACGCGCCAATCATCCTCGATATTCACGGCGGCGCATGGGTTGCGGGCGCGGCGGACGGCGACGATTTTCGCTGTGCGCTGCTTGCCGCCGCGGTTCCCTGCATCGTTGCTTCCGTTGAGTATCGTCTTGCGCCGCGGTATCCGTTTCCGGCGGCGCTGATGGATTGCCATGCGGCGTTTACTTGGATACAGGCGCACGCGGAGGAATTGGGAGGCGACGGCGCGCGGCTCGGTCTGCATGGTACCAGCGCGGGCGGCAACCTTGTCGGCGCGCTTTCGCTGTATGTGCGCGACCATGGCGGGCCGAAAATTTCGCTTGCGGCGCTCGTCAATCCCTCGCTGGGGCTTGCAAAAACGCCGTCGTACTACCAGATACAGGAATATCCGCTGGGGCCGGACGCAGGCTACGCATACACGCCCGAGGCGCAGTATCTCGGCAATCTCGACGGACGGCAGCCCTCTTATTATGCGTTCCCCGCGCTGTGCCCGTCGCTTGCGGGCTTTCCGAATGCGCTCATCATCGTATCGGAATACGACCAGCTTCGCGACGACGGTATCCGTTTCGCGCAAAGGCTGTATGCCGAGTGCGTTCCCTGCGAGCTGATCGTCGCGCCGCGCGTCGGTCACGGATTCATGGCCGTGGAACATCCGCTGACGCGGCAGTTTATCGCACGGATGGCGGATTCCTTCCGCAACGAGTTCGGCATGGTCTGATTTGCGCCGTGCGACCGGCGGCGCGAGTTTACAAAAGGGGTGGGTGATTTTCTGATGCTGCGCTATATATGCAAGCGTATCCTATGGATGATCCCGGTGCTGCTCGGCGTAACGTTACTCGTATTCATACTGGTATCGTTGACGCCGATCGATCCGGCGGATCTTGCGCTCGGCGTGAGCGCCACGGAGGAGCAGCGCGAAGAATGGCGGGAGGAACGGGGTCTAAACGACCCGTTTATCGTGCGCTACGCCAAGTATTGCTACGATACCTTCCTTCGCTTCGATTTTGGCAAATCCTTCTATACGGGTCGATCGATCGGCGCAGAGCTGGCCTCGCGGCTGCCGAAAACGATACTGCTTGCAACGCTCGCGCTGGCGCTGGGGCAGGCCGTAGGGGTGCCGATCGGCATCTATTCCGCCATACGGCAGTATTCCTGGAAGGATAACGTGATCATGATTATCGCGCTTATCGGCATCTCCATGCCGGCGTTCTGGTCGGGCATCATGCTCTCGCTGCTGTTTTCCTTAAAGCTAAACCTTCTGCCTGCCTCCGGCTTTTATGGGCCGAAATACTGGATACTGCCCGCCGTCACGCTCTCGCTTGCGGGCGTCGCCAACGCCGCGCGCATGACCAGAAGCTGTATGCTGGACGTGATTCGTCAGGATTATATCACGACCGCGCGCGCCAAGGGCGTTTCGGAGAAGAAGGTTATTTGGAAGCACGCGCTCAAAAACTCCATGGTGTCGATTCTGACGCAGATGGGCATCGGCGCGTGCGTCATGATAGGCGGCGCGGTCATTGTGGAATCGGTGTTCTCCGTGCCGGGCATCGGAACGTATATCATCGCGTCCATCAAGAATATGGACTATCCGGCTGTGCTGGGCGGCGTGCTCGTCATCGCGATATCAACGAGCGTGATCCTGCTTCTGGTCGATTTGGCGTACGCCATGGTCGATCCGCGCATCCGCGCACAGTATCGCTCGCATAAACGGCGCGCGCCGATGAAGGGGGCGAGCGTATGAACAAGCAAACGCAATCGGCTTTACCGCGGCGGCGCGGTCTTTGGAACAACACCGTCCGTCGGTTCCGACAGAATAAGCGCGCGATGGTCGGCCTTGTCATCATGGCGGTCATGATTGTAATCGCCTTGCTTGCGCCCATCCTGGCGCCCGAGGGCTACGACGCGCAGAATCTTGACGACGCGTTCATTTTCCCTTGTTTGGCGCATCCGTTCGGCACGGATAACCTAGGGCGCGACGTGCTCGTGCGCGTGATGTACGGCGCGCAGATATCGCTGCGGCTGGGGCTTCTCTCCGTCGCCGTTTCCGCCGTGGGCGGGGTGATCATCGGCGCGGTCGCCGGCTACTACGGCGGTCGAATTGATAACATCTTCATGCGCGTTATGGACGTGTTTCAAGCCATCCCGCCGATGCTGTTGGCCATCGCCATTGCGGCCATACTCGGGCCGGGGCTGACCAACGCCATGATGGCCATCGGCATATCGGGCATACCGGGGTTTGCTAGGCTGATTCGCGCCTCCATCCTGTCGGTTCGGGAAAACGAGTATATCGAGGCGGCGCGCGCGGTGACCGCTACGGACGCGCGCATCATCGTCAAGCACATCCTGCCGAACATCCTCTCGCCCATCCTTGTGCAGACGTCGCTCTCCATCGCCAACGCGATTCTTGTGGCCTCGTCGCTCAGCTTTATCGGCCTGGGCGCGCAGCCGCCGCTGCCGGAGTGGGGCGCGATGATCTCGGGGGCGCGCGGCTATATCCGCGATTACTGGTACCTCGTCACGCTGCCGGGCATTGCCATCATACTCGCGGTCGTCTCCTTTAACCTGATCGGCGACGGCATCCGCGACGCGCTCGACCCAAGACTTTCCCGCTGAAAGGAGGAAACGACATGCAACCAAGCACAAATGAAGCCCTGCTCACGGTACGCGACCTCACCGTGCAATATGAAACCTTCGACGGCGTCGTCAAAGCGGTCAACGGCATATCGTTTTCCCTCAACAGGGGGGAAACGCTCGGGCTCGTCGGCGAGACAGGCGCGGGCAAAACCACCGTCGCCAAGGCGATTCTCAGGATTTTGCCGACGCCGCCGGCGCGTATTACCGCGGGCGAGATTCGCTTTGCGGGCGAGAATCTGTTCGACCTTTCGGAAAAGGAAATGCGCAAGCTCCGCGGCAAGAAGATCTCGATGATCTTTCAAGACCCGATGAGCGCGCTCAACCCCGTCAACACGATCGGCGATCAGATTAAGGAGAGCATCGTATTGCACGAGAAATGCTCGAAGGGCGAGGCGGTCGAAAAAGCCATGCAGATGCTTGAAACCGTCGGCATCGCGCGCGACCGATTCTTCGACTATCCGCATCAGTTTTCGGGCGGCATGAAGCAGCGCGTCGTTATCGCCATCGCGCTTGCGTGCGACCCCATGCTGCTGCTTGCGGACGAACCGACCACCGCGCTCGACGTAACCATACAAGCGCAGGTGCTGGAACTCATGCAGGCATTGAAGGTCAAATTCAACACCTCAATGATTATGATTACGCACGACCTCGGCGTCATTGCCAAAACCTGCGACAACACCGCCGTTGTATACGCCGGGCAGATTGTGGAATACGGCACGAAGGCGCAGGTGTTCTCCATGCCCTCGCATCCGTATACGCAGGGTCTGTTCGGCTCGCTGCCAAGCCTCACGGCAAAGGCGCAGCGGCTCAAACCCATCCCGGGGCTGATGCCCGACCCAACCAACCTGCCGACGGGCTGTCCGTTCCATCCGCGCTGCCCGGTCGCAACCCCGGCGTGCGCGGCGGGCGGCATTCCCACCCGCGAAGTTGAGCCCGGGCATTTCATCCGTTGCATCCACACCGGCAGTAAGGAGGCGTCCGCAGAATGAGCGATTCGTTTCTGGAAGTCCGCAATCTGAAAAAGTATTTTGAAACCAACGGCGGTATGCTGCACGCGGTTGACGACGTGAGCTTTTCCATTCAGAAGGGCGAAACGCTCGGCGTCGTCGGCGAATCGGGCTGCGGCAAGTCTACGCTCGGCCGCGTGATCCTGCATCTTTTGCCCGGCACGGACGGGCAGATCCTTTATCAGGGAAGGGACGTTACGCATGTATCGAAGGCGGAGGTCAAGCAGCTCCGCGCCGAGATGCAGATCATATTCCAAGATCCGTTTTCCTCGCTGAATCCGCGCATGACGATCTCGGATACCATCAGCGAGCCGCTGATGCTGGTCAAGCGCCTGCATGGCGCCGCGCTTTCCGCGGAGGTCAAGCGGCTGATGGATCTTGTGGGCCTTTCGCAGCAGCTCATCAACGCCTATCCGCACGAGCTCGACGGCGGCAGGCGGCAGCGCATCGGCATTGCGCGCGCGCTGGCGCTCGACCCGAAATTCATCGTCTGCGACGAGCCCGTGTCCGCGCTGGACGTTTCCATTCAGGCGCAGATCTTGAACCTTATGCTGGATTTGCAGCAGGAATGCGGGCTAACGTATATGTTCGTTACGCATAATCTTTCGGTCGTCAAATACATCAGCAACGAGATCTGCGTGATGTACCTTGGTCAAATCGTGGAAAAGTGCGGCTCGGACGAGCTGTTTGAAAACCCTCTGCATCCCTATACGCAAGCGCTGCTTTCGGCCATCCTCAGCCCCGACCTCAACGATACGCGGGAACGGATTTTACTTCGCGGCGAACTGGCTTCCCCCATCGAGCCGAAGCCCGGCTGCCGCTTTGCGCCCCGTTGCCGATACGCAACCGAGGCGTGCGGCGCGCCGCAAACATTTGAAGAGGTAACTGCCGGACATTATGTTATGTGCAGTCGCATACACCGACAAAACCCGACCGACCCAATCAAAAAAGAGGAGGAACAGAAATGAAACAGACACTACGGAAACTCATCGTCGTACTGCTGGCGCTGGCAATGGTATGCTCCATGCTGGCGTGCACCGCAGCGCCCACGGCAACGCCCGCAGCGGAGGCGGCGCCCGCGGCGAGCGGAGAAGCCGCGCCCGCGGCGCAGGAAGCGCCAAAGAGCACGAAGGACACGCTCGTTGTGGCGAACAAAGGCGACCCCGGCACGCTGGCTCCCTTCCAGGAAACGGCGATGGATCGCGCGCGCATCACAAGCACCATCTATGATACGCTCATGTTCCTAAACCCGGAGGGAGAGCTGGAGCCCATGCTCGCGACCGAGTGGGAATGGACGGATGACACGCACGTTCGTTTCAAGCTGCGCGAGGGCGTCAAGTTCCACAACGGGAATCCGTTCACCGCCGACGACGTGCATTTCTCGCTGACCTCGGCCATCAACAGCCCGACGGTCGCCGTGTACTCCGCCATCGACCTGCCCAACTGCAAGGTGATCGACGACTATACCTATGAGCTGGCGCTCTTGCAGCCGGACAGCATCATCCTTTCCAAGCTCGGCGCGTCGAGCTATCTCTCCATCGTAGACAAAGAGACCTGCGAAGCCGATCCGGACGCCATGGGCACGAATCCCGTCGGCACAGGCCCGTACAAGTTCAAGGACTGGATCATCGGCGACACCGTTACCGTCGAGCGCTTTGACGATTACTGGGGCGGCCCCGCTCCCATTAAGACCATCGTCTACCGCAAGGTTGCGGAGGCCTCTCAGCGCGTCATCGAGCTGGAAACCGGCGGCGTGGACTTTGCCTATGACATTCCGTTCTCGTCCGTGGAATCGCTCAAATCCAACCCGAATTTGCAGGTGCTGGAACGACCGGGCCTTTTGATCAACAACCTCTACTTCAACGCCGTCGCAGCCGATAAGCCGCTTGCGGACGTCAATTTGCGGCGCGCCATCTCCTACGCCATCGACTATGAGGCCATCATCAAGGGCGCGGCTCTCGGCGCGGGCGATGTGCCCTCCTGCTTTGCCAGCCGCGCATCCATCGGCGCGAACGTGCTCAACCCCTCCGGCGAAGCGTGGCGCAAACAGGATCTCGCCAAGGCCAAGGAGTATATGGCGCAAACGGCCTATGCCGACACGCCGCTGACGCTCGAGTTCTATCTGAACGCCGATAACGCATTCATGGTATCCGCCGTGGAGATCCTCGCCAATCAGTTGAAGGCGATCGGCATCACCCTAAACATTACGCAGAATAGCTTGGGGCCCTTGATCGGCTTTGTGCTCGACAGCAACAACCCCTGGGACATCGTGTTCTTCGGCAACGCGGAGGGAACCGTCCTGTTGCAGGCCGCGCGCTTCGACAGGGCGCAGTGTCCGTTCCTTACGCCGCACACCGACGAGATGCAGGCCATCTGCGACCGTCTGTGGGCCTGCACCGATCCGACGGAAGCCAACAACATCGCCAAGGAGCTCAACGATTACGTTGTGGACAACGTCATCATTATCCCGATCAACGAGAACCTGCAAATCGACGCGGGCGTAGCCAATCTGGACGGCTTTGTGGTGGATAATCAGAGCTATGTGCTCCAAAGACTGTTCTTCAATTAAGCTGCGCGCTTCCGACCCACAGCCATGGTCGCGTGCGGATGCTCCGACGCGACCGGGTCGGAGCAGTTGCATTCACCGTCGTGTGTGAATGCGAAAAGCGCCCGACGGAAAACCGTCGGGCGCTTTGATTGATATGAACACAGCTTATGCCAGCAGATCCCTCAACCGATTCTCTGGGTATCCGATGGCGCAGAATTCCGCGTCCTCAAAACGCTCGCCCAGCCGAAACACGCACATCGTGCCGAAACGCTGCCATGGCGCGCGCTCAACCCGCGTTGGGTCAAACACATCCAACAAATGCAGCATACGTCCGATATGCGCGCGGCCCAGCGGCTTTGGCCAATGCGCGCCGAGTATGTCGACAATGTCCATAGCGTCCGCGCGCATAAGTGCGGCGCGGTAGCCGCCGAGCGGCACGTCGCCAAACAGCAGCACGCGTTTGAGCAGCGCGTCGCCTGCAAGCAGCATGCGCGTTTGATGATCCAAAAGCGCGATGGAGCCCGCCGTGTGTCCCGGAATCTCGACGACCTCGAGCGTTCGCCCGCCAAGCTCGATGCGCGCGCCGTCCGAAATCTCGGCAAAGCGATAACCCGCCGCGCTTTTTACCGCGGCGCAGCGCGGGTTGGGCAGCGCCTCGTCCGAAAAGAACACGGGCGCCTCCCCGGATACCTCATGCGCGCCGACAAGCACCGTAGGAAACTGCGCGTTCCCGCCGGCGTGGTCGGGGTGTACATGCGTATTGGCAACCAACAGGGGAAGCCGCGTCAGCGTGGCGACATATCCTTTCAGATCGGCGTTTCCGAACCCGGTGTCGACGAGCAGCGCGCGTTCCCGCCCCTCCACAAGGTAGCACAGCGTCCGCCCGTAGCCGCCGAGCGTTCCGGGGCCGGGCAGCACACCCGGGCAGAGAATCGCCGTGATCCCCGGCGCAGACGGCCAGCTTGCAAAACACATGGATAGCGCTCCTTTCGGTTCCGTGTAAAATCATATCTGCGACACGCGCGCTTGGTCCGCTGTCGGCGCCGCAAAGCAGATTCGCTCCACCATCGGTCGGATCCACCTTTGCATGAGCGCGACGCCCTTCCCGACGAGCAGCGCGGAGATAACCGTACCCTCGCGCACGCCCGCGAGCTTATGCAGAAACAAAAACGACAGCAGCACGGCAAGCGCCACGGTGACGCAGTCCTGTATGATTTTCATGTTGTGAAATTTAATATGGAAGAAATCCGAAAACGCCAGGGTCAGCCCTTCCGACGGCATGGGAATGAGCTTCGTGTCCACATACAGCGAAATGCCGATCGAGATAAGCGCGATGCTGATGACAAGCATCCCAAGCTGCCCCGCGTACGTCGGCAGCCGAAAATCGCCAAGCACCCACTTGGCAAAGTCCGCAAAATAGCCGAACAGCGTGGAAAACGCAAGCTGGAAAATCTGATACCATCGAAACCGCCTCCCGAGCAGCGCAAACTGCAAGAGAATATAGCACGCAAACACGCAGATGACGCAAGTGCCAAGCTTTGCGCCCGACGCGAGCGATATGACGTATGGAAACGAGTTCACGGGCGAAATGCCGAGATCGGAGTTGATCGCAAACGCGACGGAGAACGCGAGGAACAGCAGTCCCAGCGCGTACAGCAGAATGCGATACAAAAATCGACGGTCAAGCTTCATGATGGGTTCCCCTCCCGCAGTTTTTCTTGCGCCAGAACGCGCAGCGCCTGCATCTGCACCTTTCCGCTGTCGCCTCTTGGCAGCTCGTCAAAGGTCAGCACATATCGAGGCGCTTTATAGTAAGCGAGCGCCTCTTTTACAAGCGACCGCACATCGTCGGGCGGGAGCGTCGCCCCCGACGCAGGCACCACGCACGCGCAGACGACTTCGCCGTAATGCGCATCCGGCACGCCGATAACGCGCACGTCCCGCACGCGGCAATCCGCCTTGATACAATCCTCAATTTCGCCGGGGAAGATGTTTTCGCCGCCGCGAACGATGATCTCCTTCCGCCGCCCGACAAAATGCACGTTGTCGGACGCATCCAAAAAGCCCATGTCGCCGGTATGCAAAAAGCCCGCTTCGTCGATCGCTTCCCGCGTCTCCCTCGGCAGGTTGTAATAGCCCTGCATCACGCAGTAGCCGCGCACGCAAATCTCCCCGACCGTGCCGACGGGACATTCCGCGCCGGTTGCGGGGTCAAGTATGCGCCCCTCGATAAAGTCCATAAAATGCCCGACCGTTTCGAGCTTGACGGCAAGCGGGTCGGAGGGGCTTGCCACCGTGATGCCCGCCGTGGCCTCGGTCAGCCCCAGCGACGGCAAAAGCTCATAACCCAGGCGCTCGCGAAAATCGAGCATCTGCTCGGGGCTTGGCGCCGCGCCGCCGACAAGACCGACGCGCAGGCTCGACAGGTCATATTCGGCAAGATCGGGGCGCGCAAGCAACGCCGAAAGCAGCGTCGGAACCGCGCAGAACACGGTGCAGCGACCGTCCCGTATGGCGGACAGAACGCTTTTTGTGCGCCGGTTTTCCGGGAAAAAGACGCATCCGCCAACGCTCATCGCGCCGAGAATGTTGACCGAAAGCGAGAAGCAATGGAACATCGGAATCGCCGCGAGAAACCGATCCGCGCAGGTGGCGGCGATGTCCCGCGCCTGTAAGACGGCGCTGTTGACGCGGGAAAAGTGGCTTGTGAGCACGCCCTTGCTCGCGCCGACCGTTCCCGAGGTAAAGAGCATGGCGGCGCTGTCCGACGGGGTTACGCAAGCCATGGCAAGGGAAAGCGCGTTGTTTGACGTATACTGTCCGCGCAGAATCAGCGCGTCGAGATCGTCCGTTTGCGGCAGACCCGCTTCGCCGATATAGATATGGTTTTCGATGCGCGGCAACGGCGGCAGCGCCCGCACGACGTCGGGAAAGCGCACGTCCTTGTAGCCGTCGCCATAGAGCAGCAGATCCGCGTCCGAATCAAGCAGCAGCTTGCACATCTCGTTTTGCCGCAGGCTCGTATTCGGCAGCACGGCCACCGCGCCGATCAGCGTCGCGGCATAGAAGCAAGCGAGCGTATTGGGGCGATCCGCAGACCAGATTGCAATGTGCGAGCCCTTGTGCATACCGATGGCAAGCAGACCCTTGGCAATCGCTTTTGCGCGGGCAAGCAGCGCCGCATAGGTGGTGACGGCGCCGTCGTACTCGATCGCGGCATGATTGGGATATCGCGCGGCGCTTTCCGACAAGAGCGCGCCGATCGTGCGGTGAACCGGCGCGTTCATTCCGCCGCGTCCAGCGCGTCGATGAGCGCGGGAATGACTTTGTACAGGTCGCCTGCGATACCGTAATCCGCAACCTCAAATATGGGCGCGAGCGGGTTTTTGTTGATGGCGATGATGACGTCGCTCCCCTGCATACCCGCAAGGTGCTGAATCGCGCCCGAAATGCCGCACGCGAAATACAGCCGGGGCTTGACGGTCGTTCCGGTCTGCCCCACCTGATGCGCATGGTCGATCCAGCCCGCGTCCACGGCGGCACGCGAAGCGCCGACCACGCCGCCGAGCCTGTCGGCCAGCCTCCGAATCAGCGCGAAGCCTTCCGCATTGCCGAGACCGCGCCCGCCCGAAACGATCACGTCCGCGTCGGTTAAACGCACGACCTCCTTTGCGGAGCGCACAACCTCGAGCACCTTGGTGCGCAGCTCGTCGTCGGAGAACGCAACCGGCAGCGGGACGACCTCGCCCCTGCGCGAATCGTCAAACGCGCGCTTTTGCATGACGCCCGGGCGCACGGTGGACATTTGCGGACGGTGGTTCGGGCAAAGGATGGTCGCCATGAGGTTGCCGCCGAACGCAGGGCGCGTCTGCATGAGCTTTTTATCTGCGGGATCAATTTCGAGTCTCGTGCAATCTGCGGTCAGCCCTGTTCCGCATTTGACGGCGAGACAGGGGCCCAAATCGCGGCCGATATGCGTTGCGCCCAGCAGCACGATCTCAGGCTTGTAGGTTTTTATCGCCTCAAAAATGACCTTGCCGTACGCGTCCGTCGTATACGAGGCGAGCGCGGGATCGTCGGCCACATAGACCTTGTCTGCGCCGCGGGCGATGAGCTCGTCGGTCAAAGAGCCGATATGCTCGCCCAGCAGCACGGCGGCAAGCGTCGTGCCGATCTCAGAAGCCAAGCGGCGGCCCTCGCCGAGCAGCTCGAGCGCGACGTCCATGAGCGTTCCGCCGCGCTGTTCGGCAAACACCCAAACGCCATGGTAGGCGGAGAGCTCGACCGTTTCCTTTTCCTTCTCCGTCTCTGCCTTTTGGATCGCGCCGAATTTGCAGCTTTCGACGCACGCGCCGCAGCTTGTGCAGCCGAGACCGATCACGGCTTTCCTGTTCTCCATCGTGATGGCGGAAAAAGGGCAGTCCTTCACGCACTTCGTACAGCCCTTGCACAGTTCCTTCCGTATGATTACGGCCATATCCGTCTTCCTCCTACAACAGATGCTTTTCGTTGAGCTTGCATACGAGCGTTTGAGCCATTTCCGACGCGCTTCCTTCGAGCATTTCGCCCTTGCCCTTTTGCGGCGGCGTAAACGAGCGGAATACCTGCGTGGGCGAGGCGGCAAGCCCGCAGTCGGCGGGGTCGAGCGCGACATCCTTCTCGCTCCAAACGGTGATTTCCTTCTCATACGCCTCGACGACGCCGCGAACGGTCATATAGCGCGGCGTATTCAGCTCCTTGACGCAGGTGAGCAGGCAGGGAAGCCGCGCCTCGACAACCTCGTAACCATCCTCGAGCTGTCGCTCGACAACGGCCTTCCCGTCCCGCATATCGACCCGCTGCACATAGGTGACGGATGGCAGCCCGAGCCGCTCGGCAAGCTGCGGGCCGACCTGCGCCGTGTCGCCGTCGATGGCCTGCCGCCCGGCAAAGATCACGTCGAAGCCGCCAATCTTGCGCACGCCCGCGGCGAGCGTCGTGCTGGTCGCGCAGGTATCTGCGCCGCCAAACGCGCGGGCGCTTAACAGATACGCTTCGTCCGCGCCCATGGCGAGGCATTCGCGCAGCATATACATGGCCTGCGGCGGGCCCATGGAGAGCACGGCGACCGTCGAGCCGGGGTTCCTGTCCCGAAGCGTCAGCGCCGCTTCCAGCGCGTTTTTATCGTCGGGATTCAATATGGAGGGGACGCCGTCCCGAATCAGCGTGCCCTTGACGGGGTCGATTTTGACCTCGTTCGTATCCGGCACCTGTTTTGCGCATACGATCATTCTCATTCTGACAACCTCCTATTTCAGCAGCGCGCCGGCGATGACCATCTGCTGCACCTGGCTCGTGCCCTCGTAAATGGTAAACACGCGGCAGTCGCGATAGAGCCGCTCGATGCGGTATTCCTTCATGAAGCCATAGCCGCCGTGGATCTGAACCGCCTTGCCCGCGATCTCGTTACAAACCTCCGAGGCGTAGTATTTCGCCATGGAGCAATACTTCCCCGCCTCCGCGCTGTTTGCGTCCTTCCGTTCGGCGGCGCTATACGTCAGCTCACGCGCGGCGGCGAGCTTCGTAGCCATGTCCGCGAGCATGAACGAGATCGCCTGAAACGACGCGATGGGCTTGCCGAATTGCTTGCGCTCCTTGGCGTACTTCACGGCCTCGTCGAGACAGCCCTGCGCCACGCCGACGGACTGCGCCGCTACGCCCAGACGCCCGCCGTCGAGCGTCTTCATGGCGTTCACAAAGCCGCGGTTAACTTCGCCCAGCACGTCGGACTTCGGCACGCGCACATCCTCCAAAATGACGTCGCTTGTCGCGCAGCCGATCAGCCCCATTTTGTTCTCCGGCTTGCCGCAGGAGACGCCGGGGGCTTTCATATCCACAATAAACGCCGTGATGCCGCGCGTTCCCTTCGAAAGGTCGGTTTTGGCGTAAATGACCGCATAGTCGGCAAGCGGCGCCATGGTGATAAACGTCTTGCGGCCGTTTAGCAGATAGCCGTCGCCGTCCTCCTTCGCGGTTGTCGTCATGCCGCCCGCGTCGGAGCCCGCGCCGGGCTCGGTCAGACCGAACGCCAGTATCTTTTCGCCCGTTACGCACGGACGCAGGTATTTTTCGAGCTGCTCGGGGGTGCCCGAAAGCAGAATCGGGCCTCCGGAAAGCGAGTTTGGCGAGTTGGCATACAGGCTTGCCACGGGGCTGACGCGCGCGATTTCCTCAAGCATGATCACATAAGCGAGATTGTCCGCGCCCTGTCCGCCGTATTCGCGCGGAATCTTGACGCCATAGAAGCCGGCCTTCGCCATCTTCTGTTGCAGCTCGGCGGGGAATACACCCGTTTTTTCCACCTCGTCGAGAATGCCGCTCGTAAACTCCGTTTCGGCAAACTCCCGTGCGAGCTTTTGAATCAGCCGATGCTTTTCGGATAGAATCATTTGCTTTGCCCTCCTTCGCGCGTCAACAATATGGTTTCGCCGAGCGCGCCCCACGTTTCACGGAAGATACGCGCGTCCATTTCACAAACGTCCGACGCAACGGCGGGTACAAAGCCCATATACGGCAAGACGTCCTTTTCAAGCGAGATCCCCGGCGCGATTTCCGTGATCGTCATATGACCGTCGATGAGCTTGAACACGCAGCGCTCGGTCACATACAAGATTTCTTGCTCGGGTTTTGCGTATTTGCCGGAGAAGGTGATCTGCCCGACACGCTCCAAAAACTTTTTGATGCTGCCCTCCTGCGTAATTTCGAGCCTTCCTCCGCCGACGGCATACTTGGCTTTTCCCGTGAACGTGCCGCAGAACACGACCTTCTCGGTCGCCTGCGTGATGTTGATAAACCCGCCCGGGCCGATCAGGCGAGGGCCGAAGCGCGAAACGTTGATGTTGCCCTCCTCGTCCGCTTCGCCAAGCCCCAGGCACGTCACATCCAGCCCCCCGCCGTCGATGAGATCGAACATTTCGCCATGCGCAAGGGTCGCCTGCGGATTATAGGCGCTGCCGAAATTCGGAAGCGCGCTGGGCACGCCGCCCACCTGACCGGACTCGGTCGTCATAACGATCTCGCCGATATAGCCCTCCTCGGAAACAACGTTGGCGACGTCCGCCGCCATGCCGACGCCGAGGTTGACGACGTCGCCCTTTCTTAGCTCCATGGCGCAGCGCCGCGCGATAACCTTTCGCTCGGTAAGCGCAAGCGGAACGATCTGCGAAAGCGGCTTTTTGATCTGCCCGGAGAAGGCGGGCTCAAAGTACACGCCCTCCGCCTGCCAGCAGGCGTCCTTGCTCGTTGCCTGCACAACGTAATCGACCAAAATGCCGGGAATTTGAACCGCCTTGGGGTTGAGCGTGCCGCGCTTGGCCACATACTCGACCTGCACCATCACGATCCCGCCGCAGTTATGCACGGCCTGAGCCACGGCAAGCCCCTCGTTGATGATGCTCTCGTGCTCAAAGCTGATGTTGCCGTCCTCGTCCGCCGTCGTGCCGCGCAAAAGCGCCACATCCGGCTTGAACGACGGATAGAAAAGATACTCCTCGCCGTTCCACTCGACGAGGCGCACGAGCTCGTCGGTCGTGCAGTCGTTCATCCGTCCGCCCTCGACGCGCGGATCGACAAACGTGCCAAGCCCGACCTTGGTCAACAGCCCCGAACGTCCGGCGGCGATCTCTCGCCAAAGATTGACGATCACGCCCTGCGGCAGACAATGGCATTGGAGCTTGTTCGCTGCCGCAAGCTGGTTGAGCGCAAACGCCGAGCCGACATGCGCGCCCGACCAGCGCGTAACGCAGCCCTCGCCCGCTTCGCCCAGACGTGTGGCGCCGCGCTCGCGCCAATCGCCCATCGCGCTGCCCTGCTTCAAATTTAGGTCGCGGGGATGCCCCGTTTCCCGAAAACTGTCGCGAATGGCGCAGCCGATCTCCTCCGCCCAGCCGGACAGTCCCATGCCTGCCAGACCGACCGTCGCGCCGTCCGGGATCAAGCTTGCCGCTTCCCTCGCCGAAACAAACCTTGCCATAAGCCGCCTCCGCCTTGTATCCAGTTTTTATGTAATGAATACGTTCACTGAATTCGTTCATCCACAATATAGCACGCCGCAGATACGCGGTCAATAGGTGCATGAAAATTCGTTCGCGTAAAATTGTTGCCCTGCAAGTTCTCGCAGAAAAGCGTCGGTTCGGGCTTGACACGGGTTAACTCTGCCGTTATAATACAACGTGCATAAAAGTGCAAAACCACAAAGCGATATGGCGGCGTAGCTCAGCTGGCTAGAGCATTCGGTTCATACCCGGAGTGTCATCCGTTCAAGTCGGATCGCCGCTACCAC
>CAZBVC010000005.1:0-1212 GCA_964495255.1 uncultured Oscillospiraceae bacterium
CCATTGAAAAGAGTCAGTAATCTGGCTCTTTTCTCATTTTTGCCCCATTCTATCGGTAAAAACTGGAAACAGAAAGAATTCCGACCACATCGGAATAATTCCTATATCTCGGACTTTGTGCCAATATTTTGGAACCAAAATTGGCACAAAAGTTGGCACAGATAGAACGTTGCCAATGACAGATATTGTTTTCAACGCTTTGCCAACGCAAGATAAAACACTTATTATTTTATCTCCAAATCAAATCAGCGATAGTTTTGCGCGATTAGTCAAAAAGACATGCGACAGATCGTTTTCGTTTCATGCTCTACGGCACTATAATGCGTCAGTCATGCTGCAACTAAATATACCAGACAAGTATGCAATGGAGCGGATGGGGCATTCGACAAATAATATGTTAAAGAGGGTCTACCAACATACTTTTGAGGATGAAACAATGAGGGCGGCAGATAAACTTGATGATTTCTTTGACGGAGTGTTAGTATCAGATAACGAGCATGATAAGTGACGAAAAAATAGGGGATACCGTTAAATGCGGTATACCCTATTCGCGTACTACAACGCAGATGCGCATCGGCTATCCAATAAGACTATGTAGCGTTGCAAGGCTTGAGCGTGATCGATATTGCATCGCGTTTGGGCGTGACGCAATCCGTCGTATCAAAGCAGATGAACGCCGTACAAGGCGTCACAAGCTCTTTATATCCCATGGAAACGCGGACTTTTGTTGGCAAGCGTAAACGCGCATAAGCGCAAAGCGAACGGAAACACGCCTTGAAAAAAGGCGTGTTTTTTTTGCCTTTTTGGGCAATATCTACTTCTACTTTTTGCCTATATAGTGTAAGGCGCGCGCAACGCCGTGTGAACGCACAAACGCGCGCGTTCTTTACGCGGTTAGTTCACCGCAGTTGCAAGAACACTAAGCCGTGACGGTTAAGCGGCTTGACTGCATTGGGGTTAGTCACCGACAAGTTACTATGCAAGCGCAAGTAAGCGTAAGCGGGCATAAGTCGGATTCGTTCAGCGTCTTTGGCTTGTATGTGCCTACAATAATCATTCGTTCCGCGTCTGATTATTGGTGCAAGCGTAAGCGTAAACGAACGCAAGTTTAGTTTCTGAAGTCAATCACATGATTATCAGCAGGGGCGCAACGCAAGTTGCGCTTCTGCTTGCTCGTACTCTTTGATAAGCGCGGTATTGATTGCTTGCCAA
>CAZBVC010000005.1:1312-84880 GCA_964495255.1 uncultured Oscillospiraceae bacterium
TTGCGCTTCTGCTTGCTCGTACTCTTTGATAAGCGCGGTATTGATTGCTTGCCAAAGGGCGCGTAAGCGCCTTTAATAAGCCGTAAGGCGATTAAAGGAGAGTATAACCATGGAAAAGAAAGCAATCGTTATCGAAAAGGCAAGCACGCTTTCCTGATCTGGCAATTGGAAATGAGGTGATAAATGTGCAGGGTGTATTGATTATTTTGGCTATGTTTTTGTTTGTACTTTTGATGCTATGTGATAATCAATTGGTTTTTATTATAGGCATGATTCTTTTATGTGCATTTCTTTTAGTTGTACTGGTCGTGCCAGAGAAAGTAGAAGCCGAAGAACGTAAAAGGATAGAAGACGAACAGGAGCGCATGTATAGAAAGACTCGCGAAGAATTCGACAAGAAAATGTCTGGAGGTATGATTAATGAACAAAACAAGACGCACTGAATTAGCTTCCGTAATTGGTAAGTTGGAAGCATTACATGATGACCTGGATAGTATTCTTATGGATGAAACTGACGCAAAAGATGCTTTGGAAGAAAGATTTTCTGAAACGGATAGATTTTCCGTAATGGAAAGAAACGTTGATGCAATAGAGGATGCGATAAGCGGATTGGATGACGTTATCGATGAATTGAAAACGGTAGAATAGGAGGACAATATGTCAATACTTGGTGCACTGGCAACTTTGATAGGATTCGGGGCTGCAACTACGGCGTCTGAAATAAAACATAGCGTAAAAGCCGCAGAGACTAATGCAAATATAAGAGCGTCACAAAGATACCGAGGTACTGATTGGGAGAGAGAGTGTCAAATTAAGAATTTTATTGACGCAAATTGGTATTATGGGGACAAATCAATGTATCCAGAACATATCAGACCATTCCTTGAATACAATGCGTCTGCATTGTGGGCATACATGGATGGGTTGGTAAATGAAGAACTCATGAAAGAAGGGTTACAACCATATCTTTGCGAAACATTTGATGTGCGAACATATAACCCGTTTGGAAAATATAACAAGAAGTGTAAACGAGATGAAATTGAGTTTTTTACGGCGCAAAAGGCAATAGCAGAACGTGGATACGCACTTTGGAAATGCAGAACATGCGGCGCGGAGTTTAAATTAGACAAGCGAAAAATAAAGTATCCGTCGCCAGGTCATCCAGCTTATTTGGATTATGAGGGTAAAAACCAAACAACGATCATATATAAATGCCCGAATCCTGCATGCGGAACATTTCTTTATAGAGAGGGGATAGATTACAGGCTGTGCTGAGACAACGACAATGTGTCTGAGCCGTCATTAGTATGACGGCTTATTTTTTTAGCCAATTTCAGACAAAGAACTTGGAAATTATTAACAAAAGGATTATTCGAAAATTTGAAGAAGTAAACCATATTGATCAAAAATTGGCATAGTACAAATTTCACGACCACAGATTCTTAATTCATGCTACAATGCAAACATACGTTCGATTAATTCTTAAAAATGGGAGGGGCAATCTGTTGAAGATTGACGTTGGCTCTGTTAAAGTGTCGAACCGAATCCGTAAGGATATTGGGGATGTGGCAGAACTGGCAATGGATATTGAGGAAAGGTGGCTTTTTTCTTTGTTGCGGTTGCATGACCTTTTGACATATCGTATAATTCCAGGTATGAAGAATCGCGCAAAGCACAACATGGGGATAACCTATATTCGCCGCACAACAATGGTCAAAGCCTACCGATCAAACAAAAGAGGTGATGCTTGAAATGAACAACCACAAGAAAAAAATGATTGCGCCGATCATTATAACTGTTATTTTTGTACTGTATTATCTTGGCTTTGCAGTAGTATGTATGATTGTGCCGGCAATTCCACCGGCAGTAAAGGCGATTTTTGGTGTTTTACCGTTGGCGCTGGCGGGTGTGATGATTTCGGGATTGATAAAGCGAATGAAAGAAATAAGGAGTGGTGAAGAAGATGATCTTGGTAAATACTGATTACATTACCGGAAAAGAATTAGAAATGCTGGGCTTGGTCAAGGGCAGTACCATTCAGTCAAAAAATATCGGGAAGGATATTGCGCAGGGTTTTAAAACACTTATTGGCGGAGAACTTGGCGCATACAACGAGATGATGAACGAAGCAAGAGCCCTTGCAACGAAGCGCATGGTAGTTGAAGCGGAAGGGTTAGGCGCAGATGCGATCGTAAATATTCGCTATGCGTCATCCGCAATTATGCAGGGCGCTGCGGAAGTAATTGCCTATGGTACTGCGGTAAAGTTTGTCTGAAACAGGCTTATTGCCGTAGCATGTGCTGTTCCCGCTCGAATGGGGAGAATCCATTCGGTCAAAAGGCGTCTTGCAGCGTAAAGTCGGCGGCGCCGAAATGACGGTCTTTATATGCCTTGCCCGAAAACGGCGAATAGGTGAAAACTTGCAGCGTGTGCGCCATGGGATCAAAGGTCAGCAACCGAAGCTGCCCGATTTCCGGAAAATCCCTTCTCTGATAATTGTACATCAGTCCGCGAACAAAGCGGTCGGGCGTTCCGTCGCCGTCGTCGTCCACTTCGTCAAGCCGCGTTCCGACCTCGCCGCTGACGTGACCGCAAAGCACCAGCCGCACGTTGGGGCTTGGGACGATTACCTGCTCAAACATTTTCTTGCCCATGACCGTGAAGCGACCGTCGGACTGAACATAGCCGTGAAACAGGAGAACGCCTATGTCGTCCGCGTGCTCGGCAAGCGCCTTGACCATCCAATCGGCGGCGGATTCCTCCGTTTCCCAACCCGCGCCGATCAGAAGCAGCTTCATGCCGCCCGCGTTCAGCTCGTAATACAGCGCCTTGCCGTTCTCAAACAGCGCGTCGGGCGGGAAGGCGGAAAAATAGGGGTGCGCAAGAAACGCTTCGTAGGAATGACGTTGTACGGCAATATCGTGGTTGCCCGCAACCGGAACATAGGGCAACCGATCGGCAAATTGCAGATAGCAGCAATCAAAGTTTTCCCAATAACGCGGATTGAAGCCGTTCTCCACGGAGTCGCCCGTCTGAACCACGCAAACGATGTTCTTCGCCTGCGCATTGTCCGCGATCCATTTGCCCATTGCGGTCAGCGCTTCGGGCTGATGCATGGTTAAGGTTTGCGTGTCGGCAAGCCAAACGATGCTGAACGGCGTGGGTACGGGCGTTGGCGTGGGGATCGGGGTGGGCGTAGGGGTGGGAGGCGGTGGCGGCGGTTGCGTGACCGCAGAAATGACGATGACGGCCGGGGACGCGACGCTCGGCGCAGCGAATGACTGCGGCGCGGAATTCGAAGCGGGCTGATTACACGCCGAAAGAAGCAAGGATGCTGTTACAGCCGTGAAAAGCATGATCATTTTGCGTTGCAGTCTCATGGCGAAATTATATAGCGGGGCAGGGCTTTTGTCAAAAGGAAGGATGCACAAGCCGCGTCTTGCGAAACCGACAAAATGTGATATACTATGTTGCAGGAAAACCCAATGCACAAAAGGAACGGAGAGCTTTCATGACGGAATACAAGTTTGACACCCAGCTGCTGATCGAAGGAAACGACCTTTCCGAGGACGCCATCAACGACTATATCCGCGACAACATCGAGGGCGACTGCCTGCTCGCGGTGGGCGACGAAGAGCTCATTAAGATTCATTATCATACGAATGTTCCGTGGAAGGTGCTCGAATACTGCGCCTCGATCGGTGAAATTCATGACATCGTCGTGGAGAACATGGAGCTGCAAACCGAAGGGCTTCACGGTTGAGCCAAGATTGAACCAAGGGGGAAACGAAATATGAGCGATCGAACGAAAAAGGTTCTTCCCATCGCGATCATCGCTTTTGCGGTGGTGATGGGCGTTGTCGGTATGCTCGTTTTGCCGCAGACGCTCGCGGTGCAGATCGGCGCGGGCGGAACGGTATCCAGCACGCTTTCAAAGCCCGTAGGACTGCTGATTCCGTTTGCCATTTGCGTGATATTCTCCGTGCTGTTCCGCGTGAACGGCGAGATGAAAAGCCTGTTTGGCGCGTTGGTCGGCGTGCTCGCGTTTCTGCTGATCTTCGCGTTCAATCTATAACCGCCGCAACGGCAAAAGCATGGCGCCCTGCCAAAAGGGGGCGCCTTTTTAGGTTGGGTGAGTCGGCGCCGCATTGACAGAGACGGTATGGCGATGTTATCCTCGAATGAGAATAACGGAGGCGCGTGAACGAATGAAAACGATTGTGCTCGAACGGGAAGCGCGCGTATGCGACGCGTTTTCTGTGCCGCGCGGCATAACCGCGTTTGTCGGCGGCGGCGGCAAAACGACGCTGATGCTGCGCTTGGCGCGCGAGCTTGCCGAAAGCGGGCATACCGTCGTCGTTACGACCACCACGCATATCTACCCGCCCAAAGACGTTGCGCAGGCAGATGCGGAAACGCTAGACGAGGCGCTTAGCGCGCTTTTGTATACCTC
Source organism: uncultured Oscillospiraceae bacterium (assembly GCA_964495255.1). Taxonomy (GTDB): domain Bacteria; phylum Bacillota; class Clostridia; order Christensenellales; family CAG-138; genus UBA7703. The sequence goes on from CAZBVC010000005.1 coordinate 5,766, forward strand.
TTGCGTCTGCATCGGGCGTCCCGACGGAAACGGAAAGCTTGTCAAAACGGGTCTGCCCGTCGAGCAGCTTTGCATGACCGCCGATTATGTGCTTGTCGAGGCGGACGGCGCAAAGGGGCTACCGCTCAAAGCGAACGCGCCGCATGAGCCCGTCGTGCCCGAAAGCGCGGCGCTTGTCATCGCGGTTGCGGGGCTGGACGCCGTCGGCAAAACCATTGCGGAGACGGTGCATCGGGAAAGCCTGTATCGCGCTTTGGCGGGGAATCCCACGGGCGATATCATTACGCCGGCGGTTGTTGCGCGCGTGCTGCTGCACGAGGACGGGCAAATGCGCGGTGTGCCGCAAAAGGCGCGGTTCGCCATTCTGCTCAACAAGGCGGACGACGATCTGCGCGCGGAATACGGAAAACGGATTGCGGCGTGCGTGCGGGAAGCGAATGCGGAAAAGGAGCGCGTGGAGCGCGTGGTCATCGCGTCGCTCGGCACGGAAAAGGAGAGTGGAATATGCTGATTTGGGTGCGCGGCGCGGGCGACATCGCAACGGGCGTCGCCTATCGCCTGTATCAAAGCGGGTTTCGGGTCGTTATGAGCGATTTGCCGCAGCCGACGGCGATTCGCAGGACGATTTGCTTTTCGGAAGCGATTTGGAACGGCGAAGCGATTGTAGAGGGCGTTACGGCGCGTTTTGCGCGGGATTGCGCTGCGGCAAGGGAAATCCTTTCGCGCGGGGAAATCCCCGTTCTGGCGGACGAAACGGGCGCAAAAACGCGACCCCTGCATCCCGACGCACTCGTTGACGCGATTCTTGCCAAAAGAAACGTCGGAACGCGCATGACGGACGCGGATATTGTCGTTGCGCTCGGGCCGGGCTTTACGGCGGGAACGGATTGCCACGCGGTCGTTGAGACGATGCGCGGGCATACGCTCGGGCGTGTCTGTTATTCGGGATCGGCGCTGTCGAACACGGGCGTGCCGGGCGACATCGGCGGCTTTACGGTGGAGCGGCTTTTGCGCGCGCCGTGCGACGGCGTGTTTCGCGGGGTCAAACGGATCGGCGATACGGTTGAAAAGGGCGACGCCTGCGCCTATGTTGGCGACGCGCCGATGGAAACGCGCATTTCGGGCGTTCTGCGCGGGCTTTTGCCCGACGGCGTTACCGTTTACGCGGGCATGAAGAGCGGGGACGTGGATCCGCGCTGCGAAAAGAGCCATTGCTATCTGATCTCCGACAAGGCGCTTGCAATCGCGGGCGGCGTGACGGAGGCAATTCTGCATCTGGCAAACGGGCGGGGAAGCATACCCGAATGCAAGGGAAAGGCGGGGGCGTAAGCATGGGCGAAACGGAGGTCAGGCTGACCAAGCTCGCCAAGTGCGCCGGCTGCGGCGCAAAGGTTGGGGCGGGCACGCTCGCCGCGCTGCTGGGCGATTTGCCGACAAGGCGGGACGATGCGTTGCTCGTCGGCTACGATCGCTCGGACGACGCCTGCGTATACAAGGTTTCAAGCGAGCTTGCGCTCGTGCAGACGATCGACTTTTTTCCGCCGATGACGGACGACCCGTTTTTGTTCGGGCAGATCGCGGCGGCGAACGCGCTTTCGGACGTCTACGCCATGGGCGGCGAGCCGAAGCTCGCGCTGAACCTGCTCTGCGTGCCCGAAAACATGGCGGAGGCAAGCGTGAAGAAAATCCTTGCGGGCGGCTATGACAAGGTGTTCGAGGCGGGCGCGGTGATCGCGGGCGGACACAGCATCTATGACGACGAGCCGAAATACGGGCTTTCCGTAACGGGCTATGTGCATCCCGATCGCGTGCTGAAAAACTGCGGTGCGCGGGCGGGGGATATGCTCATTTTGACGAAGCCGCTGGGCGTCGGCATTTTGACGACCGCGAAAAAAGCGGGTATGCTGAACGACGAGGCGGAGGCGCGCGTGCTTCGGCAGATGGCGCTTTTGAACCGCTCCGCGCGGGATTGTATCGTTTCCTACCGCGTGCACGCCTGCACGGACGTGACGGGTTTCGCGCTTTTGGGGCACCTGCTCGAAATGATGCAGGGATCGGAGACGTCTGCGATTCTGGAAACCGACGCCGTCGCGTTTTTGCCCGATACGCTTATGCTGGCGGACATGGGGCTCATCCCCGCGGGCGCCTATCGAAACCGCGCGTTTGCCGAGCCGTTCGTTTTTGCGGAAAAAAGTGTGCCGCTTTGTATGCAGGATGCGCTGTATGATCCGCAGACGTCGGGCGGGCTGCTCGTTTCCGTCGATCCCAACGACAAAAACGAGCTGCTTGCCGATTTGACGGCCTGCGGTCTTTCCGCGCGGTGTATCGGTCGCGTAACGGGGCGGGACGGCAAAGCGATTCGGCTCGTATAACCAGCCTTTTTTGCCGCACGCTTTTGCGCATACGCGGGCATTTGAACAAAAAGCGTTATTCTCACTTGCGCATAACGAAAACGCGTGATAAACTGTATGCGTCAAGAACGGAGAGATTCCGGCAAACAGAGGGGGTTGAAACATGGATCAGACGAAGAAAAGAAACTTGTTTATCATACTGACGGGCGTTGCCGTCGGCGCGGCTGCGATCCTGCTGACATATTGCGGCAATCCCGCCAACATGGGCTTTTGCATCGCGTGCTTTATCCGCGATACGGCGGGCGCGTGCGGCTTACACGGCGCGGCTGCGGTGCAATATGTCCGCCCCGAGATCGTGGGGCTTGTGCTCGGCGGGTTCATCCTTTCGCTTTTGACGAAGGAGTTTTCGCCGCGCGGCGGCTCGTCGCCGATCACGCGGTTTGTGATCGCAATGTTCGTGATGGTCGGAGCGCTCATGTTCCTTGGCTGCCCGCTGCGCATGATGCTGCGCATCGGCGGCGGCGACGTCAACGCGCTCATCGGACTGGTCGGCTTTCTGGCGGGCGTTTTTATCGGAACGCTTTGGCTGAAAAGCGGTTTTTCGCTGAAACGCGCGTATATGCAAAGTAAGACCGAAGGCGCGATTCTGCCGATTTTGGCGGCGGCGCTGATGCTTGCGTCGGCGCTTTTCCCGAGCCTGTTTCATTTCAGCGAGGCGGGGCCCGGTTCCATGCGCGCGCCCATACTCATTTCGCTCGGCGTCGGGCTTCTCATCGGCGCGCTGTGCCAGCGGACGCGGTTTTGCACGGTTGCCGCGGGGCGCGACGCGATGATGTTTCGGGATTTCTCCATGCTGTGGGGGTTTGTCGCCGTCATTTTGACGAGCGTGATCGGCAATTTGCTATTGGGTAAGTTTCATCTCGGCATGGCGGGTCAGCCCGTTGCGCATACGGACGCGCTTTGGAACTTTCTCGGCATGGCGCTTGTCGGCTGGGGCAGCGTGCTGCTCGGCGGCTGCCCGCTGCGGCAGCTCATATTGGCGGGCGAAGGCAATTCCGACGCGGGCGTAACCGTAATGGGCTTCTTTGTCGGCGCGGCGTTTTGCCATACCTCCGGCCTGGCGTCAAGCGCGGACGGGCCGACGCAAAACGGCATGATCGCCGTAATCATCGGGTTTGTCGCGCTGACGGTCATCGGGCTTTGCAACCGGGAAAGGATCGACGCATGAACGAAACAAATCAAACGAAGCTGGACTGTCGCGGGCTTTTATGCCCCGAACCTGTCGTGCGCGTGCAGCGCGCGCTTGCCGCGAAACCCGACGCGCTGATCGTATGCGTGGACGCGTTCGCCGCGAAAGAGAACGTTTCGCGCTTTGCGCGCTCGCGCGGCTATGCGGTTGAAACAAAGCAGGAGGGCGCGGAATGGGCGCTGACGCTCGTCAAGCAATAAACGAATACGTCGCAACGTTTCACACGCATCTTTCCGCCATGAAGACGCAGCGCGCGCTGGCGACAACGGGCGTTTCGGCGCGCCTTGCGCCCGTGCCGCGGCAGGTGAGCGCAAGCTGCGGCGTATGCGTGTTTTACGAATCGGAAACGCCGCAAACCGCGCTGTTGGACGCTGATTTCGAGCGTTTATTCCGCATTTGCGATGGAGCATACGAATTGCTCGCGGAAAACCGCTAACGCCCGTCTGCCGTCGTCCTATGCGCGGCGAATCGTCCGAAGCACATAAAGGGTTTACCCTCCGCGAAAAATGTTGTATAATAAACGAAAATTTTTTACGGAGGGCGATTATGCGCAAACGTCTCAAATGGATCGCGGCATTATCGGCGATACTGGTCATATGCCTGCTGGCGGCGAGCCTCTCGCTTGCGGATGCGGGCGGTTTTTCGGGCGATACGGATTGGGGCGGCGGCGGTTCCGACTGGGGCGGAAGCTCCGACTGGGACAGCAGCTCCGACTGGGGCGGCAGCTCGGACTGGGGCAGCAGCTCGGACTGGGGCGGCAACGACGTTTTGCCGATCATCGGCTCGACGGCGAGCGCGGCAAGCTGCGTCGGCGGCGACCTTGTGACGTTCTTTATCGTTGCGATCATCGTAATCATCTTGGTTCGTTCCCTGCGTTCCAAAAAGCAAACGGGGAACGCTTCGCAGATGTATCAAGCCGCCGCGGAGGAGCCGGGTCTGCCGCTCGAAACGTTGAAGCAGAAGGATCCGAACTTCAACGAGCAGAAGTTCCTCGAGACCGTCGGCAACCGCTATATCCAAATGCAGGACGCGTGGGAGACGAAAAAGTGGGAGCCGATGCGCGCGTTCATGACGGATTCGCTGTATAACCAGATGCTGCGCCAGCTGCAAGAGCTGATTGCGGCGGGCGAGACCAACCATATCGATCGTATTGCGGTTCTCGAATCGCGTATCACGCGCTATGCGGTGGAGGGCGACAACGACGTGCTCGTTGTAAGACTGTCCACGCGCATTTGCGATTATACGGTAAACGATAAGACGGGTGCGGTCGTTCGCGGCTCGCAGGCGCGCGAATTGTTCATGGTTTACGATTGGAAGCTCATCCGCCAGAAGGATATGCTTACGCTCGATCAGCCGAGCATGACGCAGGTGAGCTGCCCGAACTGCGGCGCGCCGCTTGATATCAACCACAGCGGCAAGTGCCCGTATTGCGACACGGTTGTTACGCTGACCGATCATGATTGGGCGCTGTCCGCCATCAAGGGCATCTCGCAGCGTTCGAGCAACTGAGCCGCCAAGCGCGACGGAATCGAAATGGAACGGAAACGACGAGATTGAGCCGTGTTCCGTTCCATTTTTTTCACAATCTGTTTGGAAAAGAATGGTATAATCAATTTGACAAATTGTAACACGAAAGCGCATACCGCCATTGTGCGGAGAAAGGATAGGAATACAATATGAGCGAACAGAAATTCTACCGCTGCGAGATCTGCGGCAACCTGGTCGGCATGATTCATTCCTCGGGCGTTCCGCTTGTTTGCTGCGGACAGAAAATGAAGGAGCTGGTTCCCGGCGAAGTTGACGCGTCGCAGGAGAAGCATGTGCCCGTTGTCACATGCAGCGGCGACGAGGTTCTCGTCAAGATCGGTTCGGCGGCGCATCCGATGACGGAGGAGCATCATATCGAATGGGTGTTCCTGCAAACCAAGAACGGCGGGCATCGCAGGAAGCTCACGGCGGGAGACGAACCGACGGCCTCCTTCTGCGTCAAGGGCGACGAACCCGTCGCGGTCTATGCCTATTGCAACCTGCACGGGCTTTGGGTGAAGGCGCTGTAATCGAACGCAAACATGAACACCCAAAAAGGACGGCGTGATGCCGTCCTTTTCCTTTGCCCAGCGCTTTTGCGGGACGCGCTACTCCGCCGCAGCGCGGCGCGCGGTCTCCTCGTGTTCGGGGTCTGTCAGACCGCCGACGTCGGAGGTCGAGCCGATGAAGTATAGGCCATATTCATATTTGCCGTCGTTCCCGATTACGTCGTTTGCCGAGATCGACGCGGCGACGCGCATGTTGCCGACGAGTATGATAACGGGTATCTTTTCCAGGCTGTTCGGAAGAGCGAACATGCCGCGCAGCGTGGCGTCGTCCCAATCCAGAACGGGGGTGAACGTTGCGTGTCCTGTCAGCGCGGTCAGCGTCATACGGATGGAAACGCCCGAGACGGCGTTCGTGATCTGATAGGCTTCTCCGAGCATCAGCAGCGCAAGCGCGTCCGCCCAAGGCATTGCGGCACCGTAAAGCGCGACGGGGATGGGCGTGTCTGACGTTTCGTCGGAGCCCGAGCGCGGCGCACGGGGCAAAAACAGCTCGTTTCGCGCGTCGGCGTCCGTTTTTTCGCAGTTGGTGCAAAAGGCGGAAAACGCGGCCTCGTCGGTTTCGCTCCATACGCCGTCCGCGGGAAATTGCAGATAGCCGAGGTCGGATAAGCGCGTTTCGACGCGCAACACCCGATCGGAGCATTCGCCGACGGCAAGCGGCGTGGTTTCGCTATCCTCCGCGCGCGTATGGGACGGGCAAAGCAGCAGCATACCGCAAAGCGGCAGGACGGTAAGCGCCTTACGCAGGCGCTTCATGCGATTGTGTCGAATTTGCTCCATGCGAACAGTATAACACGGAATTGTTTACGCGGGCAACGGCGGGTTTCATACCGCACGCCGTTGCGGGGAGCGGCGGTTTGTGCTATGATTGCCGCGACGGAGAAAAGGAAATCGGAGGGCAAAAGCATGCGCTGTATGTGTCAAGTTTGCGGGGAGTACATGGTGCAGGACGAAAAGGGGCTGGACAGCCGCTGCATCTGCCCGCAGTGTTTTCATACTTGCAGCGCGTGTATGGGTACGCGGCAAGGGCCCGCTTCCGCAGAGGAGCTGCGCAGGATCCTGCTTTCCCGCGCGGCGGAGGACGACAGGCGATCGGATCGGGATGAATATGGGGACTAACGTGCTTACGCCGCGCCTTTGAACAAGAGTCTAAATAAAAACCACTCGCTTTTATTCGAGTGGTTTTGCGTTTTTCATAGGGATAAATGCGCGTGTTCAGCCGCCGAATACGATATCGCCCGTGTTGCCGCCCGTGCTTTCCGTTCCGCCCGTATCCGATTCATCCGTGCCGATTTCGCCCGTTCCGCCCGTTCCGCCTGTTTCGGTTGCGTTCGGGTCGATGCAATGCCAAATTTCGCCCTGATACGCCTTATAGGTCGAAACGGCGTATTTCTCGCTGCGCACGAGCGTGCCCGCTTTGTAATACTCCTTATAGGATTGGTAGGTGTAGCCCTTGCGCGGCGTGACGGCGGTATAGGTTTCGCCCGCGACCATGAGCGACCCGTCCGCCTTTTCCGTGCCGACGGCGACGGTCAGCTCGACGGGCTCGCCCGCAGGCTCCGTCGTGCCGACGCGTTTACTCGAAAGGCGAATTTCGTCGTATTCGTCGGTGGCAAACGGCATCCCATAAATCTCGAAGGTCACGCGATTGTTCTCGGTTGTAAAGCCGAATATGACGATGTCGCCCTGCGTGTTGTTCTTAAACTGAAAATCAATGATGTTGCCGACGGAGTTGATCGTCGCGTCTAAGCCCTCCTTGACATAGGAAACGGGCATCGAGTGGTTGCGCCGAGAAACGACCTCCAGATCCGCCTTGGAGATGGCGTTGTACAGCGTGCTGGAAAGCTGACACACGCCGCCGCCGTATTGCGGAACGACCGCGCCGCTTCCATAAGCGTTGGCCTCCTTCCAGCCGTTTGCACGGTTGCGCACGCCGAGTACGTCGTTTGTCGAGAAGGTTTCGCCGGGTTTCAGCACGGTGCCGCTGATCATGCCCGCGCCCTTGCGAACGTTAAATTTGCGCGCGCTCGGGCTGGAGGAAAAGTCCGTCGTCGCCGTGCCGCGCAGAACGTACAAGCTATCGAGCTCGGCGTGTGTGACGGTCGGAAGCGTCTCCGTGACGGGAATGTCGCGCGAGGTCATGTCGTTTTGCTCGACGGCGTTCTCGATGATCTCGGTAAGCGCGGCTTGATCCACGCTGATCCCGACGACCTCGTCGCTGTATTCGATGGTGCGCGTTTCGGTGTTGACCGCTTTGACGGCGGCGTTTTGTGCGACGGTATCAAGCGCCGCAGCAATTTTTGCCGAAAGAAGCGACGCTTCGGAGAGATCGTGTACCACTTGCAGACGGTAGCTGCGGCCGTTCGTCCGAACGTTTTCGACCTCCGCCTTCATGGTTTGATAATCGCCCGTTTTGCCGAGCGCATACGCCTCGTTCAACACGGCGACAAGGTTTGTGGAAAACGCGATTTCGGACAAATCGAGCGAATAGATCGAATTCTTGTAGAAAAGCTGCAATTCGCCGCGCGCGCCGACTGTCCTCGACGCGTCCTGCAAGGCGGCGGCGGCTTCGTCCATGGTCATGCCACCGATGGAAACGCCCTCGACGGCGATGTTATTCAAAAATACGGTCGAGCTTGCGAGCGCTTCAAATTCCGCGCGCTCCTGCTCCTGCTGCAAGCGCAGCGCCTCCTCGGCGGCGACCTGCGCGGCGATCTCGGCGGCGACCCTGCGCTGGTTGACGACCGCAAGCGTTACGACCGCGCCGATGATGACGACCACGGCGGCGCAGATGAGCGCAAGCGCGCTTTTGCGCAAACGCTTTTTCCGTTTCTTGCTTTTTCCGTTTCCCTTGCCCTTGCCGGCGCTCGCACGCTTTTTTTTGCGCGCGGGGAAGAGCGTTTCGCTCGGCTCGTCGCCATATTGCGGCAGCTCGATCGGCTCCATATAAACCGCGCCGAACGTTTCGTCCGTTGGGTCAACCGCCCGATCGGTATCGCTGTTGCGATGTTCGTCCATGCTGATCTTCAAACCTCCTTGGGTCGTTCCAAGATTCATTTTAACCGATTCCGCGCCTGATTTCACCCGCGCAACCCGCGCCTGAGGCATTTGTTACAAAATGTTCATGGTAGGATGCGAATTGCCTCGGATTCGCTTTGCCATGGCGACCGCAGCCGTGCAAAAACGATTGTCACGGCATTGTGCAATCCTGCGCGCGCGTGTTACAATATGCGATATGAGAAAGATCAATACGACGAAAAAGAATCGCGAAACGGGTGAACCGCAGAAAAGGAGCGGCTCGCCGATGGACGCCGCGCTGAAATTCCTGGGCTATCGCGCGCGCACCGTGCGCGAAACGGAACGTCATTTGGACGAATGCTGCTTCGGCGAGGTCGAGGCGGACGCGACAATCGAGCGCTTGAAGGAGCTCAAACTACTTGACGACGCCGCATACGCCGCGGATTTCGTGCGAACGCGGCTTGCGACAAAGCCCGTCAGCCGCGCGCACCTGATTGAGCAGCTCAAAAGCCACGAAACGGATACGGACGCGATCGACGCTGCGCTGCAAGGCGTTACGGACGAGATGGAGGAGGCGTCCGCGCGTTCGGTTGCGGAAAAGTACGCGCGTCAATTCGCGCGCTGCGGCGAGGAGGAACGTCGGGAGCGCGTTTTGCAGCGGCTGCTCGCGCGCGGCTACGCGTTCGACCTTGCCAAGACGTGCGCGCGGGAAGCAAGCGCCGCGGAGGGCGAAGGCGAATGAAGCGCGTCGTCACGGCGGAGGAGATGCGCGCGTTTGAGCAGAGCTTCTTTGAAAGCGGGCGCGGCGAGTCGCTTTCCTGGATGGAGCGCGCGGCAAGCGGTGCGGCGGACGTAATCGAGCGCGATTATGCCGGAAAACGCATCTTGATCGTTTGCGGCGGCGGAAACAATGGCGGCGACGGTCTCGCGCTTTTGCGCATCTTAAAGTTGCGCGGCTTTTTGGCAAATGGCGTGCTGCTTTCGTCGGCCGACCGCCTTTCTCCCGACGCGAAAACAAATTTTCTGCGCGCGCAGGAATGCTCCTGCCTGATCGAGCCCGCGCTTTCAAACGAAGCGCTGTTTAGCGCGGAGCTGCTTGTCGACGCGATCTTTGGTACAGGGCTTTCCCGTGCGGTTATGGGCGCATACGCAAACGTGGTCGAGCGCATGAACGCGTCGGGGAAACCCATTTTCGCGCTCGATATGCCGTCGGGCGTAGACGCGGGGACGGGGGAGCTGCTCGGCGCGGCGATTCGCGCAAACGCATGCGTGACGTTCCAATATTACAAGCGCGGGCAGCTTCTTTTCCCGGGAAAAGCGAACTGCGGCGCCGTAACGATCGTTCCGCTGACGGACGAGGACGACCCTTCGGAGGGGACGACGTTCCATTTCGGGGCGGATGATGCATCGCGTCTTCTTCCGCAACGACGCGCGAACGCGCATAAGGGCGACAGCGGCAGGACGCTTCTTTGCGTCGGCAGCGAGCGATACGTCGGCGCGGCGCTGATGAGCGCCGCCGCCTGTCTGCGCGGGGGGTGCGGCGTATTGACCGTATGCGTGCCGCAAGGGATCAAGTATGCGTTTACCGCGCTGCCCGAAGCGTGCGTAACGGGCGTCGGAACAAGCGGCGAATGGGACGAGGCGGCGGCGGCTTCCGCGATCGGGCTGCTGTTTCGGCAAACGGCGCTTGCGATGGGCTGCGGCATGGGGGCGGGCGCGATATTCCCGCTGATCGAGGCGGCGCTGACGTCGCGGCTGCCGCTCGTGCTCGACGCGGACGCGCTGAACGTGTTGGCGCGCGAAAGAAGGCTGTTTTCGCTCTTGCACGCGGGCGTGGTCTTAACGCCGCATCCGGGCGAGATGGCGCGCCTGACAAACCTGCCGATCGACGAAATTTTGCAGCATCCGATCGAGATCGCGCGCGGGTTTTCCGCAAGATGGGGCTGCACGGTGCTGCTGAAAGGCGCAACCTCCTGCATTGCAGACGGTGAAAGCGTTCGCTTAAACACAACGGGCAACGCAGGGCTTGCAAAGGGCGGCAGCGGGGATGTGCTCACGGGGCTGATCGCGTCGATGCTTTCGCAGGGCTTATGCGCGCTCGACGCGGCGAGCGTGGGCGCATATCTGCTCGGCGCATCGGTGGACGAGGCGGTCAGGCTGCTGAACAATCGAATGCTGCTTGCGCGGGACGTGCTGGACGTTGTGGCGCAAACGATCGAAAGAGCGCCGTTCGCGGACGAATAGGGAAACAAAAGAGGAACCCGCGCTTATTGATACGATGGGTTCCTTTTTATGTGCGGAAAAGCGCGTTTTAGTCCGTCAGTTCCAGTACAAGATGCTCGATGGCGGTATGCCGATGCATATAGATCACATGCAGATAGCCGTCGCGGTCGCGGCACATGGCGGGCTGGCATTTATTGCCGGGCGCGGGCGCAAGCTCGATGAGGTTACGCCATGTTCTGCCCTCGTCGTGCGTGGCGGCAAGCGTGAGCGGGCTGCGCTCGTGCCAATCGGTTTCGGGCGTGTCGTTATACGCCATGAGGATCGTCTTTTCATCCCAACTGACGACGTCTATCTTGGATTCGTTGTTGAGGATACCGCTCTTTTCGGGCTGCGTCCAGGTTCGTCCGCCGTCGCGGCTTTCCGCCGTATAGGAAGGAAGCGAACGGTTGCCCGCCGTGCCCCAGCCCGTGTTGCCGGGACAGGTGCGCGTAAAGAGCCGCAGCGTGCCGTCCGGTCGTATGCAGAGCGCCGGCTCGCGGATCAGGTTGCCGTCGTTTGCGGAGAGGAGAGGCCCCTTTTCAAACGTTTCGCCGTCGTCGCGGCTGATATAGATGCGCACCGCGCCAAAGTATTTGTCGGGCAGCTCGCTGCTCGTGCTCGCGAAAACAATCGTTCCGTCGGGAAGCAGCACGCTGTCGTTGCTCGCGTGTCCCGATTGGATGCCCGCGGGCTTTGCCGGCTCCCATGTGCGCCCGCCGTCGCAGGTTTTGCGTGTCCAAAGCTCGTCATGGCCGTTGCACCAGTTGAGGAAGTTCGTTTCGGTATCCAGAAACTTGGCGAACAGCAGGATGATCTCGCCCTTGCGGTTTTTGATCCAAATCGGGTCGTGGCAGCAATAGCGGATGTCGCAGCCGACCGCGTCGGGGTTGGTCCATTCCTTCGCGCCGTACTCCAACACGGATACCCAATCCTTTGCGTCGCGTCCCATGGGGTCGCCGTTCCATTGCAGGAAGCCGCCGTTCCATACGGCGAGCAGGTTTCCGTTGTCCGCGAGCGTCAGGCTCGGCATATGGTAGCATTGCCGCTCGTCAAACCATTCCACGACCCACTTGCGGTCGATGATTTTTGCATTCATTGATCGATCCTCCTTGTCTCCTCGTTTATGGAAAATATCAGCAGCGCGCTCTCCATCGAGGGAATGCGCATTTCGAGCGTGCAAAGCCCGTCTGGAACGGTCGCTTCCTGCGTTCGCTCTGCGTCGCCAAGCGAACTCGGCAAAACGCGCACACAAAGCGCGCGGTCGCTTTGGGCGGGGAAACGCAGCGATACCCGCTCCACGTCGTCCAGCGAGCCGTTGACCAGATAGACATAAAGCGTTCCGCCCGCCTCGTCGAACATGACATACGGCGCAAGGTCGGGCGAATCGAGCACCATCGGCGCGTCGAGCCGCCCCGAGGAAAGCAGCGCATCCTGCAAGACCTGTTGGCGCACGTCGTTTCGCAGCATCGGCGGAATGTCCTGCGGAGACACAAAGCGTCCGAACGGATAAACGAACACACGATTGTTGATCACCGTTTCGCCCGCCGCGCTCGTGCGCCGAAACGAATCATAAAAAGCCGTATAGGCGGTTTTCTCCGCATCGGGTAAGTATTCGACGCTCAGCGCGTCCGAAGCGGAGATGATCGCGCTTGCGCGCGCGTTGTCAACGCTCGTATAGCGTTTGCCGTTTACGACCTGTTCATAGGCATATGCGCCGCTGTTCTGCGCCATCCAGCAAACGTTTTTTACGCCCGCGAGTGCGCCCAAGCCAAGGTCGAAAAGCGTTTCGAGCGCGTCGCCGTTCAGGAGCAGGAAGTTGTCCCGAAACAGACGCTCGATCGCCTCGCGGGAGAGGCTTCGCAGATACTGCCCAGAAATCGCCGCAACGCCGCGCGCCTGTTCGATCTCTGTGCCATAGTAAAACGGAACACCCATCGCGGGCAGCAGTCCCGCCCAAAATACCTCGTGCGGATACAGCTCCTCCATGCTTTGCCCTTCGCGCGTTTGCAGGTAATATGCCGCGTCCTGACTCGTCAAAACGCATACGCCGCGTCTTGGCAGGGAGAAAACGCCCATTCCGTTCAAGCGGTTCAGGTAGCCCTTCGTGTCGGACAGCATATCCTGATACCCGTCTGCAAAGATGATGCCGCGCCCGTTTAGGTCAAACAGGTCGAGCGTCATCCCAGAAACGTTCAGCGCGAGCGCGGAGAGAAGCTGAAAGCGCGTGAAGCGGCGAGACTTGGAGAACCGCGAGTAGGGATAGTTTTCCAGCTCGGGATAGACCTCCGTTTCCGCGGGCAGGAACGCGCGGTTGTGCATGGATACCATGTGAAACGCCATGAGGTATTCCCAAGGCGCCTTTTCCTGATACGCGGGCAGATGGATGCGGCTGACGGGCTTGTTTTCGCCCGCAAGAATAGAAAGCAGACGCGCCCAATCCCGTCCTTCTGCGGCATGGATATACGGAACGCTGCTCATCAGACCGATTTTGACGGCGGGGTCGATCTCATGCACCGCGTCCGCAATCGCAGAAGCGGCGCTTTCGAGGCTTTCGCGGCAGACGTCCAGCCAAATCTTGCGATACGGATGCGGCGTCCCCGCTTGTAGCACGCCGTCGAGAAATTCTTCGCGGGAGAGCGTTTCGCCCTCGGGCAGACCCGCGCGCTCCGAAAAGACGCGCATATGTTCGGCGCAAAAGCAGCCGCCCCAGAAAAGCGGATCGTGGTTATGAAAGCGAAAGTCGTCCTCGACCCAAACCGTGTCGGGAGAAAGCGCGGCGTAGCGCGCGTATACGCTTGCGATATAACGCTGCCAGGTTTTGTCCGACGGGCAGACACAAAGCGCCGCGGCGCGTCCGTTACAATCGACCATCGCGCGAAAATCCTGATCCGCGCGAAAGCGTTTGCCCAGATCCGCGTGCATGAGCGAATGCCAATGGTTGACGGAAAGCGTGACGCCGCGTTCGCTCAAAAGCGGTTTGAGGCGCGTCATCAGGTCGAGATAGACCGTTTGCTCCTCCGCGTCAAAATGCCCCGTGTTGAGCTCCTCGACGTTGACGAACACCATTACGTCGTCCACGCGCGCAGCGGGTATGAACGCGAGCAGACTTTCCGTTTCGACCGCGTCGTTGAAGCCGGGATCGCAGCAAAACCGGAAGCAGTAGCGGAACGGCTCGCTCATACGTCCTCCCGCATCGGCAGAATGGGAAGCCCGTAGAAGGAGAGCATCGGCAGGCGCATACAGTCCCAGGGAACCTGCTTGCCCGGGTCGGCGCGCCAAGCTCCGTGCAAAACGGCGTTCTTCCCGAGCGGACGCGGGAAGGTCAGCGTCAGCGTATCGCTGCCGACGATATAGCGCGCAACATGGACAAGCCCCGCTTCATCCTCCGCGTCAAACGGCAGATCGGCGGCGGGCAGATCGTATGGGTTCAGCCAGTTCTCGATGCGCACAAAGGAAAGCAGAACCGTGTCGGGGGAAATCAGCTCGGCGCGGGATGCTTCGGGCGCGCGCCAGTCGCGCATTTTGCCGTACAGCGTGTCAAGCGCACATTTTACCGCGCGTTCGCCGAGCACAAGGTTCGCGCTCGCGGCGTTATGAATGAAATCGTACATTGCAACGTCCGTGGTGGGCAGCGTATAGACGTTTTTTTGCCGAACCATCGCGTCGCGCTGCGCCTGCCGAACGACGCCCCATTGGCGATCCAGCGTAAGGTCGCAGGGCGGGTATTGGCGGTTGATCTGAAAGGTGATAAACGGCAGCTCGGGCTGAGAAAGCCGCGCGCGCACGTCGGCGACAAACGCTGCAAAGCGCGCTTCGTAGGTTTCCGCGCTCAGCTCGAACCCCTCCGCCTCGCCTTGATACCAAAGCATCGCTTTCGGATGCAGATCGTATTCGGACAGCATATCCATCATATTATCGGTCAAAGCGCCGTTCTCCGCCTTGTTCCACCAGCGCAGCGGCGCGCCGCCGTAGGCGCACATCACAAGCCCGATGGGGTAGCCGAGCGTGCGTTTGAGTATTTTGGCAAAATGCAGCCAAGGCGTGTGGCCGGGGTTGTGATTTTCAAAATGTCCCGTGTGGACGGAGGCGGTCGTATCGCCGAGCGGATGCGTGGCAAGATCCCATCTGCCGCTGTCGCGCAGAAGGTGTACGCCGATCTCGGGCGGGTCGTCGATCGGGTCTTTGGAGCGTCCCGCCGCGTTGCTCTGACCCGCGATGACGAATACGTCGCCCACGCCGACGTTATGAATCATGTCGCCGCGCGTGCAGGAAAGACCGTCCCAACCCTCATATTCCATGTAGGTTTCGATGCGGTACGGGCCGCCTGCGGGCACGCGGGGGAACGTGAGCTCCCATTCGGAATCGTTTTTAACGCTGCAAAGCGTCCAAGGCACAATGCTTTCGCCGCTGCTTTCCAGCGCGATGCGCGCCTTGACGACGACGGCGCCGCTGCCAATCTCCGTAAACGTAAGCGGAAGCTCCTGGCTCAGACGCACGCGCTTACAGCGCCCAAACAGCGTGATCGCGGCAAAGCCGGAAGCGTCCTGCTGAAAGATCTGCCAAGGCGACGCGCCGCCCAAAATGGTTACGCCATAATCCATATCGTTATCCTCAAACCTTTATAGATTGTGCAAACGGGAGCATCCGGTTCCATCATATCATATGGCGTGCCGCCGCGCCATGGGCGCGATAATGCGGATTGCTCCCTCGTGTCGGAACGAAGCCCCGCCCCACAAGGGGCGGGGCTTCGCATGCGTTTCGTATACGGTGTTCGATTAGCCGATTGCGCGCGCTGCGGCGATGGCTTCGTTTACCATGGTTTCCAGCGTCGCTGCGCCGGCGTTTTCGTAAGCCGCGACGTAGTCTGCCCAACCGGTTTCAACGTCCATCTGTCCGCCGAGCATCTGGGTGAGATATTCGTTGGTGAGGTCAACCAGCTTGGCGCGGATGTCCGCCGCTTCGGCAGGCAGGCTGATCAAGCCGTAGTAAGCGGGCAGGTATTCAACCGCCTCGTTCACAAAGCCGGAGACCACGCCCTTGGCGTAGGACCAAAGCTCTGCATCCTCTTCGGTCGCCCAGCTGTTGCTGTTGTCGATCGGCTTGGAAACCGCCGTCCACCAATCGTTGTTGGCGAAGTCCACTTCGTACTCGGTGCCGCTGAACAGATAGCTGAACCAAACGTACTTGCAGCGTCCGTCGCCGTAGCCGTAAGGCGCGGTCGCGGCGCTCCAGAAATCAGCGCCCTGATCGTCACGATAGACATAGTTCGTGGTGTTGTGGAGCAGATCCTGCCCCTCGGTGCTCGCAAGGAACTCGACGAGATCCAGCACGCGGTCTGCATATTCGCAGGAGGTGGGGATGAAGTAGTGCGCGCCCACCCAGGTGCCCGTGGTGTAGGTCTTGCCGTAGTTGCCGTTCGAGGTCAGCGCGGTACCGAGCGTGAGGTCGCTGTACTGCGCATCCGCATTGACAGCTTTCCAAGCAGTCTTGTAGAAGTCACGGAACTGACCGGGATAGCCGAAACCGAAGTCCATGGCGCCGATCTTGCCTTGACCAAAGTCGGCGTATGCGTCGTCAAAATCGCTCTTGACGCCGATGCCGCTGTCCAAACCGCCGGTCTTATAAAGCTCGGCAAGCTGCTTGACAACTTCCTTGGAAGCGTCGCTCGTGGTGGCAAGCACCCATTTCTCGGAATCGGTACCGATTTCGCCCGTGGGAACGAAGCCCTGCCAGGCGTCGCCGTTCGGCGCGAGGATCGTGGTACCCTGCGGCGCGGCGAGGGTCTTATCGATCTGGTTCCAGTTGGTGAGCTTGTCGTTGCGCGGCCACCAGCCGACTTTACCGGCTGCCCCTGCCGCGGACGCAAACGCGAGGAACTCCTCTACGGTCGCGGGAACCTTTCCGCCGTTGACTTCGTCCAGAATCGCCTGGTTGTAAGCGGGAACGCCCGCGAAGGCGGGATCCGCAAACGCCGCGATGCTGTAAATGGCGTATGCGTTCTCTGCGTCGCCCGTGTACAGCTCGTTGAGCTGCTTATACTCGGGGGTGTTGATGATTTTGTACAGGGTGGGGTAACGCTCCGGTTCGGCGTTGATGATCTCGCTGATGTTGACAACCAGATCCTCCTCGACCCACTTGGCGATCTTGTCGGTCTCGCCCCAGGTGGGGAAGAGCTCCGCCGCGCCGCCGGTGTACAGCTCGGTCTGCATTCTGTCGTCGAAACCGTCGGTGCCCGTGTCATACTCGAGGGTGACGCCGACCGCTTCTTCAATCGCCTTTTTGATGGGATCGTTTTTCATTCCCGTCACATCGTCTACGCTGTTGCCAAACTGGGCAAAGCGAACGTTGACCACGGGGATCTCCTCCGTTTTCACGGGCTCGGTCGCGGGTTCGGTCGCGGGCTCGGTCGCAGGCTCGGTCGCAGGCGTGGTTGCGGCTTTGCAGCCGAATACGGCGAGAACCATCACGACGCTCAAGAGCAGTGCCAATAGTTTCTTCATGCTGTTTATCCTCCTTGTTTTATCTCTGCGCGTGCGGATCAAATTACAGTTGCACACGCAAAAAGCAAAATCGTCGGTACTCCGCGAAAAGCGGGCGGCAAAACCTCATTCCTTGATGGCGCCCAATGTAATGCCGCTCGTGAAATAGGGTTGCAGGAACGGGTATACGCACATAATCGGCACCATGGCGCAGATAATCGTAGCCATGCGCAGCGCCATCGGCGGCGGCAGTTCCAGCCCGAGCGACACGGCGCCGTTGCGCACCTGATTCATCATGGACTGGTCGACGAGCATCCTGCGCAGAATCCAAACAAAGGGTTGCAGGTTCGTCTTGTTGGAGATGAACATCATGTAGTTGTAATAGTCGTTCCAGTTGATGACGGCGACAAACAGCGCGATGGCCGCCAGCATGGAGCGCGAAACGGGAACGATGATGCGGAAGAACACGCCTACGTCCGTGCAACCGTCAATGCGCGCCGCCTCTTCAAGCTCCTTGGGAACCGAGTATGAGAAATAGTTGCGCATGATGATGAAATAGGTCACGTTGAGGCCGCTCGGGATCACCATGACCCAGAACGTGCGCAGAAGCCCCAAATCCTTATAGAGCATATACTGCGGGATCAGACCGCCCGTGAAAAACAGGCAGAAGACGACTAGCGCGTTGATAAACCGCATACCTTTGACATGCGACTTGCTGCAAGCGTAGGCCATCGTGCTGGTAACGAGCATGGTCAGAACCGTAGCCAAAAAGGTCTTTGCCACGGAGATCCACATGCTGTTGACAAACGCCTTGGTCGTAAAGATCGCTTTATAGTATTGCAAATCGACGCCGCCCAAGGGCAAAAGCATCAAACCGCCCTTGGCGTATTCGGAATAGGGCGTGATCGAGGCGATGAGCACATACCACATGGGATATACGCACAGAATCGCGAACAGGATGCAGAAGACGTATATAAACACGTCGTAAAAGTTGAAGCCGAGCTTCGAGAGCATCGTGCGGCGATATTTGGTTTGGGGTGCTTTGTTTAACATGCCTTCCATGCTCCTCTCCTCAGAAAATTCCCTGTACGTCGAGCTTGGAGACGAACTTGTTGGCAACCAGCACAACGACCAGTCCAAGCGTGTTGAACAGGAAGTTCGTTGCCGTAGACAGCTCAAAGTTGGTGCCGCCGCCCAAGCTCGTGCGGTAAATATAGGTGGACAGCACGTCGCCCGTGCTGAGGACATAGTTGCTGTAAAGGTTGTAAACCTGATCAAAGTTGGATACGAACAGGCTCGCAAGCTGCAGGATCAGCATGATGCAGATGCTCGGCAGGATACGCGGCAGCGTAATATGAAGGAGCATATCCTTTCGGTTTGCGCCGTCGATCGCCGCGCTTTCGTACAGCGTCGGGCTGATGCCCGCAAGCGCCGCCAAATAAACGATCGTGCTGTAACCCGAGGTTTTGATGATGTTGGTGACGACCAAGATCGTTCGAAACAGCTTGGGGTTCGTCATAAAGTTGACGGGCGCGCCGCCGAGCTTGACGATAATCTGGTTGACCACGCCGCCGAGATCCGCGGTTGAAGGATATTCCAGAAAAACCTGCACAAGACCCGCAAAGATAACCCACGAAAGGAAGTAGGGAAGGTAAACGCAGGTTTGAACGATGCTCTTTGCCCGCTTTGCCCGCATTTCGTTGATCATCAGCGAAAGGAATATGGAAAACGTGAACCCGAATACCAAATGATAAACGTTGATGAGAATCGTGTTTTTGAAGGCGCGGATAAAGCTCGGGTCGGCGAACATCTCTCGAAAATGTTCCAGCCCGACCCATGGCGAACGAAGCACGCCGAGCCGCGGCGAATAGTCCTTGAACGCCAGCAGGATGCCGTACATGGGGCCGTAATCGAACAGCAGCAGGAAGCACAGCCCGGGTAAAACCAGCATGTACAGAAACCAGTTCTTGCGAATGTATGCGGCAAATCGTTGCCAACGACCGCGCGGCATACCGCCGTTTGCAATCGTTCGTTTCGATCTCTCGTGTTTTTGCCCGGTTCGGGCGACGTTGACCATTCCTTCCACGACCCGCTCCTTGCCAAATTATTAGTAATTATTAACGAACCGTTCCATGCCGAGATTTTCAACGAAAGCCGCCAAATCACAGGGCTATTCGTCGGAATTGTGCGACGTAACGCGATACGTCCGTCCTGTTTTCAAATGAATCATACTAAATCTAAACACCGAAGTCAATACGGAACGACATAAAAACTCATAAAATCGTTCAAATTCTTCGAAATTTTAGGCAGAATTTTGCTAATAACAAAGACTAATATTGATTATTTACGTTGGATTATTTATAATGCGAATATGCGGGGGAGGCGGAGACGCCGTTCGCCCGCATGCTTCGGAAGGGAGCGTGAAGCGTATGACGAAGAACATCGGGTTCATCGGTTACGGCCTGCGCTCGCGAACGATGATGCAGGCGTTTTCCGCATTGGACGCGGATCTGCACGTCGCCGCGATTACCGACCCGCGCGCGGAGGAGATTCAAAGGGAGGTCGCGGAGGATCCGTTTTTTGACGGCGTGCGCTTTTACGACGCGCCCGAGAAAATGCTGGATAACGAGCGTTTTGACGGCGTTTTCGTCGGCACGCGCTGCTCAAAGCACGCTTCTCTTGCCGCGCTTGTGCTTGCGCGCGATGTTCCGCTGTTTCTCGAGAAGCCGGTCTGCATCAACGAGGAACAGTACGCGCTGCTCAAAAAAGCGGGCGCGGGCAAGGAGAAGCGCGTCGTCGTGTCGTTTCCGCTGCGCGTGAGCGCCGCAGTGCGCGAGATGAAGCGTATCGTGGACAGCGGCTCGCTCGGGCGCATTACGATGGTGCAGGCGATCAACAACGTGCCGTACGGCAGCGTGTATTACCATAGCTGGTATCGTGATCCGACGGAAACGGGCGGATTGTTTTTGCAGAAGGCGACGCACGACGTCGATTATATTCGCTATCTCATCGGAGAAACGCCGATTGACGCGTTTGCGCGCACGGCGAAGCTGCATTTTCGCGGCGACAAGCCCGCCGACCTGCATTGTCCGGATTGTGAGGAATACCGCACCTGCCTCGAAAGCAGCTATGTCGTGGGACGTATATTAAAGGAAGACGTTCAGGGCGACTGCTGCTGCTTTGCGGTTGACACGGGCAACGAGGACGAGGCGAGCGCGATCTTTACCTGCGAAAGCGGCGCGATCATCAGCTACAATCAGAATTTTATGGTCAAGAAGGGCGCGGGACGGCGCGGATGCAGGCTCATCGGCGACGCGGGCAGCGCGGAATTCGACTTTTATACGGGCGTCGTGCGCGAGGATCGCTACTTTACGCCGCAGACCGTCACGCATACGTTCAGCCTCGGAAACGGCGCGCATTTCGGCGGCGACGAGCGCTTGGCGCAGGCGTTTTTGGACGTGATGGACGGCAAACCGTCCTCGTCGGATCTCACGGACGGGCTATCCAGCGCGGCGGTGTGTCTCGCGGCGCGCGCGTCCGCGGAAAGCGGCGGAATCGAGCGCGTGCGGCTGTGATCCATTCTTGAAAAGCGAAACGAACGGGAGGAAAGAAACATGCTGACGAATCTGGCGGAGATCTTGAAGGATACGCGAAAAAAGGGCTATGCGGTGGGCTTGTTCAACTGCGTAACGCTCGAAATGGTCAAAGGAATCCTCGAGGCGGCGGAGGAGATGAAAAGCCCCGTGATCATCGGGCCCGCGGAAAGGCTGTTAAGGAGCGCGAGCCTGGCGGACTATGCCGACATGATGCGCGGCATGGCGAAACGCTGCGGCGTGCCCGTCGTGCTGCATCTCGACCATGGGTTTACGCCCGCGCTCGTGCGCCAAGCGGTGGATCTCGGATTCGGCTCGGTCATGTACGATTGCAGCCTGCTTCCGTTTGAGGAGAACATCAAAAACGTGCGCGAGATGGCGGCGTATGCGCATCGGGCGGGCTGCTCGATCGAGGCGGAGCTGGGGCATGTCGGCTCCAACGGCTCGGCGGAGGACGCGGGCAGCGGCTCGATCTATACCGATCCGAACGACGCGGCGCGCTATGCGTCCGAAAGCGGCTGCGACGCGCTTGCGGTCGCGGTGGGCACGGCGCACGGCGTATATAAGGAAACGCCGCGCCTTTCCTACGACGTTTTGGCGCAAATCGCTTCCGCATGCCAAACGCCGCTCGTTTTGCACGGCGGTTCGGGGCTTTCGGACGAGGCGTTTACCGAGACGGTGCGCTGCGGCGTTTCGAAGATCAACATCTTTACGCATAACAACCTGACTGCGGCGCGCGCGGCAAACGAGGCGTTTACCGAGGAAACGGGCGCGTTCGAGCTCATGCCGACCGTGATAAACGCGGTGCGGCGGGAAACCATGCATTTGATGACGGTGTTCCAAAGCGACGGAAAGGCGTAATTCCTTTCAGACGGCAGGGAACGCGGCCTGCGTCCGCCAAGGACGGGCGCGTTTTGAAGAACGAATGAACAGGGGAGGGAAAAGACATGCGGCGCGATCGGATACTCGTGTTCGACGTTGGGACAAGCGCGATCAAGACCGCGCTGTTCGACGCGGCGCTCAACCCGCTCGCCCTTTCCGCAACGGAATACCCGATGCGCGCTTCGGGCGCGTTTGTCGAGACCCGGCCGACGGACTATCTCGACGCGATGGCAAAGGGCGTATCCAAGCTGAAAGAAACGGCGGACGTGTCGCGCGCGGCGGCAATCTGCATCACGACGCAGGGCGAAACGCTGCTTGCCGCGGATGAAGACGGCGCGGCGCTGTCTCCCGCGATCGTTTGGCTGGACGCGCGCGCTTTCGAGGAGGCAAAGCGATTGTCCGCCGCGTTCTCCGAAGAGACCTTCTATGAAACAACGGGGCTGCCCGAAATCACGGCTGCCCTGCCGCTTGCAAAGCTCATGTGGCTGAAACAAAATCAACCCGAAGAATGGGAGCGTGCGCGGTATTTTCTTTTGCTGGAAGATTATCTTCGGTTTCAGCTGACGGGCGTTTGCGTTTCGCACGCGAGCCTTCTTACCAGCAGCGGCTATTTGAACGTCCGAACGGGAATGTATTGGAACGAGGCGCTTTCCTATGCGGGTGTGCCGCTCGAAAAGCTGCCCGAAATCGTTCCGTCGGGCGCGCAATGCGGCGTGCTTACGCGCTTTGCGGCGGCGGCGCTGGGCTTGGAAAGCGGCGTACCCGTCTACGCGGGCGCGATGGATCAAACGGCGGCGCTGCTGGCCGCTTCCTGCGGAAAAGCGGGTGCGGTCTGCGAAACAACGGGCACGGCGCACGTCGTCGCGGCGGCGACAAACGAGCCGTACTTCTCAAAAACACAGCGATTGACCGTCTATCGCCACGCTTTAAGCGGGCAATATCTCTATCTGCCCATCGGGAATACGGCGGGCATGGCGTATCGCTGGTTTCGCAACACATTCGGGCACGAAAACGAGGATTACGCCTGCCTCGATCGTCTTGCCGAAACCGTGACGGCGGGCTGCGAAGGGGTAACGTTTTTGCCGTTTCTTTGCGGCGCGGCGGACCCGCTTTCCCTGCCGGACGCAACGGCGTGCTTTTTCGGGATGCGGCTGTCAACCACGCGGGCGCAGCTTGCGCGCGCCGTGTTGGAATCGACGGGCTATGAGCTTCGACTTTTTCTCGGGCTTTTGAAGGAGCGCGGCTGCCCGATTGACAGCGTCAGCGCGCTCGGCGGGGGCGCGACCAGCCCGCTTTGGCTGCAAATGCGCGCGGATATTGCCGAAACGACGCTGCATGTTCCCCGCGTGACGGAAGCGACCGCGGCGGGCGCGGCGCTTTTGGCGGGCTGGGGCGCGGGCTTGATCGAAAAGGGCGAATACCCGCGCATCCTGTCGGAGAAGCAAGCCGTATTCGAGCCGAATCCCGCAAACAAAGCGGCGTATGACGACGCGTTTTTACGGTATCAGGCGCTGTGCAGGGCGCTGACCCCGCTCTTTGCGGGCAAAAAAATGTGATTTTGAACAGAAGTTTTGAACCGATCGCAACCATACAAACGATACAAAGGAGAATTTAACCGATGAACGAACCGAGAAAGCCGCGCCTTGGCGTGCTGGCGCTGATGCTCGAAGCATACGAGCCGCTGTTCCCCGGCATCACGGCGTCGCAGGAGCGCTATCTGACGGGCGTGCTGAACGCGCTCAAACAAACGGCGGATTTCGTGTTTCCCAAGATCGCCCTCTGCCGCGAGGATATCGAGGGCTTGGTCAAGCAGTATAATGCCGACGATCTGGACGGCGTCGTGATCTTCCTCCTGTCCTATTCGCAGGGGCAATACCTCGTTCGCGCCATGCAGGGGAATCGTCTGCCGCTCGCGCTGGCGCTGATTCAACCCGACGAAACGGCGGACGAAGCGTTTGGTGAATGGGAGCTGACCGTCAATCAGGGCATTCACGGCTCGCAGGACAACGCAAACTGCCTCATGCGCGCGGGCATTCCCTGCGCGTTTTACGCGGGCAGCCGTCATGGCGACGGGCTCATGAAGTTCCTTGCGGATTTCGGCGCGGCGGCGCAAACGAAGCGCGCGCTGCAAACGATGCGCATCGGCGTGATCGGCAAGCTCGCGGGCATGGGGGACGTAATCACCGACGACATGGCGTTTTACCGCAAGCTCGGCCCGGAATTCGTTTACGATTCGATCGGCGCGGTGACGCGCTGCTGCGAGAGCGTTACAAAAGAGGAGATCGAGAAGCGCGTTTCGTTCGACCGAACGATCTTCGAGGTGGACGAGAAGCTGCCGCCCGAGCGCCACGCATACGCCGTGATGCTCTATCTGGGCTTGAAAAAGTATCTCGAAGAGAACGGCTACGCGGGCTTTACGGCGCATTTTGAGGAATTTGGCGCGGACGGGCGCTATACGCAGCTACCCTTGCTTGCGGCGAGCCATCTGCTTGCCGACGGTTATGGTTACGCGGCGGAGGGCGACGCTTCCTGCGCGGCGATGGTCGCGGCGATGACGCTCCTTTGCGGGCAGGCGAACTTTTCCGAGATGTATATGATGGATCTTGTGCGCGGCGCGATTCTGCTTTGTCACGCGGGCGAGGGAAACTGGGCGACGGCGCGGCGCGACAGGAAGCCGTTTTTGATGGATCGTGTGTTCAACGAAGGAGGCTTGTCCAATCCGCCTACGCCGATCTTTACGCCCGAGCCTGGGCGCGCGAGCGTGATGAGCCTTGTGCATGTAAGCGGCGAAAGGTTCCGCCTTGTTTGCGCGCATGGTGAAATATTGGACGAATGCGGGCTGAAAAAATGCGACATGCCGTACCTGTTTTTCCGTCCCGATTCGGGCGTCGAGCCGTGCGTCAAGCGCTGGCTCGAACTGGGCGGCACGCATCACGAAACCATCGTGCAAGGCGACTTTGCATCGCGGATCCGCCTTTTCTGCCGCCTACTGGACGTTGAACTTTGCGAGATCTGATGAAAAGGGAGGAAACCATGCTGCAAAACATTCGGCTTTCGTTGACGGATCTGGTCGGCAGGGACTATATTTGCGCGGTCTGTGCGGCGCGAAGCGCGCTGACGGGGGAGGATGAAAAGGCGCTGCTTGCGTATGCGAACACGCCCGTTGCGTTTTATCCCGAACCCTTTGCCGCACGACAGGACGCGCTGATGGAGCGGATCGGGCGTTCGATCGCGCAGGCGTTCCCCGATGCGGATGCGGGCGCGCCGACCGATTCCTACCGCAAGGCGCAGCATAGCTTTGCCGCGCCGCTGTCGGCGTTCGGCTGCTTCCGCGTCGGCGAGGACGGCAGGCTGTATTTTGCGGGCAAGAGTGAGCATTATCATATTCCGCTCGGGCACGCGTTCCCCGGCTACGCGCTCATCGAGCGCGCAAAGGCGCTCGGCATTCCGAACGCGACACATAACAACACCCGCGGCTATATTACGCGCCTGACCGAGCGCCGGCTTGTCGCGGCGGCAAACGGGGTTGATCCCGACGACGCGAAGGCGATGGACGCGCTGCTGCAAAAGCGCGAAAGCGGCGTGTTGAATCGCGTCGTCAACCTGGAAACGGGTTCGCTCGCGGTCGAAGCGGCGCTGAAAATGATGCTCTCGCGCTTCTATCCGATCGACAAGGAGGAAGCGAAATATGCTTCCCGTGTGCCCGTGTTCCTCGTCATGGCGGATCACGCGGGCGGGATTACGGCGAATTATCACGGAACGACCGTGCTTGCGCAGACGCTGCGCGGGCTTTGGGGGAGCTATCTGAAAAAGGCGGAGGAGGCGGGACTTTACCGCGTGGTCGGCGTGCCGATCGGCGACGAAAAAGCGTTTGCCGCCGCCATAGAGAAATGGAACACGCCTCCGTTTAAGACGGCGGGCTTCTGCCATGAGATCATCATGATGAACTATGGCGGCATACGGCAGGAGGAAGCGTTTTTGCAGGCGGCTTACCGCATGTGCAAAGCGAGCGACACGCCCGTGCTCTGCGACGAAATCCAGTCCTGCGCATGGTACGACGGGCTGTTCCTTTTCCGCAAATACGGCTTGACGCCCGATTTTGTATCTGTCGGCAAGGGCTTCCCGGGCGGCAATTATCCCGCGAGCCGCATTTTGGTCAGCGGCGCGTTTGATTCTTTGAATCAGTTTGGCGCGCTGGTCACGAACGGGCAGGAGGAGCTTGCGAGCCTCGCCTACCTCGTCACGATGGCGTTTATCGGGGAAAACAGGGCGCATATCGAAACCTGCGGCGCGTACTATCATGAAAAGCTCGTTTCGCTTGCGAAGAAGCACGATTCCGTCTGCACGGGCTGCATGGGCGACGCGCATATGAGCGCGCTGTGTTTTTCGGATGTGAATCAGGCGGTTGCGTTCTGTACGCGGCTGCAAAATGAGTTCGGCGTGGATATCAGCGCGCAGACGTATAAACCGAGCTGTCCGCCCGTTGCGCTGACAAAGCTGCCGCTCATCGTGTCCGAACGGATGATCGACCTGCTCATTGCGGCGATGGATCGCTGCCTGAACGAAATGGAGAGGGAATAACCATGTCAAATCAAGTGAAATTCGGCGTAATCGGCTGCGGACTCATGGGCCGCGAGTTTGCGAGCGCATCCATGCGCTGGCTGCATCTGAAAGCGGATCTGCCGCGCCCGACCATCGTCGCCGCATGTGACCTTTCGGACGCGAACCTCGATTGGTTCCGCCGCGACCCCGACGTGCGCTTTTTTTACCACGACTATCACGAGCTGCTGCAAAACTCCGAAATCGAAGCGGTTTACTGCGCCGTACCGCATCATCTGCACAGCGCGGTCTATTGCGACGTTATCCGCGCGGGCAAGCATCTGATCGGCGAAAAGCCGTTCGGCATGGACATTGCCGCGATGAAGGAGATTCGTGCGGCGATGGCGGAAAATCCGCAGGTGTTCGTGCGCTGTGCGAGCGAGTTTCCGTTCTATCCCGCCGTGCAGCAGATTGCGCGCTGGTACAAAGACGGCGCGTTCGGTCAGATTTTGGAGGCGCGCTTTGCCATCAAGCATTCGTCCGACATGGATCTGAACAAGCCGATCAACTGGAAACGCACGGTTTCGGCAAACGGCGAATACGGCTGTATGGGCGACCTTGGCATCCATACGCAGCATCTGCCGTTTCGACTGGGTCTAAACCCGCAAACCGTAAGCGCGCAGCTCGCAAACCTTGTGAAAACGCGTCCCGATCGAGACGGAAACCCCGTGCCCTGTGAAACATGGGACAATGCGCTTTTGCTCTGCGGCGGCGAAAACGGCGCGGGCGACCGTTTCCCGATGCTGTTTGAGATGAAGCGCATGGCGCCCGGCTGCACGAACACGGTCGAATACGAAATCAGCGGGATGCTTTTTTCCGCACGGTTTACGACGGACGACCCCAACGCCGTTCACTTTACGAAAAACGACGGGCGCGAGCAGGCGTGGAGCCGCCTTGTGATCGGCAACAAGCCCCTGTATCCCACCGTTACGGGCGATATCTTCGAATTTGGTTTTTCGGATTCGATTTTGCAGATGTTTGCCGCGTTCGTTTCCGAGCTGCGGGGCTTGCCCTGCGAATTCGGCTGCTTTACGCCCGACGAAGCGCTGGAAAGCCATCGCCTTCTGACCGCCGCGCTCGTTTCGGAGCGCGAGGGCCGCGCGGTTATGCTGAACGAGATCGATTGAGAAACCACATCGGGAAGGAGGCTTCGTATGGAACGGTTCGGACACGGAATTGCCGCGCTTGACGCAGAGAGAACCACGCTCTATGTCCCAAAGCAGCGTCCCGGGTTTGTCGCCTGGGCGAGCGCGTTTACCTTTCCCGACGGCAGGATCGGGCTTTCGTTCAAGGAGACGGTGCGCGGAAAGGATCCCGCGTATCGCGCGCCGAAGCTGGAACTGGGCGAGGCGGTCGGCGCGCCCGTATCGTATTGCTCCGTGGAGTGCGGGAGCGAGACGGAGCGTTCCTATCGCGTATACGGCGTTTCAAGCGACGGCGGAAAAACGTTTCATGAGACGGGGCGCTGTCCGCTGGACGAAGGCGCGTTTTGCAACGTGGGTTTACGGGACGGCACGCTGATCGGCTATGACGTTGCGCGCGTCAACGCGGCGGGAACGGGCTGGTGCGAATTCATCCGTGTCAGCCGCAGCACGGACGGCGGCACGACGTGGGAGACGGCCGCGCATCTGCTGGACGGTACCGCACCGTATCTTTGGCGCGTGCGCACGCTGCGCGACGGCACGATACTGCTCCTGCTCAGCCTATACGGAACGCCTTGGGGCGAGGGGAAAGCGCGAACGACGCGCAACACGATGCTGCCGGGCGAAACCTACCAAAACAAAATTCAAACCTGCTTTCTCAGCGGAACGGACGGCGTGCATTTTTCGGGGCCGCATTATGTTTTACCCGGCATCGGCGCGCATGAGTACGACGTTGCGGAGTGTGCGGACGGGCGGCTTTTGTTCCTCGCGGGGGACGTGCAGGCGACGCCCGTCGGCAGGCAGTTTGTCACGCGGCAGGGCGATGCGTATATAAACGGCACGCTTTACGGAATCAAGCGCGGCGCGCCAACCAATCCGCAGCGGGATAAGCAGGGCGGGTTCGTGCCCGAAAGCGTGGTCATGCTGGAAAACGATCTGCTCGTCGGAAGCCGCCGCGGCAAGCCCTATTCCGCAAGCAACGATTACGGCGAGAACTGGTACGAGATCGACGGACTGCCGCATAGCCTGTATCAGCCGTTTATGATCGCGCAAAGCGACCAAACGGTGCTGAATTTCGGGCATGTCGGCGGGGACGACGCGTTCGGGCAGCAGGACATGGTGATCGGCGTCGATCGTTTCCGCGTGGAAAACCATCTGCCCGAAGCCTGCGCGCTGACGCTCTCGCGCGACATGGACGCGGCGCATAAGCAATATCAAAACGCATATTCCGCGCGTCTGACGGTCGGGGAAGAAGCCGCTGTGGGCGAGGCGGTGTGTTTTCGAGCGTCTTCGTTCTGGAACGCGGACGGAACGGTCAACACCGCGCCGCAGGACGACGCGCCATATCAGATTTGCGCGGTCACGGACGAAAACGGCGTTGCGACGGCGCGCTTTCCGATGTTCGACAACATTCCCGACATTCATTTTTACTATAACATCGACGTGGTGTTCCGCCCGAAGCACACGGGAAAGGCGCCATGCGACGGCCCCATGATGTGCGAGGCGGCGATGACCCCGCGGCGCTTCTGCCGCTATCCGTATGAGACGTATCTTGCGGGCGGCAAGCTGTATCTTTCGCCCGATTTCCTCGCGCGCTTTCCGAACGCGATTACGCTGCTCGAACCGCTTTATGGCGGCGACGGCGTGGCGGATGGCGTTTTGCCCGAGGATTTGATCGAGGCACTGGAAAAAACGCGCGTTTTGCAAAAAACAGACGCGGGACTGCTTTGGTACAAGAGCACGCACGCGGAAAAACCGCTTTTGGAAGCGGCGCCGATGGGCAGCGGCGACTGGTATGAATAAGCGGACGCGGTAAAAGCGCGCGTCGGGGCAAGCAAAAGGAGCGGACGACCCGCTCCTTTTCAGTCTGTCGAAAAACGTGGTTCTACACAAAACCGTTATCCGCGCAGCGCGGGCAGACCCGCGTTTGCGCCCGCAAGCAGCAGCCCGACGTCGCTGTTCCACATGTTCATTTGCATACCCGCCTTGATCCAGGGCAGAAGCGGAGCGGCGGAGCCGAAATGCGCGCCGCTGAATTTGTCGTGCTTCGCGGCGGACGCGACGACCGCAGCGATTGCCGAAACGATCTCGGGATCGTCAAATTGCCCGAGCTTGCCATAGTCCTGGCTTAGGTCGTTGGGCCCGATCAGCGCAACGTCAACGCCGTCAACCGCCATGATCTCGTCGATATGCCGAACGCCCGCTCGGCTTTCGATTTGGCAGAGCAAAAGCGTTTCGTCGTTGGAAGCGGACATATATTCGCGCCCGTTCACCTTGCGAAAATCCGTGTGCGGGCGGGAAAGCGACACGCCGCGATGCCCAAGCGGGGCGTATTTTGTACAGTCAACGAGCATACGCGCCTGTTCCGCCGATTCCGTGTTGGGCAAAAGCAGCCCGTTCGCGCCCATCTCTATATATTTCAGCGCGTGCTCGCGCCGCATTTCGGGGATGCGCACCAAGGCAGGCATACCGATTCCGCGCGCAACGGCGATCAAATTCGCCGCCTCCCGCGTGGTGAAGGAACCATGCTCGCAGTCGATGATGAAAAAGTCGAAGCCCGCGTTTTGCATGAGCTTTGCAAGATCCACGCAGGAAAACGTCGTTACCATGGTGCCAATCAGCTTTTCGCCGCCGCGCAGCCGTGCTTTCAGGTTCATACGGTTCAGCCCCTTTCCGATTGCCGTTTCACGCAAGGTCGATAAGCGCGACGGATTCGATCGAGCAAGGATCGCTCTTGGCAAGCGCCTCGACCTCTGCGCGCGTGGGCAGCGCAAAACCGATTGCCCCGCGCTTTTTGACCACAAGCGTTCCCGCACAGTTGCAAAACAGCGCCGCGTCCCGAAGCGACATGCCGCGCTGCAAAGCGCAAAGAAGCGCCGCGTCGAACGTATCGCCCGCGCCCGTTGGGTCGATGACGGGAACGTCGATCCCGCCGCATAAAACAACGCTGCCGCCGGCGCTGAGAACCGCGCCGTCCTTATCCCGCGTGAGCGCAACGACGGAGGGTCCCATCGCGTGCAGCGCGCGCAGAACGTTGCCGACGGTCTGTTCGCCCGTAATGAAGCGCGCCTCGTCCAGCGTGGGCGCAACGACGTCCGCCAAACACAGCGCGTCGCGCATACGCGTTTGCGCCGCCTCGCTTTGACCCATTTCGAAGCGAATGTTCGGATCAAAGCTGAACAATACGCCGTTTGCCTTGGCAAAACGCGCCGCCGCCATGCTCGCCTCGCGCATCCGCTCGTTGAGTTCGAGCAGCATGCCGGGAAAGTGAAGCGCGTAAGCCCGCTTCAAATAGGCGTAATCCAGCTCGTCCTCGCCAAAGCGGCTGCCGACCGAATCGTTGCGGTAATATTGATAGTTGCGCTTACCGCTTCCGAGATGTTCCAAAAACGCAAGCCCGATTTGCCCCTCGTCGGAATGAACGACGCGGCTCAAATCGACGCCCGTTTCCGCGATCGTGTCGTAAACCATGCGGCTCAACGCGTCGTTGCCGATCTTGCCGAGAAAGCCGCTTTTCGCGCCCAAAAGCGCCGCCGCGCATGCGCAGATGCCCGCGCTGCCGCTCGCCGTTTTGAGCACGGTGCCCGGCGATGCAATACGCCCGTCAAAATCGGTCGGGATCAAATCGACGAGAAGCTCCCCCAGCGTCAAGATGATTCCGTTCGGGTTTGCGGAGCGTGCAATACTGTTGTAATCCATATCCACCACCGATGCGCTGCCGCGCTTTCTTATTCGGACTTTGTATGTTGACAATCAAAAAACACTAAAAGTTCTAATCAATAATATAGCAAATAACTAATAATCTTGTCAAGGAACGCGGACGATTCTTTCGACGTTTCTTGCAAATTAAGCGAATATGCAAGAAAACACAGCAAAACTAATGAAATCGCACGTTTTTTTGTTTGACAAGAACGGCGGCGTACTCTATAATTTTATTAGATTTATTAGCCGATGCGAATCGGTCTGATCGGATTTGTTAATAGGAGCATATTTATATGAACGCCAAGAAAAAAGTTACGTCCGGCGACGTCGCCGCGCGCGCGGGCGTCTCGCAGTCCGCCGTCTCGCTGATTTTGAACGGCAGCAGCAAGGTCGTGTTCAACGAGGAGACAAAGGAGCGCGTGATTGCCGCGGCGGCGGAGCTCGGTTACCAAACGCCGAAACGAAAAAGGCGGCGCGCTGCGGAAAAGGGAGGTCTGCTCCTTTTGTTTACGCCGACGCTCGTCAACCCGTTTTACGCGGAGATTGTGCAGACGACCGAGACATACGCCGAGGCGTGCGGCTATCGCGTGCTCGTATGCAACACGCTTCGCAAACCCGAGCTGGAACGCTATTATCTCGATATGTTTCTCAACAGCCGCATCGACGGCATCATTTATACGTTTTTACCGAGCTTTCCCGAGCGCATCGAGGCCTTGTGCGGCAGCGTACCCGTCGTGCTGATCGGCGAGAAGCGCTCCAACGCCTCCATTTGCTCCATCGAGCTGTCCAACGAGCGGGCGGGCGCCATCCTTGCCGACCATTTGTATCAGCTTGGGCATCGCGCGTTCGCGTTTATTTCAACGCCGTTCAACCAGCTCACGCTTGCGCGTCAGCAGCGGCTGGAAGGTATACGGCAGTTTGCGCGGCAGCACGCGCTTCCCGCAAGCTGTTTGACGATACTCGTTCCCGATTCCCAAACGGAAACCGACAGCCCGCATGGCGACATCCCGTATGAATACGCGATCGGCAGAAGCCTGATCGGGCGCGCGCTGGACAGCGGCTTGAACGCGACGGCGATCATCGGCGTAAACGACATGACCGCGTCGGGCGTAATATCGGAGCTGAAAGCGCGCGGGTTCGCCGTCCCGCAGGATTTCTCCGTTTGCGGGTTTGACAATATCTTTCCGTCGCTGATTTCTCACCCGCCGCTGACCACGATCGATCACTATCTCGAGGTGCGCTGCAAAGCCGCGGTGGATATGATTCTTTCGCAGAAGCGCGATATGTTGGAAACGCCCGTGCAGCCGATCATCAATAAGGTCGAGTATTCGCCTCGGCTGATCGTTCGGGAATCGACGGGCGTTGCGCGGCAGGGCGCGGCAAAGGGGGAGAACGCATGATTCGGCGGCGTGACGCAGAGAAACCGGACGCTTTGCCGCTCGTTGTGCCTACGACGCGCCGTGCGCTGTTTCGGCAGGCGCTCTCCGTGCGGTTCGGCTCAATGATTCCGATCAACCTCGTGTGCTTCCTGTTCTACCTGCCCGCGCTCGTTTGGACGGAAATGTCGCTTCGCGCGATTCCGACGACGGATGGGGGAAACGCGGCGACCTTTGCATCCGAACAGTTGATCGGCTCGTATCTGTTCGGGCTTTTGATCTGTTTCACGATTGCGGGCCCGATGCAGGCAGGGCTGGCGCGGCTCATGCGAAACTGGGCGCGCGGCGAAAACTGCTATCCGTGGGATACGCTTTTTGGCGGCATGAAGCAGAATTTGGGACAGAGCCTGCTTGCGGGGGCGCTGTCGGGCGTCGTTCCGCTGCTTTCGTACAGCGTGTTTGCCTATTACGGGCAGATGAGCGAGACGGCATCGCTGCTGTATTTGATTCCGCTTGGTCTTTGCGGCGTTTTCAGCATCATACTTATCATGATGCTGAATCTGATTTGGACGCTCATGGTCACCTATACGCTGCCGTTCGGGCGGCTGATCAAAAACGCGTTTTTGCTTACGATTCTCGAATTGCCGCGGAGTTTTTTGATGATGCTTTGCTCGCTGATCCCCGCTTTGATCGCGTTCGGGCTGTCGTTTCTGCTTCCGTCCCATACGGGGCTGATCGTCGTGCTGTGCGGCCTGTACTACGCCGTGATCGGGCTCGCGCTCGATCGCTTCCTCGCCGCGTCGTTTGCCAATCGCGCGTGCGAGAAGCATATGAACAGCCGCATCGAGGGGGCGCGCGTGGACATCGGGCTTGCGTCCGAGCGGGTCGCAAACCCGGCGGAGACGCAGGAAAAGGCGGGCTGACAAGGGCGGAAGCGCCGACGCTGCAAAAAGCGTGCTTCACACGGAAAAGACGGTTGTTTTTTGTATGGCGATCCGACGGAAACGGCGATATGATAGCAGCGTTAAGGTTTTGGTTCGTTATGAATCATGAAAACAGGAGGATATCATCATGGCACAGAAAGTTATGAAGGGCGACGCTTCGGGTCGCGGCGCGGTCGAAGGCTACCGCGTTTCCATTCCCTCGCGTCAGCGTCCGTATACCGAGGCGGAGATCGCGGTCGTCGTAGACGCGATGCGTAATGTCGAAGGGCAGACGCAGGGCGACAAGCAGGAGCAGTTCCAAAAGGATTTTGTGGCGTTTACGGGCGCGAAGCACGCGTTCGCGGTTGCAAACGCAACGGATGCGCTGAGTCTTGCTGCGACGCTGTGCGGCGTCAAGCCGGGCGACGAGGTTATTATTCCCGCGTACACGTTCTGCGCGTCGGCGATTCCGTTCGGCAAGGCGGGCGCGAAGATCGTTTGGTCGGATATCGACCCCGAGACTTGGGTTGCCGACCCGAAGGACATCGAGCGCAAGATCACAGAAAAGACCCGCGCCATCGTCGTTGTGCATCTGCTCGGCATGCCCTGCGATATGCCCGCCGTGATGGCCGTTGCAAAGAGGCATAACCTCAAGGTCGTCGAGGATTGCGCGCAGGCGCTCGACGCCCGCATCAACGGGCAGCACGTCGGCACGTTCGGCGACTACGGCTGTTTCAGCTTCCACGGCGCAAAGACCATGACCACGCTGGGCGAGGGCGGCATGCTGACCGTTTCCTCGGATGCGGACGCGGCGCTCGTGCCCGGCATTCGCCATAACGGCTGCTGCGGGTTCCATTATGAGCGCGCGCGCTACTGGGTGCCCGCGATGAGCAACGTGGATATGGATATCGAGGGCTTCTGGCCGAACAACTTCTGCATCGGCGAGGTTCAGTGCGCTTTGGGCAGCGAGGAACTGAAATCTCTTACCGCGTGCTCGGATCGGATCATCGCGCAGAACGACAGGCTTCGCGAGCTGCTTGCCGACGTGCCCGAGATCACGTTCAACAAGATTCCCGTGGGCTATCGCCATGTGCGCCATCAGTATGTGCAGCATTTTGACGGCAGCGCGTTCGGCAAGGATCGCAACGATCTGCTCGATCTGCTGACAAAGAAATACGGCATCCGCAGCATCGTGCAGTATTACCCGCTGTATCGCTATCCGCTGTTTCAAAAGCTCGGCTGCGGCGAACATGATTGCCCCGTGCTGGAAGGCTGGTGGGACAACACGTTCTCCGTACCGATGTGGTGCGGCATGGACGACGAAACGCTCGTTACCATCGCGGATTCCGTGAAAGCAGCCATTGCGGATTTGAAGGCGGCGAAATAATGAACGGCGGCGCAAAGCAAATCAAGGGCGGGGTACTTGTCCCCGCCTTTTCGCCCTGCGCGGCGGACGATACGTTTCTTCCCGACGCGTTTGCTTCGTCGCTTGACGCGCTGTTGTCGGAGCAGCTCGACGGCGCGTATCTTTGCGGCGGCACGGGCGACGGCGCGAACATGCGCGTAGACGAGCGCAAAGCCGCTATGCGCATCGGCGTGGAGCTGTGCAAAAAGCACGGGAAGATCTCGCTTTGTCAGGTTGGGGCGAACACCATGCGCGAGGCGCTGGAATTGGCGGAATATGCCGCAGCGTGCGGCGCGGACGGCATATCCAGCATACCGCTTGCAGGCTATTCGCATGCGGATCAGCTGAATTACTACAAGGCGATTATCCGCGCATCCGGCCATATGCAGACGGTTTTATACTATATGCCGCAGCCGGGCGCGACCTTCACGCTTTCCGAGGTATTGGAGACGCTTTCCATCGACGGCGTAACGGGCGTGAAATGCTCGACGAACGACTTCTTCTTTACGCAGCAGCTCATGGAAGCCAAGCCGAAGAACGTTGTGCTGTTCAGCGGCAAGGACGAATACCTTGCGCCCGCCGTCGTACACGGCGCGGAGGGCGGCATCGGTATGTGGGCGACGGTGTTTCCGCGCGTATACGCCGCGATCTATCATAAAGCGAAGGCGGGGGCGCTGGATGAGGCGTTCAACCTGCAACGCGACCTCAACGCGCTTTGCTGCGTGGTCATGCGCCGCGGCCTGCCGGAAAGCTACGCCTGTATCCTGCATTATCTCGGCAAGCCTGATTGTGTGTTCCGCAGACCGCAGCCGCGTTTCGACAAGGCGTTTTACGACGCGTTTCTTCCCGAAGCGGCGCCGCTGATCGACAAACTGATTTTGGACGCCTGAACGGCAAAAGGAGAACGGCATGAACAGAATTCCCAAAACGGAGATCGAACTGTTTCCGATTACGCTCGGAACCATGACTTACGGCTCGCCCGTCGCGTTTGACGACGCGGTGCGGCTGACCGAATACGCCGTTTCGCGCGGCGTCAACCTCATCGACACGGCGAACATGTACGAGGGCTATAACCGTTATGCGGGCAGCGCGGGCGGCGTGGCGGAGGAGATCATCGGCAAGGCGCTTTCGTCCATCCCGCGCCAAAGCGTGATGATCGCCACAAAGGTCGGCATGAAGGTCGGCACGGCGGCGGAGGATGAGGGAACCTCTCCCGCGGCGATCAAGAAGCAGCTCGACAAGAGCCTTTTGCGCCTGAAAACGGACTATATCGACTTGTATTATCTGCATCGTCCCGACGCGAGCGTTCCGTATGCGGAGATCGTTTCCGCGTTGGCGGACGCAATCAAGGCGGGCAAAATCCGCCATTACGGCGTGAGCAACCATTCCGCCGAGCAGCTTGCCGCGCTTTTGCAAGCGGCGGACGAGAACGGCTTGCCGCGTCCCGTGGTCTGCCAGCCGCCGCTGAGTTTCCTCAGACAGGACGCGCTTTCCGCGCTCCTTCCGCTTTGCGCAAAGGAGGAAATTGCGGTCATTCCGTATCAGATCTACCAAGGCGGCTTGCTGACGGGCAAGTATCAGCGCGGCATGGAGGCGCCCGCGGGTTCCCGAGCGGCGGAAAAGCCGGATTGGCTCGGCCTGCCGAATGCGGAGTTGTTCGACAAGCTGGAAGCGTTTGAGGCGACCGGGCGCGAGCGCGGGCTGACCATGGCGCAGTACGCCGTGCGT
The DNA here is from genome assembly GCA_964495255.1 of uncultured Oscillospiraceae bacterium. GTDB lineage: Bacteria > Bacillota > Clostridia > Christensenellales > CAG-138 > UBA7703. Next base: position 42,571 of record CAZBVC010000005.1, read on the forward strand.
TGGGTGCTGGAACAACCCGCCGTGGTTTCCGCGATCGTGGGCGTGAAGACAAATGCACAGGTGGACGCCGCGATCGAGGCGGTGAACGCGGGCAACTGAGTCTTTCTTCCCCCAAAATCAAGTTCCAACGCAAGCGGCGCTTTTTAAGGCATCGCTTTTTCGATGCGTTTCGGCAAGCAAACGTCAATCGTGCGCGGAAAACGGAGAACATTTCAAGGCGATTCGCAAAAAACGCCCTACGACTGCGCATATCACGCATGGACGCCCATACAAACCTGTGTTATATTCTACGTATGGAAAATGTGCAAAATAACATTATGGATCAAAACGCATGAACGTATATGACTTTGACGGAACAATCTACAAAAGAGATTCGAGCGCGGACTTCCTCTTTTTTGCGCTGCGCCGCCGCCCCGCGCTGCTGCGCTATTGCGTTCGGCAGGCGTTCGGCGCGCTTCGGTACGCGACAAAACGGATCACGCTGACGCGGTTCAAGTCCGAGCTTTTCTGCTTTATGAACGGCGTTTCGGATGCGGAAGCTCTCGTTGCCGCGTTTTGGGACGCGAAGCAGGGCGGCGTTCACGCGTGGTATCTCGCGCAAAAGGATCCCGAGGACGTCGTGATTACCGCGTCGCCCGATTTCCTCGTGCGCCCGATGTGCAGACGCCTCGGGTTGACGCATATCATTTGCAGCGAGGTCGATCCCCATACGGGGCGCTGGCTTACCGAAAACAACAAAGGCACGGTTAAAACCTCTCGCTTCTTCGCGGCGTTTCCCGATGGAACGATCGACAAATTCTATTCGGATTCCCTTTCGGACGCGCCGCTTGCCGCGCTTGCAAACGAAGCCTATTTCGTGCGCGGGGAAACGCTCGCGCCATGGACAGAAGCGCGGTAACAGGCAATTCGTTACACACAAAGAATTTCGACCGTAAGCCGAATTTTGTCATAACAGCGCTTGACGGTGATATACGCGGGGCGATGGGGGTATAATCGGCGGAATCAACCGCCGCCGCACACGGGAAAGATCCCAAGCTCCGATGAATCGGGCAGGGGCAAATTGCGTTTGAGCGTTTCCACGCGCGCGCCGTTCAGCGTAATCATGCTCGCCTTCATGAGCTTATGCGCTTCCTTGCCGTATGCTTTCTGCACATAGTCCAGCGCCGCGCCGAGCGTGCTCAAATCGGCGGATTCCTCCGCACACTTGGTATAGGTTCGGATTTTTCCGTAATAGGTCAGCGTGATCATGAGAAAGCCTCCTATTCGATGCCGAGCTGCTTCTTTTTGCGCGCCGTCGGCACGCCGTTTTTGTCCCAACCGCGCACACGGTAATACATCGGCAGCATTTTGTCGAGCGGCACCTTGGAATCGGGCTTGTCCGCTTCCTGCAACTCGTCCGTCAATCGCGCGGGCAGCGCGTCGTCCGCGCCGGTCAATCCCTCGCGCAGGGAAAAGAGCCGCTCGGTGTTGTAGCCGCGCTCGCCGATCTGCATGAGCTTGCCCGTCGTCATCTTCATGCCCGTGACCATGCCAAGCACGGCGGACTGCGGCGCAAGATACATCGTGTTGAACGGTAAAAGCCCCGGCATGAGCCACCAAATGGGGCGCAGCACCGCGCGCACGCCGAGCAGCAGCTTGTTGACCAGCTTTGTGACCCAATGCGTGGACCCGAGCGAGAACAGGAACGCGGGAATGACCGCATAGCAGGTGAACAAACAGAAGCCGCAGGCGGAGATCGCCTCCATCAGGTTTTGGAACATGACGGTCAGCTCCGCCTTGCCCTTTGGCGTCTGGCGATCGACCTCGATGACGCCGACGGACTCGAACAAAGCGAGATAGCCGCCGTTTAGGTGGCAGCCGCCGCGATTCGACGTTGCGTAGCCGAGCCCGAGCCCGACGGAATGCCGCGGCTCATACGAGGCGAGCTCGAGCCCCTTTGCGTTGATGGCGAATTCCTTGCCGCCGTATTTCTCCGCAAGCCATTTGCTCCCGTTTGCAAGCTCGTCTCCGACGCCCTCGCGATTGGCGATCATCCAAATGATATCCTTGATGTTGTCCGTTTTGCCAAAGCGCAGACCGAAGTCCGCCATGCCCTTTTCTTGCAGCTCCATGGCGAACGACACCGTGCCCGCAAGCGAGATCGTATCGATCCCCCAAAGGTCGGCATAGTAGTTCATACGGTTGATAAAGTCCAAATCGTTGTTGCCGATGTTGCTGCCGAACAGCCCGACGATCTCATATTCGGGCCCCTTGACCTCCTTGCCCTCGACCATGACGCGGCGCGCGCAGCGGATGGGGCAGCTCACGCAGCCGTAGTTGCGAACCAGATACTTGTCCGAAAGCGCTTCGCCCGATATATCGCGCGCGTGTTCATAGCGCCCGTAGGTGAAGTTATGCGTCGGCAGCGCGCCCGAGCCGTTTGCCGCGGAAACAAGCCCCGCCGTTCCGTAGGTCGGCATGGAATAGCCCGTCATGGGATGATTTTTCAAGAACGCGACCCATTTTTTGACGTATGCGTCAAACTTCTCCTTTTCCGCGACGGAGGTCTTTTTTGTGCCGAAGGCGACGAGCGCTTTGAGGTTTTTGCTTCCCATGACCGCACCCGCGCCGCAGCGTCCCGCCACGCGGTCGCCCGAAACGGCGCACGCATAGCGAACCATGTGCTCGCCCGCCTGCGCGATGACGAGCTTGCCCCAGGGCTTCGGAAATTGCGCTTGGATCTCCTCGGCGTCCATGCCCATATAGGCGGAGGCGTCCTTGATGGTCACATCGCCGTCCAGTATTTCGATATAGCAAGGCGTTTCGCTTCTGCCAGTGATGATTACGCCGTCGTATCCCGCCGCTTTGAGCATCACGCCGAACTGTCCGCCGCAGTTGCTCGAAGCGACGCCGCCCGTCATGACGTTTTTGAACGACAGGTTGAAGCGGCTGGACGACGGCGCGCCCGTTCCGTTGACGGACCCCGTGTTGATGATGAGCACGGCGTCGGGCGAGAGCGGGTCGGTACCCTGCGGCAAAAGGTCGGTGAGCAGCTTGCCGCCCAGTATTTTTCCGCCGATATATTGGGTGAACAGCGCTTCGCTGATCGGATAATCGCTTGTTTCGCCCGTCGTCAGGTTGATGCGCTTATAGGTCGGCAGAATCATACGGTTTCCCCCCGATCCGATTGCATTGCGATGGCATGCAGCGGGCAGACGCGTTCGCACAGCGCGCAGCCAACGCAGCTTTTTGCGTCGAACAGCTCCGCGAACACATGGATGTCGCCCCGATAGGTTGGCAGCGAAATCCGAAGCGCGTCCTTTCCGCAGGTTTCGACGCACATGCCGCATGCGCTGCACAGCGTTTGATCGACGGAGGGCTTTTTCCACGCGGCTTTCGGCAGCTTGACGCAGACGGCGCCATGCTCGTCCAGAATCGCGCCCTTGTTGCAGAAGTTGCCGCACACGCCGCAATCCACGCAGCGCTTGGCGTTGACGGCGTGTTGCTGCTTTACCGCCCCCGTGATCGCCCCGACGGGACAGTTGCGCGCGCAAAGCGTGCAGCCGATGCAGCTTTCCGTGATGGTATGCGCCATAAAAACGACGTCCTTTCCTTCGAACTTGTGCGTTTTGATTGGATTTGTCTTTACACCATTATATATGTAAAAATCATTTCTGCAAACCATATCCGAAAAAACGTTTCTGTTCATGAGAAAACGCGCACGCTTATGTGACGTCGCGTTCTTCCCCTTTTTTTTGAAGTATGCTATGATACAGAAAACCGTTCTTCGGAGGTATGGCATCGTGGCAGATCGTGCTTTGCGTTACCTGCGTCAACTGGCGCGCGAGTATCCGACCATTCAAGCGGCGAGCGCCGAAATCATCAACCTGACGGCGATTCTGAACCTGCCCAAGGGCACGGAACACTTCATGAGCGATATTCATGGGGAAAGCGAGGCGTTCCGACATATCATCAACAACGGGTCGGGCGCGGTTGCGGACAAGGTGATGCAGGCGCTTGGCGATTCGCTGACCGCCTCCGAGCGAAAGGCGCTCTGCGCGCTGATTTACTATCCGCGGCAAAAGCTCGCCGAGGCGCGCGCAAACGAAAGCGACCTGTCCGACTGGTATCGCGTTACGCTTTTACGGCTCATCGCGGTTTCCCGCGTGTCGGCGTCCAAGTATTCCCGCTCAAAGGTGCGCAAGGCGCTGCCGCGCGAATTCGCGTATATTTTCGAAGAGCTGCTCAATACGGGCGATGCGAACGGTAAGAAGGAGCTTTATTACAGCAACATCATCGACGCGGTCATCAAAACGGGCTGTTGCGACGATTTTGTCATCGCGTTTGCAACGCTCATTAAGCGCATGACCGTCGATCAGCTTCATATTCTCGGCGATATATTCGACCGCGGCCCGCATGCGGACGAAATCTTGGATCAGCTCATGCTGCATCACAACGTCGATATCCAATGGGGCAATCACGACGTTTTGTGGCTCGGCGCGGCGGCGGGAAGCCGGGTTTGCGTCGCCACGGCGGTTAAGAACTGTCTGCTGTACGATAATTTGGATATGCTGGAAAACGGATACGGCATCAACCTGCTGCCGCTTGCGCGGTTTGCGACGGAGCGATACGAGGATTCCGAGGTGTTCGCGCCGCGCTCTTTGCCGGACGAACCGTTCAAAACGCGCGACACGGGTCTCTACTCCCGCATGCACAAGGCGATGAGCGTCATCATGTTCAAACTGGAGGGGCAGATCGTTCATCGCCGCGCCTGCTACGATATGATCGATCGCGACATGCTCGCCCGCGTGGATTGGGCAAAGGGCACGATTTTGATCGACGGAAAAGAATACCCCCTGCGCGAAACGGATTTTCCGACCATCGACCCCGCCGCGCCGAACGTGCTGACCCCCGAGGAGGAAGGGCTCATTCGCCAGCTTACGACCGCCTTTATGCATAGCGAGAAGCTGCAATCTCACGCGCGCTTCCTCTGCCGCGTGGGCTCGGTTTACCGCTGCTGCAACGGCAATTTGCTCTATCACGGCAGCGTTCCGTGCGACTTTGCGGGCGAGTTTTTAACGTTCACGATGAGCGGGAAGAAGCTTGCGGGCAAGTCGTTTTTCGATTATGCCGACCGTACCGCGCGGCAGGCGCTGTTTGCGGGCGAGGGCACGCGGGAACGGGAAGCGGCGCGCGACTTTCTTTGGTTTTTGTGGTGCGGGCGCAATTCGCCCGTGTTCGGGCGCGACCATATCGCAACGTTCGAGCGCGCGCTTCTTTCGGATAAAGAGACTTGGAAGGAGCCGAAGAATCCCTATTACGAGCATTGCAACGAGGAAGCGTTCTGCATGAGGCTCCTTTCGGAATTCGGCATGGATAAGCCATGGAGCCGCATCGTCAACGGGCATATTCCCGTCAAGGCGCGCGAGGGCGAGAGCCCGCTTAAAGCCAACGGCAAGCTCATCATGATCGACGGCGGCTTCTGCAAAGCGTATCAAAGCCAAACGGGCATCGCGGGCTATACGATGTTTTTCAATTCCAGCGGCATCTACATCGCCGCGCACGAGCCGTTTTCGGGCACGGCGGACGCTGTGGAAAACGGGCGCGACATTACCTCGCATACCGTGCGCGTGGAAGCGTTTCCGCAGCGCGTGATGGTCGCCGATATCGACACGGGCGCGGACATTCGCGAGCGCATCGCGGATTTGTTGCTTTTGCTCGAAGCGTTTCGCGACGGGCGTATCAAAACACGGTAATCAAATCTGCCCGATAAAGCGAAAGTCAGTTTCTGCGAAACGCCGAACGCCGTTTTTACGCCGCCACGTTATGCAGAAGCAGAATCGCCGCGCAGAGCGCATATGTTCCGATCAACATCAGCGCCATACTGATAGCCCATTTGCCGCCTTTGTCGAACCCGTAAAAGTCGTCCCAGCCCTTTTTTTCGATCGCGTCGGAGCAGCCGCTCGCATCAACTTTGCCTTCCCCGATAAAAACCACCATAACAAGGTACAGCACGCCGTAGACAAGCGTCGGCAGCAGACCGAGCAGCGTCCGCGCCCATGGAAGCGGCGCGCTTTTTTCCAAAAAACAGAACGAAACGACGGCGAGCAGCGGCCCGATCAGGTGCAGAAACAGTCCTTCGTTTGCGAACATGACCCCATAACCGGAGGACGGCCCCAGAAAAACCACGACCGTCAGAAACGTGACCGCAACCGCGACGGTTCCGACATACTTGATCAAAGCGGCCCAATCGGGAAGCGCCGCGCCGCCGTGCGACAGGAGCAAAGCGTCGCAAACGACGATTGTCAGCGCCGCCGCGCCCGAAAGCAGGTTGGAAAGCGTCGTGAAATAGCGAAAGGCGTGCGCGCCGCTTCCGACGTCCTTTTTGTTTCGGCGCACGGTCTGCACAACGGCGACGGTCGTCCAACAGGCGATAACGGCGTTGCAGAGCAGCGAAAGAATGATTTTGACCATGATACCCTCCTTGATGCGGAACTGCCGATTTTCTCTATTGTAACATGTTTTTCGCCGCAAATTTCCTTTTTTCGCGGCGAACGCCATTTGGTTATCAATCGATTTGCCCGATGTGGTATAATCGTCACGGCGCAACGCGCATAGGGGGAGAAACGCATGTATCAATACTTGTTGTGGGACGTTGACGGTACGATTCTTGATTTTTTGGCGGCGGAAGCATACGCGATCCGCACGCTGTTTGGAAAGTTCGGGCTCGGCGTTTGCACCGATGAAATGGTGCGCGCCTATTCGCAGATCAACGTAGAATTCTGGCAAGCGCTCGAACGAAACGAAATGACCAAGACGGAGATTCTGGTTGGCAGATTTCGCGCGTTTTTCGAGCGATACGGTATCGACCCGACGCTGGCGGAGCCCTTCAACCATGCTTATCAAACCGCGTTGGGCGACCATATCGTGTTCATCAGGGATGCGGAGGAGACGCTGCGCGCCGAAAAAGGACGGTATACGCTCGCCGCCGTGACCAACGGAACCAAGGTAGCACAGACCAAGAAACTTGCGCGGTCGGGGCTGGATCAAATCTTCGACGCGGTGTTTATCTCCGAGGACGTCGGCTTTGAAAAGCCCAATGCGGCGTATTTCGAGACGGTTTTTCGCAACCTGGGCGTTACGGATAAGCGCAGCGTCCTTCTGATCGGGGACTCGCTCACCGGCGATATGCGGGGCGCCGCGAATATGGGGATAGACGCCTGCTGGTTCAACCCGAACCACGCCGTCAACGCGCCGAACGTGCCGATCACCTACGAGATCGACGATTTAAGCAAGCTCGCGGCGATTTTGGAGCGTGACGCCGCGCGCACGTCTTAACGCGCGGTATGTCAAACAAACCCAAACAGCGTGCTTGATGAATCGAACACGCTGCCTTTTCTCGTCTTTTCGCGGTAAGAAACGACCTCCTACGGCGTGACGGTGATCGCGATCGTCTGCGTTGCGCCGCCGTCCTTGGACGCGCAGGTGAGGAGGATCGTCTTTTCGGCGGTTACGCGCTTTGTCGTGACGACGCCATAGCTCGATACGCTCGCGTAGGGCAGATCCTGCGGACGCAAAGACCAGGTTACTGTTTTTGACGTTGCGTTCGCGGGCGCAAGCGAAGCGCGGATCGTGAGCTGCTTTCCGCCCGTTACCGTTGACAGACCGGTTGCGGACGTAAGCGTTATGTCGCTGACCTTTCGCACGATCGATATCTTCGTCGTTATGCTTTTCCCGCTGCCGTCCGACGCCTTTGCCGTAATCGTCACCGTACCCGTGCGATAGTTGCCGTAGCGGTCGAGTTGCGCCGTCACCACGCCGTTTGCGTCCACAACGGCGATTGTGCTGCTGCTGCTCGACCAAAGCCATGCTTGCAGCGCGGTTGTCGGCAGGCTTTGCGCCGCGAGCGCGAGCGTCGTTTCGTTCGCCGTGAGGTTCAGCGTGAGCGTTTTTCCGCTGACGTTTGCGCCGCCCGCCGTGATCTGTACTGCCGTCGTTGACGGCAGGATCGTGATCGCCTGCGTCGCGGTGAGCGCCTTATTGTCGTCGGATACGACCGTTACCGTCACCTGCCGCGGCGCCGTTACCGCTTTTGCCGTCAGCACGCCCGCCGCGCTGATCGACGCATACGGCGCGTCGCCCGTATGTAAGCGCCACGCGACCTTTTGGTTCGTCGGGAGATAACTCCCGAAGTTGGGCAGCAGCGTCAGCTGTCCGCCGCCGCGCGTCGTGAACGTGTTTGTTTTGGAGCGAATGCCGATTTCCTTTGCGTGCGCGAGCACCGTTACCTTGAAGCTCGCCGCTTTGCCGCTGCCGTCCTTCGCCTTGGCGGTGATCGTTACCGTACCCGCTTTGACAAGGTGCAGCGTTCCGTCCTGTTCCATATAGGCCGCGCCGCTCGTGCTCGTCGGGCTCCAAACAACGGCGGGGTTCGCATCGGACGGATAGATCGCGGTTTCGAGCGAAACGGTGGGGGAGTCGTTTTTGTCGATGACCAAAGTCGTATTCTCGATCGGTTGACCGCTGCGCGTAACGGACAGGTTCTCGGCGATCGGGTATATCGTTACGTCCATGGTTCCGAATTTGCCGCTGCCGTCCTTCGCGGTGGCATACACGGTGATTGTGACGGGTGTCGTGACGGCTTTCTTTGCCGTGAGAACGCCTGTTGCGCTGATTGACGCGACCGACGCGTCGGACAGCTCCCATTTCACCGACTTGCTCGTCGCGTCGGCGGGCAGCACAGCCGCCTTGAACGTCAGCGTTTTGCCCGCGGATACCGCGCTGCCGCCCGACAGCGTTACGCTCTGCGCCATGGTCACGATTTTGAGCGTGATCGTCGCCGTGCGCCCGCTCGATGTTGCCGTAATCGTGACCGAGCCGTTCCGTTTCAACGTTACAAGCCCGTTTGCGTCAACCGCAGCGTAGACCGAGCTGCTTGATTTCCATGTTGCGGCCGCGTTTTCGGCGGAACCGAGCATGCGTGCGGAAAGCTGCACGGCGCCTTCGCTGCGCGCGTGAACGAGCGTTTTCTTCGTTACGATCGAGCCAAGGTCGTCCAGTATGTTGAGCAGCGTGTCGCTGGCGGGCAGAATGCGAACGTCATAGTTCGCGTACGCGCCGCCGTTGTCCGCCGCTTTCGCGAGAATCGTCACCGTGTGCGGCTCGTATACGGTCTTTGCCGTAACTCTGCCCGCGCTCGATACGCTCGCGAACGCCGCGTCGGTCGGGTCGGATAAGCTCCATTGGATCGTTTTGTTCGTCGGCATATTGGTGTATGCGGTTTTGAGTTGCAGATACTTGCCCGAGCGAATCGCGTTTAGACTCGGATCGTTCGTAATCGTCAGCCCCGTCATGAGCGTGCCGATGACGAGCGTCGTCGATGCGGATTGACCGCTGCCGTCCTTCGCCGTCGCCGTGATCGTGACCTTGCCCGCTTTTTTCGGCGTAACGACGCCGCTTTGATCCACCGTTGCGATCAGCGAGCTGCTCGTTTTCCAGGTTACGGTTTGGAAGGCGTCGGCGGGCTGCGCTTCGGCGGCAAGCGAGATTGACGCCGTGCCGAGCGCGACGGGGTGGGTAACGCCGCTCCACAGCGCGCCTGCGCTGCGAATAACCAGCCGTTGAACCGTCGGGCGCAGCGTGATTTCAACGCTGTCGCTTGCCGTCGGGTTTGCCTTGACCGTTGCCGTAACCGTGATCGTTGTGCTTTCGGGCACGGCGCGCGTGGCGAGCTTACCCGTGCTCGAAATCGACGCGTAAGGCAGGGCGTTTTCGCTCAGGCTCCAAACAAGCGTTTTATCCGTCAAGGCGGCGTTGGTCGTTACGTCGTTTGTCAGTTGCAGACTCGCGCCGCCGCGCAGCTCGGTCGTTGCAGCGGCGATGTTCACTGCCTGCGCGAGCTTTGCAAATTGCAGCTTGACCGTCGCGGTCTTGTTGCTGCCGTCTTTCGCCTTTGCCGTCAGCGTAACCGTGCCCGCCTTGCCCTTGAAGCCGCTTATCGTAATCGTGCCGTCGCCGTGATCGGTGCATGTCGCATACGCGTTTGAAAGGTCGCTGTCCGTCCAAACGCAGGCTTGCGCCGCATCGGCGGGGTACAGCTCCGCATCGAGCGTCAGCTCCGTTACGTTTGGGTCGTTCAGGTCGAGGCATATGGTTTTGCCCGTTTCGTAAGCCTCGCCGCGCTTGATGGATAGGCTGTCAACGAGCGGTACGATCGTGATCTCGTGCTCGGCGCTTTCGCAGTTGCCGTCCTTTGCGATCGCCTTAACGCGAACCACGGTCTCCTGCGTGACCGCCTTCGCCGTGAGCAATCCCGTGCTCGAAAGCGCGGCGCAGGAGGTGTATTCGCCGTCCATATACCACGTTACGCCGAGGTTGTTCGGCGCGTCGCCCGTAAACGACGCCGTGAGCTGCGTCTTTTTGCCCGACGTGAGCTTTCCGCCCGCGCCGAGCGCGTCGCCGACAGTGAGCCCCTGCGAGAGCTTGACCACGTTGATTTTGACCGTCGCGGTCTTGTTGGAGCCGTCGGTGGTCGCAGCGGTTATATTCGCCGTTCCGGTGCGGAGCGCGATGAAACGCAGCTCGCCGAACGTTTGGTCGTAATAGACCGATGCGACGGCGGGGTTGCTCGATACGATCTTAAAATCGCCATATGTTGCGCTCGGCTGCGTCTCGACGCCCATGATCAGCGCGTGCGCGTTCCCGTCTCCATATGGGATCAGGTTGTCGGCGTCGTTCAGATCGATCGACATCACGGCGGGCGCGGGCTCGCCGTCTTCGTCGGTAAAGAACACGCGCAGTGCGAGCGGCAGAATGCGAATCACCTTTTTAACCTGCATGGCGCTGACACTCGGCGCAGAGCCGACAACGACGATGCTCTGTTCCTCCGTTACCGCTTTTGCCGTCACGTTGCCCTTCGCGTCGATTGCGGCGTACCGTTCGCCGCCCGCCTCGATCGTCCATACCGAGGCCGCGTCCGATACGTCCGCGCCCTTGGAGCTCGTTAGCTGCATATGGATCGATTTACCGGCGGTCACATACCAATCTCCCTGTATGCTCAACGAAACCAAGCCGATCGACGCCCCGAAGAGCGGGCCTCCGAACGTCAAATTGCCGTGCTGCCATTCGGTTTCCTGCCCGTCGGGATAGCATACGATAAAGTCGTCCGCGTTGCCGTAGAAGGCGTAATCGCCGAGATCCGACGGAGGATTGCCGAGAAAGTTGGCGATTCGCAGCTTGATGCATCCGTAAAACGCATAATTCTGTATCGAATCGACGTTTCTGCCGAACGTAACCGTTTCGAGCTGACGATAGCCCCGAAACGCGCCTTCCGCAATCGTAACGACGGGCTTTTGCCTGATCGTATCGGGAATCACGAGGTCGCGTATCGAGCGGTTTGTGCTGCCCGAAATAACGACGCTTTCCCCATCGGCGGACAGGTAATAGACGAACCCGCTGTCCTCCGACCAAACGGCATACAGCGTCAGGCTGTCGCCCTCGACGGCGGAGAGATCGCAGGTTTGACCTCCCTGATACAGCGCGGTTTCCGCATCCTCGCTCGTCGCCCAGCCTTCGAAGATCGAGTTTTCCTTATTCGGCAGCACCGCGCTGAGGCTTGCATTCGCGCGATCCAATACGACTTGATCTGCGGGAACGGAGTTTGCGCCGTCCGCGCTGTAACGAATCGTCAGGGATGCGCCCACGCCCGTATCTTCAAACGCGGTCAGCGGGTATCCCTTGAAAAGGCCCGTATTCGTCGGATCCCAGCTTGCCTTTTGGGAGGCGGGATAATAGACGTGAACCGAGCTGCCGTAGGAAAACGTGCTTCCGTCGGAGAACGTGGGCTTTTCCCCGAGGAAGGTAATCGAAGTAAGTGTGCCGATCGCGAATGCATTGCTGCCGATCGAACGCACCTGCGCGGGGATGACCAAGGACGCGAGCTGCATGTCGGAGAAAGCATACCAGCCGATCGACGTCAGGCTGTTTGGCAGATTCAGCTCTCGGATATACGGATTGCCCGTAAAGGCATAGTCCGAGATGCTCGTTACGCCGTCGGGAACGGTAAACGAGGCGTCCTTTTTGCCGTTCGGATAGGCAAGAAGCGTCGTGCCGCTCTTGTTGTAAAGAACGCCGTCGATCGAGCGGTAATTCTCGCTTTCGTCGCTCACGTTGATGCGTTCCAGCGCGCTCATATTGGCGAAAATACCCGAGCCGGATCGGTCGGCGATCATGCGCACGCAGCTCGGAATCATGATCGATTTCACGGTGTCGTTGTCAAACGACGGGACGCCCGTAAAGCCGTGTTCCGTGACCGAGCAATCGGGGAAGGTTTCGCAAACGTGGGAAGAATCGCCGTCATGGAAACAGATATATCGGAAAGAACGCAGAGACGCGACCGTTTTCCCGTTGATTTGGGACGGGATGATCAGCATTTCGCCCGTGCCCGAATAGTCGTCGATTACGATCTCGTCGTTCGCAAGCTCGTCCGCGTAGATCTTGTTCCAAATCTCCGTTTTCCCGCTGTAAGTGTGGTAGGACAAGCCGCCGATGACGCCCGCGCCCGCTTCCGACACGGTGCGCGACCAAACGGGGGTCAACGCGATGAGATCGCAGCTGCAATAGATCGTGTCGCCCGGCTGATAATCGACCTGTCCGTCGTCGTCAAGCGACCAGCCGACAAACGTATAGCCCGCGCGCACGGGCGTAAACGTGTCAAGCGTGACCGTCAGCCCGATCAGCCCTCCCGCGCTGTTGAAACGGGGATCCCACTCGCCGCTTCCGTCGTCATAGGTTCCGTCCGATTTGATTTGGTCGTACAGAATGGTGCAAAGATAGGGATCCAGCACCGCGTGCAGCACGAGGTCATGGTTCACGTCGGCCGGAATCGCACCGCCGGGATAATAGATCGTTCCGTCGTCCGTTTCCCAATACAGAAAATCGTGGTATTGCGAGAAGGGAATCAGGTCGGAAATTATTTGCGCCAAATTATGGTGCTTGAGCCCTGCCGGGGGGACGTTCGTACAACCGGGCGCATCAAAAGAAATGGAATAGAAGGGGGATTCGATCGAAAACAGACCGTAGTCAATGCGCTTCCGTTCCGTGGTCATTTCATCCTTCGCATAGATCGTGATTTTGTAAAAGCAGCCCGACGCAAGGCTGGAAAGATCGACATATTGGTTCAATACGGACTCTATCGAAATCTCGTATCCGTCAACGGCAACGGTTTTCTCGAAGTCAGGGATTTTTATGGTGCTGCATTCGATCAGGACAGTTACTTCCTTCACTTTATAGTTGGATTTGATCGTTCCGCTGATGGTGAACGGATCGCCCCAAAGCAGCATTTTACGAGGCAAAACGATATTTTCACCGCGCAGATCCGTCTGAACGGCTTTGAAAACAAGGTTGTCCGCGTAAACATACAGACCCGCAAGCGAGCCGCTCTTGATCTTGACCCAGGCGTTTCCCTTGCTGTTTGTAACGGAGCATTCGGTTTCGATGGTATCGCCCGCGAGGATTGTTACGCCGCGCTGCGTCGCAATGTCCGTCGCCGTGGAAAACGGCTCGGATCGAACGGCGACGCCGTTTCGCTTAAAGGTGTATGCCGTCGTATCGGTCGCGGTTTCGGTCCAAGCATATTCCACGTTGCCCGAAAAGATATATTTATTTTGAAACGCTTCGCTGCCCGCGATATGGTACCATGTGCTGCCAAGCCTGTTGACCAGCTTATAGTCGAATTTGACCGTTTGACCCTTGTGTGTCGTAATGCCGTACTGCGTGGTCAGATTGGTGCTGTTTGTCGAGTAGGGGCGCGACCAAACCGACACGCTGTCCTTGGTGAGCTTATAAACGCCGGCGACCGTGCGATCGATGCTTCCCGAATAGTCGTATTCCGCGCCGTCGCTCGACCGGCAGAAGCCGTCCGAGCCATAGTCGTGCACATGGTCGATCGACGGGCTGATCCAAACATAGCATTTGTTTTGCGCATATGTCCTGCCGTTGTCGTTAATCCAATCGTTGATGGTCGATATGGAGGCTTCCGCAATGTGAATAATGTTTTTTTGTGGGCTGTTGCATTCGATATAGCCTACGGTGTCTCCCTCAACCTTATAGATAAAGATCGAATGCGAGCCGGCGCGCGAGCCGTCGATTCGGCAAATATCGCCGGGCTTGACGCGGAAGTCGGCGGCAACCTGATTGACGCGTTCCCAATCGCCTACGACCTTTCCGTTGTCTGTATTCGTATCTCTCGGAAGCGTGCCGAATACGATTGTCGCGATGTACATGGAAAAGCCGGCGCATTCGATGGCGTTCCCCATGTTCAAGCCTGTGAAATGATTTGACGTTCCCGATGACGAACCGGTCAGGCAGCTCGTATAATCGTTCGCCGTGATGCTGTCGATCATGGAGGCGACGCTGTAATTCGCGTTCCAAAAAACCTGCGGAATGTTATTGCTGCCACCAAGCTTGCGCCCCTGAATGATATGCGCGTAATAGGCTTCCACGGTTTTTGTGACCTGTTCGCAGGTCGGATGCGGGTCGGGCGTTATCGTCAGGCTGACGCGCTGTATGGCGTCGTTCACCGTGAGCTCCAGCGCCGCGCTTGCCGCGCCTGCATCCTGCGCCGTCGCGGTTATGGTCACGCTGCCGCCGCAAAGAGGCGTTACGAGCCCGTTTTCATCAACCGTCGCGATTGATTCGTCGCTGCTCGTCCAGGCAAGAGTCTTGTTTGCCGCGTCCTCGGGCAGCACGGCGGCGGTCAGTTGCAGCGTCTGAGTCAGATCGACGCAATCGGCGTCGTCGGGCGCAGACAGCGTGATCGACGAAACAAGGATGGGTTCTTCGGGGTCGTCGTCGCCCGCGTCGGTCGGTTTTGCTTTTAGCGTGAAGTAGGCGTATCGCGTAATCGGCTCCCCGCCCGCCGCGACGGAGACGGCGCAGCGATAGAGGTCGTTCACGCCGAGCATGTCGTTCTCCGCCGTGAGCTTCAGCGCCCGCTTGGCTGCCGTATCGTTTATCGTTGGATCAAGATCGACATACTTGTCTGCGTTCTCGCTTTGCGCATCATATCGCTGCCAAATAAAGGAAACGGCGCCGTTTGTTTCATAGGTCGGCTCGAGCTCGATCTCGTCGCCCGCCGCGCTCTCGATCTTGTAATGCACCGCGCCGTCCGCATCGATCGTGTCGCCGTCGGCAAATACGGTAAATGCAAACGCGAGCGTTTCCGTTTCGGCGGGCTCGGGCGCGTTCCCCGCCGCAACCGTAACGGTCAGTTCGCCGTATGCGCCGCTTCCGTCAGCCGCCGTTGCGCGGATCTTTGCGCTTCCCGCAGAGAGCGCCGTCACAAGTCCGTTTTCGTCAACCGTTGCGACCGCCAAAGCATCGCTTGTCCAGACAACGGCGGGATTCGTGGCGTCGCTCGGCAGCGCAGCAGCATCCAGCCGCAGCGTGTCGCCCACGGTGAGCGACATAGAAGCGTTTTCCTCGTGCGTTCCCACCGTGACGGAGACAACCGCGACCGTTTCGAGCGGCAAATCCTTCGCATCGGATGGGTCTGCGGACGATTCGGGTTCGTCCTGCGTTTCCGTTGCGGCGGGCAGGCTGCAATCGCCGTCGTGTCCGTCGGGAAGGGTACAGCCCTCCGTCTGCGTACAGGCTTCGCCTTCCGCCATCGCGGAAACGGGCAGCATCGATAATACGAATACGACCGCAAGGAACAAAGAAAGAACGCGTTTCATCTGTTTGCCTCCAAAGAAAAATGCGACGTCTGCGGGGAGGGAGAACGATTGATCTCCACATTTATACATTAATATTATACATCACTTTTGGATTTTGTCTATTTCGTATTGCGATGCGGACGAAGACGTATACAAAGCGAAGTCCCAAAGCAGCTTCTCCCGCGAAGGTTGCTTTGGGATTCGCTCGAATGCATCTTGGGTTTTGCCGCCTGTTTGGGCGCGAGCTCCATCGCCGCCCGAGCGCGCGACAGGAAAGGCTTGCTCGCTGCTTCAAACGCGAAGCGTCATATGCGCGCGCTATCCCCTGCCGCGGGTTAGGCGCTTTTCCAAAGACGCTACGCCGTAGTACATCAGCGCGGCCAGGAAACAAAGGATAACGATGCTCGCCATGACCAGATCGAGCTTAAACACCTGCCCGCCGTAAACGATTAGGAAGCCGAGCCCCGACTTGGATACCAGATATTCGCCGACGATGACGCCGACCCAGCTCATCGAAACGGAGATTTTGAGCGCCGCGACGATCGTCGGCACGCTCGCGGGCAGAACGACAAGGCGGAAGATTTGCAGCTTGCTTGCGCCAAGCGTGCGCATGAGGAATTGCTTATCCTGCGTTTCGGCAAGAAAGCCCGAAAGCACGGACACGATCGTGACAACGAGCGAAACGAGCACCGCCATCACGATGATCGAGCCGATCCCTGCGCCGATCCATACGATCAAAATCGGGCCGAGCGCGATCTTCGGCAGCGCGTTGAGCACGACGAGATACGGATCGAGGATGCGGCAGAGCGTGTTGCTCCACCAAAGCGCGGCGGCGCAAAGCGTGCCAAGCAGCGTGCCGAGCAAAAAGCCCGCGACGGTTTCAAACAGCGTTACGCCGACATGCGTAAACAGCTCGCCGCTTTGCCAAAGCCGCGTGATCGTGGCAAGCACGCGCGACGGACTGCTTGCGATGAACGGATCGACAAGCCCCGCGCGCGCGGCAAGCTCCCAAACGAGAACGAACGCCAAAAGAAGCGCGATGCGCATACGAACGATCAGGCGTTCCTTGCGGCGAAGGGCGGAGAGATACGCCTCGCGATGCGGGGACAGACGCTGCGGCTCGATCGCGCTATTCTGCTTCACAGTGGTTCAGCTCCTTCCATACGGCGTTGAAAAGCGGCGAAAACCGCGCGTCGCTTCGGCGCGACAGGGGACATTCATCGGGCAAAAACGTCGAGACATGCTCGGAAAAGAGCCGCGCGGGACGTTCGGAAAACACGAGTACGCGGTCGGACATGGCAACCGCCTCCGAGATGTCGTGCGTCACGAGAACCGCCGTTTTGTTCTCGCGGCGAATGATGCCGTAAACCTCGTCGGACAAGCGCAGACGCGTTTGAAAATCGAGCGCGGAAAACGGCTCGTCAAGCAGCAGCAGGGTCGGCTCGAACGCGAGCGTGCGAATCAAGGCGACCTTTTGCCGCATACCGCCCGACAGCTGCCGCGGGTGGCGCAGACGAAACTCGTTAAGCCCGTATCGATCCAGAAGCGAAAGCGCGTAATCGCGTCGTTCGGGCGTGACCATGCGCTTAACCTCGAGACCCAGCAGCACGTTTTCCTCAACGGTGCGCCAATCCAGCAGGCAGTCGCGCTGCAACATATAACCGACCTTTGGCGCGGGAGCGTCGTTCGCTTGCGTAAGGCAAACCGTTCCGAACGACGGCTCCATCAGCCCGGCCAGCAGGGAGAGCACGCTCGTTTTCCCGCAGCCCGACGGCCCGACGATCGATACGAATTCTCCCTCGTAAACCCGAAAGCTCAAATCGCGAATCGCCTCGGTCTCCGACGCGCGCTCCTGATAAAAAAGCCCGACGTGTGAAAGTTCCGCCATAACGGTATCGACGTTTCCCGCGCGGTCAACGTCCAAAACGGCGTCGGGACGTGCCGTCGCCATATTACATTTCTCCATAGGAACCTCCAATTTACAAATCCATACCCTTATCCTATGAACGGAAGCGGTCAATGCGTGTAAGCGGGAAAACGCACGCAAAAGCGCGCATCCACATAGGATAGGATGCGAGGGAGGCTGTGGTATGCTTGAAACGGTCTATGGAAAATGCTGCGGCGGAAAGAAGGGAAGGAAGCGCTGTTATCAGAAAAGCGCGTTCGGATTCGTCTGCATTGCGGCAGGCGTAATCCTGCTTTTTTGCTGCACGCCGTGCTGGTTTATCGCGTTTCTCATCGCCTGCGCGCTGCTGATTCTCGGATGCGCGCTGCTGCTTTGCAAACGCTAGGAAAACAAAAAAAACGCCGAAGCCGATAAAGCTTTCCGCGTCGTCAACGACAACGCCGGGGCAGCGCATAACGTCGTCGAGACGCCCCGCCGCGTTTTCGGCGTTCGTCACGCCGTTTTCATCCGCCCGCCGAAAAAACGCGCGGAGCTTCTCTTTCATAATCGTTTATTGCTTGGAAATCTCCGTTCCGAACACAAAGCGCGTAAACAGCGTTTTTGTGCGCTCCGCGCCGAGCGCCTTGACAAACGCGTCGGTGGAAGGGCCTCCGTTTTGCAGAAGCCCGCTGACGTAAGAAGCCGCATTAGCCTGCTTTTCGGCGCTTTTTTGCGCGTTTAGCAGCGGCTTTTCCTGCGCGAGCGTCAAATACGCGTCAAGCGCGGCGAAGAACACTTCGTTCAGGCGCGGCAGAGCGGTCTTTTTTGTCTTTTTGGCAAAGGAAGCGGACAGCTTGATGGGATCGTACCAGTGCTCGCCCAAGTCGTGATCGGGCAAACAGGCGACGCTTTCCTTTACGGCAAGCAGCGCGCAGTCGTCAAACGCGGCGGGTTCCAGCATCGTGTCGTAATACTCCGTAAGCACCGTATGGTTGCCCATGGCGGAGATGCCGTCGTAGGAAAACAGCGGTACGTCGCGCAGATACGCGTTGATGACGAGCGTATCCATGCGCATGAGCCCCGCCATCGCCTTGCCGCGCAGAATCGACACGCTGCCGAGCCCTTCGGCAAAGCAGCAGGTAAGCTCCACCGTCAGCGGGAACGCCTTAAAATGCGCGTATTCGCCTGCGTCCCGCGGGGTTATGGGGAAGGCGGCGGAGATTCTTTCTAACGCCTCCCGCATCATGCCTTCGCTCCTTTTTGGAGCGCGTCGGGCTCTTCAAGCCCCGCTTTATGCAGGATGAGCGAGCCGAACAGCAGCGCGCCCTGCCCCAGAATGTTCGTACCCTGCGCGATCCAGTTCATGGACGCCTGCGTAAAGTCGCGCGAGGAGAGATAGCCCATCGTAAGCATAAACACGCACGACAGGAGGAACAGTACGATCGCGAGCGGGCGCTTCATGCGCTTTGCGGCAACGCAAAGACAGCCGCAGATGCCGAATGTGCCGATCACGTTCAAAACGACAAAGATCATACTGCTTTCATATACGAAAGGCGCGGCGACGGCGTAGGCGGTGTTGCCCTGCTTATGCGTCAAAAGCGCGACGAGCGCGATGAAAGCAAGCAGGAAGCCCGTCGCTTGCAGGGGGAAGAAGCAGCGGTTGAGCGCGACGAAATCGCATATGTTCAGCGCGTACAGCAGCTTCCAGAGCGCCTTATACGCACCCGCGATGATAATCATCAGCGTGCCCGCGGCAAACAGCGCGAACGCGCCCTTGCTCATTTTGTTGTACAGGTCGCGCATGAGCAAGACCGCCGTCGCGGCAAACAGCAATACAGGGATAAAGTCTACAAGCGCCATGGGCAAATTGATTCCGTTCATTGCTTTTTCCTTTCGGGTCGATGGGGAAAGCGGCTGCAAATTCTGCCGCGCTTTATTTCTTTGCCTCTTTGGCAAGATGATAGATCGGCAAAAGCGGAAGAATGATCGGCGTTTTGTCGGCATAGGCGCGGTATGCGGGCAGATTCCCGTAGCGCTCCTCCTGCCGCTTTTCGAGCCGTTCGGCGCCGTTGAACATGATGAACACGATGGCGACGTAGGCAAGGCTCGCCATCAGCCATTGTCCCGGGCCGGAAAGCGCGGTCAGCCCGCCGATCAATACGCCTGTCCAAAAGAGGATCTCGCCAAAGTAGTTCGGGCAGCGAACGATCTTGTATAAGCCCTTTGTGGCGACCATGTTCGGCTCGAGCTTCTTCTGCGCGCTTTTTTGCTGATCCGCAATCGTTTCGACGATCAGTGCGATCAGGCTGACGCAAACGCCGATCCAAGGCAGAACGGCGTCGCCCGCGCCGTTATATTGGCGATAGAACACGGGGCTTGCCTGCGCGACGTACAGCGCCGCGACACAAAGCCAGATGAACGCCTTAACGAAGATCGGCATGGCTTTTTCCGCGGTGGTCGCTTCGGTCAGCGTTTTGCGGTAGGCGGCGTTTTTGATTTCGCGGTAGAGCAGAAAGCCGGACAGCCGCGCGCCGTATACGATGAACAGCGCGCATTGGACAACATGCACAAGCTGCATTTGCCTGCCGAAGAGAACGATCAGCGCAACGCCTATGCCCGATATGGCGAAACCATAGCCGATGGAGAGAAAGTATACGAATTTGTAGAACCCGACGCTCGAAAGCACCGCCGCGACGACGGCGAGGATCCAAAGATATTCCCAACCCATGCAAAAACCTCCTTAACGGTTGTCGGCAAGAGCCGTCAAAAGCTCTTTTTGATGTATTCGGCAAAGCTGTGCTCGCCATAGCAAACGTCGCCCACCATGGGCTCGGTCAGCGTCCACTTGCTGAAACGAATAATCGCTTCCTTGCCGTTCTTTTTGAGCTTGTTGACGAACGCGAGCACGTCGAAGAGGAACACAGGCGCGCGCTTGATAACGGCTTGCTTGCCCGCCGCGGCAAAGCACATGCGCGCGATTTCCTCATAGGTGTAGGTTTCCTTGCCGCCGATGGAGACGGTTTGGTTCTCGTCGCCCATGTGCTTAACGATATAGTCCGCGAAGTCGGGCGTGTCGATGACGTTCGCGCTGACGGGGTCGTTGCCCAAAAGTGTGACCTCGCCCTTTTCGATCATGGGCTTAAACACCTTGACGATGTCGTAAAAATATCCCGTCGGGCGATAGATGATATAGGGGACGCCGCTCTTTTTCAGCTCCTCCTCCATGAGATATTTCGCGTGCAGCATGGGCACCTTGGGCGCCTTGTCCGCTTTTAGCACGGAGATGTAAACGAATTTCTTCACGCCTGCGCGCTTTGCCTCGTTGAGCAGGTTCAGGTTGCCCTGATAATCAATTTGATAATTGGTCACGGTCGCGGAGGTCTTGGTTAACCCTACCGTCGTGACGACCGCGTCCGCGCCGTCGCAAAGCCCTTTCAGCGCATCGGGATCGGTCACGTCCAGCTTACGGAACGTATACTTGCCGACAAGACCCAAATCCCGCTCGATCATGTCCGCCGCGACGACCTCGTGCCCCGCTGCGAGCAGAGCGCGGAAGATGTCGCTGCCCAGGTTGCCGTATGCCCCTGCCAATACGATTTTCATAGTGTCGTTCCTCCCCGATTTTGAATGTGTAATAAATTACTTTGCGTGGTTCGTGATGCATTCGCTCGGCTGTCCCGCTCGCGCGCATGACGCGTGTAAGACTATACGTTTTCCGCGCAAAGCGAAGCATACGTCGAAACGGAATAAACCTCCGGGGGTTTCGACGCCCGAATCCCCCCAAAGGGTTTTTGACAGAATGAAGGGCTCACTTACCCTTTTCCTTGCTGCGCTTGTCGTTGATGATATCCATATGCTCCGCGGTGATAAGCGTTACGTCATGCGCGCGCGCCCATTCCACGCAGCCTTTGAGCGCGGTGGGAAGGAAGATGCGTGGAACCTTGATGAGCTTCATGCAGGCTTCGTCCGTAAACTTGATCACGTCGTCCGCACGGCCCGCCGCGTATTTGACGGATTCGAGGCTCGCTTCGCGGACGGGCAGAAGCTCGGGGCGCGGGCGGCGATGGCGCGTATACCAGAAGTTCTTGCTGTCGCGATAGCCATAGTCCACGGGAACGCGCGGGAAGTCGCCCGCCTTGACGCCGTTTAGGATCGCGCTGTAATAGCGCTGTTTCATTAAGATTTTGTCCACGCGCAGGATAAAATGCGCGCCGAACGGGGATGTGATGCCGTTAAAGTCGTGATATGGGGCGGGATAGCCGTTCAGCTCGCCCGGCTTGTCGTTTTCCGCGCCGTCCAGCTCGCGCATCCAGGTGCACTCCATGACCTGAAACGATTCCGCGATGACCAGCGGGAATTTCTCGTCCGGATGCTCCGCCGCCATTTGACCCTCTTCGAGCGTATAGATGCAGCCTTTCATTTTCTCGGCGGGCTTGTCGCCGGGGAATCCCATGCGAACGGCTTCCTTAAAGAAGCGCTTGTCGTCGGGGATGAAGTTGAGCGCGCATTTGCCGTAGCGCAAGAGATGCTGGGCGGTGTTGGAGGAGTTGCGCGTGCAGAGCAGCATGGCGTAATAGTCTCGCCCCGCGATGTAGTACGGCGCAACGAGCGAATACGGCCCGAGCGACGTGCTGCCGTCCTCCGCAACGGTGCTGACCATTACGGTCGGCATGGGGAAGAACGCAGACGTTTGGTAGAAGTTATCCACGATTCGGAGATTCTGAAAGCTGGACATAATGGATGGCCCCCTTTTTTTGATGCGATGCTCAGGATCGCTTTTCGTTCAGAACGCGTGCGCAAATACGCAGAAACGCGTCAAACTTCAAATCGGAATCACCCGCGCAGGTGAGGACGTTCTCCGCGAAGAATACGTCCAAGGGCTCCGTTTCATGCGGATGAAAGCGCAAAAGCACGGGGCGGATGCAGGCGGAAAGCTGGCGAACAAGCAGGTTATGTCGGCTGCCGTATTCCGTTTTTGCGCCGGGCGAAAACGTATAGCCCGACCAAACGGCGCGGTATTCGCCGTAAAAGCGGGATACGCCGCCGTAAAGCGCCGAAAGCGCGTCAAGTACGTTTTTGGTCTCCTCGCAGGCGGACTGCATACAGCCCAGCTCGCGGTTCCAATCCGCAAGCATGACGGACGCAACGAGCATATCCTTGGACGGGAAATAGTTATAGATCGTTCCGACGGCGACGCCGCACGCGCGCGCAACGCTGCGGATGCCAAGGGCGGCATAACCGCGACATAGCAGCTCCGTTTTCGCGGAGGACAGGATGGATTCGCGCAGATTTTCAATTCGCTTCGGCATAGATAGACCCTCTCGGCCCGTCGTTGTACGAACGTTCAAAGTTCTATATGAACATGTTCATATAAAGTGTATGCACATTACGTTTCATTGTCAAGACGCGTTTTCGGAAGATGGAAAATATATTTGCGCGAAATAATACTGCGGCGCGCGCAAGCGAAAAAAACGCTTGCAATCGGGTCGCGGCGTGCTATACTGCAAATAGTGACGTGAACTGTCGTTCACAAATATTCTATGCGCTTGTCATGTTCGAATCCGATGCGTTGCGAGATGAAATATGCTGAAAAAACTGAACGATCGGAAAATCAACGAAATACTGGAAATCGGCATACGCGAGTTTGCGTCCCGCGGGCCCGAAAAAGCGCGAATCAACGAAATTGCGCGTAAGGCGGACGTCAGCGTCGGGGTGCTGTATAAGTATTTCGAGAATAAGGACGCGCTGTTTCTCGCGTGCGTGGAGCATGCCTTGCTCGCGCTCGACGAGGCGGTGACGAGCGCGCTTTCGGGCGATTTGCCCATAATGGAGCGCGCGGAGAAGCTCGTTCGCGCCGTGCTGAAAAGCGCGCGAGAAAAACCCGCCTATCATATTTTGTATCATGAGATCACGTCGGGCGGATGCAGGGAATATGCGCCGCGCTTTGCGGAGCGGATCGAGGGCGCGACCGCGCGGGCATACACCGCCATGCTTTCTTCGGCAAAGCGGGACGGCGGCGTGCGCGCGGACATGGACGAGCGGCTTTTCGCGTTCCTTTTCGACAATCTTTTGATGATGCTGCAATTCTCCTATGCCTGCGATTACTATAAAGAGCGGTTTTCGCTTTACCTCGGCACGGATGCAAACGGGGAAGCGGCGGCGTCTGACGAGGCGGTTGTTTCCGCGTTTTTGGCGTTTGTTTCGTCCGCGCTGGGGGTTGAGGCGACGGGGGATGGGGACAAACGAAAAGTCGAATCGAAGGGGGAGGGCGTATGACGTATATCCTTGCCTATGACGTCGGTACGACGGGGGTTAAAACCTGTTTGTTTCGCGTGGAGCGGAAGATCGAGCTTGTTGCGAGCGCACAGCGGGGCTACGGTCTGTATATCCTCGAAAACGGCGGCGCGGAGCAGGACGCGAACGAATGGTGGGACGCCATGTGCCAAACCACGCGCGAGCTGTTCCAAAAGGCGGATGTTTCGCCCGCAGAGGTGAGCGGCGTATCCTTTTGCTCACAGATGCAGGGGTTTGTTGCGGTGGACAAGGACGGAAACGCGCTGCGTCGACCCATGAGCTATATGGATCAGCGCGCGAAGGCGGAGGTCAGGGCGGGCATAGCCAACGGCGTCAGGATTGCGGGGGCGAACATCTTCAAGCTGATTCCGAGCGTCCTTATTACGGGCGCGGTGTCGTCCAGCGTGAAGGATCCGCTCTGGAAATATAAATGGGTGGAGGCGCACGAGCCCGAGGTTTTTGCGCGCATCCATAAATGGCTGGACGTGAAGGAGTATCTCATTTGCCGCTGTACGGGCGAATGCGTCATGACGGAGGACTCCGCGTATTCGACGTTCTTATACGACACGCGAAAGGGCAAAGAGGGTTGGAGCAAAACGCTTTGCCGCATATTCGGCGTCAATATAGCGCACCTGCCGCGCATCATCAAAACGACGGATCAAGCGGGGTCATTGACAAAACAGGCGGCGGAGGAGCTGGGCCTGCGCGCGGGAACGCCCGTGTTCGGCGGCGGCGGCGACGCGACGCTGATCGGGATCGGCGCGGGCTGCACGGAGGTCGGCGAAACGCATATCTATTCGGGCACATCGGGCTGGGTATCAACGATCGTGGATCGCCAGCTTGTGGACGCGGACGCGATGATCGCCGCAATCGTGAGCGCGCAGCACGGCAGGTATAACTATTTTGCGGAGATGGAGACCGCGGGCAAGTGCCTCGAATGGGTCAAGGAGCATCTTGCGCTGGACGAGATCGGCGTTTACCTCAAAAAACAGCACGTCGCCGAGGGGCAGGAGGCGACCTACGCGAGCCTTTACGATTATTTGACCGAGACGATTCGCAAAATGCCGGCGGGCGCGGGCGGGGTGATCTTTACGCCGTGGCTGCATGGCAACCGCTGCCCGTTCGAGGATCCGAACGCGGCGGGCATGTTCTTCAACATCCGTCTGGAAACGGGGAAAACGGAGATGATCCGCGCGGTGCTGGAAGGCGTTTGTCACCATCTGCGCTGGATGCTCGAATGTCAGGATCGCAAGATCAAAACGTCAAACTCGATCCGCTTTGTGGGCGGCGGCGCGCTTTCGGACGTGACCTGTCAGATTTTGGCGGATATGACGGGGCGCACGATCGAGACCGTCGCGTCCCCGCAGAACGTCGGCTCGGTGGGTGCGGCGGCGGTCGCCTGCGCGGGGCTGCATATGATCGACGGATTGGGCTGCGTGCGCGAGATGATCCCCGTTGCGGCGACGTATCGGCCGAACGCGGCGAACAAAGCGGCATACGACCGATCCTATGCGGTATTCAAGAAGCTGTATCGGGCGAATCGGGCGCTGTTTGCGACAATGAACGGAGGAGCGGACGACTGATATGGAGGAAGGATTTGTTTTAATGGATGCGCAGCGCGCGAAGGAAGCGGTTGCGAGCGCGGGGCGCAGGCTGCTGGATACGGGGCTCGTCACACGCACATGGGGCAACGTCAGCTGCCGCGTGGACGCAGACACGTTCGCCATTACGCCGAGCGGACTGGGCTACGAGCATATGACGGCGGACGACGTCGTGCTGTATCATATGGAAAGCGGCGCTTTTGAGGGCGCGCATCAGCCGTCCTCCGAGAAGGGCGTGCACGCTGCGGCATACAAGCGTTTTCCGAACGCGGGCTTCGTCATCCATACCCATCAGGATTACGCGAGCGCGCTCGGGCTTGCGGGCTATGAGCCGCTGCTGACCAAAGACGCCATGAGCGATTGCCTCGGCGGCGTGGCTTGGGCAAAATACGGTCTGCCCGGCACGAAAAGGCTTGTTCAAAACGTGACAGATGCGATGCAGGGCGGCGCACACTGCGTTCTGATGGCGCATCACGGCGCGTTGATCATCGGGCAAAGCGCCAAGGAAGCGTTTTCCCGCGCGGAAGAGCTGGAACGCGCCTGCATGGCGGCGTGCAAGGGGCAGCCCGAGCAAACGTCGGAAACGGGCGATGCGCTGAACGCGCTCGTTACGCAGCTTGCGGCGGACGGGACGGTTTTTGCGGCAGACGCGCCGAGCATAATCGCGGCGTCGATGCAGAAAGCGGGGGTTTGCGCGCAGCTCGACGACATGGCGCAAATGCTCGGCTATCGCATCCGATGCGTCAAGCCGAACGCGGACGCGGTTTCCCGCGCGCTTCAAAAGCGGGACGCGGTTCTCGTCGAGTGCTTGGGCGCTATCTGCCGCGGCAAAACGGAAGGGGACGCGCATGCGCTTTGCCTGCTGGTAAGGAAGGCGTGCGTCTGTTTCCTGCATACGCGCGTATGCGGCGAAAAGGCGACGCTTTCGCGGCTCGACGCCGCGCTCATGCACGCGGTGTATCGGCTCAAATACGCAAAAAAGATCGGGGGATGAAGGGTATGGAAGAAAGCAAAATCAATCAGGCAAGCGGCAAAAAGGAACTTTGGCGAACGATCAAGTTCGTGTTGTTTTCCATCAGCGCGGGCGTGATCCAAATCATCAGCTTCACGCTGCTCAACGAGCTGGTGCATTGGCCGGGCTTTGCGGCGAACGCCGAATACGGGCCGAACTACTTTATCGCGCTGTTGCTTTCGGTCATTTGGAATTTCACGTTTAACCGCAAGTTCACCTTCCAGTCGGCAAACAACGTACCCGTCGCGATGCTGAAAGTGCTGGGCTATTACGCGGTGTTCACGCCGCTGTCCATCTGGTGGGGCGTGGCGCTGACGCAGGCGGGCTGGAACGAATACGTCGTTTTGATCGGCACCATGCTGATTAACTTTGTAACCGAGTTCCTTTTCGACCGCTTCATCGTGTTCCGCGCGACGCTCGATACGAACGAGATCGCGCAAAAGGAGCGCGAGAAAGCCGCCAAAGCCGAGCAGACGGGGAAGGACGAAGCATAAAGCGTAGATTTCACCCTATATTCTGTCATATTGGGCGGAAATATGCTATAATGCTCTTATGATACAGAAGAAACGCACCGATTTCGGAAAAGCGAAGCGCAAGGTCGTTCGAACGGTCGCAGGCGCGCTTGCAGCGGCGTCCGTTGTGATCGGGTCGCTGTTTGCTTCGCCCGACGATCTCATGCAATCGGAGGACGCTTCCGCCCCCTCCTGCACGGCGCCCGCTGCGCAGATCGAAACGGACGACGGAACGCGGCGCAGGCAGAACGCGCAAACCGTGAAAAATACCGTTGTCGAACGTATGCGCGGCTTCTTTCTCTCCTGCCCGTATACGGTGCGCGGCGTTGTCGTGCTGCCGCTCTGGGCGCTCGGGAAGGGCGTCCTGACGTTGGGCTCTGCGGTATTGACCGCGCTTTCGCCGTTTTTCCGTGGCGCGCTCGGGTTTCTCCTGAACGCATTGCTGCTCGTTGGCGTATTCTTGCTTTTGTACAAATTGATTTTCCCCCATGCGAGCGTCAAAAAGCTGTTGTCGCGCAAAAACCTGATTCTGATGTGTTCCGCAGCGCTTGCTTTGACTGCCGCCGACGCGCTTTTGAAGCTCTGGTGGGAGGATTATTCGCTCATCAGCACGGCGATCAAGGCGGGCGTCGGGCTGATTTGCCTCACGCTGATCGCCTTTCGCGTGTTTGGCAAGCGCAGAAAGCCTGCCGCCGCGTAAATCTCCTTCGTTAACGATTCTTATGTTCGGAAACGCATATTACAATTCGCATACGCCGCAGAAAACGCACTTTGCTTGGAGGATTCTTTATGTTTTGGACGATTCTATGCTGCCTGTTGGGCGCGCTTGCGCTGCTGCTGCTGCTCGTCGCTGTCGTTCACACGCTATTGATGAAGCTGCCGGTTCGGCAAAAGCCGCGCGCGGTCGACGCGGCAGAGTCGCAATACCATGCCGAGCGGCTTGCCGAGATGATACGCATTCCGAGCGTGAGCAAAAACGAGGACGACGACCTTTCCGAATTTTATGCGCTGCATGGCGTGCTGGAAACGCTCTTTCCGCGCGTGCATGCGACGCTGGAACGCACCGAGCTGAACGGTACGCTTCTTTACCGCTGGGCGGGGAAGGACTCGACCAAGGCGCCGATCCTGTTCATGGCGCATCAGGACGTCGTGCCCGCGCCGAGCGAGGGCTGGACGCATCCGCCGTTCGCGGGCGAGATCAAGGACGGCGTTTTGTTCGGACGCGGCACGATGGACAGCAAGTGCAACATCTATACGCAGCTTGAAGCGATCGAGGAGCTGCTCGAAACGGGCTTTGTCCCGCCGTGCGACGTGTATGTCGAAATGGCGATCAATGAGGAAACGGGCGGCAACGGCGCGCCCTCCGCCGCGGCATATCTCAAAGAGAAGGGCGTTTCCTTCGCGCTTGCGCTCGACGAGGGCGGAACGATTCTGGATCGTCCCATGGCGGGCATGGATCGCCCCTACGCGGTCATCGGCGTCGGCGAAAAGGGCTATTTGGACGTGAAGTTTACCGCCAAGGGCTACGGCGGGCATTCGAGCACGCCGCCGCGCAACACGCCGCTTGCGAGGCTTGCCGCGTTCGTCAACGAGGTGGAGAGGAAACAGCCGTTTTGCTCGAAGCTCTCGCCCGAGGTCGCCGAAATGCTGACCTGCCTTTCGGGCAGCTTCGGCTTCGGTATGCGGCTTTTGCTCGGCAACCTGTGGCTGTTTCGCCCGCTCGTCGTGCTGCTCATGCCGAGAATATCCAATTATGGCGCTGCGCTCATGCGCACGACCTGCACGTTTACCATGTGCGGCGGATCCGACGCGTGCAACGTGATTCCGGCCGAGGCGTATGTGGTTGCGAATTTGCGCCTGTCCGCGCATCAGGGCGTCGACGCGTGCAAAGAGATTCTTTCGCGCTATGCAAAAAAACATGATTTGACCATGACCATATTACAGCAGCGCGACGCGTCGCCCTTTGTGGATCTGAACGGAAAGGCGTATACGGACGTTTGCGCGGCGATTCGCAGCTATTTCCCCGATATCGGCGTCAGCCCGTATTTGATTCTGGGCGGTACGGACGCGCGGCATTTTTACGGCGTTTGCGCCGCTCCGCTTCGCTTTTCCCCGATTCGCATGACCTCCGCGCAGGAGCATACCTGCCATGGCGTGGACGAGAACGTTTCGGCTGCGTCGCTGACGGAGGCGGTCGGCTTCTATCGCTTCTTTATGGAAACATACCAGCCGTAAATAATCCAATCGTTGCAAACAAGCCATAACGCATGAGCCGCGGCGCAAGGAAAGCGCAGCGGCTCTTGCCGAATTGATCGGGAAACAGGGAATCATTTATTCGTATACGCGCGGCACACGGCCGTCGATCGAGAGCAGAATTTCATAGCTGATCGTGCCCGCCCGCTCTGCAAGCTCGTCGGCAGTAATCGTTTCGCCGCCCTGCGTGCCGATGAGCACAACCTCGTCCCCGACCTTCGCGTCGGGAATGCCGCTTATGTCGACCATCATCTGATCCATGCAGATCGTGCCGACCTGACTTGCGCGCTTTCCGCGCAAAAGCACCTCCGCCTTGCCGGAGAGACAGCGCTTATAGCCGTCGCCATAGCCGACGGGCAGCGTCGCGATGCGCGTATCCGCTTCCGTAACGTAGGTTAAGCCATAGCTCACGCCCTCGTGCGCGGGCACGGTTTTGATATGCGAAATCGCAGTTTTCCAGCTCATGACGGGGCGTAAATCGACGCCATCCACGGCATAGCCGCGCGGGTTGCAGCCGTACATCGCGATGCCGCCGCGCACCATGCCGAATTGCAGCTCGGGCATTTCGAGCGCCGCCGCGCTGTTGCTTGCGTGCAGAATCGGGCGATAGCCGCGCGAGTGCGCCAGCTCGGCGTAAGCGCGGAACCGCTCCGCCTGCAACAGCGTAAAGCGCTTGTCGTCCCGCTCGGACACGGCAAAGTGCGTGAACATACCGTCAAAAACAAGGTTGGGGCAGGAAGGAAGCGCATCAAGCGCGCGGGTGAATTCGGCTTTGTCCGTAAACCCGATACGGTTCATGCCCGTATCAATCTTAAAATGGAAGCGGCAGGTCTTGCCCGCTTTTTTTGCGAACGCTTGCAGGGCGAACAGCGAATCCGCCGTAAAGAGCGCGGGGATCAGGTCGTTTTCTACCGCGAGCGGCATATGCGCTTCGTCCGTTGCGCCAAGCAGGAGAATCGGCGCGGCGACGCCGCTTTCACGCAGACGCACGCCCTCCTCGACGAACGCGACGGCGAGATAGGCGGCCCCGCTTCGGAGCGCGACCTTTGCGATTTCCTCCATGCCGTGCCCGTAGGCGTTCGCTTTCACGACGGCGAGATATTTCGTTTGCGGCTTGAGCTTTCCGCGGATCAGTTCGATGTTGTGAGCAAGGTTTTCTGTTGAAACCACGGCGTATGTCGAACGCATGCTTTGTTACCTCGATTGCATTTATTGCATTTCGTTTTTTTCGTTCTCTATCATACACGCTTTCTCCGCGCTTTTCAAATGGATAAGAACGCTTCTTCCGACATAGAGTGTTTCGTAAGGAGCGTGAACGTTATGGCAGACGAAATGAACCTGAATCCGTTTACCTCGCGCGAGCCGCAGGGGCAAAGCGGAAGGCGTTCGGCGCAGTATGCGGCATATACGCGCAGAACCTCGGCGCAGCGCCGCGCGGGAAAACCCCGAGCGGGCAGTATGTGGGCAAAGATCGCCATCTGCATCGCGCTGCTTGCCGTCGCGCTGCTTGCGGAGTCGCTCATGCTGCGCGGCGGCAAGAGAAATACCGCTTCGCCCAAAACGGAGGAGAAAACCGTTGCGGCAAGCGTGGACGGAGCGGGCGAAACGGAATCGGGCGACGAGGGCGAAACGCTCGGGCGGCTCCGATTTGTCGGCGCGAGCGGGGTCAAGAGCGTGTTTGCCGTGTCGCAGCGCTGGGATATGCCCGTCGCCGCCTATACAGCCGCAAAGACGATCGAGGACGACACCACGCTGTATATCAAGGCGGAGGCGGGGGAACAGATTCGCGCAAGCGCGGCGGGCGAGGTGCGAACGGTCGGTTCGGACGAGGTTTACGGCGCGTATGTGCGTGTCGTCAGCGGAAGCGACGTGGAAACGATATATGCGCATATAGACGGCGTTTGCGTCGAGGAGGGGCAGCCGGTTTTGGCGGGCGATCTGCTCGGCACGGTCTGCGCGGACGGGCAGCTGTATGTTTCCGTATCGGTGGGCGGCGCGCCTGTCGATCCAAGCGCGTATTTGAACCTTCAAGCAGATGAATAGCGTTGTCGTTTGCAATGTGCGCGGCGTCGAGCTGCGCGTACACCCGCTTTTGACGCTCGTTTTGGCGGCGGCGTGCGTTCTGGGCAGGCTGGACGAGCTTGTACAGGCGCTGTTTGCGCTGCTTTTGCACGAATGTGCGCATGCTTTGGCGGCATGGGCGTTCGGCGGAAAAATTCGCGCGATGGAGATTTTGCCGTTCGGCGCTGCGCTGCGCATGGACAAAGCGGTGTTTTCGGAATGGGGCGTCGCGGCGGCGGGCCCGATCATGAGCTTTGTCGTTGCGGGCGTAACGGCGATCTTCTGCACGCTTTCGCCCTATACGAACGCGCGGCTCAAAGGCTTTCTCGCGTTCAACCTGACGCTTGCGGTGATCAACCTGCTGCCCGCGCTGCCGCTCGACGGCGGACGCGTGGTCAAAAGCCTTATTCAGCCGCGCGCGGGGCTTTCGTTCGCCGTGAAGATGACCGGCTGGGCGGGCGTGGCCGCAGGAAGCGCGATGCTTGTGATCTTTGCCCTGCTTTTGCACTTTGGAGCGACCAACCTGACGCTTGCCGTTATGGGAATATTCTTGCTTGCGGCGGCGATTCATGAGCTGCGCGCGCTGCCCGAGGGGCGGCTTGCCGAGCTGAACGGGCGAGCGGACGCGCTTCTTGCGGGCGAGGGCGTAAGCGTCAATCAGTTTGCGGCGCATATGACCATGCCCGCCGCGGACGCGCTGAGGCTCGTCAAACGCAACCGCTACTTGGTGATTCGCGTGCTGGACGACGAACTTTCCCTGATCGGCGAGCTGGACGAGACGGCGCTCGTTTTGGGTATGGCGCGGCTGGGCACGAACGCGAGCGTCGGCGCGATCCTGCGCGTTTCGCGGCGGGCAAAAGCGAAGAATGCGATTTGACCGAACGCGTCTCTTGTGGTAAACTTCGATTGCGGGTAAGCGTGTTTGCCCGAAAACAGGCGCAAGGACGTTGGAAAGATTGAAACAGGAAACGCTGACAGGCTTGCTGAAACGCGTGGAAAAGCCCGCGCGATATATCGGATCCGAACTAAACGAGATCGTCAAACCCGAGGCGGACGTCCGATTCGGGTTACTGTTTCCGGACGTTTATGAAATCGGGATGTCGCACTTGGGCTCGCGCATCCTCTACCATGTGTTGAACGGAGAGGACGGCGTCGCGTGCGAGCGCGCCTACGCCCCTTGGTCGGATATGGAAAAGGCGCTGCGGGAAGCGGGCGAACCGCTGTTTTCGCTCGAAACGAAGCGACCGCTTTGCGATTTCGATATTCTCGGATTCTCGCTTCTCTACGAGATGTGCTATACGAACATCCTGCAAATGCTCGACCTTTCGGGTATTCCGTTTGAAGCGCGCGCGCGCGGCGAGGAAGCGCCCTTGATCGTTTGCGGCGGGCCGTGCGCCTGCAACAGCGAGCCCATTCTGCCGTTTTTCGACGCGATTATGATCGGCGACGGCGAGGATATGGTGCTCGAACTCGTGCGCGCCTACCGGCAAAATAAGGAAAGCGGCGGATCGAAGCGCGATTTGCTCAAAACCCTGTCAAAGTTGCGCGGGTTTCTCGTGCCGAGCGAGTTGAAACCGAATCAAACCGTCGTGCGCCGCATCGTGAACGATCTTGACCGCGCGACGTTTACGGGCAAGCCGATCGTGCCGTATATGAGCATCGTGCATGATCGCGTGGCGCTCGAGGTCATGCGCGGCTGCACGCGCGGCTGCCGCTTTTGTCAGGCGGGCTACATCTACCGCCCCGTGCGCGAAAGAAGGAGCGAAACGCTCATGCGCCTTGCACGCGAGCAAATCGCCTGCACGGGCTATGACGAGGTTTCGCTTTTGAGCCTCAGCACGGGCGACTATTCCGAGGTGCATACGCTTGTGCCGGAGATCATCCGCGAAATGGCGAAAAACAAGGTTTCCGTCGCGCTGCCGTCCCTGCGGGTGGATTCCGAGCTGGCGGCGGATCTCTCCGTGATGCAGACCGTGCGCAAGGCGGGCTTGACGTTCGCGCCGGAAGCGGGTACGCAGAGACTGCGGGACGTCATCAACAAAAACGTCACCGAGGAGGACGTGCTTCGCGCCGCGGGGGACGCGTTCGAGGCGGGCTGGAGCGGCGTGAAGCTGTATTTCATGATCGGTCTGCCGACGGAGACGGATGAGGACATTCTCGGCATCGCGGAGCTGGTCAAAAAGATCGCGGCGCGGTTTTACGCTTTGCCGAAAGAGAAGCGCGGCAAGGGTCTGCGCATGACGGTCAGCGTTTCAACGTTTGTGCCGAAGCCGTTTACGGCGTTTCAATGGTGCGCGCAGGATTCCGCAGAGGAGATTCGCCGCAAGCAGGAGCTGCTCCGTGCGGCGCTCAAAGGCGTTCGCGGCGCGGAGCTGCATTGCCATTACAGCCTGCTTTCCGTGCTGGAAGCGGCGTTTTCGCGCGGCGATGGACGGCTTGCCGACGTGCTGAAAAGGGCATACGAGAAAGGCTGCCGCTTCGACGCATGGACGGAGCAGTTCCGCCCGAACGCGTGGAAAGAGGCGTTTATGGAATGCGGACTGGACGAGACGGAATACGCCGAGCGAACGTTTGCAAAGGATGAGGTTTTGCCTTGGGAGCAGGTGGACATGCTTGTAACAAAGCGCTATCTGCGGGGCGAATATGAAAAGGCGGTCTTGGGAGAGACCACGCGGGATTGCCGCGCGGGATGCAACGGCTGCTTCGGAGCGCATTATGAAACTGATTGCGGCTTATTCTAAGGGACGCGAGGTCGCGTTCGTATCGCATTTGGACGTGCTGCGAACCTTGCAGCGCGCGTTTCGGCGCGCGAACGTTCCGCTCGCTTTTTCGCAGGGGTTCAACCCGCATCCGCTGCTTTCGTTCGCAACCGCGACCGGCACGGGTATGTCGAGCGATTTCGAGTGGTTCGAGGTGCAGCTTTCCGAGGAGATGACGCCAAACGCGTTTGTGATAGCGGTGAACGGCGCGCTGCCGAACGGGTTTTCGGTGCGCGACGCGTTCGTGCCGCCCGAGGGGTTCGGCTCGCTTGCGTCGAAGCTGACGAGCGCAATCTACGAGGTTCAGCTGTCGCTGGATTGCGGCGTCGATCAAACAAAGTTCGAAGCCATGCTCAAAGACATGCTTTCGGGCGAAATTATCGTTAACAAGCGGACAAAGAGCGGGATTCGTCCCGCCGACATTCGTCCGCAAATTCTGCGGGTCTCCGTGGAGAAGGTCGGGGACGGGTCAGCCGCCCTCCGTGTTCTGGGCAAATTGCAAGCCGATGGCGGTCTGCGTGTCGAGCTGTTCATCGACGCGTTGAACGAGCGTTTCGGCGTTCATGCCGTCGCTGAGGTTAACCGTGCGGGCATGTTTTTTGCCGCAGATGGTCTTCTTCCGCGCTTGCCGGCGGAATAGAAAGAGAAGGGAAAATGAATAAGGAAATTCTGGTGGATGCGAACGGGTTTGCGACCCGCGTCGCAGTGGTTGAGGACGGCGCGCCCGTCGAGCTGTACGTTGAGCAGGAGGGCTCGCAAAGACTGGTCGGCAACATTTATAACGGCAAGGTGCAAAACGTTCTGCCCGGCATGCAGGCGGCGTTCGTGGACATCGGGCTGGAACGCAACGCGTTCTTATACGCGGGCGACATCGTAATGAGCGACGACCCAGACGACGAGATCGAAGCCATGCCTGTTTCGCGCAGCATCGGCGATTTGGTCAAGCCGGGGCAAACGATCATGGTGCAGGTGGCGAAGGATCCTGTCGGCACGAAGGGTGCGCGCGTTACCACGCATATCACGCTTGCGGGCAGGTCGCTCGTTTTGATGCCGACGATGGACTATGTCGGCGTATCGCGCCGCATCGATAAGGACGACGAGCGGCAGCGTCTGCGGAAAATACTGACCGAGCTGAAGCCCGAAAACATGGGCGTTATCGTTCGCACGGCGTCCGCGGGCAAACCGCGCGAAGCGTTTGCCGAGGATATGGAAAGCATCATGGGTCTTTACCGCGAGATCGTCAGGCGCGCGGCGGATCGTAAGGCGCCCGCGCTGCTGCACGCGGAGCAATCGCTTTTGTTCCGCACGGTGCGCGATTTGCTTATGAAGGACGTGGATCGCGTGTTTGTCAACGATTCGGATACCTACGAGCAGCTGCGCGAGATCGCCGACGTGATGGCGCCGAAGCTCAAAGCGCGCATCCTGCTCAAAGAGAGCGAGGCGCTGTTCGACCGCTACGACACCGAGGGGAAGATCGACAAGGCGCTGCTGCGGAAGGTTTGGCTCAAAAGCGGCGGCTATCTCGTCATCGACAAGACCGAGGCGCTGACCTGCATCGACGTAAACTCCGGCAAGTTCGTCGGCAAGGACAATCTGGAAAAGACGATTACCGCCGTCAACTGCGAGGCGGCGAAGGAAATCGCGCGGCAGCTTCGCCTGAGGGACTTTGGCGGCATCATCATCATCGACTTTATCGACATGGAGAAAGAGTCCAACCGCTCGCTCGTTCTGAACACGCTCAAAACCGCGCTGAAAGACGACCATACGCGCTCGCATGTGTTCGGCTTTACGCACCTTGGGCTGGTTGAAATGACGCGTAAGAAAACGGGGCGCAGCATCGTGGACACCTTGCAGACGACCTGCCCGTACTGCGGCGGCGACGCGCGCGTGCTCGCGGCGGAGACGATGGTGACACGCGTGCGCAAGCAGGCGTTGCAGGTGATGAAAGGCTCGCAGAACAAGCGCATGCTGATCGAGGTGCATCCCGACGTGCTTGCCGCGATGGAGGCCGCCGAAAAGAAGCATGGGCATATCTTCCCGACGGAAGCGGGCGGAACGTACTATGTGCGCGCGAATCCGTCGCTGCATATCGAGAAGTTTACCGCGCGTCCGTTGGCGGAGCGCCGCGTCGCCGAGGCGCAGAAGGACTGCAAGGTTTTCTGACCGCTCGGAATCCCTGCGGCATGCGCGCATAGGAATTTGTTTGGATTCGGTTTCATGAATTGACAACCTCTGACGGTTCACCTATAATGTTTGAGTCGGTTTTATGGCATGGCGAACACCCAAAACATTCGATCGGTCCGCAAAATACGAAACGATTTCAAGCGAGGGAGACCAATGTTGACGCAGCCTCAAAC
This sequence comes from uncultured Oscillospiraceae bacterium, assembly GCA_964495255.1. GTDB lineage: Bacteria > Bacillota > Clostridia > Christensenellales > CAG-138 > UBA7703. Next base: position 78,997 of record CAZBVC010000005.1, read on the forward strand.
GATGCAGGAGATCGAGCAAAGTGTGCTGGAACTGCTGAAAGACGGGTCGATGACCCAAGCCGACCTTTGCGACCATTTTCGCAACTATTGGATCGCGGGCGACGCCATACGCAATTTGGAACGGAAGGGCGCCATCGTCCGAAGCAAGCATGGCAGAACGAACATGATCGAGTTGAAATAGAGCGTCCGTCCGCGAGACGTTTTCTGCGGAACAAGAGATGAAAGCATGAGAGCCGCTCGGAAACGGGCGGCTCTTTGCGTGAGGAAGCATGGACATATTGACAAACTTCGATGAATCCTTTCAATCTGTTACAGCCGTTTATTCGACAACGGGTATAACCGCCGACGGATAAATCATCAAGAGGAGATCCCCCAAAGATTGACATTGAGCTGTAATAATCTTGTTTCGTCTGATTCGCAACGTCCCGCAGCGCAAGTATGTTTGGCGACACGGGGCGTTATCCATGCGGAGAATGCGTTACGGTTGTTCTTTTCGGCGTATGCCAAGCCGCCTGCGAAGGAATTGTCCATTGAGCAGATCAACGATCGCGTCCAGCGCTTCCGCCGTGACGCCGCCTGACAAGAGCAGCATACGCAGCGGCGCGTCGGACATCATTTCATCCACCATTTTGAGCATCAGAGGGTCGTCGCCGAGCATTTTCTTTGTTTGCTTGTTCATCACGCGGGCGAGGACGCGGCCGAGCCGTTTATCCTGAATGTCGGAGAAGGTGGAATTGCGCGTGTGCGGCGTTCCGGCAATGCGCTCACGCGGCGGGAGCGCACGGCCGAGCAGCGCGGTAAACGCGCCGTCCGTTACGTTTTGTATGCCATCGGAAAGATCGTAGTAGCAGGGCGCGCTTTCGCGGTAATCCGGCACGGGATCGTCCAACGTGTCGGCGTGCTCCGCATGGAGCGTTGCCTCGCATCGAACGTCCCGGCTGGAAGCGCAGATACGGACGCCGTAAACGCCGTTCTCTGTGCGCCATGCCTGATGCCGAACGTCATAGAAGGCAAGATCGCGCGCGGTGAGCGTGAACGTCGCCGTGGCGCGCTCGCCGGGCTTGAGGACGAACTTTTCAAAGCCCTTCAGCTCCTGCGCCGCCTTGAAGAGGGCGGACGCGGGCGGAGCGACGTAGAGCTGCACGATCTCCGCGCCTTCCCGATCGCCCGTGTTTACCACGTCTACCGATACGGTTGCGACGTTTTCGACGTTGCCCGAAATGCGGAGGTTTTCGTAAGCAAACGATGTGTACGACAGACCGTGACCAAACGGGTAACGCACGGGTTTGTTTGCCGTATCGTAATAGCGGTAGCCAACAAAGATGCTTTCGCGGTATTCGACCGTTTTTGCGTAGCCGGGGAAATATGGATAGGAGGGGTTGTCCTCCAGCCTAAGGCACCACGTTTCCGCAAGCTTTCCGCATGGGGAAGCAAGGCCGAGCAGCAGATCCGCGATTGCGCCCGCACCGGCCTGCCCGCCGAGATAACCAAGCAGAATCGCCCGCGCGGAGCTTTCCCAGCCAAGGTCGATCACCGAGCCGCCGGAGAGAATCACAGCAACGTTGGGGTTGACCTTGGCGACGCGCTCGATCAGCCGAATATGGCTCTCGGGCATGGAGATCTTTTGCCGATCAAAGCCCTCGGATTCATAGGCGTCGGGCAAACCGACGAAGAGATAAACAATCTCCTTCCCCTCGGCAATGCGGCAGGCCTCGGCGAGCTTTTCTTCATTCGGCGTATCGCTTTCCATGTCGTAGCCGTCGGCATAGTCGAACGACAATCCGAGCTTTGCCAATTCGTCGCATGCGTTGTCAAGCTGCGTAGGGTTGATCTTGGAGCTGCCCGCGCCCTGATAGCGCGGGGTCTTGGCGAACGCGCCGATGACCGCGGCGGGCTGCGAAGCGTTGCCGGGAAGCAGCGCGCCGTCGTTTTTGAGCAAAACGGCGCTTTCGCGCGCTGCGCGCCTTGCAAGCGCATGGTGCGCGCCCTTCGTCCCTTCGGCGGGCTGCCGCTGTTGGGATTTCAAAATCAGCTCGACGATGCGCACGGCGCTTTCGTCCAGCGTCTCGCTGCCGAGCGTGCCGACGCGAACGGAGGCGGCGACAGCTTTGTCATCGGCGTTCGCCGGGCCGGGCATCTCCAAATCCATACCCGCGCGCACCGCCGGCACACGATCGTTCGTGCCGCCCCAATCGGACATGACGAGGCCGTCAAAGCCCCATTCGCCGCGCAGGATATCGGTAAGCAACATACGGCTGTCGCTCGCGTATGCGCCAAAGAGCTTATTATACGAGCTCATGACCGTCCATGGACGCCCCTTTGTAACCGCGCGCTCGAATGCGGAGAGATAGATCTCGCGGAACGCGCGCTCGTCGCAGACGGACTCGGTGGTCATGCGGCGCGTTTCCTGATTGTTGAGCGCGAAGTGCTTGACCGATACGCCTACGCTTTGGCTCTGCACGCCGCTGATAAAGGCGGCGGCAAGCTCGCCCGCAAGGCAAGGATCCTCGCTGAAATATTCAAAATTCCGCCCGCAAAGCGGACTGCGCTTGATGTTGATCCCCGGACCGAGCACGACCGCGACGTCCTCCTCGCGGCATTCCTCGCCGATCGCCTCGCCGATTTGATTGAGCAGCGCGCGATCGAACGAGCAGGTCGTAGCGGAGGCGGTTGGGAAGCAGGTGGCGGGCACGCTGCTGTTGATGCCGAGATGATCCGCGCTTTCCGCCTGCTTCCTTAGGCCGTGCGGGCCGTCGGTCACCATAATACGCGGCAAGCCCAGCCGTTCCAACCCTTTTATATGCCAAAAATCGGCGCCCGAGGTAAGAGCGGCCTTTTCTTCGAGCGTCATTTGCGCAACCAATGCGAGCGCCCGTTGGTGTAGCTGTTCCATTCGATTCTTCCTTTCCCTTATTGTGCGATTCAGTCGGCAGACGATCCCGATACGGCGTATCGACTTGGCGGGCGACCGCCTTGTGAGGGGAATCGCCCGCCGAGAATCGGATCGTTGATGCGCGTGCGTGCGTTAATACTTTCCGCCGAGCGCCGCTTCGGCTTCCTCACGCGTAATCTCGCCGGCGTTGCATCTCGCCATGATCTGTACGTCCTTATCGCGCAGCTTGTACATGCGCAGCACAATCAGCGAAATCGCCGAGCCGATGGTGGGCGTGACGGCATAAATCAGCCAGAGCTTGTCCGATAAACCGGGAAGCTGCGCCGCGCCTTCGCCCGAAACAAAGCCTGCCAGCGCCAGCAGGAACGTGCCGAGCGCAGTCGCAATCGCGGTCATGAGCTTGACCGAGAAGGTTTGCAGCGAGAACGCGATGCCGGAGGCGTTGATGCCAGTCTTGTACATGCCGTATTCCGCACAGTCCGGCGTAAACATGAACATCAAAATGGTCGTAACGCCGAGCGGGATGGCTTTGAGGAACGTCAATACGAGGAACAGCGTAAGGTCTTTGTACCCGACGAAACAGATTACGACGCCGAGCACGGTCATCACGACGGTAGACCAGAAGTACAGCAGAAATTTGTCGACCTTCTTGCAGATCTTCGGAATAAAGACGCCGAGGATAATCGCCGGAAGAAGGCTCGCCAATGAAAGAATAGACTGCATGGATTCCGCGCCGAGGCAATGCCGCGCAAAGTACATGCCGAGCGTGGTGGAGAGGTTGGTGGAGTAGGAGATGAACAGGGACAGATAATAAAAAGGAGCAGAGGGAATTTGTAAGCGCGATGAAATCACTTACATCAGCGCTTGATCCTACGCGGCCTGTGGTGGATAACGACGGGTGGGAGCATGTAAACAGCGATTTGTTGACAATTCACGACTATGCGTCGGACGAAGCGATCCTACAAAAGCGTTATTCGATGCTTGAACAAATCATATCAGCCCGACCTGGTGGGCGTGCTATCTATGCAGAAGGTGCTGCATATCATGGGGAACCAATTATCCTTTCAGAATTTGGCGGAATCTCCTTTGGGGAAAAATGTCAAGGAGCATGGGGCTATTCCGTCGCAAAAAATCAGGAGGACTTTTTATTGCGCTTAAAGGCGGTATTTCGCCCTATACAAGATTCTCCCGTGCTGCAAGGCTACTGCTATACGCAGTTTACAGACGTCGACCAGGAAACGAATGGGCTTCTGACTTATGATCGCAAACCGAAGGTACCGCTCGAAACAATTGCCTCTTTACTCTCGCATCAATAACCACAATCGCGTTTTGCTCGATTTGGAACGTTGCTGCATCAGAAAAAGCAGGTTCCGGAGTACTTTGCTCTGCAAATACGTAAGCGTAAAGCCAACGAACGTCTATACAGCCAGGCGTAATCTTAGACAATTGATGGTGGAAGATAGATGCCTCTAGATGGTTTGCGATATCTTATTTGGGATAGCCTCGTGAGTTAGCCCTGCAGAGCGTACTGGGGTGGGGGCTTTCCCAAACCTTCGTGCAGGCAAGCAAAAGTGTTCCTTATGTTTGCCGCCGCAACAAAGGATGGATTCTTTTTGTTTTTGTATTCTTGTTGTAAGAATGACCGTGTGTTATAATCCTAATTATGAAGCGCGAAGTCTATTGTAAGCACAAAAGCAGTTTTGATCTTAGCTTGGACTATTGTGGTACGGAGACATGCAGTCCTGATTTCTATATGCCGCCGCATATTCGTAATGAGTATCTAGTTCATTATGTTTTGGACGGGAGCGGAACGTTTACTACGCCGCAGAAAGAATATGTTTTACGCAAGGGCGACGTTTTTTTGATATATCCGGGCTGCCCAACCAGCTATCATACCAGCCCAACAGAGCCGCTTCGGTTTTCATGGTTCAGCTTTTCCGGGTTGCAGGCTTCTTCCGTCATTCCTTTTTTGGGTTTTACTCCTGATTCGTGTGTGCGACAGCAGGATCGCCAATACTCGATTCATGCAGAAATTTTAACCTGTATCGATATAATGGACACCACCCCATTTTGCAGCTCGCTGCTTTTATTATCGCATCTATATAAACTCTTTTATCTGCTTTCTGAATCCTGCCACACAATTTCCACCAAGCGCAGCATAGTACAAGAACACATCCAAAATGCAACAACCTATATACAACTCAACTACATCAAACCAATAACGGTGAATGACATCGCGATATTTGTCGGACTTGAGCGGAGTTACTTTTCGAAAGTCTTCCGAAATTGTACAGGGATGACTGCGCAGCAATACTTGATGAAGACGCGAATCGAGCAAGCAAAGCTTCTTCTGAATCAAACTGCCTATTCCGTTAAGGAGATCGCATTCTACATCGGCTTCACTGATGAATGCTACTTTTCCCGCGTATTCAAAAAAACAGTTGGGACATCGCCCAGCCGGTATCGTTCGCTAACCCCGCCTGTCGTAGGCACTGAATAATCAGGCGATAAGAGCGCGCATGAAACTTCTTTTTCAGTGCCATTTCAAACCCCGGTTGCAAGCTGTTTGAGTTGCAAAATGAACCTTGTATCTGTCGAGCCTCCAAAACCTGTCCAACCTGAATGTTTTGTACGCTCTTTCGTGCCTACCCACCATACCGAGCGCTATACGCCATACCCTTGCGCGTAGTCCTATACTACCGCGCGTAGCAGGCAGCTTCGCATCCGGCAGGCTGGTTGGCTCAAAATCCTCGTGTTTTGACCGCATTACCACATAATCTCTCTAACCCATAGAAACGCAAAAAAGCATAGAACTACTGGGATTTTTTGCATAAAACAAGGACGTGCTTGGTATTACCTTGTACGCCCTTAGGTAGGTGCGGGGGAAGGACTTCTTCGCTTTTCAGCGCACTGCTTGCTCTTCGGACTGCACAGCCATGCGCCGCTGCGCTCCGTGGGCAAGCAAAAGCCGGAATCGTGGCTATTGCTTTT
>CAZBVC010000006.1:0-76334 GCA_964495255.1 uncultured Oscillospiraceae bacterium
CTTCGATCTTTTTGACGGTCTTTTGCAGGTCGATGATGTAGATGCCGTTGCGCTCGGTGAAGATGTATTCCTTCATCTTCGGGTTCCAGCGACGGGTTTGGTGACCAAAGTGTACGCCTGCTTCCAGCAGTTGCTTCATGGAAATCACGGACATGAAAATATAACCTCCTCGTTTTTTTCTTCCCTCGGCTTCATCTTTTTCGGAGACCCGCGTTCGCGGGCACGAGCCGAAAAATCCGCCAAGGTGCGTGATACCTCGCGTATTATAGCATGGTCGATTTTCCCGATGCAAGCCCTTTCCCGAAATTTTGCGGAAAAAGGGCGGGATATGCGGCGCAGACAGTCCCGATGCGCCGTGGCTGACATATGCGCGCGGCTGCGGCGTCCGTCTCCGTACGAACCGCAGCGAACAACGCTCCTATTCCTCGTCCGGTTTCCTTTCGGGTCGGTTTTCAATATGCCGTGCGTCGGTCTTACGCAGCGCGCCCCACGGCAGCTGGGAACAAAGTACCGCAGAAAACACGATGCCGCAGCCGAGGCACTCACGGGCGGTCATCGTCTCCCCCAAGAACAGAGCCCCGCCGATCGCGGCGAACACCGATTCGAGGCTGAGTAAAAGCGATGCAACGGTCGGTTCGAGCGTGCGCTGCGCAAACATCTGCGCGGTATAACAGAAGCTGCCGGAAAGCAGCCCGACGTAGACAAGCATCGGCCAAACGTTCAGCACCGCGCGCATACTCGGCTTCTCGACGATCAGCGCCAATATGAGCGAAAGCACGCCCGTCACGATAAACTGGATCGCGCTCATGCGCATGACGTCGACGCGGCGCGCGAAACGATCGATCAAAAGGATATGCAAGGTGAAAAAAGCCGCGCAGCCCAATTCGAGCAGGTCGCCCTTGTTGACGGAAAGCGTGTCGTTGATCGAAAGCAGGCACAGCCCCGCCAGCGCGGCGGCGGCGCACAGCCAAGTGACAAAATGCGCGCGCTTGCCCCCAAAAAGCGAACCGACGGGAACCAGCACGATATACAGCGAGGTAATGAACCCCGCTTTCCCCGCGGTTGTATGAAGAAGACCAAGCTGTTGCAGGTTGCTTGCAAAAAAGAATACGACGCCGAGCAGCACGCCCGCCTTAATCGTTTCTTTTCGATCGAACGCCCGCGGTTTTGCCGACGCCTTCTCGATACAGAACACTGCGGCGATCAGCCCGAACGCGGCAAGCAGCGATCGCGCGCCGATGAGCGTGAACGGGCCGATATAACGGACGCCCGCGCTTTGCGCCACAAACGCCATGCCCCAAATGCAGGCTACCGCAAGCAGCGTAAAGGCCGCCAGTATTTTCTTTTTTTTCTGCCGAGCTTCCATTTCTTTACACATCCGCGTTTATGCGGAAATCTCCCTATTGCGACCGCTTCATGCAATCCGTTTCAAAAATTCGAGACAAGGAATGACAGCGCTCGCAGAACGTTGCATGAATTCCTTCGATTGTGCGGACACGTCCGCTATTCCGCCGTCTTTTTTTGAAACGGGTGCGTTATGCGGCTCACAAACGCTTGCCGCTTCCGCTTTGCTTCCAGCCGTTCGCCCAAATCCTTTGAAAACACGCCGTATACCAGAAACAGAACCAAGCCCGACACAATCATGATAAACACGGTAGAGGCGCATTGCCGTCCCAAGGCGTTCAAATTATAATAGGAACGCTTGTCCGAAGCCGTCATCGCCTTGATCACCATCGCATAGGAAACGGCGCCCGTCGAATGGAACGTTGCGGACATATCGTACTCCGAGAACAGCTCGTTGAACACCAGCGCAAACACCGCAAGAACCGACGGCAGTATGATCGGCAGCTTCACCTTCACGAATGTGCGCACGGGATTCGAGCCGAGGTTCCTCGCCGCATCCCCCAGCTCGTTGTCGATCGAGTAAAAGGACGCTTTGATCATCCTGAGCGCAAACGGGAGCTTTACCACCGTGTACGCCATAATCACAAGGATCTTGACGCGATCCAAATAGAGGTTTTGCCCGAAGACATACCAAACGTCGCTGCTGTTGAAGAAAACGCGGAACGAATAGCAGATCAATATGGTTGGCAGCAGCCATGGAAACAGCATCGCATACTCCACCACCGCGCCCGTTCGCCTGTGCTTGAAGATATAGCTGCACGCAATCACCACGATCACGCATACCAAAACAGCGGCGATCATCGAAAGCAGGAAGCTCGTTCCGATTCCCTTTACCGCCTGCGGGTTGGAGAACAAGCCCGAAATCGCTTCGTTCGTATGCTTCACAATCCCCCTCGGGGACGTGTATTCAAAATCGTATTTGCCAAAGTAATTGATGGTCGTCCAGGATGAAAAATCGATCGTCTTCATTTTGATCGCGCCGTAATTCTGGAACGAGAACAGGATAATCAGCACAACCGGCATGGAATACAGCACGAACAGCGCATACGCGTATATATGGACGATCGCGTTGACGAATTTATTGTTGATCTTTTGCTTGACCAGCTTCGTTTTCGTTTTGCTGACAGAGAGGTAATGACCTTTTCGCTCATACCGCGTGAGGATGGTCAGCAGCAGGATGGTAAACAAGGCAAGTATGATCGAGAGCAGCGCCGCGCGCGCCTGCGGGAAGGATTCGTCCGCCGGCGTCGAGCCTGCCAAGCGAACGATCTCCGGGTTGATGGCGTCGTATCCGATGATGGTCGGCGCGGACATCGCGCAAAGACCCGTGATAAACGTCATAACGGTCAAGGAGAAAATCGTCGGCAAAAGCGTCGGCAGCACGACTCTCCACAGCACCGAGAACGGATTTGCGCCCATGTTTCGCGCCGCTTCCACCGTGCTGTAATCAATTCCGCGGATCGCGTTTCGCAAAAAGAGAACATGGTTGCTCGTGCAGGCGATCGTCATGGTAAACAGCACGGCCTTAAAGCCGGTGAACCATTTTGGGTTGATGGCGGGAAACGCCTTTGCCAGCATCGTGGTCAAAATACCGTTGCTGTCATACAGGAAGAGAAAGCCCGTTACGAGCGCGACGCCGCTGTACAAAAGCGTGGACATATAGCCGAGCCGCAGGAACTTTGCGCCCTTGATATCGAAATATTCCGTCAGCAGCACGAGGGAGACGCCGACGATATTCACCGTGATGACAAGGCATACGCCGAGCTTCAAGGAGTTGAAAACGAACTCCTTCATGCTTCCCGCGAAGAAAAACTTGATGACCGCCCAAGGATCCGTTTCGCCCGCGGCGTTCTTCGTTGTAAAAATGCTTGTGAGCGTGTTGAGGCACGGCACGAGCATAAACCCCAGAAAAAGATACAGGAACAGCGCCAGCCCGATCCATTTTGCAACGGAAGCCGGTTGCAGCTTTTCGCCCGAACGCCGCTTCATCTCCGTTCCTCCTTCTCTTCCTGCGGCGGGTAGGACATCACGTCGTCGGGATCAACGACAACGTTGACCCGCTGCCCCACCTCATAGATGTTTACGCCGTCGTTCCGTTCGATCGCTTTCAGAATCTGGCAGCCCAAGTCGATATAATACTTGATATAAAGCCCGTAATACTCGCGGCTCTGCACCGTTCCCGCGAACGAAATCTGTCTCTCGTCGGGTTGTGCATTGACGTGCAGCCGCTCCAAGCGTATATAATTATGATTTCCTGTTTGGATGGCGGGTTCGCGCTGCGCGAGCTTTTGCACAACCTCGCCGCAAAGCAGATTGATGTCTCCGATAAAATTGCACACGAATTCGGTGCTCGAAAAATTATAAACCTCGTTTGGCGTGCCAACCTGTTCGATGGAGCCCTTGCTGAAAACCGCAATCCGATCCGATAAGGTGAGCGCCTCCTCTTGATCGTGCGTGACATAGATCGTCGTAATGCCGAAGTCCCGCTGCATCTTTTTCAGCTCGTTTCTCAGCTGAACGCGCAGCTTTGCGTCCAGGTTGGAGAGCGGCTCGTCCATGCAGATAATGGACGGCTCCGTCACAAGCGCGCGCGCGATGGCGACGCGCTGCTGCTGCCCGCCCGAAAGCTGGGAAACGGCCTTTGCCAGCTGATCTTGGCTCAGATCGACCTTCTCGGCGATGGAATAGACCCGTTTCTTCACCTCGGCTTTTTTCAGCCGTTTGACTTTCAGCCCGAAAGCGATGTTGTCGTATACCGTCATGGTCGGAAAGAGCGCATAGCTTTGGAACACGATTCCGATGTTCCGATCCTCGATGGGGACGTTCGTAATATCGCGATCCTTCACGACGACGGTGCCTGCGGTCGGCCGGATAAAGCCCGTAATCGTGCGAAGGGTCGTTGTCTTGCCGCATCCGGATGGGCCCAAAAAGGTGAAGAACTCGCCTTCCTTTACCTGCACGCTGATGTTATCAAGAGCTGTGAAGTTATCGAATTTTACCGTGATCCCGTTCAGCTTAATCATCGTATGTTACTCCTTATGCGCTTTCGGTCGAGTCTGCGCACGGCGCGGCGCGCCGGTTTCCCGATCGCGCCATGCCGCCGTTTTCGTTTTGTCAGCCCGCGTTTTGCGTCAAAGTCGCCCAGTCCAGATTGTCCCAATCCGGCTCTGCGGCGGGCGCGGACATATCCGCCCAATAGAAGTGCAGATTCGTCATGATGTTCGTCCATTCGGGGCTGTGCTCGACGACATACTCATAGTACTTCATGTCGGTGCCCGGAACGGTCTCCTGCGCCATGTTTTTCAGGTCGTAGATGCCCGCATAATCGACCAGGTCGATCTGATCGTGCGTCTCCACGTTGCAGGGGAAACGATCGAATGCGTTTGCCCAGCCGATCTGCGTTTCGGTGGAGCCGAACCAATCGCAGAACGCCTTGACCGCTTCGGTCTGCTCGTCGGTGCGTCCTTCTTTTTCCAGAACGCCGATGTACTCCGCAATGAAGTACGACCCGTCGTCGATGTCCACGATTGCCCAGTTGCCCGGCGCCTGATTTTCGGCGTCATAGGTCAGCGGATGCTCGCTGGCGTCCGCCGCAACGTCGATGCTTCCGTACAGCGCGCTCGAGAAGAAGGTGCTCAGCTGAACGTCGCCGCGATTCAACGGATCCATGCCGTAGCTGTCGCCCGTGAACACGCCGCCCGCGCAGTAATTCCACAACGCCTTCCAGCCTTCTACCGTGATGCCGCCTGCGGGGCTGGTCGGATCCGCGAACGGGAAGAGCATGCAGTTGTTGATGTTGCTGTTCGTCGTGCCGCCGACTTTGCCCTGACGATAGTAGGTATAGCCCGCGTCCGCCATTTCGGCCCAATGCGCAAAATGCAGTTCCTCGCCGTTGGTGCCGTACTCGTCCGTGCGGTAGAGCATCAGAATATCCTGAATGGTGATGCCGTATGCGAGACCTTCATAATAGAAATCGCCGACCAGATCCGCCCAGGACGGCGTCCATTCGACGAGTTTAAGGTTCTCATAGGTGCCGTTCTTGATTTGATTCCAGCGGGTTTCGTTGAGGCCGAACATCACGTCGCCGTCGGCGTATTCGTTCGCCGCCTGCACAACCGCGTCCGCGCCGTCCATAACCGTCGCATCCACGCAGTCGATCGAGAAGCCTGCCGCGGAAGCGTTCGCGTTCAGCCATGCGATCTCATCCTCTGCGTTGGAGTTGGAATAAATCTTAATGGTGTAATCCGAATAGTCCGCTCCCTCCGCCTGGGGCGCCTCTGCGGGCGCTCCTGCGGGCGCTTCTGCGGGCGCTTCCGCGGTTTCTTTGCCGCCGCACGCGCACAAGGAAAGCGCCATGCACAGCGCCAAAGCCAATGCCAACATTCTCTTCATCTTGTTTTCCTCCTTTTATTTTACCGTTTTTCGGTAAACCCCAAGCAACGCTCTTTCCCGGTTTGCGGTATGTCTCAACCGTTCAACCGATCCAGATATGCGTTCAATTCCGACAGATCGTGAACCAGCGCGCCGCCCCACGCGGTCGTTTTCGGCGAGCCGAACGCACGGTGCATCTGCACGCAGCATAGACCGAGCTTTGCGGCCGCGACAAGGTTTTCGGGGCTGTCGTCGATGAAAACGATCTCGCTCGGCTTCTCGTGCAGCTGCTCGATCGCGCATCCGAACATCCGCTCGGACGGCTTCACCACGCCCAATTCGAAAGAATAGACCTCTGCGCAGAAAAAGTCGCTCATGCCGCTTTCGCGTACCATTCGCTTTGACGAGGGCGTCGCGTCGGACAAAAGTGCGAGCGAATACCGCTTCTTCCATTTTGAAAGATACGGGAACACATCGTCGTAGGTATAGACGCGATCGTTGCTGTAAACCATGTCCATGCTCAATCGTTCGATCTGCTCCTTGCAAACGTCGTCCATTCCCGCGCGGGCAAACAGCTTTGTATACAGCGCCTCGTACAGCTCTTTTTCTTCCGCTTCGCCGCCGCGGATCAACCGTTCTTCCGGAAACGGTTCGTTGCAGGACGTAAAGGCGGTTGAAAGGCGATCCGACAGGTCGGCGCGGTCTTGGCAATCGAGTATCTCTTGATAATGCGGCCCCAAAAGCCAATTCCCGGAGCGCGGCGCTTGAAGAACGCCCCCGTTGTCGAACAAAATTGCTTTCGTCATGCGCGTTCCTCCGTCTTGCTTTCACCCAAAAGCGTTACGTTTGCAAGCTCCGCCGCCAAATAAACGGCGCCCCACTCCGCGAGGCGGTTCATCTTGGATATCTCCAACAGCGGCTCCGTTTCCGAAAGGCGCCTGCGTACACGCTCTTCGAGCGGCGATGCGTTCAGAATGAACCCGCCGCCGAGCAGCAGGGGATACGGCTCGTCCTCCATTTTCAGCGTCTTTACCACGGCGCGCACCATCTTCACAAGCTCGTTTGCCGCTTCGTCGATGATGCCCGTTGCGAGCTTATCCCCGCGCTTGCATGCTTCCGTGACCACGATGCTCAGACTTGCCAAATCGCTCTTGTTCTTCGAGTAAACATAATCCATGATTTCATCCACGGCGTTCAGATGCAGATATTTGCATATATCGTTTAGCATGCAGGTCGGCTCGCCCGTTCTGTCGTATGCATGCAAAGCGGTCGATATCCCCCGCAGCGCAACCCAATATGCGGAGCCCTCGTCTCCCAAAAGATAATCGAACCCGCCCGCGCGCCACATCTCGTGGTTTCGATTGATTCCGTAAGCGATCGAGCCCGTTCCGGAAACGAGCATGACCCCCGGGCCGCCGCGTGTGCTTGCATACAAGGCGATAAAGGCGTCGTTCACGACCCTTTTGGGGCAATGCATCTGCAAGCCGTCCAGCATTTGTTCCATCAGACGGCGCGATGCTTCCGAATCGACCCCCGCCGTGCCAAAGCCCAGCCCGATGCAGTCGTCAAGCCGCACCTCGAATTTCGTGCAGAATTGAGCGACGAGCTGCTTGATGTTGTGCAGCACGACCGAGGGCGGATTGCTGTCCACATTGGTCGATTTCCCGCGGCAAGTCCCGATCACGCTCCCGTCCACGTTTACCGCAAGCAGCCGTGAATTCGTGCCGCCGCCATCGATGCCGATCAGATAGTTCATTTCCGTTCCTCGCCAAGCTGACGCGCAATCCACGCGCGGCACGCATCGGAATCGATTCGAGAGGCATACTGCGCCGCATATTCCGCCAGCAGCCGCGTATCCACCTCGCGGCGCGCGGGAACAAGCGCTCGGAAGTTTTTCAGATAGATTCGCTCCAACACCTCGTCGGGCAGCTTTACGCCGCGCACATCCCGTCCCCAGAAACGAAACGAGTCGTCCGTTTCCAAAAATCTCCGCATATGCCGAACCGTCTGCTCGGGCGATTTCTCATCCTCGCACATAATGTCCGCGCAAAACTCGTCCGCATCGGTGCCGAACAGAATCCGATCGCAGTTTCGAATGAAAAACGCGCGCCATGCCGCAGGATCCGCGGAGAAGTTTTGATACATCTCGATGCCGGGCGTCAAATCGAACCGAACCGACGGATGCCGATCCAACACGCTTTGCGCCATATCAACCGAATCGGAATGGAAAAAGAAATGCGCAAACACCGCGCGAAGCCGTTTATGCCGTTCCACGACCGCCAGCGCTTCTTTGATCGTTTCGTCCCAGGATAAGAAGCTGTCGTCATACGTCCATCCCGCCTTTACGGCGAAATCGGGCGCCTTTGTCACGTCCCAAAACGCGGGCGGATCCGCAACGTGCCATAGAATGGGTACGTCATGCTCCTCCAGATAGGCAAAGAACGGTTCATACGTCTCGCTTGACAGCGGCAGACCGATCCGCTTTCTGGAATCGGGTTTGCTTTCCAGTATTTTGATGCCGTCAAAGCCCATTTGCAGCAGCCGCTCGGCCTGTGCCTTCGGTTCCCACATACCGGAAAGCTCCTTTGCGGGAACCTGCGGGTAAATCAGAGATCCGAACGCATAGATCTTTTCTTCCTCTCGTTTGAACAGCAGCGGCAGCATGTTTTGCTCGGCAGCGCAGCCGTCCTTGTCGCAGCCAAACGACGCGATCGAGATTCCGTCCAGATCGGCCGCCTTGATATAGTTGCGCATAAACGCCAACGCCTCGGGCGTATATGCGTGCGTATGCATGTCAAAAACAGCGATGTTCTTCATATGGCAGCCTCATGTAACACTTCAAACTTGCTTGATCGGCGATCTCGAATAACCCGTTGACTGATTTCCTGCAAGAAAAACATATCATTTCCGCCGATCCGTCTCAATCACGATTATTGATATAGAGGTTCTGTTTTATAACGTTTCTTGACATTCTCGCCATGTTTGCTAGAATAGCAGCATCAAAGAACGGAAGCGAGCGGAATGACCTTTTCACAAATACAAGCGCTGGCGGCAGCCGCGCTTATCACGGAGCACCGTATCACCACGGGTACAAAAACCGCGTTTCTTGACGCGAGTCCGCGTTACCGCATCCTATATTTTGGCGCGGCGGACGTCATGCTGGAAATGAACACGCTTCTGCTTTCCATCGAGGCGGACACCTTGACCGTCATTGCGCCCGACACGCCCGCCGAAATCAAGTTTGGCTCGACCTGCTGCTTTTGGCAGCTCGCCTTCTCCGCGGACGAATGCATCCCGCTTGTGAACAACATGTTTTACAAGTGGTCAACCAACGTATATCTGCACGGGGACGACAGCGACGTTTTGCGCAGCGGCTTTTCCAACCTGCGTATGCTCGCCGCCAAGTCGGAGCTTGACGATCCGACGGCGCATCTGCATTTTTGCCTTGCGTTCGGCGATCTCCTGTTGAACTGCGCGGGATATTTGGCAAACGGGGCGACGCGCGGCGCCTCGGAAGAAAACACGCGCATTGACGGCAAAGTGCGTCGCTATCTTGACGCGCACTATACGGAATCCATCAACCTGGCGCTCTTGGAGAGCATCTTTTTTGTCAGCCGTTACCACATATGCAGGCAGTTTAGCAAGCGATACGGCGTCGGCGTTCTGGCATATGTACGGCAGCTGCGCATTGCGCACGCAACCGAACTATTGCGCACAACGAATCTATCCGTCGCGGACGTCGGCAAGGCCTGCGGGTACAATAACGTTCAAAGGTTTCACGCGGCCTTTTTGCAGCAGATCGGATGCACGCCGCTGCAATTCAGGCTGAAAAGTATGCACTAATTTGTTGATGATGAGAACGCGCGACGGCGCTTTGGTTTGTGTTTCATAATCTCCGTAAACAACGGGAAGCGGTTACCCTGTCGAAAAGCAGCGTTTTCCGACAGCTCGAAGGCACGGTATGACCCGTGCCTTTCCAAGCAAATCACGATCAAATAACGGCGTTCCTTCCATTCGGCGGTTCGAATCGCAAAAGCAAACGAACGCCGATCTAGACAAGCGGCGGGATCAGCCCGAGATCCTTCCCGCTGCGATAATCCAAAGCGTCGGAAATCATCGTTTGTATCGAATATTGGGGGTTATATCCTAGCAGGCTTTGCGCCTTACGGATATTCATATCATAGCCCCAGTAATGCTTGATGACGCGATCATAGTAAGGCAATCCCGTCATTTCATGGATCAGCTTAACCGCAACTTCCCAGGATGTGGACTCCGCGCCGGCCAAGTTGAACGCCTCGCCGACAGCCTCGTCTCGCTCAAGGCACAGCATAATCCCCTGCATCAAATCACGCACATCGACAAGATGCTCCCGCCATGCACGGAAATCGGGGCCGCGCGGAATGATGAGCGCTTTGGGGTCGCCAAACAGATCGGCGATTTGTTCTTCGGGGCGGTTTTCCCCTTCGAGATAAACGCACGACGACGGATGCTTTGAATAGCCCGACAAACGCGATTTCAACGCCGAAACGGTAAAAGCGTCCAGCACCTCATCGCAACACTTGACATTGGAAAAGCGCATGGCTACAACGGGAAGCCCCGTTTCCGACTGTGCGCTAAAAAGAATGTCTTCGCATACCTTTTTGGTCAAGCCGTACAGGAAAAACGGACGCTGCGGATGCTGCTCGTCGATGGGCGTATATTTGTAATTCCAGCAAGTATAGGTCGCATCGGTAGACGCCATGATGAATCGCTTGACGTGATTATGCGCGGCGCTGCGGATCAATTCGAACGTGCCCGTTACATTGTTGTCCCAATAGACACGCTCCGGTCTGGTTCCGATCTGGATTAAAGCCGCAAGATGAACGACCATATCGCAGCCCGAAACCGCCCGATCGACATCCGCCTTGTCCAATAAGGAGCCCTCGAAGATATCCACATCGAGCCCGTTTAGCTTCGCGCGCTGCGGATCATTCGGCATAACGAACGCACGAACGCCATATCCCGCCTGCAACAGCTTGGAAACCAGATTTGCGCCAACGCGTCCCGTTGCGCCGGTCAAGAGTACCCGTTTCATTTTGTAACCTCCCGTTATCGAATTTGTTATTGTTTCACCGCGCCCAATGCCATTCCGCTGATCAGGTATTTTTGGAAGAACATGAACAGCACGGTAATCGGCAGAATAGACACCACGCTGACGGCACAGATCTCTTCCCACATGATAAGATGCTCGCCGATCATGGAATAAACGCCTGTCGTTATCGTCCACTTTGTCGGGTCGTTCAGAAACGTTCTTGCAAACAAGAAGTCGCTCCAACTGAGCACCGCGACATAGATGACCGTCGTAGCGATCCCCGGCAGCGACAGCGGCAGAATTACTTTTACGATGGAGGACAAGATGCCGCAGCCGTCGATCTGCGCCGCTTCTTCCAAGCTGATCGGTATACCGTCAAAAAACCCCTTCATCATCCATGTGGCAAACGGAATGGTAATCGCGGTATTTGCCAAAACAACCGCGATGGGCGAGTTGATCAGCGACAGCTTGGAAAAAATGATGTATAACGGAATAATAATCAGGGTCGGCGGCAGCATACATGCAAGCAGCAGCGCGTATCCGATGCGTCGATTGCTGCGAAAACGGAACCGCGAAAGGCTATACGCCGCCAGCGTACTGATGATTAACACGAGAAGTATCGTTAACCCGGTGATAACCACCGAATTCAGAAACCATTGCTCAAGCGGCCGTTCCCGAAAGATGCGAACGTACGCATCCAGGGATAGGTTTTCAAGCGGCGGAAACAAGCCGGCGTTTTCCAGCAGATGCTCGCGTTTTGTCAGGGAGGTGATTACCAGCCAATATGCCGGGAAGAAAGCAAGCAAGCAGGTTACAGAGACCGCCAAGCCGAGCAGCCATTTGCGACCGCGCTTTTTCGTCATCATATCCGAATCCTCAATAAAAGTCTTTTTCCATAAACGGCATGGCGATCAGAATGAACACAACGCAGAGCGCAAAACTGACTACGCCGATTGCCGAGGCGATTCCCATATGCGAATACTGGAATCCTTCGATATAAAGTTTTAGGGACAACAGCTCTGTCGAGCGCGCGGGGCCCCCTCCCGTCATGTTATAGACAATGTCGAAGTTTTTGAAGAACCATACGCCGTTCAGAAGGATCGAAACGGCCGAAATGCTTACGATGCCCGGCAGCGTGACAGAGAAAAACTGCTTCACCGCCGACGCGCCGTCAATGGCGGACGCTTCGTATAGCTCCAACGGTATGTTCTGCAATCCTGCGAGGATCATCAGCGTAAAGAACGGATACGCTTTCCAAATTGCGGTTCCCATCACCGAGACGAAGGCGGTCTTCGGCGTAATCAACCATGCGATGTTTTTGCCGATGATCCCCGACGAACGGAGAAGCTGATTAACGATTCCGAAGTCCGCGTTGAGCATCCAAATGAAAACCGTCGAAACCGCGATGGCGGGAATCGGCCATGAGAACATGATAATCGAGCGGGCAATCGTTCTCCCGCGGAAGCGTTGGTTGAGCAGCATGGCGGTAAACATACCGATAACGAACGAAATCGCCGTTCCCAGAAACGTGAAAACCATTGTTTTCCAAACAGACTTCCAAAACGCGTCGTCTGAGAAAATGCGGGCATAGTTGCCGAGGGTAAGCGGCTGATCGCTCATGTTCGGAGAAATCATCCGAACATTCCGAAAGCTCAGATTGATCGTCATGTAGAGAGGGTAAACGATAAACACAGCGAAAACGAGAAGCGCCGGTATCAAAAATGCAATCGCCAACACCTTTTTCCGTTTGGTATAATCCAGTTTCAATGGCTTCTTCATCGGTTCAAATCCCTTCAAAGAATGTTGGCGCAGAATAGCCGCGCAAGCTCTTACTCGCGCATAAGCGAAAGACGGCAAGCGCAGGGTTGCAGCCCGAATGCGCCTGACGCCGTCAGATCGGGCGGAAGGGGATGCCGCCTTGGCTGCATCCCCCTTGATGCGATCCCGGTTTAGAACTCCAAATCCGCTGCCAGTGATTCTGCCATTTTGGTCAGGCATTCCTCAGCCGACATCGCGGGGTCGATGCAAAATGCGAGGATTTCATCGACCATGATGTTGGAAAACTCGGTGTACACGGGCACAAACGCTGCCGGACGAATATCCTTGGCGACGCTCGCCTGTTCGGCAAACAGCTCGATAATAGGCTGCTCCGCGATCAGCTCGGGCGTCAAAGCCGTGGACTTCGGCGGCGGATTGGACGTATACTGCGCATATTTCGTCTGGTATTCGTCGCTGGCAAGCAGCTTATAGAATTCCCATACGAGTTCCTTGCGCTCGTCGCTGAGCGACGCTGCAATATGCACGCTGTTGCTTGGCGTGCCAACGGCGTTCGCGGTTGGCGTCGTTGTGACTTTCAAATTTTCGGCCACGCCCTCCGCCGCGCTGCTCAAACTGGCGTAGAAGTAGGAACCGTCCATATACATGGCGGCTTTCCCTTCCAGGAAGTAGGTGCGCGACTGCTCGATCGTAACGCCGAGAGGCATCAGGTTTTCGGTATACAGCGTCCGAAAACGCTCGAGTCCTTCCGCAACCTTCGGGTCGTCAACATTCAGTTTGTCTCCCGTTGCCCATTCCGTGCCGTTTCCGGCGATGAACGGAGCGATGCAGCTCATCAGAGACGGGCTTGTCGCCGTGCAGGTTGCATAGCCGAATTGATCGACCACACCGTCGTTATCGGTGTCCTTCGTGAGCTTCCTTGCCGCCTCGATGAACTCGTCCATCGTGGTCGGTACGGATACGCCCGCGTCGGCGAAGAGCTTCTCATTATAATACAGAACCTGTCCGTATCCCATCAGCAGCAGGCCGTAGTTGCCGCCGTCTTTGCCCTGCATGGATGCCTGCAACGGCGTCCACGTCTCGGCAATATCCGTCTCGGCGAAACGGCTGTCCAGATTCTCCAGCCATCCCTCCTTATAGAACGTGTAGAAGAAGGCGGCGGGCAAGTGACAAATATCCGGCGGCGTTCCGCCCGAGAAACGCGTAATCATCGTATCGACATAGCCGGAATACGGCACCTGATAAAGGTTGATCTCCACATTGGAATGCTCGCTCTCAAACCGACCGATCAGATCCGCCCAAAAGTCTGCGAACCCTCCTTCCGTAGCTTGCCAAGACGGGAAATCGAGAACGATCTTCTCGCCCGAAGGCGCGTCGGTTTCTGCGGGGGCGGCTTCTTCCGCCTTGTTCGTTTCAACGGGCTCGCTCTGAGCAGCGGTGTCCTTACCGGATGCGCATGCAAACGCAGACGCAACCAGCATAATCGCAATAGCCAGACAAAGCAACTTTTTCATCATTTTGATTTCTCCTTTCATATGTCAATGATTCCGTAGTCGTACCTGTATCCGTGATGTTCCTCGGCATAATTGAATTTGATACAATTCCCCCCTTCGCTGCGTTCGTTGTTCATCGAGATCCTCCGCTTGTTTTCTTCCCGTATATACGCACCTCGTATATCACTGCGATCTTGCCGCCCCAGCTATCGTTGACTGCAATTCGTATTTGCTTTACGCCTTCGGCTTGCGTATGGATCACCAGATGGCGAAGACGGTTTTCCCGAACCTCGAGCCTCTCGGAACAGGCGTCGCCGATAAACTCAAATGTGATATTCTTGGCGAGATTCGGCGGCATTTCGCTCCATTCGGGATCGGAATAAGCAGGCCTCAGATTGTTGATCCCCCGAAACAACGAACAATCGAAGTAAACATGAACCTCTCGAATCTCGCGCGGCGCAGACAGGGTAAACGTCACATACGAGGTTTCGTCGGAAAGCGGCGCGACCCACGCATGCACATGGCCGAGCGGGCGGTTATATCCGTCGATCAGGTTCTCCGCGCGATACGGCGAAAACCCATCGACACGGACAGCCGGCCTAAAAATCCGCATTCCCTTTGCCGTGCGCGAGATCACGCCGAGCGCGCCGGGAAGCTCCAAGTCGCTCAGACCAAGCTCGCTGCCCGCGCAGGCCGTCAGGCGAAGAATCGTGTTGTATTCGCCCCATGGCCCGTTGATTTGAACCATGCCGCATTCGTCGGGTGCAACCGATTGCTCTCCGATCCGCATGAAAAGATCGTGGTTTTGCAGCCTGCTGCTGGAAAACGTTTCCACCGTGACGCTTCGAGGCTCGTCCTGCTTCACCGGCAGGCGCACGCTCGCCTCCTGCGGCAGCGGCGGCAAAACGATGCATACATCCTCGCATAATGGCATAAAGCTGCCGTTTTGACAAGCAGAAAAATCCAGTTTTCCGCCGGCTTTGACGGACGCCGTTCGGGCCAAATCCGCATCGTCTTGATTCGGAATGCCAATCAGCCAAACATCGTCGCGCAAAAGCTGCTGCTGCATCTCGTGAACGAGCGCCGCGTCGAACCGATTGGGCGGCAAATCGTTTTTTTTCGCGAGAGTCGCGGCTGTTCCGATTGCCTGTCCCATGAGCGCGCAGGTCTTCATCACGCGCGCCGACGCCATCGCCAGACGCGACATCCCGACGTCTCGCCCCGCCAGCATAAGGTTATCCAGATCCTCGGACAGCAAGCTGCGAAGCGGGATGGGATAAACGCTCACGTCGATTTGCTTACACGGTTCACGCGCGTCAAAAAAGCCCGCGCTCGGGTGAACGTCTATCGGCCATCCGCCATACGCAACGGCGTCGGGAAACGCACGCTGCTCGATCACGTCCTGCGCCGTCAGCATATATTGCGCGCGGATTCTGCGGGAAGCTCTTCGCCCGGGCAGCATGCCGACCCACTCCAACGTATAGGTATCGGCGTCAAACTTACCGCTGTTTTTGATATAGTCCCAAATTCCATACACAATGCGAAGAAGCTCATACTGTATCTCCTCGCTGTTTTGAATACAGTCCAGCGCGCCTCCGTATTCGATCCACCAGTAATCGCAGCCGTTCATTTCCAGCGTGACCGTTTTTCCCGTATGCAGAAGCATCTGCTCGATTTCCTCACGCCGATACGCAAAATCGGGAGGGATGAATCGAATCGGGGCGTCGCAGCGCTTTTTGTAGAAAAAGACCGTACATCCGAGCGAATAGTCCGCATCCTTCCATTCCGGCACGTCCGGCTCGACGCCCTCCGGCGTCGGATCGGAAACGCTCTGCGCGCCGGCAAGCGCGGCCAGGTATCCGTCTCCCGTGCAATCGGCAAAAAGCGAAGCGGCGATCTCATATTCTGTTTCCGTGGTATGCTGCGTAACCAAGATCCGCTTGATCCGTTTACGAGACGTGAACGCTTTGACGACGCGCGCATTTTGCAGCAGTTCGATGTTCTTTTCCCGTTTGACGAAATCCAAAAGCGTGATATCCCACAGAAGCGGATTGCCTTCTTTGTTTCGAAACAGCGATTCCAACGTGATTTCGCCGATCACGCCGCCCTCGTCCGCGTAACGGTTGTTGCCCAGTCCGGTTGCGCCGCAGATCCAAACGCGGAACTCGCTGCTCGAATTGCCGCCCAATATCGGTCTGTCGTTGCAAAGGATTACCTTCGCGCCCTGCCGAGCAGCCGCAATCGCAGCCGAAATACCGGCCAACCCGCCGCCGCATACACAGAAATCGCATTCCTTTCGCACGTTCATATGGAACACTCCCGCCGATGATATTGTGGTGTTTCGCGCTTGCGTCTGCCGTTTTCGATCTGTCTTCGCTTCCGCCGCGCGACCGGATCAGCGTGATCGTCGTTCAATTCGAACCTGTATCACTTGATAGGAACAATACCATAGTCCGTTCTTCCTTTGCGCATTTTTTGTGCATATAAACTGGATTTTTGTGCACGGATTTGTTATGCTGTATATAGAGCAGAAATTAGGGGGGAACGCAAATGGATTACAGCGGAATCATTCACTTTTTACAGTATTTGCAATCTCTCGGCATTCATGTTTGCATCAAGGATTATGTCGGGTTTCTCGCCATGAATCGCGCTTTTGAAGAGACGTTTGCCGATTATCTTTCGCATTCGAATCCGTTTTGCATGTACGTTAAATCGGACAAGGAGCTGTATAGTCGCTGTATCTCCATGATGCAGAAGCTCCAAAACCGATTTGCGCATGACGGCAGCTATCTGTGTGGAATCTGTCACGCGGGCGTGGAGGAATACGTCGTCCCTTTGTTTCACAACGGCAAGCTGATCGGCTCGATTCACGCAGGCGTGTTTCGCTTTCGCGACGACGTCGTATCCAGGCGGCTGCGAAATTTGTGCAGCGCGTCAAAAATCGTAAACGCGCAAACCGCGCGCCGGCTCTACGCGGCGAACACGAACGATCTGATCATTGATAGCGATTTGTTGAGAGTATATCTGGAAGTTGTTGCGAACGCCATATCATTATCCATCAACGACGTAACGGACAATTTTGTGAAAAGCAAATATGGCAGTCAAACCGTCATTTTACAGAACATGATCATTGCCGATGCGCTGAGTTACATGCGGTTGCATTATTCGGAAGATATTTGCATGGATGAGATTGTTCGCTTTTGCCATTGTTCGCGATCGCACCTGAGCCATTTGTTCAAGAAACGTCTCGGCGTCAGCATTCCGATCTATGTGAACCGTTTGCGTATCGAGCGCGCCAAGGAATTGCTCGCCGAATCGAACGCTTCGATGATGAGCATTGCCATTCAAGTCGGTTTTGACGACCCGAACTATTTTTCGCGCGTCTTTGCGCGGCTGACGGGGCTGACATGCAGCGAGTACCGCAGGCAGGTTCGTTCGTAAACGGCGAAACCGGCTCGCTTGATACGATTGCGCGCCTCCCATCTCCCGCCGGAAGGACGTTTCTTCCCCCACCGTTCCTTTTTTCTTGGACGCGCTTTATCAGGCGATTTATGCCAAGATGATGACTGCATCGCCTCGCTCCGACAGCGCGAGCGAAGACGTCGATTGACGCGCCTGCGCTGTTTACTGCGTCTGATACCATAGCCTTGTCAACCGTGTATCTCAATGTCCATCACACATTGCGCAGCGCTTCCGTTTCTTGGCGCGGCACGCTTTGCTTGTAAACCTCGGTTCAAAGCGAGAACATATCGCCGTTTCAAACGCTTGATTTCCGATCGAAATATCGCGGCAAGACCACGGTGAATACCGTGCCGTTCTCCGCGCTGCTCTCGACGGTCAATTCGCCCCGATGCCGCACGACAATCTGCTTGGCAATGGCGAGACCGAGACCGTAGCCGCCCTCCTCTCGCGCCTCATCCGCGCGGTAAAAGCGGTCGAACAGATGTTTGAGATGCTCGGACGCTATGGGCGCGCCGCTGTTCTGCGCGGAAAGCGTCAGCTTCTCGCGGGAGACTTGCAGTTGCAGGTGAATACACCCGCCCGACGGCGTATACTTGACCGCGTTGTCCAGCAAAATCGCAATCAGTTGGCGCAGCTGCGCCGCGTCGCCGACAGTCATGCACCCGCTTTCGATGTCCGAGCACACGGTGATCTGCTTTTCGTAGGCGACCACCTCGAAGGATAGCGCGCTCTCCCAAAGAAGATCCGAAAGCGGAACGGGCGTCTGCGGCAGCTTTTTTTGCACGGCGTCGGAGCGCGCCAAAAAGAGCATGTCCTCCACGAGTCCCTTCATGCGCACGGCTTCCTTCCGCGCGATTGTGAGCCATGCGTTCTCGCCCTGCTCCTCCTCGAGGATCGATAGATTCGCAAGAATGACGGTGAGCGGCGTCTTTAACTCATGCGACGCATCCGCCACAAACTGCCGCTGCTGCTTCCATGACCTCTCCACGGGGCGCATGACCCAGGCGGCGAGAAAGTAGCTGATGAGAAAGAACGCGGCCGCCGCGCCCAAATAGATCAAGCACGCGCTCAACACCCGGTTATGCAGCTGCGCATACTCGTTTTGCAGACCGACAAAGGCGATGCGCGCGTCGGTTTTTGCGTATGCCACGGCAAACTGCGGCAAAAAACCCTCGGAAGCCTGCGCCGCTTCCACGCTTTGCACAAGGGCGCCGAGGGTCTCCTCATCGACGCTGACCCAATCGGACGAAAGCGTCCACTCGCCGGAAGCGTCCTGCACCGCGGAGAAGCCGAACAGATTGGACGGCATATGATTGTCCGCATGCTCGCCCCTTTGGGGGACGGAAAACTTCTGCTTGCGGTTTGTGCCGAAGCCGCCGTTCACCTCATAGCGCAGCGCCTGTTGATAGTTGTTTCGGAATTCCCGAATGGAAGAAAAAATACTGACCGCCGCCACCACGGTCAGCACCAGCAGCACGAGTCCCATATTGACCAGCACAAATTTCCGTTTGAGCGTTTTCAGCATTCCCGCGCCTCCAACTGGTAGCCAAGGCGCCGCTGGGAAACGATCTCGACCTTACTGCCAAGAAAGAAGAATTTCTTGCGCAAAAAAGAGATGTACGCTTCCACATTGTTGCCCACCGCATCGCTGTCCATGCCCCAAATTTTAACGATCAGATCCTCCTTGGACACGACGCTGCACGGATGGGTCATCAGAAAGCGAAGCACCTCGAACTCCTTATGGCTCAGCCGAATCTGCTTTGCGCCGCAGCTCAGCATACACGCTTCCAGCGAAAGGGTCAGATCTCCAAACGTCAGCTCGCTCAGCTGCACCGCGCCCTGCCGCCTGGTCATGGCGCGAATGCGCGCAAGAAGCTCCGCCGGGTCGAACGGCTTGGTCAAGTAGTCGTCCGCGCCGCTGTCAAGCCCCTGCACCTTATCCCGCACGTCGTCCCGCGCCGTCAGCATGAGGATCGGCGTACCGATCCCCGCCTTTCGCAGCTCCGACGCGACCTGAAAGCCGTTCTTTTGCGGCAGCATCAGATCCAGGATGATAACGTCATATCGCCCCAGCTTCCCATAATCGACGGCGTCCGCCCCGTTATAGACGGCCTCGGCCTGATACTTTTGATCCGTACAGACCTTTACGATCGCCTTTGCCAGATTCTTTTCATCCTCAACAACCAGTATCTGCATACCGCAATCCTTCAATTTATTTTTTTTATTATACTACCGAAAGTCTATCGCTTCAATCTGAAAGGAAGCTGAAAGCCGTGGGCGCGCTTTTTTCAGATTCGATTCAGCCTCTCGGAATATACTTACCGCGAAATCAAAGAAAAGGAGCGATGGACATGGCGACGTCTTCCAACGTGTTTGCACGGGTCGAACAGAAGTATCTTCTTTCCCTCGAACAGTTCGCCGCTTTCCAAAAAGCGATCTCGCGTTTTATGAAAGTTGACGATTACGGTTATCACACCATCTCCAATCTTTATTATGATACGGAGAATTACGCGTTGATTCGCGAGAGTCTCGAAAAGCCCGTATATAAGGAAAAGCTTCGTATGCGCGCCTATGGGCAGGTTTCCGAGGATTCCTTGGTCTTCGCGGAAATCAAGAAAAAATTCGACGGCGTCGTTTATAAGCGCCGCGCGGGCATGAAGCTGAGGGACGCCGAACTCTTTTTGGCAAGCGGCATGATGCGCGCGCCGATGGAGCAGATTCATAAGGAGCTCGCCTACTTCCTGCAAATCCATCCCGTATATCCGCGCGTCTATCTGGCTTACGATCGGGTAGCCATGTTTGATCCTGCGGGAAGCGATCTGCGCGTCACCTTCGATCGCAACATTCGCTTTCGCACCGAGGACCTGTCGCTTGCCGCGCCGGATCACGGGACGCTGATTCTGCCGGAAACGGAGGTGCTCATGGAGCTCAAAATCCCCGGCGCGATGCCGATGCAGCTGAGCCGCACGCTCTCGGAGCTTGAAATCTTCCCCGTATCCTATTCCAAATACGGCCGCTGTTACCAAGACTATCTATGCAAGGATTTTTTGAAAGGAGGAACGCGGCATGTTGCTTGACAGCATCTTAACCGACGGACTGACCGCAGGCAATTACCTGCTCTGCACGATTACTGCGCTCGGGCTCGGGTTCCTGTCGGCGCTGCTGTACCAATACAAGAATCACAGCAGCCGGAGCTTTACGATTTCGCTCGTTTTGCTGCCCGCGGTGGTTCAGACCGTCATACTGCTGGTCAACGGCAATCTGGGCATCGGCGTGGCGGTTGCGGGCGCGTTTTCTCTGGTGCGCTTCCGCTCGGTTCCCGGCACGGCGAAGGAGATCACCATGCTGTTTATGTCCATGGCGATCGGGCTTGCGACGGGAACCGGATGCCTGCTCGTTGCGGTGCTGTTCGCGGTGCTGTTCGGCGCGGTGTACCTGCTGCTGTGCTTTGCCAAATTCGGCGAGCCGAAGGCAGCCGAGCAGGAGCTTCGGATTACCATCCCCGAATCGCTGGATTACAGCGGGCTGTTCGACGATATCCTGAGCCGGTTCACGGCGGAGCATACCCTGCTTCGCGTAAAGACCACGAACATGGGCAGCCTGTATGAGCTGACATACCGCGTTGTATTGCGATCGGACGCAAATTCCAAGCAAATGATCGACGTCATCCGCACGCGGAACGGCAACCTGAATATTTCGCTGGGCCGCGGGCTTACGGCAAAGGAGGAATTATAATGAAACAGATCAGACTTTTTTCGTTATTGTCACTGGTTTTGGCGGTCGCGCTGATCCTCGGATGCGCCGCTCCCGCAAAAACTGCGGCAGAATCCGCTGCGGGAGAAACCACGCAGTATACTTCGACGGCGGCAACCGCTGCGGGAGAAACCGCGCTTGCAAGCGCATCCGTTTTGTCACAGGCGTATCAAGCAGCGGATACAGACGCGTCATATGACGTGTCCACGGCAATTATGGTTGACCTCGATGCGCTGACGGATTCCGTTTACCGCATTACGGATGGCGGAACATACGTCCTGACCGGCACGTTCGCGGGGCAGATTCTCATAGAAGCGCCCGACGATGAAAAGGTACAGCTCGTGCTTTCAGGCGCCAATATCTCCTCGGCAAACGGCCCCGCGATTTACGCCGTGAGCACCGACAAGCTGATCCTTACCCTGGCGGAACATACAAGCAACTCGCTGTCCGACGGCGAAAATTACACGCGGGATGAGGAAGGCGCGGACGGCGCGGTTTACTCCAAATCCGACGTATCGATCAATGGCAGCGGCAGCCTTACCGTAAACGGCAATACCGCGCACGGCGTCGTATCCAAGGACGATTTGGTGATTTCCGACGGGAGTATTACGGTAACATCCGTCAAGGACGGTCTGCGCGGCAAGGACTGCGTCGCGATCTGCGGCGGCGAGATCGAGATTACCGCGGGCAGCGACGGAATCGTATCCTCGGAAACCGACGCGGGGGCGGGATACGTCGTCATTGACGGCGGTACGATTACCATCGTTGCCGCCAACGACGGCATACAGG
Organism: uncultured Oscillospiraceae bacterium; assembly: GCA_964495255.1. GTDB lineage: Bacteria > Bacillota > Clostridia > Christensenellales > CAG-138 > UBA7703. Next base: position 22,120 of record CAZBVC010000006.1, read on the forward strand.
CCGAAAACAGCCTCGCAATCAACGCCGGAAGCGTCAACATCACCTGCGGCGGCGGCAGTGAAACCGTGACCCTTGCAAGCGACGCAACCGCATTTTGGGGCGGCTCACGGGGTCAAAGCAGCGCTGCAAATGACAGCTCGGAAAGCAACAAGGGGCTGAAATCCGGCGGCGACCTCGTGATTACGCAAGGCACGATCACGCTGAACACTGCCGACGACGGCATCCACGCGGGCGGCTCCGTCGAGATCAAGGGCGGCAACTTTTCCATCCGCTCCGGGGACGACGCAATCCACGCCGATACAGACGTTATCATCGACGGCGGAAACTTTGAAATTCCCTACTGCTATGAAGGAATCGAAGGGATAACCGTAACGATCAACGCGGGCAAAATCAATATCGTTTCCTCCGACGACGGGATTAACGCTGCGGGCGGCGCCGACGGAAGCGGCTTTGGCGGCGGCAGGGACAGCATGTTTGAAGCGCAGGATGGCGTAGCCGTTACCATCAACGGCGGAACCATTACCATCGTGTCGGACGGGGACAGCATCGACTCCAACGGTACGCTGACCATCAGCGGCGGCACGCTGAACCTCACCTGCAACGGCAACGGCAACACCGCGCTGGATGCAAACGGCGCCTATACCAATCAGGGCGGAACCATTACGACCAACGACGGCTCCGAAAACGGCGCGGGCATGACCATGGGCGGCAACGGCGGCATGGGTCATGGGCAGGGCGGCAAAGGCGGCCGTCCCTAATGAATGAATCGACGCAAAGGAGACAACGATGAAACGAAAAACCATTGGCAAAATCCTGATCGACGCGGCTATGACCGTGCTGTATATCCTGCTGATGATCGACTTTGGCGGGGAAACATTCTTCCATGAGGCGGCGGGGATTCTGGTCGGACTGCTGTTTATCGCCCACGTTATACTGAATTGGGCCGATCTGAAAGCGCTGCTGGCACGGGCGCGCGGCGGCCACGCAACGCCGTCGGTATTCTTCCGCCTCGTCTGCGCCGGCTTGCTGCCCATCTTCATGCTGGCGGAGATGGCAACCGGCGTGCTGCTGGCAAGGAGCGTCTTTTCGCTGGGCGTCCCCTATGACCGGGCAGTGGTTTCCACGCTGCATACGATATTTGCCTGGGGCGGTCTGACCGTGCTTGCGGTACACGTCGCGCTCCACGGAAAGTATCTCGCCGCAGTTTTCCCCGCCTGTTTTTGGCAGCGCAAGAGCGAGAACGTGCGCATGGGGCTTCGGCGCGCCGGCGCATTGGCGCTCGCCGTCGCCGTCATTTACGCCGCAACCTATTCCCTGTATGCGGCAGGTTCCCGTTCCGACGCGTCCCTTTCCGTGACAGACGCTTCTCTCACGGCGTCCGCCGAAATCGCCGACACGGAAGCGGTCTATGACGAGTCCTCTCCCATCGACGCGGCGCTTCCCGCGGGCGGCAGCGAGCGCGGCATGGGCGGAACGCGCAAGAAGAAGCGCAGCGATTCCAAGAGCGCCCAATCCTCCGCATCCGACGAGGACAGCGGCGGCAACGCGCAACAGAATGCGTCCTCCGGTTCCGGCGATACGCCGCCGACGCTTGACGCATTTCTGCAAGCCATGACCTGTACCGGCTGCGGGCGGCATTGCTCTCTCCTCAGCCCCCATTGCGGCAAGGGCGTCTCTGAGCAGCAAGAGGCAACAGAGCAATATGAAGCGACTTATGGGCAAGCTTAACGAGATGAAAATGTTTTTTCGCAAACCGTTTGCCTATGCGATTGTGTTTTCCGCCGTGCTCATCGCCTTTACCGCCTATGTCCTGCTGGACGCCTTCGTGATTCCGCGCGTTATCGAGCCGCAGTCGGTCTCGGCGCAGGAAGACGCGTCCGACGCGACGCCCGTCTGCGTGTCCGTCGCGGCATCGACCGAAAACGAGCAAGCCGCCGCCGCAGAGCCCGTCGTTACGGCGCAGAGCTATACGGACGCGAACATCTCCGTTCGGATCGATACGATTCGCTCGAACGATACCGACCTATACGTCGCCGACGTTCGGCTCGCCTGCGCCGAATATCTCAAAACCGCATTGGCGAAAAGCACGTTCGGACTGAACGTATGCGAAACAACATCCGCCATTGCGGCGGAATGCAACGCTGTTTTTGCAGTCAACGGAGATTATTACGGCGCGCATAAAAGCGGATATGTCATCAAAAACGGAACGCTCTACCGCAGCAGCATCCGCAGCGACACGGAATATGAGGATCTGGTCATCTATGCCGATGGCAGCTTCGGCGTTGTGCGGGAAACGGAGCAATCTGCGGAATCACTTTTGGCAGACGGCGTCGAACAGCTCTTTTGCTTCGGGCCTGCGCTCATCCGAGACGGCGTTCTCACCGTATCCGAAAACGACGAGGTCGCGCGCTCCAAGTCCAGCAACCCGAGAACCGCCATCGGCATCGTGGATCCGCTGCACTATATCTTTGTGGTATCGGACGGACGCTCCGAGGAAAGCGCCGGTCTCACGCTGTATGAGCTTGCCGAAATACTCTCCGATTACGGCTGCACGACCGCCTACAATCTCGACGGCGGCGGCTCGTCCACCATGGTGTTTATGGGGCAGGTTGTGAATCGGCCCACCACAAACGGGAAATCTACGTCAGAAAGGGCGGTGAGCGACATTGTCTGCATCGGCTACTGATTCGCGCAGGATGCGGCGGTCATTTTGGGTCTGCCTGTTGATTGCGGGCTTCTGCTTTCTGTTAAACGCCGTTTATACGTCGTTCAGCTATGGGGAGTCCTCCGCGTATATGGCAAGCATGTTCCAAATCCCCCTTGCGGGCGGCGCGTTTCCCGCGCTGCTCCTGATGATCGGCGGCTGGGAAGGCTGCGTTCCGCGGTCGGCCTTCAACGCATGGAACGCCGGCCTTGCGGCGCTGACGGTCGGATGCGCGGTGCGCGGCGTCATCAATATTTCCGGACGGTCTACGGAATTCGACACGGTCTACCGGATCGCGGGGGCGGTTCTGCTGGCAAGCGCCGTCGTTTTGACCATTCTTTCCCGCGTAAGGCGGAGATAACCATTCCCCCGCGGCAATCCGTTCCCGCCGTCGGTAATTTATGCTATGCTTCCGCCTTGATCTTTACGACGATTTTCCGTACGGTTTCGGGCGCGCCGTCGGCTATGCAAACCTTATGCGCATCCGACGGGTAGCATACAAGAAACTGCCCCTTTTGCAGGCGGCAGACAGCCTGCGCCGTTCCCGCGTAAAATCCGAAGTCCTTCTCCGTATCGAATTCGGTTTCCGTATGCAAGCGGGACACGTCCTGCACTTGGATAACCTCCGTGCCGCATAGGGTGCAGTGAACGTCGATAAACCGCCGATGCGCCTCAAACATGCGAAGCTCCTCCGCCATGGTGCGGATTGTCTGCGGGTTCAGGCGAATGCGCCCATCCTCCGTTTGGAAGCCCTCCTCTGTCAGATCGCTGCCAAATTGCGCAACGAGACAAAGCGCGCGATATACGTCCGGCAGAGCGCGATAGAGCTCCCGATTTTCCAGCGAGTCGAATATCATAGCGCCGCCTCTTTTGCCCGCTCGATCCGGCAAAATACATCCTCCACGATGGGCATGTCCTCCGCCGTCAACGCCGCCAGCGGCTTTCTTACGCCTCCGACGTCAACGCCCTGCCTTCTCAACACGGCTTTCAGCGTCGCATACATGTTTCCGCGGGTTTCGCACGCGCGGCCGATGATGCAGCATAGCTCGTTTTGCAGGATTCGAGCCTGCTCCATCTGCCCTTCCCGATAGAGGGCGTATACCCGCTCATACAGCTCCGGCATAACCGCATAGGTGCCGCCGATGCCCGCGACGGCTCCCGCCGCCAGACCCGAGAGGAACTGCTCGTCGGGGCCGTTGAACACGATAAAGTCTTTGCCGCCGAGCTGTCGGAAGGTTTGAATATCCTGCACGGGCATGGATGAGTTCTTTACGCCGATGACGCGCGGGTTTTTCAGCATCTCCGTCAGAAGCGTCTGCGTAAGCGATACGCCCGCAAGCTGCGGAATATTATAGATGACAAAATCCGTATGCGGCGCGGCGGCGGAAATGTCGTTCCAGTAGGCGGCAATGGCATGCTCCGGCAGATGGAAATAGATCGGCGGAATGCTTGCAATCGCGTCAACGCCCAGGCTTTCCGCATGCGCGGCCAGCTCCATGCTCTCGGCCGTATTGTTGCAGGCGACGTGGGCGATGACGGCCGCCCGCCCCTTTGCCTCCGCCATGACGTTTTCAAGGGTCGTCTTGCGATCCTTCATCGTTTGGTAAATACACTCGCCCGAGGAACCGCCTACATACAGCCCCTGCACGCCCTTGTCCAGCAAAAACCGCGTCAGCATGCGAACGCGCTCCGGGCTTACCTGACCCATCTCGTCGTAGCAGGCGTAAAACGCCGGAAAAATCCCTTTGTATTTCATCGTTCTGTCCATCGTGTTATCCTTTCACGGCGCCCATCGTAATGCCTTGGGTGAAGTATTTTTGGAAGAGCAGGAATATCGTAATGATCGGAATCGCCGCAAGCGCAGCGCCCGCCATGATGAGCCCGAAGTCCGTGCTCATCTCCGATTGCAGCTTGGCAATGCCCAGAGAAATCGTCAGGTTGGCCTTTGAATTCAGCATAATCAGCTGCATAAAGTAATCGTTCCACGAGGTGATGAACGTAAAGATCGCCAACGCGCCAACGCCGGGCTTGATCATCGGCAGCACGACGCGCGTAAAGGTTTTCAGTTCGCCCGCGCCGTCGATGCGTGCGGCCTCCAACATCTCGGTTGGAATATTTTCGGAAAACTGTTTCATCAGGAATACGCCGAACGGCCAGCCGACGGTCGGAAGAATGACCGCCCAAAGGTTGTCATGGAGCTTCAAAAACGCCATCTCTTTGAGCAGCGGAATCAGAATGACCTGCTTCGGAAGCGCCATGGCGCACACCAGCAGCGAAAACAGCAGCGCGCGGCCATAGAATCGTTTTTTTGCCAGAACATAGCCCGCCATGGACGCCGTGACGCAGGTGAGCGCCATCGCCATAACGGAGATAAAAACGCTGTTGAGCAGCCACTTCAACGCAGGGTTCTTGAACAGGCGAACATAGTTGTCCCACGTGATCGCGGTGGGAAACCACTCCGGCTTGGCGGCGTTGATGGCCGCAGGGTTCTTCAGCGAGCCCGTAATGATCCAGTAGAGCGGGAAGCTGAACAGCACCGTAAAGAGAATCAACAGGGTCATAGCAAGAATTCGGTAAGAAAGCTTGCTTTTTCCGTTTCGAGTTGTCTGCATGCTTCTTCCCTCCCCTTAGTCCACTTTTCCCGAGCCTGTCAGCCGAAACTGCAACGCGGAAAACAGCGCGATGATGATTGCCAGAACCACGCCCATGGCGTTTCCGTACCCATAACGGTACAGCTTGAACGCTTCGTAATAGATGTAATACATCACGGTGCTCGTCGAATAGTTGGGCCCGCCGGAGGTCAGCAGCTGGATCAGGGCGAAGCACTGGAAGGTGTTGATCGTTGTAATGATCAAGATATAGAGCGTCGTCGGCATGATGGAGGGCCACTTGATGCGCCAAAAGGTTTGCAGCTTGGTTGCGCCGTCCACCTCGGCAGCTTCCACAAGGGAATTGTCAACGTTGCCGAGCGCGGCCACATACAGCACGATCGGCTGACCGATGGAGGTGGTAAACAGGATCAGCAGAATGCACCAGATCGCCGTTTTTTCATCACCCAGCCAGCTGATGTTCTTGTCGATCAGCGAGGACGCCTTGAGGATATAGTTGAACAGCCCCGTGTATTGGTTGAACATCCATTTCCACACGACGGTTACGGCGACGGTGCCGGTAACCACGGGCAGATAGAAGATGCAGCGGAAGAAGGATCTGAGCCCCGACCGCATCTGATAGATCGCGGCGCCGACCCAGAGGGAAAACGCCGTTACGGCAGGCACGGCCACAACAACCAAAAGCGCCGTGTTTTTTAACGATTTCAAGAAGACAGGGTCGCTGAACAGCTCTTTATAATTCCCAAAGCCCACGAACGAAAAATCGGTCATGGTATAGTTAAAAAAGCTGGTAAAGAGGCACATGACCATCGGCACGATCACAAAACCAACGAAAAATACCAGCGCGGGGAGCAAGAATAGATATGCCGATGTTGTTTCACGCCGCACAAGCGCGCGGCTCATACCGGAAAACTGCGATTTCTTTGCCATAGTCGGTTATCCCCCATCGTCATCGTCTGGAAAAAGACGCGCCCGCCCTTTCGGAGAGCGGGCGCATCCGGTTCAACCTACAAGGAATCGTCAGGATGCAGCCTGGGTAGCCGCGTTGCAGGTGTTCACATACTCGTTCACGGCAGTGGTCACATCGGCGCCGCCGAAAATCTGTTGGAGCATGTTCCACCAGGCGGTACGCTGCTCGGCCCAGCCCGCGGTCACGTTGTAGTAGTCGCCCAGATACTTCTGGAAGGAGGCGAACACACCCATGCGCGCTTCGTTTTCCGTGCCCGCGTAGACGTTGCCATAGGAGGAACGAACCGGGAAGAAGCCGGTGGCGCTGACGCTCAGCGGTCCCTGCGTCGCATCGTCGCAGACAAACCCGATGAACTTCTTGGCGGCCATGATCTTGTTTTCGTCGCCGTTGTTGAAGATACCGAAGCCCCAGATGCCGCCGCAGAGTTCCGGCACGCCGTCGTCGGAGGGGAACGCAACCGCGTAAGGCGTAAAGGCGACCTGGCTTGCATAGTTGGCTTCGTTGGAAGCGTTCCAGCAGAAGCTCATGGCCGTGGTTCCGTTCGCGAACAGCTGCAATTCGTCGGAGGCGACGATGCCCGCGTCGTAGCCGAGCACGCCCGCCTTGGTCCAATCGACCAGCTGCTGCAATCCCGCGACGCCCTCGGTGCTGTTCATCGTCCATTCGGTGTGAGCAGCGTCCGTATACTTGGCGCCGTAGAGGTTCATGGCCAGCGCACGGGTGCCCTGATCGCCGCCCTGACCGCCACAGTACACGACGCCGGTGGTCTCATCGCCCGCGTCCTTCAACGCCTGCAACGCTTTGCCAAAGTTCTCGGTCGTCCAGGTGCGCGTCTCCTGATCGATATATTGGAGGGCGTCCGCTTGCTCAAAAGCCTCATAGTTGATGGCCATGCAGTGCGTGGTCATGCACATGGGGTACTCATAGTACGCGCCGTCGGTCCACTTGCAGGCGGAAACGACCGCTGCGCTCGTGGCGGAGATGTCCGCCAGCGCTTCATCGCTCCAAAGGTCGGAAAGATCGACCATCTTGCCCTTTGCGCCCCAATTGCTGACCAAACGTTCCGGCCCCTCGAAGATGATGTCCGGCGCGGTGCCGGCTTCAAGCGCTGCGGTCACCTGATCGTCGCCGGAGCTGTAATCCAAATATTCGACGTTGACCTTGATGTTCGGATAGACGGCGTTGAAGTTTGCGATAAACGCGTCTACGGTTTCGGCTGCTTTCCAGCTGCCGATGGGGTAGGTCCAAAGGGTGATCTCCGCCGCCATGGCGTTTTCGTCAACAGGCTCCGCTTCGGGAACGGTCTCAACCGGGGCGGCCGTTTCCTCAACGGTCGTTTCCGCTGCGGGCGTCGTTACCTCGGCGGGCGCGGCGCAGGCAAACGCCGCAAAGGTCAGCGAGAGAACCAGCAGGATTGCGATGAGTTTTTTCATTTTTGTCCATCCTCCTATTTTTTTCGTGGGTCTTGTGTGGTTTGAAGAACCTGACATTCGAACGCATCCGTTCGTACAATTCGAGTATAGAAAAGAAAATTCGCCATGTCAATACGAATTCAAAATATATTTTATTATTTTTCCATCAAAAAATTATTTTCAATTCGGACGTCGATACGCTTTCTTCCGATCCCCTTTACAGGAGCTTGCAGGTCAGCGCCTGCGCCGTCTTTTCCCGATTTTCGGAAAAGAGTTCATGGTTCGTTCGCACGAACTCGGTATACAGAATATCGATAATAAACAGCTGCGCCATTCTCGCGGCGACGGAGCCGCTCCGCAGCGGGCTTTCGTTGCTGCCGCATTTCAGCACAACCGTCGCCAGCTCCGCGCCGGGCGATTTGGGAAAACGGGAGATCAGTATGATTTTTGCCTTCCGTTCGGCGGCAATCTGTTCAAACTCCAACAGTTCCTTCGTAGCGCCGGAATAGGAGAAAAACAGGATCACGTCCCTTTCCGTCATCAGGGAGGCGTTCAGTATCTGAAAATGGGAATCCTGCACAACGTGAAACTTGGGAGACACCGTTAAGAACAGGCTGTATGCCTCCATCGCCAAAACCAGCGAGCCGCCTTGACCCATGCAGTATACGTTATCCGCCTCAAACAGCAGCTTTGCGGCAAGACGTATCTTCTCCGGCTCCGCAAAGGACAGCGTTTGTTTGAGCGCGTCCGTATGGATGCCGTAAAGCTTTTGGCACATGACCGATACATCATCCGTGTCGGTGATAACCGCCGCGCTTTCGTCTGCCGTCCATACGCCGGAGCCGCGCGCCGCGCCGGCCCGGGCAAGCTCCAGCTTGAAGGCGTTATAGCCCTTAAAGCCCAGCGTGCGGCAGAACCGGGAAATCGTCGCTTCCGCCACATGGCACTCCGCGGCAAGCTCGGAAATGGACATGTACTTTGGCTCGACACGGTGCGCCATGACATAATCCGCCGTTCGCTTCTCCGCCTTCGTCATGCGAAAATAGCAGTTGTTGATATGATCAAATACGTCGTTTTCCCCTTCGGAAAGCCGAAAAAAATCCATCGTTCTTCCTTACTCCTGCTCCAAAATCTCGCCAAGCAGCCGATCCGACAGGATCAGACTGCGCTGCACATGAAACGGCCCCTTGAACGTGCTGCCCTTGCAGGGCGGCTCCGTCGGCTTGCCGTCCCGTCGGCAGTATCCAAACCACTCGCCGTACATGGGATCGGAGAACACGGCTTTACAGTAGGCAAGGGTTCGTTCAAAGTGTTCCAGATAGGTTTTGTCCCCCGTACTGCGATACAGCGACAGCGAGGCGATCAGTATCTCCGCATGGGGCCACCAGAGCTTCATGTCGTGCTCGTAGGCCTGAGGCGGCTTTCCTTCGCAATCGACGAAATACAGCAAGCCGCCGTAGGTGTGATCCCAGCCGGTCTGAAACGCCTGATCGTAGATGCTTTGCGCCAGCTTGGCGGTCTCGTCGTCGCCCGTCCGCCGCGCCTGTTCCAGAAGGAACCAGCTGCATTCGATGTCGTGCCCCGGGTTCACAAAGCGCCCGTCGGTAATATCCCCGAGGTACTCGCCGTTTGACCCGACGGTCTCCAAGGTGCATCCGAGCGACGGCTTATAATGATACGTTCGGATCTCGTTTACGCATTCCGCGGCGCGGTCGGCGTACAGCGTTTCGTTTTCGGGGTTCACGCGCCGCAGCACGTCGGTGATATTCAGGTAGATCATGGGGTTTGCCAGCGCCCGACCCATGCGCGTTTCGGCAATGGTCTTGGACCCGAGCCCCGTCGGATCCGCCTCGCCGTGATTCAATCCATAGATCAGCTCGTATGCTTGAAGCGCGCGTTTGAGATAGCGTTCCTCCCCCGTCACGCCGTAATACTCGGCGTTGGCGATGGCGTAGAATCCCTCCGAAAAGCAATATCGGCGCTGCCGCAGCGGTCTCCCGTCCGCCGTCACCGTAAAATACATACGCCCGCCCAGCTCGCGATTGATACAATGGGCTTCCATAAAGTCAAGGCAGCTTTTCGAGAAGGAAAGCCATTCGTCCCTTACGCCGTATACGCTGCAAAGATAGGCATAGGTCCATGCGCAGCGACCCTGCATCCATACGCTCTTATCCGTGCTGTAAAGCGCTCCCTTTCGATCAAGGCAGGTATAGATTCCGCCATTTTGGCGATCCCGACCGTGGGAGATCCAAAACGCCGTCGCGCTTTCCAGTTCCCCTTTTACCCATGCGCGCGCAGCTGTCAGCGACGTATGCTCCATCTCGTAAAGCCCCCTCTTCATTCGCTTCGATTATCATAGCATCGAAAAAAAGTTTTTTCAATATTTGCAATAAAGAAATTAATTTGGCGTGAAAAGTTGTGATCCATGCTATAATACGAAAAAAGAAGGCGGTGAATCATGAAAAGCAATCTCTTTCATTCCGACAGCGGCTTTTGGCGCGCCGTGTCAAAGCTGAGCGACGTCCTCGGGCTCAGTCTGCTGTTTTTGATCTGCTCCCTTCCCGTTGTTACGCTGGGCGCTTCCGCCGCCGCGCTGTACGACTGTACGGTTCACAACGTGCGCAAGGGCGAAAGCGGCGTCTATGCGCGCTTTTTCGGCACGTTCAAAAACGAATGGAAAACCGGCGCCCTGACGACGCTGCTTTGGATCGCCATATGGGTCGTTTTGTACTTCGTGTTCGCCTCGATTGTCACCGGCGTCAACGCGGGGGTGCGGTTCATGATCGTTTTGAAGTATGCGTTCCTTCTTTGCGCGCTTCTTCCCGCCGGCGTGACCTGCTGGCTGTTCCCTCTGCTCTCGCGGTTTACCCAGTCCTTTGGGGCGCTGAACCGAAACGCGGCGAAAATCGCCCTATCGTACCTTCCGCGAACGCTGCTGTGCGCCCTGATCGCCGCCGCCCTGATCGCCATATGCGCGCTGTGGATCATTCCCCTGCTCTTTTGCCCATGCGTCATGATGCTGCTGCTTTCCCTCCTGATGGAGCCGGTCATGGAGCAGCTTTCCCGCACGGCGATAACGAACAAGGTCTGAATTTGTTCTGAGCCCTGCCGCAGCCCGATCCGCTCGCAAACGCATCATGAAGGCGCGGTCTGAAAGCCGCCCGCCGTTGAGATACAGCATTCCGATCGGTTCATCGTTCGTCTTTCCCAGCGGCGATCTCCCGTTCCAGCGTTTCATACAGCTTCTGCGGCTCTATGGGCTTGCTCAAATGGGCGTTCATGCCCGCGGCAAGGCTTTCCTGCCGATCCTCCGCAAAGGCGTTTGCGCTCATGGCGATAATGGGGATCGTTTTTGCGTCCGACCTGTCCGGCGACCGAATGGCTCTCGCCGCTTCCAGGCCGTCCATTTCCGGCATGCGGATATCCATGAGAACGGCGGCATAATACCCCGGCGAGCTTGCCGCAAACATCTCTGCGCCGAGCTTGCCGTTTTCGGCCGTTTCCACGATGCAGCCGACCTTTTCCAGCAGCTTTGTCGCAATGATGGTGTTGAGACGGTTGTCCTCGCAAAGAAGGATGCGGGCGCCGCGGAAGGAAATCTCCTTTTGCTCGGGCTCCTTTTCCAGCTCGCGGAGGGAACAGCGCACCGGGAGGCGCAGAATGATACAAAATTCCGTGCCTTTTCCCACCTTGCTTTTGACCGTAATCGTGCCGTCCATCAGTTCAACAATTCTTTTCACAATGGAAAGCCCCAGCCCCGTTCCCATGGTCTGGTCGGTATTCACCCGATTCTCTTGGGCAAACGGCTCGAACATGTGCTTTTGAAACGCCTCGCTCATGCCGCAGCCGGTATCCCGAACGATAAAACGATCGATCACATGGTCGTCCGTTTCTTCCAAACACTCCATGACCCAATCGATGCTGCCGCCCTCGGGCGTAAACTTGATGGCGTTGCTGAACAGGTTGAGAAACACCTGCTGCAATCTGGGCACGTCCAGCATCATCTGCTTCCAGTCGATCCCGATAAAGGTTGTGTGCAGCCGAATGTTTTTCTGATCGAGACTCGGTCGGATCGCTGCAAAAATCGCGTCGAACAACTTTTTCTCGTCGCAGATCTCGGGATGCAGCTCGATTCTCCCGCTCTCGATTCGGCTCATGTCCAGCGTGTCGTTCACAAGATTGAGCAGAAGCTCACCCGCGCTTTCGATGGTTTCCATGTCTTTTTTCAGCTCGGCCGGGTCGTCCTTTTCGCGCGCCAGATATACGGTGCCCAGAATCCCGTTGAGCGGCGTGCGCATGTCATGGCTGATGCGGGCGAGGAAATCGCTCTTTGCGCGGCTGGCCGCTTCCAGCCTGCGTTTTTGCTCCTGCTCCTCCTCATAAAGATCGGTAATATCCCGCTGGGCGATGATGACGTCCTCCTTCGTTTCGTCGAGATAGAAGGCGCGAACCTTCTTGCGATGCAGCTTGCCGTCCTGTTCCGTCCTGCGGTAGGTGATCGTTCGTACGCTCGTCGTTTCCAGCTCCCGCATCAAGGCGGACTTGTCCATGAGCAGTTCAATCGACGCGCGATCCTCCGAAACGACGGTATCCAGCCGCACATATTGCGCCGAGCTGCTGAATGCCAGATCTTGGAGCGGCCGAATCGCGGCGCCGCCCTCCATGTAATGCTCTCTGACCCATACGATCGTGCAGACGTCCGCAATCGCGCTCACCAGAAGAACGTAATCCGTTTCCTCGTCTATGACGCTGTTGGTGGCGACGGCGCATTTTCGCTCTTTGTCGATATCCTTCAAATAGGTATAGGAGATCAGATCGCTTGTTTCAGGGTCGGTTTCCACATTGCTGATCGCCTTGATCCAATGCAGCAGCCCATCCTTTTGGCGGCAGCGATACTCCTCGGAATTCATGGGCACGCCTTTGTGAAGCGCCGTTTTTGCCCTTTGAGGATCAAAAAACAACGCGCTCTTGCGGAGATCCTCCGTGCAGGGGACTCTCTTTAACAGGTCGCTCATCAGCTCGGCGCCGCTTAACCCCGCGGCGTGCGTAAAAAACCGATCGTCCAGCGCCTGACAGGAAATCAATCGATCCTGCGTGATGTTGAACGCCACGATCACGGCGCTTTCCTTTTCCAGCGCCTTTCGCTGCGCCAGCTCCTGCGCGTACTTGTTTTTCAGCGCCGCATGCGCCTTTTCCAGACGGATACGAGACTGCTCGATTTCGTCATAGTCCGTGTAAGCGCAATAGGCGACGGTTTTGCCTGCCTCGCGGCTTGTCACCGTTCCGTCCAGCCGAAACCAGCGATAGACGCCGTCTCCGCAAAGCACGCGGTGGAGCAGGCTGAATGTATCCTGCCCGTCTCGAACGGCCTTCGCCGCATCCGTAATGATGTGTACATCCTCGGGATGTATGAGCGACAAAAAGCCTTCCTTCTGCCGTTTTTCGCGGGTCGCCCTGTCGGCCTTAATCAGCCGAAAATAGCCGTCGTTCATGTAAACCTGATGCAGGTCGCCGCCCGACAGCTCATAGATGCCGATCCCGGCGGGCACCCGATTCAAAAGCTCCTCCTGCGCAAGTCGCTTTTGGTATTCGGCGGTCACATCGACGGCGTATTCCACCAGCGCGGTTCGCCCGAGCCAGTTGATTATGGCGCTTCGAACCTTGACGTCGATGCCGGGCTTCGAATAATGCCGAATCACCTCGCACGTCGTGCCGAGCTTTTTTTCGCCGATCACGCAGTCCTCGCAGGGGCGGCTCTTATGCAGAACAAAGTCGTAGCATTTCCTGCCGACATAGGGCTGTTCATACGATAGCTGCATGAGCTTGCGAAACGCTTGGTTGAGATAGTAGATCTCATGGGTTTCCAAGTCGGCCACCATGATCCCCATGCTTGCCCCGTCCGCAATGCTCCGATAGAGCATGGCCTGTTTGCTGGGTTCGGCAAAAACGCAGTAATACACGGGAAAGCCGCCGTCCTCGCGCAGCTTGCTGGCGGTCAAATGAATCCATTTCACTTCGCCGCCCTTTGCAAAAAAGCGAAACGTCGTGTTGATCGGCTCGTCGGCGACCTTGCGCGCTTCAACTTCGCCGAGGACATACGCCATATCCGTCGGGTAGATGAGCTTTTCCAAATCTCCGTCGGAATGGATCGCTTTCTCCAGCTCCTGCCTGGATCGGTCGGACAAGGCGGCAAAGCCGTCGTTGAAATACAGGCATTCGATGGTATCCGCAAACCGAATAACCGCAACCCCGCCGGGAAGCATATTGAGCAGGCTGTCCCTCACGAGCTCGCTTTCGAGCTCGTTGCTGATATCAAGGTAGCTGTTGTAAAGCATCAGCGCGCCGTCTTCTTCTTTGATGAACGCGGTGACGCGCACCCACACCCAGCCGCACTTCCCCTTTTTCAGGCGGAATACGGCCGAGCGATTTTCCCCAGGGCGGAAGCCCTGCATCAGCTCCCGCACCCCGTCCAAATCGTCCGGGTGAATCCCCGCGCAGCTGTCGTTTCCGTACAGCTTCATCATTTCGTCAAGGGACATATCGGTGATCGTCAGGAAGGTCTTGTTGACCAGCACAGGGCGGGTGCTTCCGTCCCGCTCCATAACCACCTTGACGAGGCCGCAGGGCATATTGTCCATGACCGATCGGGTTCTTTCGCGCTCCGCCGCTCTTTCCATCTCGACGTTCTTTCGCTCGGTCACGTCGGTTACGATGGAAGCGACCAGGAAAGCGCCCTGTTCGTCGCGCTTGATTGCCGCAAGTCGGCGGTTCAGCCAGCGCGGCGGCTCGTCGGGGCGCAAAAAGCGATATTCCAAATCCTGCGGCTCGCCCGTGCGCGCCGACTGATATACCGCCGCAAGCGTCGCGGGGCGGTCGCCCTCCGCGACAAAGGACATGTTGTATTCCAAAGTGTCCTCGCCGTAATGCTCGCGTTCGGCGCCGACCCATTTGAAAAACGTATCGTTGGCGTATAAAAGCTCTACCTTTTCGCCCTTCATCAGCAGCACCGAGATGCTGCTTCCGATGTTTTCGGCGACCAGACCGAGCTGTTCCAAGCTGTCCTTTTCGGTCGTAACATCCTCAAAAAAGCAAAGCGCGCAGCGCTCCCCGTCCCATGCGATCTCGGTGTGGCTGAAACGCACCCGACGGACGCCGCCGTCCTTTCGAACGATTCCGTAATCGGTTGCCGATTCGTCGCCCGCGGCGGCAAGGTAATCCGCAATGTGTTCGTAAACCGGCTGATCGCGGGGAACAAGAAGCTTTTGAAAATCATCGCCGATCTGCTCGCCGTATTCCTGCGGCGTATAGCCGAAAAGCCGATAGTAGGCGCGGTTGAAATACATCGGTCGTCGGTCGTCCACGGAAAGGATTCCCACGCCGCAGGGCGCGGCATCAAAGATATTTTCCAGCTCCTCGAATCCGTTTTTCTCGTGTTGCTTCATTGCATTTCCCTCATTGATGCGGCGATGATGAACGCCGCGAAATTTCCTCGCGCATATGGCTTCTCGAAAAAACCGACGGCGGCGAATATTCGGTTTCCTGTTGCGCGGCGGCTCGGCGATCCGCTCGATCTGTCTGCGGCGGGCTTTTCCCTTCTTGGCGCCGCTTATTCCCAGACAAGCGTGATCCGACCGTCGTCGGCGGGCGAAATCGTGCCTTCGCTTTGGAGCTTTTGGGTCATCAGGTCTGTCCAGCTTCCCTCAACGGGTTCCGCTTCCCCCGTGATATATCTGTCAAAAACCGTGCCGCCCCAAAAAGCCACGGTGTACAGCGCATTCGGGTCGATCGCCGTCCCGTCCGCAAGCGTAACGGCAAGCATCCGCCCGCCCTGCGGGTTCCACGGGGCGACCTTGCAGGTAAGCCCCGAGAACGCGTATACGCAGTCTGCGGTTTGATCGTCCGCGCCCATCGGGTCGTTCAGCGCGTCCAAAAGCTGCCGCCCCGTCATGGACGCCTTGACAAGCGCTGTGTCGTTTCCGAGGGAGCGGGGCATAAGCACGGCGACATGATCCGGCGTCAGCGCCCCCGCGAAAATGCGCATCAAATTGCCGCGATAGGCGATGTTGTTGGGGATCAGACCGACGTCGGCGCCTGCCGCTTCCCGATACAGATCCGCCATATAGAAGGAGGTCTCCAAAATCGTGAAATCCTTTTCGGCGGTTGCCACGGTCTCGGGCGCGGCAGCCTCCGCGCTGACCGTCTGTTCGGACGGGTTGACGTTCATGGCGGCGATGCAGTCCTCCGCCGTCGTCTCGCCCGCGTACATCCGCTTCGCGTCGTTGGTAAGCTGAAATCTGATACCGGGGTTTTCCCCGGAAAAGCTCAACAGTTGAAATTGGTGCCCCTCGTCGATTGCGGGCTGCAACGCGGAAAGGGCGCTGCTCGTCGGCGGATTCACGTTTTTGACGTTGCTGATCTGCAAGCTGTCGCCGATGAAGACGCGCTGCCCCTCCTCGGAGCTGAAATAGGTCAGGTATCGGTCAACGGCGTCCTGCACGGCTTCGGTGCGCTCCGTCTTCGGCGCGCCGACGACGGCGTTGTAATACTTGCACACATAGCCCAGCTCGCCCGCCGAGCTGGGGAAAGGCATCAGGGAAAACGCAAACGCATCGGAAGCGACGTCTGTGGCTCGGAAATTAATCATAGCGATCTGCCCGGCCTTGAATTCGTTCATTCGCGTGGTCGCGCTGTAAGAAAAATGCTCCTCGCGCAGGATGCCGTGGTCGATCAGCGTCTGCACGGCGTCGAACATCGGCATAAGATGGTCGGCTGTGCCGGTCGTTCCGTTCATCGCCGCGTCGTACCAGGTTCGATTGTCCACGCCCGCGAACAGCTCCTCATAGAAAAACCCCTGCATGACGATGCTGAATTCGTCAGAATATTTTGCGTTTGGGTTCCATGGCTGCACCTCGCCGTTCGTATCCGCCGTGATTTGGTCGCACAGGGCGACAAACTTGTCAAAGGTGGCGGGTTCCTGCCAGCCGTAGCGTTCAAAAAGCGTTTTATTGTAGAGCATGCACGCCACCTCGGAGGGGCAGGGCAGGCAATAGAGATTGCCGTCGATGGCGATGTTGCTCAACGCTTCGGTCTGGTAGTTTTCCGATAAAGAACCGGTGGACAGATTGACAAAGTTTTCAATCATTAATTCATCCGATATCAGTTCGCCCTGCCAGAACATGACGTCCGGCGCGAGCCCGTTCAAAATCCAATCCTTCGCCGGGGCGACGACCCTGTTGCCGCCCGTAATATCGAGGCAAACGACCTGAATATCGGGGTTGAGCCGCTCAAATTCCGCTGAAAAGGCGTCGATATAGAGGTTGCCTGTGCGGCTGACCACCAGCGTGGTTTTCTCCGGGTCGAGCTTCTTGTAGGTCATAATCTCGTTTGCCGCCCGACCGATGATCGCGGGCTTTTCGCCGCAGCCGCACAGCAGCGCGGCAAGCAGGAGCGCCGTCAGCAGGATGCTACACGCTTTTTTCATCTTTGTTCCCCTCCGTTATTCAAGATCGTATTTGTCGTTTCGATCAGCTCGTTTACAAGGATCGGCTTGCCCAAATGCCCGTTCATGCCGAAGGAGCGCGCCTTTTCCACATCCTCGGCGAATACGTTGGCGGTCATGGCGATGATGGGAACGGTTTTTGCCTGCGGATGCGCGCTGTTTCTGATTGCCGCGGTGGCCTGATAGCCGTCCATCACCGGCATTTGGACGTCCATGTAGATCACGTCGTAATACCGGGTCGCGGACGCCGCGAACAGCCCGAAACCTTCTTTCCCGTCGGCGGCGGTTTCTATGGCAAAGCCCAGCCGCTCCAAGAGCTTTGCCGCAATCGTTCGATTGATCGGATTGTCCTCGCAGATCAAGCAGCGCCTGCCCGCAAACGGCGCGCTGCCCATGGAGAAATGCGCCTCGGGCGCTCGGGTCGCCGCCTCTGCGATCGGAAAGGACAGCTCCACGGTAAACGCGCTGCCCTGTCCCTCCTCGCTTTCGCAGCGGATCGTTCCGCCCATGGCGTTTATATAGCTGCGGCAGATGGAAAGCCCCAGCCCCGTGCCCTCGATCTTGCCGACCAGCACATTCTCCACACGCGAAAACGGCTCGAAGATTTTCCCCAGGTTCGCTTCGGATATGCCCACCCCCGAATCCTTTACTTGGAACCGAACGCTTGCGGTGTTTTTGCGCAAGGATGGGAGATCCTTTGCCATAAAGCGAATCGAGCCGCCGTTCGGCGTGAATTTGCAGGCGTTTGACAGAAGGTTCATCAGGATCTGCGACAGCTTGACCTGATCGCCCAGAACGACAGTGGTTTTCAGCTCGCCAAAATCCACAAGAAAAGCCTGTTCCTTTTGCGCGCAGAGCGGTTGAATAATATCGGCGATGCGGTTCAGCTCGCCGCGCAGATCAAACGGCTCGGCCGCGATCGTCAGGCAGCCGCTTTCGATGCGGCTCATGTCCAGCACGTCGTTGATCAGATGCAGCAGATGCACCGAGGACGCGCGAAGCGTATCGAGATACGCGCGCTGCATTTCCGGCTCGCCGATGCTCTCGATGGCAAAGTCCGTCATGTTCACAATGGCGTTCATCGGCGTGCGGATGTCGTGGGACATATTGGAGAGGAAGCGGGTCTTGGCCTGATTGGCCTGCTCCGCCATGGCGAGCGCTTCGGTCGCTATGGTCTGCCGCTCGTAAAGCGGCGTGACGTCCTGCGCGATGCCGATAAAGGCTTCCTTTTCCCCGCTGTTTTTCACCGGGAATATCTGAACTTCAAAGTAGGCAGGGGTCGCGGAGGCGGCATTGCGCAAAAAAGAGCTTCGGAACTCATGCTTTCCGTCCCAGCCAAGCATTTGGGCGTTGATTTCTCTGAGCGCCTCTGTTTCCTCGCCCGAGCTGCCGCTCATACGGTATCCGTCGTCTGTTTTTTCGAGGTTATGGCATGCTTCGCCAAAGATCCTTTCGCAGTTGCCCGAATAGAAGCGAGGCTCGCTTTGACCGATCTCAAAGAGCGCAAACGCCGATTTTGAGTTTTGCACCAGCAGTTCCAGCATATGCTCCCGCACGCTGATATCCTGATCAAACTGCCTTTTGCGGGAATTGTACAGAAACGCGAATACCGCGACGGCGCCCACAACAAACGCAAAAATCACAACCATGCTCAGCGTCAAAATGTAGCGGGAAAAGCTGTCCGCGGTCTGATTGACCACGCGCTCGGGCACGAAATAGAACAGCCGCATTTCATCATAGCCCGTTTGAATCGGCGACGCGACGACATATTCTTCGCCTGCATCCGTTTTACGCAGGAAAACGTCGCAATCCTCGGAGGCGAGCAGGTCGTCCGCAGAATCCGCAGAGTCCGGCAACGGCTCTATCGCGTTCTCCTTCAACAGCGCAATAAGATTATATACGCTAACGGAGTCGGAGCGTGTCAGTTTGCTGATGATCGCGCCGTTTTGATCCGTCAGATACAGAAGTCCCGCCCCGCCGAAGGGGGTGATGCCCATGTTGTCCAAAAAGGAGTCGAGATCCTGCACGACGGATACGGCCACGATTTCGGAGCCGTGATACAGCGCATCCGTATCGACCGAAACCGTGTAAACGACGGTTGATTCTTTGATGGTCAGGGATTCCCCTCCGTCGGCGATACGGGCGACCGCCTCGGACGCGACGTCGTTGGCAAGAACGCTTCCGTCCGCACGGACGGCATAGCCGCTTTGCGTAAACAGCGTGATATCGGACATGCCGTAAATGTCCCGCTGACTCGCAAGGAAATCCAGCATGGCGTCTTCGCCGATGTTGCCCCGCCGAATGCTGCTTGCGATGCCGTGCGCGGCGTTCCAATATTCGCCGATTTTTGTTTCGATATAGAGCTGCAACTCCTGGTTGATCTCCGTCAGGTGCGCGGCGCTTTCCTTTGCGATGCTGTTGCGGTAGCTGCTGATCAGTCCACCGAACATAACGCTGACGACGACGACGGCAACCAGCAGCGACAACACGGTGGTCACAATCATCCTGTCGAGCTTTTCCCGCGGGCTCGCCTTGGCGGAGACGTCCGAATTCGCTTCTGTCGTTTGATGTAAGATCATACGGTCACATCCTTGCGTCGGCATGAACCGACGAGATCGTTTATGGGTCTTACCGGATGGAAATCAGCCGATGCAAAAGCAATGCGGCGCTGACGGATGCAGAATGCAAGAATCGGTTTCGTACCCTTTGATTCGTTCCGCACAGACAAAAATATTTTAGCACAAACTGTCGCTGTTTACCAATATTTTGTCGCGAAAGACAGCGAAAACGATGATTTCGCAAAGGAAACGCAACGGCGGACGAGGGGCGGATGCTGTTTGGGAAGAAAAAAGGAGTCGAACGGGAAAGCTCGGCTCCACAGATGCATTTGGGGCAGCAAGGAAGTGAATCAGTCCTCCTTGCCGATCTTCTGTGATTCGGGCAGGTCGAGCCCGAGCGTTCCGCCGGGATTCATGAGGTAGTCGGGGTCGAAGTGGTCTTTGAGCGCGCGAATGACGGCGTATTCGTTCTTGCCGACGCTGCCCTCCAGCCACGGGGCGAACATCTTGCCGATGCCGTGATGATGGCTCATGGAGGCGCCGCTCTTTTGTATGGCGTGCAAAATGCCCGCGTGATACGCGCGGTATTCCTCGGGGTCGCTCATGCGCGTCATAAAGATCCAATACAGGTTGGCGCCCTGCGGATACACATGGCTCATATGCGTCATGCAGATCGTGTTCGGGCGGGATTTGCAGAACGCGCGCACCTCCGCATGCACCTTGGACATATTGCTCCAATTCACCGTGCATTCCATCGTGTCCGTTACGACGGAATAATCCTGCATCGTGTCGCGTAAAAACGGATCGCTGAAACGTCCCTTTTCCCAGCTCTTTGTGACGTAGCCCGTGAGGCTCATGCCGCCGAATTGACGGCAGACCTTTTTTGCGTGCTTGGCGCAGTTGGCGGAGAAGCCCTTTTCGCCGTTCGTAAAGCCGAGGAAGAGGCACATTTCGTTTTCCTTGAAATCGCGCAGCTTGAACAGATACTTCAACGGCGTATCCATCACGCCGTAAAGCCGCAGCATAACGGTCGTCTCCTCGGGGTCGGACAGACGAAATACGGAGGGGTAGCCCGCTTCGGACTGCATGATTTCGCGCGCCGCCTGCTGCGCGGTTTCCCAATCGCGGAACATGAAGGAGAAGCGCTTGACGGTTTCGGGCATATGGCGGAAGATTTTCAGCGTGACGTGCGTCAAAACGCCGAACGTGCCTTCGCCGCCCATCATGATTTGCCCAAGGTCGGGCCCCGTCGATTTGCGCGGATAGGCGTCCGTCTTGATCTTGCCGACCGGCGTGGCGTATTCCTGCGCGAGCACAATATCCGAAATGCAGCCGTAATAGGTGGAGTTTTGCCCCGCGCCGCGGGTCACGACCCAGCCGCCGACGGAGGAATACTCCCAGCTTTGCGGGAAATGCCCGCTCGTATACGCGCGCTTTGCCCCAAAGCGTTCGGGCGCGTGGTTCAGCGCGTCCTCCAGCGCGGGGCCGCTCAGACCCGCTTCCACGGTGATCGTCTGGTCGATCTCGTTAAACGCGATCACCTTGTTGAAGCGCAGACGCAGGTCCAGCGAAATGCCGCCCTTCATACACTCTACGCCCCTTGTGACCGAAGAGCCGCCGCCGTATACATAAAGCGGCACCTTCTCGCGCACGCTGAACGCAACGAGCTTTTCGATTTGTTCGGCGCTGTCGGGATAGACCACCGCATCGGGCACGTTTTCGACGATCTTGCGCCTGAGCCGCATAAGGTCGTACATGGTTTTGCCGTATGCCACCGAGAGGCGGGAATAGTCGTCCGTGCGGACGAACTCGTCCCCGCAGATCGCTTTCAGCTCACGGATCTGCGCTTGGGTCAGCGTGATCGGCACGTCAAAATGCACATCGTCCAGCCCGAGATCCTCGGTAAAGGCTGAGAACGCGTCGTCCGTTACGCCGAACACTTCCTTCACCATCTTATACAGGGTTTCGCGCGGCGCCTTGATCTGGGTATAGTCGCCCCACTTGAAGATGGAGCGATAGCTTTTCGGCGAGAACCGTTCCGAAAACCATTTGGGCTCAAAGCCCTTGTAGGGATGAGACATGATTCGCTTCCTCCTGTTTCGTTATTTTGTTTCGGTTTTCATGCCGTCTGTCAGGATGCGCAGCATACCGCGATAATCATCGCTTCCGCAGTCGTAAAACGATGTGGAAAACAGGATTCCGGCAATCAGCATGGCGTGAAGCCTGGCGTCCAAATCCGCTCGAAACTCGCCGGCGTCCTTTCCTTTTTGTATCGCGGTGTAAAACATCTGCGAGATTTTCTCCTCGCCGCAATCCGCCGCGGTTCGCTTGGCAACCTCGCCCGCCACATACAGATCCAGATAGCGATACTCCAAAAAATCCTGCATCAGCGCGTCAAACAGCCGCTCCACACGCGCGGCGGCGGAGCCTTCGTTTTTCAGCTCGATCTCAGCAAACTCCTGAATATCCTCGATTTCTTCGAGGTAGATCGCGTAAAACAGGCTCGCCTTGGTGGGGAAATAGTGAAAAAAGGTCGGGTATGAAATATCCGCGCGGTTGGCGATGTCCTCAATCAGCACGTCCACACCCTGCTCGATGATCAGCTCCTTGGCGGCTTTGAGAATTGCATACTTGCAGTTCAGTTTTTTTCGTTCCCGACGGCTCAATACATATTGTTCGTTCATCGGTAGTCGCCTTTCCTCGAATAAACTCATTATACCATCCAAAAATTTTGATGCAACTATTATTATTAACTCGGAGTAAAAAAATACTTGCATTGGAGAGAGCAGAAGCATACAATAGGATCAGAAAAAGGGCTTCCGCCTTTGCAGCATATCAATCACGCAAAACGCGCATTTTTATTTTGGGAGGAACGAAGAATGACAAATTGTGGCATCAGTCGCTGGGACGATCCGAACGAAGTCAACGCGGCGTTGAAAGCGCTTACCGATCAGCCGATTTGGGAGGTCGGCGACGCATATTACGCCGACCACATCGCGCCGTATTTCGATGAGAAATGCAAGCGTTCCTTTGCGCTGTTTTCGCAGTCGAAAGAGCTCATACCGGGCGGCGTGCAGCACAACCTCGCCTTCAACAAGCCGTATCCGCTGTGCTTTACGAGAGCGGACGGCGCTTATCTCTACGACGCGGACGGAAACCAGTACATTGACTTTTTGCAGGCGGGCGGCCCGACCATATTGGGCAGCAATCCGCCCGCCGTGCGCGACGCGGTGATCGACCTGCTCAATACCTGCGGCCCGACGATCGGTCTGTTTCACGAAATGGAGCTGCGCCTTGCGGAATTGATCCATGAATGTATGCCGAACGTAGAGATGTTCCGTATGCTGGGCAGCGGCACGGAGGCGGTGATGGCGTCGCTTCGCATCGCGCGCATCGCAACGGGAAAGAAGCGAATCGTTAAGATCGGCGGCGACTATCACGGTTGGTCCGATCAAATGGTATACGGGCTGAAAATTCCCGGCAGCCGCAATCTGCTGGAATCCCATGGCATTCCGTCGCAGTGCTACGCTCTGACCGACGAAGTCCGCCCGAACGACCTCGGCATGCTCGAATGGATGCTGAAACGAAACCGTATGCGCGGCGGCACCGCGGGCGTCATCGTCGAGCCCATCGGGCCGGAGAGCGGAACGCGTCCGCAGGCGCACGATTACAACAAGGGCGTGCGTGCGCTCTGCGACAAATACGGCGCATTGATGATATTCGACGAGGTCGTTACCGGTTTCCGCGTGGCGGTATCCGGCGCGCAGGGCTATTTCGACGTTGTGCCCGATCTGACGATTTTCGGCAAGATCATAGCGGGCGGTTATCCGGGCGCGGGCGGCGTCGGCGGCAAGAAGGAGTATGCTTCCCTGATGGCGGCGGGCGTCGGAACGTTTAAGCACCGCGCTTATGTCGGCGGCACGCTTGCGGCCGCGCCCATCTCGGCGCTTGCGGGCTACACGACCATACGGGAAATCATTCGCACGAACGCCTGCGAAAAAGCGGGGCGCGCGGGCGATCGCCTTGCGGACGGGCTGAAAAAGCTGATCGAAACGTATCATCTGCCCTATGTGATCTACAATCAGGGCTCCATCGTCCATTTGGAGTGCGCGGCGGCAATGAGCTACGACTTCTCCTCCAAGAGCTTCGTCAAGTCCGCGCTCGAATTGCTGAAACACAAGGAAATGATCTTTGAACGCAAGGACTCCATGGAGCGCATGGGCGCGGCCTATATGTCCAACGGGCTGGTCACGCTCGGCGGCAGCCGCGTGTATACGTCGCTTGCGGACACCGATGCAATCATCGACGAAGCGCTCAACCGTTTCGAAAACGTGTTCAAGCACGTCGTAAAAACGGATAAGGGACAGCCCAAAAGATAACCGAACAGCTTAGGAGGCGGCGCATGTATTATTTCGTTGTAAACCCTGCGGCGAGAACCGGGCACGGCATGGAGGTATGGAACGAGGTTCGCCCCGAGCTCGAATCGAGGAACATCCCCTATCGTTTGTTCTGCTCCGCGGCAAAGGGCGACGTGACAAAGCTCGTCAGATCCATTACCGAAACCTGCCCGCCCGACGAGGCGGACGGCTTGCTCCGCCTGGTCATCGTGGGCGGCGACGGAACGCTGAACGAGGCGTTTCAGGGCGTCAAGGATTTCTCCAAGGTTCTGCTGGGATACATACCGGCCGGTTCGGCGAACGACTTTGCCGTCAACACTGGCATCTCCCAAAAGCCGGTGGAAGCGCTCATGCAGATTCTCGATTGCAAAGCGCCCACGCGGTTCGACCTCGGATACATGACCTATGACGACGCGGACGCAGACGCGGAAACGAAGCACTATTTTTCGAGCAGCTGCGGCATCGGCTACGACGCCGCCGTTTCGCGGGACGCTGCGGTGAAGTCTCCGTCCAAGGACTTTCTCAATAAGATCGGGCTCGGCAGCTTCGTGTTCCTCGTGATGGCGATCAAAACGTTGTTTTCCATCAAGCGCGGCGACTGTACCATGACGCTCGACGACGACAAAACGGTTTCGCTTCCCGGTTTCCTGTTCGTTTGTTCCATGATCTATCGCTATGAGGGCGGCGGCTTCCTGTTTTCGCCGGACGCCGACCCCTGCGACGGCAAGCTGGATATCTGCGTGTTCGGGAAAATGCCCAAATGGAAGGTGCTTCTCGCATTCCCGTCCGCCTACAAGGGCACGCATTACAAGTATCGGAACGTGGAGCCGTATCGTGCGGGCGTCGTGCAGATCCGCGCCTCCATGCCGCTTTGGGTTCAGCTTGACGGAGAGGTATCCACGCAAAGCACCGAGATCCGCATATCCTGCGTGAAGCAGGGGCTTGCGCTGATGAAGTAACCGCCCGACAAAAAGCAGAAGCGTGTATTTTAGAATCGCCCGTGTTCGGTCTGTTTTGACGGTAGCGGGCGATTTTGCACAGGCGGCAGATCGCAAATACGGCCGAAACCGCCTTGCCGACGCGCTTTTGACGTTCGCATGGCGAGCGGCGGCTCGACGCTTGCTCTTTCGGGTGAAATGCGGTATTGTGAGAAAAAGACGCTTCGCTTGCGAAACGGCGTCCGTTTGCGAAACGGCGTCCGCTTGCGAAACGGCGGCTTGAAAGGAGCAATAGGGAGCAATGATGAAACAGATACAAAAAGGAATGATCGTTTACGTTTGTTGTTTGCTTGCGGCGCTATGCGTATGCGGCTGCGCGAAAGGCGGTAAGGCTGTGAAAATCGAGCTGGACGAGAACCCTACGACGGGATATAGCTGGAAGTATACCATGTCCCAAGACGGCGTTTTGACCGAGAGCGAAAACGCGTATGAAAAGCCGACGTCGGATCTGATGGGCGCGGGCGGCAAGCATACCTGGTCGTTTCTGCCCGCAGGGGACGGCGAGGTGGAGCTGACGTTCGTCTATGCGCAGAGCTGGGCGGGCGGCGCGCGCGGAGAGAGCCGCGTTTATCGCTATCGGGTGGAGAAGGGCGAAATAACGCTGCTTTCCGAGGAGACCATTCCCGCGCCCGTGTTTTTGGAGCAGCTTGTGCGGATCGACAACGTTTATCTGCATGACGGCGCGGTCATGGCGGATGTCGTATATCTGGAAAGCAACGTGGCGACCGAGAAGGAAGACGGCGCGGAAATGGTCTATGAGACGTTTACCGAGGTTGACGGCGTTACGCATACGATGACCGTTTCGGCGGACGCCATTGTGGACTTTTCCGAGGATTTCGGCCCGAATACGATCGAGATTTCGCCCGAGGACTTTCCCGAGCGCTTCGAGCAGGTCAATATCGACGGGATCCTTTATCGGATGACGGCGGAGGACGATACGATCACGGCGCTGACGTTTTACTATGTGCAGTAACCGCCGAGATTCGTAAAAAAGAGCGCCTCGTGTGTATGCGGGCGCTTCATTCTGTCGAAAAACGCTGTTTTTCGACAGAGTAACCGCTTCCCGCCTAAAACCCTTCAGGTTTCCGGGCGGCGGAAAGCACAGGGAAACCGCCCGTTCCCGGGCGATCCGTTCCGGCGTACATGCCGCCGGAGCCGGAATAAATCTCCGGGGGTTTCGACCCCCGAATCCCCCAAGGACTTTTAACAGACCGGAGCGCCTCGCGTGTATGCGGGCGCTTTTTTGATACATGTTCCGCACCGCTTGGCGTGCGGCGTTTGAATCACGGCAACGGTGCGGTCGGCGCTTTCTCTTGCGGATCTTGCTCCCCTTCGCCGCGTCGATCCAGCTTGGCGAGCAGCCACGCGATCACGAAGCCGACCGCGAAGCACAGCAGCGAGAGAAGAATCTGACCCGCGTCGTCGTATTGCAGCGGCACGACGGCAAGCGTCGAGGCGACAACGACGCCAACGACCGCATGGAACGCGTATGCGTAGCGCTTTTCAAAGAGATGGTTGATGAGCCGCGCAAGCAGGAGCACGGTCAGCAGCAAGCCCAGGATCCAAGGGACGAGCACGCTCGGGTTCAGATCCGCAATGCCCGCGGCAAGCGGCTGATACAGCCCGAGCGACATCAGGATGGATGAGCTGGACATACCGGGAACGATCAGGCTCAGGCCCCACAGAACGCCCGCAAAGAGATACCACGCAAAGGACGGCGTGACGCTGGTGAAAGGCGAAAAACGCACGATTGCCAGCACGCCGAGCAGCACGACAAACGCGAGAACCAGCGCGAGATACGCGCCCTTGGGTCGCCCTTGCAGCCCCGCCTCTTTGAACAGCGCGGGCATCGTTCCCGCGATGAGTCCGATGAACAGCCAGGTTGCGAGCAGCTCGTTTGCCGCGAATACGATGTCCACCACGCGGGCAAACCCCAAAAAGCCCAGAACCCAGCCGACGCCGACGGGGATGAAGATCCGCCAATACTTGGGAAGCGCCGCCTTGGGATGGGACAGCAGCTCCATCATCGGGCGGTAGATGCCGAACACCACGCAGAGCACGCCGCCGCTGATACCCGGCAGGATGGCGCCGCCGCCGATGAGCAGACCCGAGATGACGAGCAGCAAAAAGCTCAACAGAGTCGTCTTTGTTCGCGTTTCGTTACCGTGATTCGTTTGCATTCGTTTCCTTCCGTGCTTGTTCGCCGCGTCCGCGGTGAAGTTTTGGATGGTTTGAGTATAGCGACCGAGGCCGCGATCGTCAAGCGCGGCGGAATGCGCGGCGCAGCGCCGCCTGCCTCCTTCGTCACAATTGACTGCCCGCGCCCGACGGCGTACCTGTTTTTTGCCAAAACGCAAACGGTTCGCCGCGCAAATCGTCGCTGTGTCGAGCCTATATCATATATTTTTCACCATTTTGCCCCAAAATCTTTACAATTACGCATCGGTATTGTTATAATCTTTATGGGTTCTTAATACATATCATTCATAATACGGAAAGGAACACAAAAATGGAAAAGTAAAAGAAGAAACTGTCTCTTGCCGGTTGGATTGGCATCGCGATGATTGCCGGTATCCTCGTCGGACTGATCGGTATCTGGGCGCCCGGGTTCGCGGAATTCACGACGAATTACTTAAAACCCTTCGGCACGATCTTCATCAACCTGTTGAAGTTCATCGTTGTTCCGATCGTCATCCTTTCCATCGTGGACGGTATCATCTCCTTGAAGGATATCAAGAAAGTCGGCGCAATCGGCTGGAAGATCATGGTGTACTACCTTTGCACAACGGCCGTCGCCATCGTCATCGGCTTGTTCTTCGCCAACATCTTCAAGGGCTCTTTCCCGGTTTTCAGCACGCAAGGACTCGAATATGAAGCAAAGACCGCGAACGTGATGGATACCATCGTCAACATCTTCCCGAGCAGCTTCTGGAGCCCGCTGGTCAACGCGACCATGTTGCAGGTCATCGTGATCGCGCTGTTCCTGGGCTTCGGCATCCTGATGGCGGGCGAAAAGGGCAAGGTGTTCGGCGGCTGGATCTCGAGCGCCAACGAAGTGTTCATGAAGATCATGAACATGATCATCAAAGTCGCTCCCATCGGCGTGTTCTGCATGATGGCTTGGGTGGTCGCCAATCAGGGGCCGCAGGTGCTTGGTTCCCTCGCGCTCGTCCTGCTCGTTGCGTATATCGGCTATATCGTACATGCCGTGATCGTGTACTCCACCTCCGTCAAGGTGTTTGCGGGCATGAGCCCGATCAAGTTCTTCAAGGGCATCGCGCCGGCCATGGCCTTCGCGTTCTCCTCGACGAGCTCCATCGCCACGCTCCCGATCACCAAGGAGTGCACGGATGAAATGGGCGCCGATCCGTCGATTTCGAGCTTCACGCTGCCGCTCGGCGCAACGATCAATATGGACGGCACGGCCATCTACATGGGCGTTTGCTCCATCTTTATCGCCTGCTGCTACGGCATCAACCTTACGATTGCTCAAATGCTGACCATCATCCTCACCGCGACCATCGCCTCCATCGGTACGGCGGGTACCTCCGGCGCGGGCATGATCATGCTGACCATGGTGCTCACCAGCGTCGGCGTCCCGGTCGAGGGCATTGCGATCATCATGGGCATCGACCGACTCTTCGACATGGGCCGTACAACGATCAACATCGTCGGCGACTCGGCGGGCGCGCTGGTCGTCAGCGCCTCCGAGAAGAAGAAGGCGGCAAAGAAGGCCGCAAAGGCATAAGCCGTTTCTTCCAAGAAAAAACGGAACGAATCATCAGAAAAGAGGGCGTTTGCCCTCTTTTCTTTATGCCGATTGCCGACAAAGCGGCTCAATGTCAATCGTTTGGGCGGAGCGCAGACAAAAGTTACGGTTGAGAGCCATCCGCAAGGGAGCGGATGACTCCCAAGCGTTTCGCGTGGCAAGAATGCGGGTACGGAAGCTGTGAAAGCTGCGATAGCCGTAAGCGCGCCGCTTCATCTCGACATGCAGAGCCCATTTTTTGACGCATTTTTCCGATTCTTTCAACCGATTGACAGCGTTCTCCCAATCTGCTACAATACATAAAATAATTTATATATATTTCTGGAAGTATTCTGATCGGAGGCGGATTATGAAGCGGCTGGGATCGTTGCTGGACGGGCTGTATCGCGGCATGCGGCTTTTGCATTACCGCAACCTGTTCGGGCAGGTGCGCGAGAAGGCGGGCAGTTTGAGCGCGACGGAGGCGTTCTCCGCGGAGGTGATCTATTTGCTGGATCGCCCAAGCGTCGGGGCGTTTGCTTCGTTTCTCGGCATCTCGCAGCCGAACGCGTCCTATAAGGTCAATTCGCTTGCGGCGAAGGGCTATATCGAACGCCTTGCAAGCGACGACGACCGCCGTGAATTCCGCCTCGGCGTAACGGAAAAATTCCTGAACTACTATGGCAGGCTGACGCCCGATCTCTCCACGGAGATGAAAGGCGCGCTTTCCGCGTTTTCGGACGCGGAGCAGAACGTCATTTTGCGGTTTTGGGAGCGCTTGAACGACATGATCGTCGTTCGGGCACGGTCATAATCATCGTTTGGGAGGGTAAAAAATGGATCTGTTTGAACGGTTTTTGCAGAACAACCCCGCCGCTCCGCTCCGTGAAGCGGGCGTCTATCCGTATTTTCACGCGCTGGAATCGCGGCAGGATACGGAGGTCGTCATGGAGGGCAAGCGCCGCATCATGCTTGGCTCGAACAACTACCTGGGGCTGACCACGCATCCCGAGGTCGTCGAGGCGGGCAGGCGCGCGCTGGAAACCTACGGCAGCGGCTGTTCCGGCTCGCGCTTTCTGAACGGCACGCTGACCATGCATCTCGAATTGGAAAAGGAGCTTGCGCGCTTTCTGCATAAGGAGGCTGTGGCCACGTTTTCCACGGGCTTCCAGTCGAACCTCGGCATCATCAGCGCGCTCGTGGGCCGCGGCGACTATGTGATCTGCGACAAGGAGAACCACGCGAGCATCTACGACGGCTGCAAGCTCTCCTACGGCACCATGCTGCGCTATCGCCATATGGACATGGACGATCTGAAACGAAAGCTCGAATCCATCCCCGACAGCGCGGGCAGGCTGATCGTGACCGACGGCGTGTTCAGCATGGCGGGCGACATCGCAAACCTGCCCGAAATCGTCAAGCTCGCCAAGGCATACGGCGCGCGCATCATGGTTGACGACGCGCACGGGCTGGGCGTGCTCGGCGAGGGCGGCCGCGGCACGGCAAGCTATTACGGCTTGGAGGACGAGATCGACGTCTACATGGGCACGTTCTCCAAATCGCTCGCAAGCCTCGGCGGCTATATGGCGTCCAGCGCAGCGGTTGCGGACTATGTCATGCACGCGTCGCGCCCGTTTATCTTCTCGGCGTCCATGCCGCCCGCAAACTGCGCCTGCGCGCTCGCCGCGCTGAACGTACTCATGCGCGAACCCGAGCGCGTTAAGCGGCTTGCCGACTGCTCCGCCTTCGCAGAAGCCTGTATGACGGAGCGAAACATTCCGCATAAGAAAACGCAGGTGCCGATTATTCCGATCTATACGAACGAGGCGATGCGAACGCTCGTTGTCGCCAAGCGTCTTTACGAGGAAGGCGTATACGTCAACCCCGTCCTGCCGCCCGCCACGCCCGCCACGGAATGCCTGCTGCGCACGAGCTATATGGCGACGCTGTCGGACGCGCTCATCACGGAAGCGACGGATATTATGGCGCGCGTGTTTGCGGAGGAGAAGGAAGCATGAACCAAGTTGCAATCGTTACGGGCGGAAGCAGCGGCATCGGGCTCGCCTGCGCCAAGCTGCTTGCCGAGCGGGGCTATACCGTTTATGAATTCAGCCGCCATGGTCAAGAAAACGCGAACGCGCGGCATATTGCCTGCGACGTGACAAACGAAACGCAGGTGCGCGCCGCCGTACAAGCGGTCGTTTCCGAACAGGGAAAAATCGACCTGCTCGTCAACAACGCGGGCTTCGGCATATCGGGCGCGGCGGAGTTCACCTCGCTTTCCGACGCGCACGCCCAGTTTGACGTCAATTTCTTCGGCGCGCTGACCTGCACACAGGCGGTTTTGCCGCATATGCGCGCGCAAAAGAACGGGCGCGTCGTGTTTATCAGCTCGGTCGCCGCGCCCATTGCGATCCCCTACCAAGCGTTCTATTCCGCATGCAAGGCGGCGATCAACTCGCTTATGCTCGCCCTTCGCAACGAGGTCAAGCCGTTTCGCATTCAGGTTTGCGCCGTCCAGCCCGGCGACGTCAAAACGGGCTTTACCGCCGCGCGCAGGAAAAGCCCCGCAGGCGCGGACGTGTATGGCGCGCCGCTTTCCCACGCGGTTTCCGTTATGGAGCACGACGAGCAAAACGGCATGCCGCCCGAAGCGGTTGCAAGGGTCGTTTGCAAAGCGGCTTCTGCGAAACGCTGCAAGGCGCTGTACACCGTAGGCGCGCAGTATAAGCTGTTTGTTTTCATCGCAAAGGTTTTGCCCGCGAGCCTCGTAAACGCCTTGGTCGGCATGATCTACAAATAGGCGATTCTGTGAAAAGCGGGCGATTCCCATTGCGCGCGCCGCGTACTTCGGGGTACAATGACCGCATGAAACGAATCGCCTGCATTCTGATATGTCTGTTCTGCGCCGCCGCGCCTTTGTTGGGCTGCGGCGGTTTTTCGGGTTCGCCCGCGCAGACGACCGAGCCCGTCGCCATCCGCACCGCGCCGCCCGATGATACGCCGCTCGCCCAAGCGCAAAGCGCGGGTTCTTCGCCGCAGGAGGACGTGTTTTTGACCGCGTTGTTCGTCAACGTCGGCAAGGCGGACGCGCTGATCTTGACCTGCGGGCAGAAAACAGCGCTCATCGATACGGGAAGTAAGCAAAGTGCGCCGCGCCTCATCGCCGCGCTGAATCAGCTCGACGTCGAACGGCTCGACGCGGTGATTTTGACGCATACCCACACGGATCACGTCGGCGGTCTGACCGCGCTTTCCGATCTTTTTGAGATCGGCATGGTGTATTCGCCGCTTCTGTCCGAGCAGAACAAGAAGGGCGTCAACAAAAACGCCGCGCTTTGCGAGAAACTCGGCTTACCGCTGACGGAGCTTACCGCAGGCGAAACGATCGCGTTTACGGAGGGGCTTTCCTTCGAGGCGCTTGGCCCGCGCGAGAAAAACGACGACGACAACGACAATTCGCTCGTGTTGCGGCTTACCGTCGGCGATACCGTCTTTCTCCTTACGGGCGACATGCAGTTTGCCGAGGAGGAAACGCTGCTTGACGCGGGCGTATCTCTTACATGCGATATTTTGAAGGTCGGCAACCACGGCAATCCCGACGCGACAAGCGACGCGTTCGCCCTCGCCGCCTCCCCCGCCCTCTGCGTAATCTCGACGGACACGCTGATCGACGAGGACTCCGCCAACCCGCGCGTTTTCGCCGCGCTTGCGCAAAGCGAAATCCACGTCACGCAGGATTTTCCGCTCGGCGCGTTGCTCTCCGTCTCGCAAACGGGCGCATATGCGCTTTCCTCGCCCGAAACGCCGCAAAAAACCGCCGCCGTCACGCTCGTTTCGCTTGACGCGGGCGCGCAGACGATTTCGATCCAAAATAATGGCGCGTCCATATGCGACCTCACGCATTTCATGCTCTATGCCGACCGCTCGGACGCGGTTTTGCGCTTTCCCGTTGGCGCCACGCTTGCCGCGGGCGAAACGGCGTTCGTTTCCGCGTTCGGCGGCAGCGGCGATTTCGCATTTGCCCGCGAGGACAAACCGCTCAGCACAAAAAAGACGAACACCGTCACGCTGTACGACGCCGCCGGCAACGTGCTGTCCGTCCTGTCGGATTAGGGTTCTCTTCTTTTCTTGGAAGAAAAGAAGCAAAAGAACTTACTTTTTTGTTTGCGTGTCGTTTGACAAAGAAACGTTTTATTTCCTGCTTGCTAATCGTACATTGCGCCGCTTGGCAAATTAGGTTTCTTTGGTTCTTGCTTTGCCAAAGAAAGAACGAAACCCCGCGGAAAGCGCGCCCGTCGGACAATTCTTCACGCAGTCCCCGCAGCGAATGCACTCAGAATCGTTCGGATGCTTTGACGGATCCACGCCCATGCGGCACGCGCGCGCGCATTTCCCGCAATGCACGCAAGCCGTTTCGGATACGGCAAGGCGATAGAGCGACGCTTTGTTTACCAGCGCATACGCCGCGCCGAGCGGACAAAGATACTTGCAAAACGGTCGATACAGGGACACGGAGAGCGTCAGAATCGCAAAAAGCACGGCGAGCTTCCACCAGAATAGCCCGCCCGCGAGCGAGCGAAGGCTCGGGTTGGTCAGCATGAGCGGAATGCTTCCGAACAGCGTGCCCGACGGACAGATCAGCTTGCAAAACCACGGCGTACCCGCGCCCGCCGCGTTTGTGATCACGAGCGGCAGAACGATTACGAACACAACCAAAACGACATATTTGAGATAGCGCAGCGGCTTATCCGCGCGAAATGCGCCGATCTTTCTCGTCGGAATCCTGTAAAGCAGATCCTGCACGAACCCGAAGGGGCAGAGAAACCCGCATACAAACCGCCCGAACACCGCGCCGACCGCAAGCAGAAACCCGACAACATAAAACGGGATGCGCACGTTTTTTGTCGCCAGCTCCGCCTGCATCGCGCCGATGGGACACGCGCCCAAAGCGCCCGGGCAGGAGTAGCAGTTGAGCCCCGGCACGCAGATCGCTTTTGTTTTGCCTGTAAAGATGCGACCGCGCAGAAAACCGACGACATAGCCGTTGGTCAATACCGTCCAGACCGCCTGAACGACGTGGCGCAGATCGTTTCGCCGATATCGTTGCTTATTATCCAATTCCGATACACTCCAAACAGATGCGCACGGCGCGCGAAAGCACAACCCCCGCTTCGCCGCGCAGAATGCCGACGATCGTAAGGCAGCAGCCCGCGATCAGCAAAGTGACGGGCAGCGCGCGCCTCATCCGACTTGTTCGAGCAGCGCGTCCACCGTTTTCGCCCACTCGTCATAGTCCATCGCGCCGACGACCGCCTCCCCGACCTGTTTCCCGTTTGAATCGAAGAACATGGTGGTCGGAATATATTGCATCGTGCTCGAAAGCTCGCCGAATACGCTCTCCATCGGCACAACGGGATAGGTCACGCCCGCGTCGCTCATAACGGAACGCGCGCCGTCGGGATTGTCGGAATCGACCTGCACGCCGATGAGCAGCAGCCCCTTCTCCTTGTAGGCTTCGTACAGCTTGGCAAGCTCGGGCATTTCGCCCACGCACGGGCCGCACCACGTCGCCCAGAAATTCACCATCGTCAGCTTCGCCGCCTGCACGCCGGTCTCGTCGATCGTTTCGCCCGTCAGCGTCTCCAACGAAAACACGATGCCGTTGTACCCCTCCGCCGTCGGCTCGGACGCGGGCGCTTCCGTGATTACGGGCGCTTCCGTGATTGCGGGCGCATCCGTCGTTATGGGCGTTTCCGCGATTGCGGGCGCCTCCGTAGCGGCGGGCGTTTCCGCCGCCTTGCACGCAGTCAGCGCAACCAGCATTATTATCGTAAGAAGCAGCGCGATTTGTCGTTTCATCGTGTCCGTCTCCCTTCGTTTCGATGCAGACAATGTACAATGCGCCGCGCACTTTTGTCAACCGTATGCGCAACAATCTCACAAAGCATTGTTCGCCGCCGTATATCCATCCTTTTTCGCGCCGTTTCCGCAAAACAAGTTTCAAACGTTTCGGCAATATGCTATACTACGTTTGATCGGTCGCTTGACCGACCGCATCTCGCATTTTTGAGCAGGAGAAAGGAAGATCGACATGGAGCAAAACAAGATCAGCTTGAAGAACTGGCTGCTGATTTGGATCATCGGCATGGCGGGTCAGATCTGTTGGAACGTTGAGAACGCGTGGTTTTCCACGTTCGTTTACGACAAGATTGCGCCCAACCCGACGATCATATCCTGGATGGTCGGGGTCAGCGCCGTCGTCACGACGTTTTGCACGTTTATCGTCGGCACATGGAGCGACCGCATCGGCAAGCGCAAGCCGTTCATCGCCATCGGCTACGTTCTTTGGGGCGTGTTCACCATCGTATTCGGCACGGCGGAATTCCTGCCGAAAAACCCGCTTTGGCTGGTTGCGGGCTTTGTGGTGCTCGCGGATGCGATTATGAGCTTCTTCGGCTCGTTCGGCAACGACGCGGGCTTCAACATCTGGACGACAGACATCTCCAACGAGCATAACCGCGGCAAGATCGCGGGCGCGCTTGCGGTCATGCCCGTCATCGCCACGATATTCGGCACGATCGTTTCGGGCGTTATCGTGGACAAGCTGGACTTTTTCGTATTCTTTATCATCATGGGCGTCATGGTCGGGCTGATCGGCATATTCGCGCTGATCTTCATGCAGGACGCGCCCAACGTCGTGCCGCGCCGCACCGAGCCGACGTTTCTGAAACAGCTTCTCAAGGTGTTCAACTGGCGCACCGTTCGGGACAATAAAGAGCTGTTTTGGGTGTTCCTCGTCATGCTGGTCTATTTCATCGGCTTTAACGTATACTTCTCCTACATCACGATCTTCTTCGTCAACTACCTCGGCTACGACTACACGACCTCGGGCATTCTGCAAGGCGGCGCTTTGGTCGCGGCTTCGTTCCTGACCTTCCCCGCCGCGCGCTTCATCGACAGGGGCAAGCTGCCCGCCGTCATGTTTGCGGCGCTCGCGGCAAACACCGTCGGCGTTGTAATGATCGCGCTTTCAAGCGGCATTTTTACGCTTTGCATCGGCATGTTCCTCGCGGGCAGCGGCTATATCCTCATGCTGCAATCGCTCACCGCATGGATGAAAAACCTGTATCCCGAGGAGCAGCGCGGTCAGTTTGAGGGCATTAAGCAGATCTTCTTCGTTGCCCTGCCGATGGTGTTCGGCCCCATGATCGCCGAGCCCGTCATCAACCATCTCGGCGTCGCGATGGAGGTAAACGGCGTTATGGGCATGGTTCCGACGCCTTCGCTGTTTGTCGTTTCGGGCGCGGTCACGCTTGTCTCCCTTGCGCCCATGCTCGTTGCAAGCCGTCTCTACAACCGCCGCAAGGCAGCCGAAAACGCGGCGCTGCCCGAGGCGTGAATCGCATGAGCGCGCCTGCATATACATAACGTTTTCCGTATATTTATGCACATCAGCGCATGAAAAGCGGCTTGTGAGCGTCCCCCGTATGGTCTGCGGGGGACGCTTTTTGCGTTGCGGACGAACCCGAAAACGCGCCGCCATGTCGCCTCGCGCCGACGAAAAGCACCGAAAACGGGCTGCCGCAGCGCTTCCCGAATTATAAACTTTCTGTGACGTCGCGCCCGAAAATTGTGGAAGCGCGGCAAAGGAAACACATGATATGGCGAAGGAAATGCGAAGGATGCAACCGATGTGTGAAATATCCGTAACTTATTTGGCGGACATATTTACATATATATACCGCTCTTGTATAATTTCCTCGACAATGAGTCTTTCTTGTAGGATGGAAAGGATGTGTTCTCTATCATGAAATTGAAACGGATGTTCTCGTTTCTGCTGGCGCTTTTGTTCATTTTGGCGCTGGCGCCGGTATCCGCGCTCGCGGAAGAGGTTCCCGTCCATGATTTGGACATAACGGTTCAGACAAAGCCAACCAAGCTGGTCTACGTCGTCGGCGAAACGCTTGATCTGACCGGAATCGAGTTGAACTATTACGACGGCATCAACAAGGATCCGACGGTGTTGACCGACGCCGCCTACTGCGGCGCAGCCGTATCGTTATCCGCGATGCCCATCGGAGAGTTCTATACAAATCCCCGCGGCAACTATAAGTTTACGGCGAGCGACGCCAGCGCGGGCAAAAAAACGATCATCATCACCTATAAATCGGACGTCGTTGATCCCGAAGATAAGGCCCTTACCTTGCGGCCTCAGGCAACGTACGTTGTGACCGTTCTTCCGGCGGACGTTGGTTACCCGTCCGCAATCGCCATCAAAGCGGGAACGCCGACCGTTACGGATTACTATGTCGGCGAGTCGATCGACCTGAGCGGTCTTGTTGTGGAAGCGACGATGGAGCACGGCGGCTTAACCGGAACGGTTGACGTCGTTCTTTCCGACCTCACGATCTCCCCTTCCACCGACTACGTTTTCACGGCGGGCGACGCTGCGACAGGCACCAAGGAATTTACCCTTACCTACAAAAAGGTATACCCCGCGAACACGCTGACGTTCGAAACCATTCTGAGCGTCAACGTGCTTCCCGCTTCAACGACAGCCGATATTGCCGAAACCAAGCTCGAGTTCGCTTACGCCGATATCGGAAAGACGCAGAATCTCACCATCACCGTTGATTCCGGCTGCGATTATATGTGTTCCAGCAGCGACCCCGCGGTCGCAACGGTCGATGACGCAGGCGTTGTCACGGCGGTTGCGCCGGGCAAGGCGGTCATTACGCTGACCGCGCGCGGCAGTCTGCTTCAAGACTCCTGCGAGGTCGTCGTGTATGACAACGAGCTCTACCCGACCGCCGTCGAGCTGGATAAGACGTCCCTGACGATGAGCCTCAACGAAACGGCGAAGCTGACCGCCAAGGCGTTCCCCTCCACCGCAACCAAGATTACATACAAGTTTGAATCCGATGATCCGGCCGTTGTAGCCGTCGATCAAGACGGCAACCTGACGGCGCTCAAAGCCGGCACGACGAATGTATCCTGCTATGTCGATACGGACGGCAGCGGAAGCTGGACTTCGACGGCGTCCGAAGCGACCTGCGCGGTCACGGTTGTGGATATTCCCGTCAGCAGCATCACGATCTCCCAGACCACGGCGACCGTTTACGCGGGCAGCTCGTTTGATCTGAACGCGGTCGTGCTGCCCTCCAACGCCTCAAATCCCGCCGTCACCTGGTTTTCCAACAATACCGCCTATGCGACGGTGGATAACCAAGGCAAGGTCACGACCATATATAATGCGAGTTTGACCTATCCCGTAACGGTCGAAATCACCGTTACCGCGGGTCTCAGAACCGCAAAATGCGTCGTTACGCTGAAAAAGGCCAATTTGGTCACCGAGCTGCGCCTGGATCGCGCTTCCGCGACGGTTAACATCGGCGAATCGTTCGCGCTTGTTCCGACCATTCTGCCATCCACCGCGACGAATAAGACGCTCGAATGGACAAGCAGCGACAAAACCATCGCCACCGTTGATTCGGCGGGCGTCGTCACGGGCGTTAAGATCGGCAACGTGACCATTACGGCAAAAACGACGGACGGCTCGACGGTTCCCGCGGTCACCTGCCTCGTCGGCGTAACGTCGGTCTCCGTTCTGAACGTCAAGCTCGATCAGACCGTTATCAATCTGACGGGCGGCGACAGCGCAACCATCAAGGCAAGCGTAACCCCGACCAACGCGACGATCTCCGCCGTCAAGTGGACAAGCTCCAACACGAGCATCGCCACGGTTAACACGGAAGGCGTCGTAACCGCAAAGGACGTTACGGGCTATGCCATCATCACCGCCACCGCGACGGACGGCTCGGGCCGCAGCGCAGAATGTGCAATCGTCGTAACCAAGCGCGTCCCGATTACGGGCATAACGATCAACTACGGCACGTCGCTGGATCTCCTGTTGAACGACACGGTACAGCTCAAAGCGAACCTGCTTCCCTCGACCGCCACTTCGACGAGCATCACCTGGGCGTCCCTAAACACGAGCGTGGCAACCGTTGACGCAACCGGCAAGGTTTCGGGCTTGAAGCTCGGCACGGCCGTTATCACCGCCAAGGTGGACGGCAAGTCAACGATGATTACCATCACCGTTACGAATATCGAGTATAACTACGGCGTCGCCTCCGGCTTCAAGCGCAGGGTCAACGTTCGCGCGTCGGCAAGCGGTCTTTCCAAGATGATCGGCTATGCGTATGTCGGGGATGCGTTCAAGATCCTCGGCAAGTCGGGCAACTGGTATCAGATCCAGTACAACAAGACCACCAAGGGTTATATTTGGGCGAACTATTTGAAGGTTTCCAAGACCTCGGCGGGCTACACCTCCGCAGGCGCGGTCGGATCGGGCACCACAACGGGCGGCACCACAACGGGCGGCACCACAACGGGCGGCACGACGGGCGGCACCACGACCAACCCGACCAAAGCCACGATTACGAACTGCCTGTACGCGGTGAACGTCCGCAGCGGAGCCAGCACGAGCAATACGCGCATCGGCAAGGCAAAGCTCGGCGCAACCTACACCTACCTTGCGACAGAGGGCGAGTGGATCAAGGTGCAGTATAACGCGACCACCATCGGTTATATCCACGCGAGCTTCTGCCTCCTCTCGTAGTCCCCGAAGCCATCCTGCAGCTTACAAAGCGCCCTCCTTCAAACGGGAGGGCGCTTCTTGCAGTCCTTGCTTGCCCGACGCGGCGCTTTGTTAAAACCCGCGATGCACGACGAGGCGC
The DNA here is from genome assembly GCA_964495255.1 of uncultured Oscillospiraceae bacterium. Taxonomy (GTDB): domain Bacteria; phylum Bacillota; class Clostridia; order Christensenellales; family CAG-138; genus UBA7703. The sequence continues at coordinate 61,757 of CAZBVC010000006.1, forward strand.
AGGTTTGTGTTTTCCCCCGTCATCGCGGCAAAAGCGGAAAGCAGCTTATCGCCGTATACGCCGAGCTGTTCCTTCAACGCGTCCGTATGCCGAATCAATATGATCGTCGGCTCGCCGAATTCCGAAAGGCAGTCGCACAACGCATCCAGATTATTGCCGTACCAATCGGGCAGTTTCAGCTTGCGCTTCAAATAGGCGTGCGTGATCTCGCGCGTTTTCATGCGCCTTCCGTTCAGCACAAAAGTCCTCTCATGCTCGCACATCGCCGCCTCTCCCCCCCTCCCTCACGGCTCGCCATACAGAAGCGTAAAGCTCTCGTAATGGTCGCCCGTGTAGTAGATCAATCCATCGTTCGAAAAAACGATCCGCTTTGCACCGCGCGCGCTTTTATGCAGCGTGTCCACGTCGCATTCCGTATAGCTGCGCCCGCTTTTCTCGGGAAGCAGTCCCTCGCGGTTGCCGAATCGATCCCCGCCGATGCACATTCCGTAGGCATAGTCGTCCAAGCCGCCGCCGCTCCATCCGAGCTTTCTCGCCTCGTCCTTCGTGATAAAGTTTTCGGGCAGTCGTTCGTACGCGATCAGGTACGCAAGCACATCGTCCTTTTTCGTGTATGCGCCGTGCTCGTCCGGCTTTGCCGTCTGTTCGCCCGCGACCGATTCGCCCTGATTGGGTGCGCTTTCGGGCTGCGTGGTCTGCTCTGCGGGCAGCTCGGCAAGCGCGCTTTCAAAAGCCGTGCCCTCGCTCTCCGTCGCACCGGTTTGCGGCGCTTCGGTTTGCGGCGCGTCAATCGCGAGCTCGGTCAGCATGCTCTCGATCTGCGTCTGCTCGCCGCCCGACCATTGGCGATACAGCCAAAGCCCGCCCGCGACCAGCAGGATGATGCAAAGCACGGCAAGCGCTCGTTTTCTCATATGCGTTTTCCCCCCCGTTTGTATGGTCAGCCCTTCATGGCAGCGTGATACAGCTTTGCATACGGCCCGTTTTTCTGCAAAAGCGAATCATGCGTGCCGCGCTCATGCACGCCCGTTTCATCCAAAACGACAATCTCGTCCGCATGCTTGATCGTTGAAAGCCTGTGCGCAATAACAAGCGTCGTTCGCCCGCGGGAAAGCTCCTCGAAGGAATGCTGAATGTCGTATTCGGTCACGGTGTCCAGCGCGCTCGTCGCTTCGTCCAAAATGAGAATCGGCGGATTCTTCAAAAACAGCCGCGCGATTGAGACGCGCTGCTTCTGTCCGCCCGAGAGCATGATGCCCCGCTCGCCGACCTCGGTTTCGTATCCGTTCGGAAAAAGCATGATCTCGTCATGGATGCGCGCGCGCTTCGCCGCCTCGATGACCTCCGCGTCGCTTGCGTCGATGCGCCCGTAGCGGATATTCTCCATCACGCTGCCCGCAAACAGAAACACGTCCTGCTGCACGATGCCGACGTTGCCGCGCAGCGAACGCAGCGTCACGTCCCGAACGTCGTATCCGTCGATCGTGATGCTGCCCGAGCGCAGCTCGTAAAAGCGTGGGATCAGATGGCAAAGCGTCGTTTTCCCGCCGCCCGACGGCCCGACCAGAGCAAGCGTTTTGCCCGCGGAAACGTTCAGGTCGATATGCGAAAGCACGCTCCTTCCGCCCTCGTCATAGGCAAACGAAACGTCCGAAAAACGAATGTCGCCGCGCACGTTTTTCAGCTCGACCGCGTTTGGGCGATCCTTGATGTCCGGCTCGACGTCCATAATCTCGCAAAAGCGCGAAAAGCCCGCCATGCCCAGCACATACAGCTCCGCAAACGCGGCAAGCCGCTTGATCGGCTGAACAAACGCCGCGACATACAGCGTAAACGTGATGAGCAGGAGCGGATCGAGGCTGTTTGCGTAAATCAAATAGCCGCCGACGCCCAGCACCACGAGGTTGAACATGCCCATAAAAAACTCGGTGCCGCCCGCGAAAAACGCCATGTAGCGATAGTAACGATCCTTCGCGTGCACAAATCTGGAATTGCCGACGGAAAACTTTTCCCGCTCATGCGCCTCGTTCGTAAACGCCTTTGCCACGCGTGCGCCCGAAATCGAGGATTCGATGCCCGCGTTGATCTCCGCCATGCTCTCCTTGACCTCAAACGACGTTTTGCGCATCTGGGCGCGAATGCGCATAACGTAATAGATCGCGGCGGGTACGATGCACAAAAGCGCAAGCGCCAAGCGCCATTCCAGAAACGCCATGCAGATAAACGCGCCGATCACCGTCGTGCCGGAGATCAAAACGTCCTCGGGGCCGTGATGCGCAAGCTCGGTGACGTCGAACAGATCCGTCGTTACGCGGGACATGAGCTTGCCCGTTCGCACCTTGTCGAAAAAGCTGAACGGCAGCTCCTGAATATGCGAAAAGACGTCCGCACGGATGTTCGCCTCCATGCGGATGCCGAGCATATGCCCCCAATAGTTGACGATAAACAGCAGAATCGAGCGCAGTACATACGCAAGAAACGCGCCGCATAGGAGCAGCGCAAACGTGCGAATCAGCGCGCTGTGAACCGCCATCTCGGGCAAAAGCGTGCGAAGAATGTATTGCGTCAAAAGCGGATACGCAAGGTCGATGCAGGCGATGACAAACGCGCAGCAAAGATCGAGCCAAAGCAGTTTTCTATGCGGTTTGTAATAGGAGAGAAAGCGTTTCATTTTGTTCATGAGCACATCTTAACAGAACGCCGCTGCATAATCAACCGTTCGAGCGGTGCAAAATAGCGATATGATGAAACCCGCTTTTCTCGATACGAGCGAATACACGGAGCAGCAGGTGCGCGAGATGATGAACCTCGGCGCGGCGCTGAAAGCCTGCGTGCGCGCGCAATATTACCCGCCGCTGATGAAAAAGCAAGTCGTCCTGTTCTACGAGGAAAACCCGCGTCCCCCGTTGCGAACGGCGTTTGAAACGGCGGCGTTCCAGCTTGGCGGCGCGCTTTTCCCGCTTGACTGCCCGATCGACGCGCCCGAGCACCTGAAATTGACCGCATCGCGCATCGAGGAGAACGCGGACTGCGCCGTCATCGCCTGCGAGCGACACGAAACGCTCCTGACGCTGTCGAAATACGCGGACGTCCCCATTATCAACGCGGGCAGCGCGCACGCCCTCCCCGTTCAGGAAATCGCGATGCTCATCACGATGTTCGAGCACCTGCCGACAGGCAAAAAGCTCGAGGAATGCAAGATCGTGTTCGACGGCGCGTCCGACGCGCTTTGCTGCTCCACGCTGTATATCACAACGAAGATCGGCATGCAGTTCGTTCAGCTTGCAAGCGAAAAAAGCGGGGAGTTGCAGCCGCCGATTCTCAAACAGGCGGAGCGCAACGTCAAAAAAAGCGGCGGAACCTACGCCGTGACCGACAGCGCTGCGGAGGCGTACCACAACGCGGACTTTCTCGTTTCCGCCGCGCCGCTCGGCGCCAAGCTGCCGCCCGAGGCGACGGGCGTTATGCGCGTGGACGCGCTGGAAAACGTCGTTTCCGCCGCGCGCGCGATTTTGACCGGTATGCTGTATAAAAACCCCGCCTCGCGCGAGCCGATCCTTGTCGAGAAGATGAAACGTATGCTCGCCGTAAAATTGCAGGCGATCTTCGGCTACGGCGAAGCGAACGAATAGGCGTTGCTTTTTGCGAAGATACGCGCTATGCTCCCCATATGGAACGCATTGTTTCCAACCTGCCGCCCGTATATTTTGGGGACAGCGAAACGCTGATTCTCGGCGCGTTTCCGTCCCCGATTTCGCGCGCGGCGGCGTATTATTATGCAAATCCGCAAAACCGCTTTTGGCGCGTTCTCGCGGCGGCATACGATTGCTCCGTTCCGACGACGGAATCCGAAAGAACCGCGCTTTTACGGGAAAACCGCCTCGCGCTTTGGGACGTGCTTTCGTCCTGCACGATTCGAGGCGCGTCCGACGCGTCCATCCGCGACCCCGTTACGAACGACGTTCCCTCCCTGCTTCGCCGTGTAAAAATCACCCGAATCTTCTGCACGGGGCAGACCGCCGCGCGCCTATACGAACGCTATCTCCTTCCGCAAACGGGCGTTCCCGCCCAAACGCTTCCGTCGCCCAGCGCGGCAAACGCGCAATGCTCCCTCGCCGCGCTGACACGGCGCTATCGCGCGCTGCTGCGAGCGGATCCATCCTCCCGCGGCGCGGACGCGTAACGTTTCAGCTTTTTCAGAATGCGGCTTTCGAGGCGCGATACCTGAACCTGCGAAACGCCGATCATCTCCGCGACCTTGCGCTGCGTACAGTCCCGAAAGTAGCGCAAAACAATGATCTGCTTTTCGCGCGGCTCCAAAAGGTCGATCAGCTCCTTGACGAGGATGCGGTCTACGACCCCCTCGCCCGTTTCCCGATCGGGGATCAGCTCCGCGCGCGTTGAGCCGTCGTCGTCGCCGATCGGCGCGTCCAAATAAACCGGCGTGCGCGGCGCCTCCAAGGCAAGCGCAACGTCCTCAGCGGAGATGTGCAGCGCTTCCGCGATATGGTTCACGCCGACGGGCGCGCCCGTTTCGCGTTCCAAGCGTTCCATGGTTTTGAGCACCGCGCGGTTCAGCTCCTTTAATTGCCTGCTGACCTTAACGGGGCCGTCGTCGCGCAGAAACCGCCGAATCTCGCCCATAATCATCGGCACGGCATACGTCGAAAAGCAAACGTCGCGCGAAAGATCGAATTTGCCGATCGCCTTTACCAACCCGATGCAGCCAAGCTGAAACAGATCGTCATATTCGACGCCGCGATCCGCATAGCGCCGCACAACCGATCTGACCAGCGCGATATTCTCCTCCGCCAGCCGTTCCTTAGCCTGCAAGGAGCCTTGTTGCGCCGCGGACAGCAGCCGCCGCGTTTCGTCATACGAGGGCATCAGCCCGCTTCCCGCGACGGAATGCGCTTCTTCATCGAAACGCGCGTGCCCTCGTTCGGCGCGGACACGACCTCGACCTCCTCCATGAACGCCTCCATGACGGTAAAGCCCATACCCGAACGCTCCAACTCGGGGCGCGAGGTGTAAAACGGCTGTCTCGCCTTTTCAACGTCCGATATGCCGACGCCGCAATCCGTAACCGTAACGGAGAACACGTCCCCGTCGATTGCGCACTCCATCTCAACCTCGCCCCGCGCGTTCTCGTAGCCATGTATGATCGCGTTCGTAACCGCCTCGGATACGGCGGTTCGGATGTCCGACAGCTCCTCGATCGTCGGGTCAAGCTGCGAGGCAAACGCCGCCGCCACGCTGCGCGCGAACGACTCGTTTTGCGACAGACTCGGAAACGACAGCCGAATCGAATTATGGATCGTTCTCATGATTCCCTCCCTATTCCTTACAGGCGCTCGACAAGCGCATAAATGCCGGACATGCGGAAGATGCGGTCGATCGACGTTTTTACGCCCGAAACGATCATCCTGCCGCCGCGTGCGGAGAGCGTTTTATAGCGCCCCAGCACGACGCCCAGCCCTGCGCTGTCCATGAACGATACCTGCGATAAGTCAAGCTGCATCTCGCGAACGGTCACGTCGCGCAGCATCGCATCCAGCGAAGCGCGCGCCTGTGCCGCGCTGTGATGATCCAATTCCCCGACGAGGCTGACGATCACGCGCTGACCTCGGCGAACGGCGTTGATATCCATATATATTCTTCTCCCTTTCGTCTTCCCTCATACATTCCATAGAAACGGGTTCCGTCCCTGCCGTGAAAAGGAGCGTCCTTTGGCGGGAAACGGCGAGTTTTGCGCATAGCCTCCGATGCGCTTTGCATAGTGTGAAGCAGCGCCGTTTTTCGCGAAAGGAGGAATGCTTTCTGCATAAAAAGCTGTTGCGCGCGCTTTCGTTCCTTGCGCTCGCCGCCTTTTTGCTCGTTACGCCGCGTTTCGTTTCGAGCAAGCTGGGGGTTGACGAATACCGCGCTTATCACACAAAGCCCGCGCCCGCGTGGAAGGGACGGCTGGAAATTTGGCATGTCGCAACGTTTCGCACCTACCAGGGCAGCGTAACAACCTATCTCCAATCCCGCGCGGACGCGTATTGCCGCACGCGCGCGGGCATCGACATCGACGTCGTCGGTTTAACGGAGAAAAAGCTGAACGACCGCCTCCTGCGCGGCGCGTACCCGAGCGCCTACTCGTTTCAAACGGGTATGCTTTACGCCGAGCAGCTCGCCCCGATCGAGATTACCGTCCCCGACCTGCGCGGAAACCTTGCCCCCGCCATGCGGGACGGCGACGTTTTGGCGGCGCCGTATCTCATGAGCGGCTACTTCCTCGCAGGGAACGAATTCCTGATGCAGAAAAACGGCTTCTCCATGCCCGAAACCATCGACGCGGCGTTCTTTTCCGCCGTGCTCGGGTATCAAGGCGCAAAAACGCCGCAACTCGAGGCGCCCGTGCTGCTTCTTGCGCAGTATGGCGTTTCCGGCGCGCTTGCCGAGACGGGCGCCTTTTTGAGCGGAAAAGCCGCCTTTGCCGTTTTGGACGCGCGCGCCCTGTTCGCCGCGCAGAACGATCCAAAGGCGAATCTGTCCATCGTGGCGGCGCCGCTTTCCCCCTTTACGGACGAGGTTTTTTACATCGGCGCGTCGCGTCTGTCGAGCGAGGAGGAACGCAGGGCGCTTGCGGACTTTGTCTCATTTTTGCTGACAGACGGCGAGCAGCGCAGGCTGTCCCTCATCGGCGCGCTGCCCGTTGCGAATCCGAGCGACGAAGCCTATGCGAACGCGAATTGCGAAAAGCTGTATCTCGCGCTGACTTTTCCCGTTTCGCCCGATCCCTTTTTATTCGCGCGGCATAAAAGCGCGCTGCTTTCCGAGGGCGAGCGGGCGCTTTGCGGCGACGCGGAGGCGCAAAAAGCGTTTTTGCAACGTCTCAGCGAAACGACGGGCGCCGGGTAAGGCTTTGGGGCGGTTTTCGCGTTTTCGGTTGAGATTTCGACGCAAGTTTGATATGATAGGACTATGGAAAATATGCCCGATCGTGTCTATCGCGCCTTGAAGGGAATGAACGTCAAACGCGACGTTCCGCTTTCGGCGCTCACCAGCTTTCGCATCGGCGGCCCAGCCGCGCTCGTTTTGCGGCCCCGAAACGCGGACGAGATCAGCCGCGCCATACAAGCGTGCAGCCAGTTCAACTGTCCCTACCGCGTGCTCGGCAACGGCACAAACGTGCTTGCGCCCGATATCGGCTTTGCGGGGCTCGTCATCCGCATGGATACGCCGCCGACGCCGCCGCTCTTTTTTGATACGCGCGTCACCTGTCCCGCGGGCGCGGCGCTCTCCGTCGTTGCGCGCGAATCGGTCGCCAACGGACTTATGGGAATGGAGTCTCTTTCGGGCATTCCCGGTACGGTCGGCGGCGCGGTGGCAATGAACGCGGGCGCATACGGCGCGGAGATTCGTCACATCATTCAAAGCGTGCGTTTCCTCGAAAACGGGCATGTGCAGGACGTTGACGCGAAACGGAGCGACTTTGGCAACCGCACAAGCAGCTTCGTCGCGCCGAACCGCATCGTACTTTCGGCAACGTTCCGTCTCGAGCCCGACGACGGCGGCGCAAAGGCGCGCATGCTCGAATGCGCCCAAGCCCGCAAGGAAAAGCAGCCGCTCTCCTTCCCCAGCGCGGGCAGCGTTTTCAAGCGCCCGAAGGGACGTTTTGCGGGCGCGCTCATCGAATCCTGCGGCTTAAAGGGCGCGACCGTGGGCGGCGCGCAGGTCAGTCCCCTGCACGCGGGCTTTATCGTCAACCTCGGCAACGCGACCGAGCATGACGTAACGGAGCTGATCGCGCTTGTGCAAGCCCGCGTGTTGAACGAAACGGGCGTTTTGCTCGAACGCGAGGTCAAGCTGCTTTCGGAGGTTTGAACCGATGTATTTACTGATCGTAACGGGGTTGTCGGGCGCGGGAAAGTCGCTTGCGCTGCGCAATTTGGAGGAGCAGGGCTTCTTCTGCGTGGACAACCTGCCCGCCACGCTTCTTTCTCAGTTTGTCGAGCTTTGCGGGCGCGCAACGCCCGCTATCGCCAAGGTCGCCGTAACGATCGACAGCCGCGAAAGCATTCTCTCACACGATGCTTCCGTTATTTCAAATGCGCTCGATTCCTTGCAGCACTCGTTCGACGTGCTGTTTTTGGATGCGCGGGACGACGTTTTGCAGAAGCGCTACAACGAGCTGCGCCGCCGCCATCCGCTCGGCGAAGCGGGCGACGCGAGCACGGGCGTCAAGCGCGAGCGCGTCTATTTGCAGCCGATTCGCAACCGCGCGAACTATATTTTGGACACCAGCGACATCAAGCCCCAAGAATTTTCCGAGCTGATCGCCAAGGTTTTGCCCGAATACGAAAGCAAGGCGGCGACGCTCCTCATTTGCAGCTTCGGCTATAAGCGCGGCGTTCCCGTTGACGCGGACATTGTTTTGGATATGCGCTTTATGCCGAACCCGTTTTATGTTCCCGCGCTGCGCCCGCTGTCCGGGCTGGATGAAAGCGTAAGGGCGTATGTGCTCTCCCAACCGTTTGCCAAGGAGTTTTTGGACGCCGTGGAACGCATGGTCGTATTGACGATGCCCCTGTATCAACAGCAGGACAAGCACATCCTGCGCGTCTGCTTCGGCTGCACGGGCGGCAGGCATCGCTCGGTCGCCGCCGCGGAAGAGCTGGCAGACCGCTTGTCGAAGCACGATATGAACATTCGCGTTTATCATCGGGATTTGCAAACCGAGGCGGGCGAGATCAAGGAACGGTTTGAGCACGCATAAGAAAGCATCTTGCGGGACGGAGCACAGCATGTCATTTTCTGCCGACGTCAAGGAAGAACTCGTAAGGCTGCGGCCGAAAACGCCGAAATTGCAGCTCTGTCAGCTTGCGGGCTTGACGCACGCCTGCGGCGGGCTGTACGTCGGGCGCGGGACGGGCGCGGTCTATCATACGGAATCGCTTCCCGTCGGCAGGCAAATCGCCCTGTTCGCCGCCGCCTTGTACGATTTGGACGCGACGCTGTCCTTTTTGCAGCGCGAGGGCAAGCGCCATCCCGTCAGCATGGTTACGTTGACGGGCGACGGCGCGGAAAAGCTGCTGCGCGACACGGGCTATCTTTTGCAAAGCGACGGCGGGCTCGCCTTCGGGGAGGATGCGCCGACCGCGTTATTATCATGCGAGGAGGAAAAGCGTGCGTTTTTGCGCGGTTTGTTCCTCGGATGCGGCTCGTGCGCCGACCCGTATCGCGGCTATCATTTGGAGCTTGTTACGCGTTCGGATGCGTTCGCGGTTTCCGTCGTCAGGCTCATCGGCTCGTTCTCGCTTACGGCGAAGCGGATGCGGCGCAAGGAACGGCACATCGTTTACGTCAAGGGCGACGAGGTTGCGGGCTTTCTCGCGCTGGTCGGGGCAAACAACGCCGCGCTCGCGTTCGAGAACGTGCGCGCCGAGCGGGACTTTCGCAACTATGTCAACCGTTCGAGCAACTGCGAGACGGCAAACATCGGCAAGACGGTCAACGCCTCCGCCGAACAGCGGCGAAAGATCGAGCTAATCGAAACGCACATGGGGATCAAAAGCCTGCCCGCGCCGCTTTACGAGGCCGCGCTTTTACGCATGAACCATCCCGACGCCACCTTGCAGGAGCTTGCCGACATGGCGGAGATCGGCAAGAGCGGCATGAATCACCGCCTGCTCAGGCTGATGCACATCGCCGAGGAGATTGAAAATGGCTGATTTCACGCATTTACACGTTCATACGCAATACTCCCTGCTCGACGGCGCGGCGCGCATACCCGAGCTGGTCAAGCGCGCCAAGGAACTCGGACAAACGGCGCTTGCCATCACGGATCACGGCGTGATGTACGGCGTGATCGACTTTTACAAGGCGTGCAAAAAGGAGGGCGTCAAGCCCATCCTCGGCATGGAGGCATACGTCGCCCCGCGTTCGCGCTTTGACCGCGACGGCGCGCTCGACCGCGAATACGCGCATCTCATTCTGCTCGCGAAAAACGACGTCGGCTATAAAAACCTCATGCTGCTTTCCAGCGAAGCGTTCGTACACGGCTTCTACTATAAGCCGCGCATCGATTACGACCTGCTTTCCGAGCACGCAGAGGGGCTTGTCTGCCTTTCCGCCTGCCTTGCGGGCGATATTCCGCAGGCGCTGCTCAAAAACCGCTACGACCTCGCGCTCGGCTTTGCAAAACGCTTGCAGGGCATGTTCGGCGCGGATTTCTATATCGAGCTGCAAGATCACGGCCTGCCCGAGCAGAAGGCGGTTTTGCCGGGGCTAAGGCAAATCGCGGCGGATCTCGGCATCAAATGCGTTGCGACAAACGACGTGCATTATGTTTCAAACGACGACGCGGAGGCGCAGGACGTTCTGCTCTGCATTCAGACGCAGCGGTTTGTGGACGAGCCCGACCGCATGCGTATGCAGAGCGATGCGTTTTACCTCAAATCCGAGGAAGAGATGCGTTCCGCCCTGCCCGACGACGCGGAGGCGATTCAAAACACCGCGGAGGTTGCGGCAAAGTGCAACGTGGAAATCGCGTTCGGCGTGCGCCGTATGCCCGCGTTCACCGCGCCGAACGGTATGCAAAACGCGGATTATCTCGGCGCGCTGTGCAACGAGGGGCTGCAAAAGAAGCTGCCGAACGCGGACGCCGCCGTGCGCGAGCGCCTTTCCTACGAGCTCGGCGTGGTCGAGCAGATGGGCTTTGTCGACTATTTTCTCATCGTTTGGGACTTTATCCACTTTGCAAAAACCCATGGCATCATGGTCGGGCCCGGGCGCGGCAGCGGCGCGGGAAGCCTCGCGGCATACTGCCTTGACATCACCGACGTCGATCCGCTCAAATACAACCTGTTGTTCGAACGTTTCCTGAACCCCGAGCGCGTCAGCATGCCCGATTTCGACATCGATTTCTGCTACGAGCGGCGGCAGGAGGTTATCGACTACGTTTCCGAGAAGTACGGCGAAGGACACGTTTCACAGATCATCACGTTCGGCACGATGGCGGCGCGCGCGGTCATTCGCGACGTCGGGCGCGTTTTGCGCGTGCCGTATGCGGACGTGGACAGGCTCTCCAAAATGGTGCCCGCCGAACTGAACATGACGCTTGAACGCGCGTTGTCCATCTCGCCCGAGCTGAAAACGCTTTACGAAACCGACGAAACGACCAAAAAGGTGATCGACCTTTCCCTGCGGCTCGAAGGCTTGCCGCGCCACAGCTCGACGCACGCGGCGGGCGTCGTGATTTCCGGCGTGCCGATTACGGACGTTGTGCCGCTGCAACTCAACGACGACGTTTTGACCACGCAGTTCCCCATGACCACGCTGGAGGAGCTGGGGCTGCTCAAAATGGATTTCCTGGGCTTGCGCACGCTGACGGTTATTCGCGACGCGCTGACGTTTATTATGGAAAGCGGCAAAACCCCGCCCGATTTCGGCAAAATGGAGTTTGACGACCCCGCGATTTACAAAATGATCGCAGCGGCGGATACGGACGGCGTTTTTCAGTTGGAATCCGCGGGTATGCGGCAGTTTATGCAGCAGCTCAAGCCCGACTGCTTTGAGGATCTCATCGCGGGCATCTCGCTTTTTCGCCCCGGCCCGATGGACTCGATCCCCCGCTATGTGCGCGGCAAGCACAACCCCACAGAGGTCGTATACGAGCACCCGCTGCTCGAACCCATTTTGGAAACGACCTATGGCTGCATGGTGTATCAAGAGCAGGTCATGGAGATCGTGCGCTCGCTGGCGGGCTATTCCTACGGACGCAGCGATCTTGTGCGCCGCGCCATGGCGAAAAAGAAGCACGACGTGATGGCCAAGGAGCGCGAATATTTCGTTCACGGCACGGAGGGCGTCGCGGGCGCGATGGCAAACGGCGTGCCCGAGCAGACCGCCAACCGTATCTTCGACGAGATGATGGACTTTGCGTCCTACGCGTTCAACAAATCCCACGCGGCGGCCTACGCGGTGCTCGCCTACCGCACGGCATACTTAAAATACTATGATCCCGTAGAGTTTCTGACGGCGCTGATCAACAGCTTCGTCGGCTCGGCGGACAAGGTCGCGGAATACGTTTATGCGGCGCGGCGGCACGGAATCCCCGTCCTTCCGCCCGACGTGAACCATTCGCGCGCGCGCTTCTCCGTTGAGGACGGCAAGATTCGCTTCGGGCTTTCCGCCGTGCGCAACGTCGGCGCCGCCGTCATGGAGGACACCGTGCGCGAGCGGGAGCAAGGCGGTGCGTTCACCGACTTTTTCGATTTTTGCGACCGCGTGGACGGGCTGAACAAGCGTCTGCTCGAAGGGCTGATCTCGGCGGGCTGTTTTGACTCCATGGGCGGCAAACGCGCGCAGTATTTCGCCGTGTACGAACGCGCGCTGGACGCCTCGCAGGCCGCGAAGAAGCAGCGCGATTCGGGGCAAATGTCGCTCTTTGACCTTGGCGACGCGCCCGCGCTTGAACGCGTCGGCATCCCGCTTCCGAACGTGCCCGAATGGAACCAGACCATGCTGCTTGCCAAGGAGCGCGAATCCACGGGACTATACCTCTCGGGTCATCCGCTCGACGCGTTCGGTGCGGAGCTTGATCGTATGTCGTATACCGTTTTGCAGCTCTCCGAAGCGGACGGCGTTTCGGGCGTTTCCGATAACGCAAGCGTCGTCGTTGGCGGCATGTTCACGCAATGCAAGCAAAAGCCGACGCGCGCGGGCACGGGGCTCATGGGCTATGCCGTTTTGGAGGGCGTGGCGGGCAGCGTGGAGACGGTTTTGTTTCCCCGCACGCTGCAACAATACGGCAAGCTGTTTCTGGACGATTTGCCCGTATATGTGCGCGGCAAGCTGAACATCCGCGAGGAGCGCGTGAACTCCCTGCTCGTTGACGAGATCCGTCCGCTCGGAGAAGCATTTTTGAGCGTCTATATCCGCTTTGACACGCTCGCCCCCGCGGATATGCAAAAAGCGGCGGCGCTTTTATCTCGCTATCCCGGCAGCAACCCCGTCATCCTGTACGACGCGTCCAAAAAGCTTGCCAAAAACGCGCCCGACAACCTGCGCGTTCAGATCTCAACCGCGTTTACCGACGAGGCAAAGCAGCTTTTCGGCTCGGCGAACGTGATCGTCAAATAGATCGTTACGGCGCGAATACCGCGCAAAGGAGACGTATGAAAAACGAAAAAAAACCGCCCGTATCCCGCAACGACGACGTGCTTTTGACCATCGACGCGTTGACAAGCGAGGGACAGGGCGTCGGTCGAATCGACGGCTATACCGTGTTCGTCGTGGGCGCGCTTCCGCAGGAGAAGGTCACGGCGCATATCATCAAGGTTACGCCGTCCTATGCCATCGCCAAGGTGCAATCGCTGATCGAGCCTTCGCCCGACCGCGTTTCGCCGCGCTGCGCGGTATACGGGCCCTGCGGCGGCTGCCAGATGCAGCATATGACGTATGAAAGCCAGCTTCGCGCCAAACGGCAGGCGGTTGTTGACGCGCTGACGCGGCTCTGCGGCTTTGTCGCCCCGCCCGTTCGGGAGATCGTCGGCATGGACGAGCCATGGCACTATCGCAACAAGGGCAGCTTCCCGTTCGCGCCGATCGGCGGCGCAGCGGCATACGGCTTTTTCGCGGAGCGGAGTCATCGGCTCGTACCGTTTACCGATTGCCCCATTCAGGACGAACGCGTGCTGGACGCCGTTTCCCGCGTGGCAGCCTGGGCAAACGAGAATCACGTTGCGGCGTATGACGAAACCACGAAACGCGGCTGTCTGCGCGCCGTTGTGGCAAGAACGAGCGTTGAAGGCGAAACCATGGCCGTCGTCGTCACGCGCGGCCCGCTCGTCAAGCAAAAGGAGCTGCTTTTCGCGCTGGATAACGTCGACAGCGTATACCACAGCCGCAACGACAAGGAAACAAACGTCTTATTCGGCGAAACGTTCACGCTGCTTTGCGGCAAAGCGGTCATTACCGAGACCATCGGCAATCTGCGCTTTCGCGTAGGCCCGCAGTCGTTTTTGCAGATCAACCCCGTTCAGACGCGCGCGCTGTACGGCGCGGCAATCGAGTTGCTTTCACCCAAGGCGGACGAGACGATTCTGGACGCGTATTGCGGCGTTGGGACGATCTCGCTGCTTCTTTCCAAAAGCTGCAAGCGCGTCATCGGCGTGGAACAGGTTCCCTCCGCCATCGAGGACGCGAGGCAGAACGCCGCGGCAAACGGCGTTGAAAACGCAACGTTTCTCTGCGGCAACACGGAGGACGTGCTTCCCCGTCTGCTTACCGAGGGGCAAACGTTTGACGCGCTCGTGCTCGACCCGCCGCGCAAGGGCTGCGAGGAAAAAGCGCTCTCCGCCATCGCGGAAAGCGGCGTTTCGCGCGTTGCATACGTTTCCTGCAACCCCGCCACGCTCGCGCGGGACTGTAAATACCTCGCCGCGCACGGGTTCGTCCTTACGGCGGTGCAGCCCGTGGACATGTTCCCGCAAACGTGCCATGTTGAGACGGTTGTATTGATGTCAAGGGTTAATAAGTAAGCGTGTAATAAGATAAGTAAATAAAGGCTTTCCGTGATTTGAGATCT